>NZ_JACBYE010000054.1 GCF_013415325.1 Sanguibacter inulinus | reverse complement strand
GCCCCTCTTCCTGCCCGAGCCCGCCCCCGTGCTGGCGACCGCGCCCGTGGCGGAGCCTGTCGCGTGGGCACCGGCCCCGTCACCGTCGGGCAGCACGCTGCCCGACCTGGCGAGCGGCTCCTGGAACCCTGCTCCTGTCCCGGACACCGCGCTCGCCGAGCTCGGCAAGATCGCCGGGTCGGGCGACAGCTGGACGCCCCCCGGGCAGATCAGCTCGGACATGTCCTCGATGCTCGCCATGCGGTCGAACATCCAGGAGCAGGCGCTGGCCGAGCTGAGCCAGCTGTCCTCCTACCGCCCTGCGGCGGTCGAAACCTCACAGGGCGGCGGGCTGACCCGCCGTACCCGTGGAGAGGTCGCGGAATCCACCGACGACCTCGCGTCCCAGAAGATCAGCCGCGACGCGGCCGAGCTTCGCTCCAGGCTCTCGGCGTTCCAGTCGGCCACCTCGCGTGGTCGCCAGGCACCCGAGGCCGACGGTCCCACCGCGGAGGCACCGGCACCCGCCGGCGGCCTCGGCACGCAGTACGTCCCAGACTCGGCGCCCCAGCCGCGTTGATGGTCTTTCGCCACTGAGGCATCGAGAAGGAGGAAGCGTGAGCGCTCTCAGCACCGAGGCGACGAACTTCGGTTGGTTGCTGGACAACTTCGTCAGGACAGTTCCTGGCACCCGTCACACCCTGGTCGTGTCGGCCGACGGCCTGCTCATGGCCATGTCCGACAACCTGGACCGGACCAGCGGCGACCAGCTCGCCGCGATCGTGTCCGGCATGTCGAGCCTGACCCGCGGGGCGTCCCGCCAGCTCAACGGAGGTGCGGTCCGTCAGTCCATCATCGAGATGGACAACGGCTTCCTGTTCCTCATGAACGTGTCCAACGGCTCTGTCCTCGCGGCTGTCGCGGACTCGACGTGCGACGTCGGTCTGATCGGCTACGAGATGGCGATGCTGGTCTCTCGGACCGAGGCGACGCTGACGCCTCAGCTCATCACCGAGATGCGCAGCAGCCTGCCGGTCGACGGAGCCGTCCGCGCCCCGGTCGGATGAGGTTGCCATGATGAACAGACGGTCGAGCTCGCACTCCATGGACGGCGAGCACTTCGAGGCCGCGACGGTGCGGCCCTACGCCGTGACCGGTGGTCGTGTGCGGTCGGCGACGTCGAACCTGCCCCTCGAGACCCTCATCGAAGTGCTCCCGGGGGCTGTCGACAGCCGTGGCCTGCCGCCCGAGAAGCGGGCGATCCTCAGCCACGCCGCCAGCACGTACGTGTCGATCGCCGAGGTGTCCGCGCTCCTGCGGATGCCCCTCGGGGTGGTCCGCATCCTCATCGCGGACCTCGCCGAGGACGGCTACCTGACCATCCACACGTCTACGCCAGTCAATGTTCACACCGGTCACGGCCAGAACCCGGCCCTGTCCCTGAGTGTGTTGGAGAGTGTTCTCAATGGTATTTCAGCCCTCTAGCGGACCGGCCGAGGCCACCGCTGTGAGCAAGCCCGTCGGAGCGCCCACGGTCGTCAAGATCGTGGTCGCAGGCGGGTTCGCCGTCGGCAAGACGACGTTCATCGGGTCGATCTCCGACATCGAGCCTCTCAACACCGAGGCCGCGATGACCGAGCACTCGGTCGGCGTGGACGACGCCGGCGGCGTGTCCGACCGCAAGACGACCACGACTGTCGCGATGGACTTCGGGCGCATCGAACTCCCGGGCTCGCTGTGGCTGTACCTCTTCGGCACGCCGGGCCAGGACCGCTTCCTGTTCATGTGGGACGACCTGGTGCGTGGCGCGATCGGCGCCGTGGTGCTCGTCGACACCGACCGCCTGGAGCAGTGCTTCCCGGCAGTCGACTACTTCGAGTCGCGCGGCATCCCCTTCGTGGTGGGCGTCAACTGCTTCGACGGGGTGGCCAAGCACCGGTTGGAGGACGTCCGCGAGGCGCTCCAGATCCCTGCTCACGTGCCGATGCTCTACACGGACGCCCGCTCGCGCGCGGCGACCAAGCAGTCGCTCATCGCGCTCGTGCAGCACGCCATGCAGCAGATCCGGGCCGCCTGACCCAGCTGCTCGACCAGACTGACCTCGCGGCCGATCCCCCCTCGGCCGCGAGGTCGCCCGTCGTGCGGCGAGGTCGCACGGTCCTCGCCCAGGTCGCATGTCGTGCCGCGAGGTCGTCCCGTCCTCTCCCGGGTCGCCTCCGGTCCGCGAGGTCGCCTGTCGTGTCCGGTCACGAGGTCGCCCGTCCTGCCCCCAGGTCGTACGTCCGTCGGCCAGGTCGTATCCCCGCCCGCGAGGTCGTACAGACACGCCGGATCGTTCCTGCCCTCGGGGTGTTCTGGCGTGTCCGTACGACCTCGGTCCTCCGAGGGCGACCTCGGCGACCTCGGTGCGGTCGACGCTCTGGGTGCGCGTGGGGAGTTCGGTTCGGGGCGGGTCTCGTGGCAGGATGTCCAGTGCGTCTGACGGCGCGTGCACCTCAGGGTGACGCGCAGCAGGATGCGAGGAGGTGTGGCAGAGCGGCCTAATGCACCAGTCTTGAAAACTGGAGTCGGTGAAAGCCGACCGTGGGTTCAAATCCCTCCGCCTCCGCAGCAGAACAGCCCCTGACCTGGGAAGAGCACCGGGTCAGGGGCTGTTCTCGTGTCAGCACCCTGTGCTCGGCAGGGGCGGCTCTTGGCTCTCGCGAGCAGTCCCTGGGCCAACAGATCGCTAGAGGCTGGCTAGCGCCGGCCATGCTGAGCGATGCTCGTGCGTCCGACAGGTCCCACCTAGCGGGCCCGGGGAAGTGGGGGAGTTCGTCTCAGCTCGTGGTGGCGGGCGTGAGTGCGGAGGGGGCGTCGGAACTACGGTGCGCAGTTTGGCATCGACTCGACGACGGCTCTCTCGGTGTCGACATTCGTCTCCACTGTGCAGTCGAGCTGACCTTGAGGCCCAAGAGTGGACCATGCAAGAAATGCCAGGGTGGCCGTCGCTACGGATGTGGCACCAAGTGCAACGATCGCCTTGGTGGATCTCCGGCTGTCCGTTGCCATCGTTGAGTCCACTTCGTAGAGGTACTGCAGGTGTGAGGTCACGGCCCTTCTACTGTCCCATCAGGCAGCATCAGGTGTACATGGCAGCTCGTGGGGGTCGGTGAAAGCCGACCGTGGGTTCACATCCCTCCGCCTCCGCAGCACGCAGAAGCCCTCGACCGGACGAACTCCGGTCGAGGGCTTCTGGCGTCCTGCGTGCGGGACTGCGGGACTGCGGGACTGCGGGACTGCCAGACTGCGGCGTCAGCTGCCGAGCTGCACGCGCAGCGCCGGCGGCAGCAGGTCGCCGTGCGCCGCGACCAGCTCGTCGCACAGCGACCAGATCTGCTCAGGGGTCAGGGTCGACGACGTGTTCGGGTCCACCAGCGCAGCCTGGCGGACCAGGAGCGGGTCGCCGCGGCGTGCCGCCTCGACGGTGAGCCCCGCGACAGAGGCGTAGGGCTGGTTGACCGCCGCGCACTGGACCGGGAGGGCGCCCATCGGGACGGGGTGGATCCCGGAGCTGTCGACCGTCGCCGGGACCTCGACGACCGCGCCCTGCGGCAGGTTGTCGATCAGCCCGACGTTCGGCACGTTGACGTGCACCTCGCGCTGGGTGCCCGTGACGATCGAGTGGATGATCTGCGGTGCGTACTCGCTCGCGCCCGCGTCGAGCGTGAAGTCCTCGTCGGCGGCGAGGATCCGCCGCGTCTCGTCGAGCTGGGCGAGGTTGGCGCGGCTGATGTCGGCGTACTCGAGGGGCTTGAGGCGGTACCTCTCGATCTGCTCGGGCGACCGCAGGAACCACGGCAGGTACTCGGAGGAGTGCTCGCTGGTCTCGGTCGGGTAGTAGCCGATGCGCCGGAACATCTCGACGCGGACGCGGCGCTCGAGCTCGGGGTCGGCCGCGATCTTCTCCGCCAGGCGCGGGTACAGGCTCTCGCCCTGGTGCTCCCACCGGACCATCCACGACTGGTGGTTGATCCCGGCGGCCCGGAAGGTCGTCTCCTCGACCGGGACCCCGACGAGCTCGGCCAGGTCGTTCGCGGTCCAGTAGACGCTGTGGCACAGCCCGGCGACCTTGATGTCGGGGGCGACGACGGAGGCCCACCAGACGTTCATGGCCATCGGGTTGGTGTAGTTGAGCAGCCAGGCGTCGGGGCAGACGTCGCGCATGTCTGCGGTGAGCGCCTCGATCACCGGGAAGGTGCGCAGCGCCCGGAAGATCCCGCCGACGCCAGTCGTGTCGCCGATGGTCTGCAGGAGCCCGTGCTCCGCGGGGATGGTGAGGTCGCGCAGCGTCGCGTCGACCCCGCCCACCTGGATCATGTTGATGACGAAGTCGGCCCCGTCGAGGGCCTCTCGGCGGTCGAGGGTGGCGGTGATCTCGGGGGAGGCCCCGAGCTGGGCGGCGACGCGACGGGTGGTCGCCTCGGCGACGACCAGCCGTTCCTGGTCGATGTCGTGCAGGGACAGGTGCGCCCCGGCGAGCTCCGGGAACCGGAGGATGTCGCTCACGAGCTGACGGGTGAAGACGACGCTGCCTGCGCCGATGAACGCGATGTGAACCATGGGTCGATCATGGCGCAACATCCGATGGCATGCAAGAATCTGATTGGAACACGTCCTAATCGATCAACTTCAGCCACCGGAGGTCTCGACGATGCCGCTTCACGACGCCCTGGGCGTGAACCCGAGCACACCATCCGTGCCGGACCTGCGCGTCACCGGGTGGACGCCCCGGCAGCAGCTGCGGGTGCCCACCACCCGCGTCACCCGCGCGGCCGTCCCGGCTGTCGACATCCACAACCACCTCGGCCGCTGGCTCACCGACGACTGGTGCACCCCTGACGTGGAGGCCCTGCTCGCCCTCATGGACGAGGCCAACCTCACGACGGTGGTCAACCTCGACGGTCTGTGGGGCGACGCCCTCGAGGCCAACCTCGACCGCTACGACCGTGCCCACCCCGGCAGGTTCGTCACCTTCTGCCAGGTGGAGTGGCCGCTGCTCGCCGAGCCCGACGGCGTCGACCGCCTCGTCGCCCAGCTGCGCGACTCGGCCGCCCGCGGTGCTCGCGGGGTCAAGGTGTGGAAGAGCCTCGGGCTGTCGGTCCGCGACGCCTCCGGCGCGCTCGTCCAGCCTGACGACCCGCGGGTGGTCGAGGTGCTCGCTGTCGCCGGTGAGCTCGGCCTCCCGGTGCTCATCCACGTGGCTGACCCCATGGCCTTCTTCGACCCGCTCGACGCGCACAACGAGAGGTTCGACGAGCTCGCCGGGCAGCCGGACTGGTCCTTCGCGGACCGCTCGGTCTACCCCTCCTTCCACGGTCTCCTCGGAGCCCTCGAGGAGCTCGTGCGCGCGACGCCGGGGACCACCTACATCGGCGCCCACGTCGGCTGCGTCGCGGAAGACCTCGACCACGTGTCGAGGCTGCTGCGCGAGCTCCCGAACTTCTTCGTGGACACCGCAGGCCGCGTCGCGGAGCTGGGGCGCCAGCCGCGACGGTTCCGCCGCCTGCTCGAGGAGTTCCCGGACAGGGTGCTCTTCGGCACCGACATCTTCCCGCTCGAGCGCGCCGGCCTCGAGACCTACTTCAGGTTCCTCGAGAGCGACGACGAGAGCTTCCCCTACGCGCCCGGCGCGAGCATCCCTCCGCAGGGGCGGTGGGCGGTCTCCGGGGCAGACCTCCCCCTCGACCTGCTGACCTCTCTCTACAGCACCAACGCGCGTCGCATCCTGGGTCTCGGCGAGTGACCGGGCCCCGGGGTGCGCGCGCCGTCGCGGCGGTGTCGCCCTCCGCGGTCCGGGCCCCGTCAGGTCGCGACAGGCTGCGCGGCGCCCTCGTCGGCGTCGGTGAGCCGTGCCCGGGCCGGCCGGATCCCACCGGTCAGGTGCGAGGACTCGACCTGGCTCATCGCCAGCCTCACGGCGCCCCGGGCCACGTGGTCGCCGCCCAGGGTCGAGACGCGCACGTCGGGCATGCGGATGACGCTGCGCCCGACCATCGCCGAGAACTCCGGAACCCACAGGTCGGCCCAGGGCGTGCTGCCTCCACCGAGCACGACGACCTCGGGGTCGAGGGTGAGCACGAGGGCGGACGCGCCTGTCGCGACGGCTCGGGCGTACTCGCGGACGAGCCGTCGCGCGCCGGGGTCGCCGCGCCGCGCGGTCTCGAAGGTGGTCGAGGCGGCTGCGGCGTCCACGTCGAGCTCGTCGTCACCGGCGTCGTCGCCCCGGAGGATGCCGATCGCCTTCTTCCAGCGAACCACGGGGAGCCGGCCGATCTCACCGGCGGCTCCCGCGTGGCCCTTGACCAGCACACCGTTGACGAAGGCCGCAGCGCCCGTCCGCAGACCAGCCAGGATGTAGACGACGTCGTCGGCGCCCTGCGCGGCTCCCCACGCGTGCTCGGCGAGCAGCGCCAGCTTGACGTCGTTCTCGACGCTCACAGGGCACGGGAAGGTCGCGGAGAGGTGGCCGACCAGGTCGACGTCGGTCCAGCCCGGCAGCGGGCTGAAGAGGGAGGTGCGTCCTGTCGCGTCGACGGGCCCCGTCACCGCCGCCCCGACGGCCCACACGTCCTTCGGGCTCGCGCCGTGCTCGGCGAGGGCCTCGCGCAGGGTCTGGTCGATCGCCCCGAGCCGCTCGGGCGGGGCGAGCGTCGGGTCGACGGCTACCTGGTGGTCGACGAGCACGGTCCCGTCGAGGTCGGCCAGCAGCACGGAGATCCTGTGCACGCCGATGTCGAGGCCTACCAGCAGGCCGGCCCTGCTCCTGAAGGCGAAGCGCTGGGGCGGACGGCCGCCCTGCCCGTCGAGCACGGGCTCGACCACGTCGACCCAGCCGAGCCCGACGAGCTCGGAGACGAGGGAGTTGATGCTCGGGCGCGAGAGACCTGTCGCGCGGGTGAGCTCGGACGTGGTCGACGGACCGCTCGACCTGATCGCACCCAGCGTGCGCTCGAGGTTGTACTCCCTGACCTGGATCGTCGCCATGTGTGTGTACAGCTCCTTCGACTCGTGGACTACCAGTACCACACGCAGGAAGTGGCACACGTGACCCAGGTTACGTAAAACGCTTGACAGGGTTCTAGCAAGTTCCTAGCCTAACCATCAGACCAGTGCAGGGGCACCACACAGCCCAGGAGGTTCTCAGTGACGAGACTGCTCGAGACGTCGGCCGATACCGGCCGACGCAGAGACAGCGACGACAGCGACGGCGGGCCGTCCGGCCGCACCGTGAAGAAGCCGTTCCGGAACCGCAAGGAGAGCTGGGCCGCGGCCATCCTCCTCCTCCCGGCCCTCTTCGGGTTCGCGGTGTTCTGGATCTACCCCACGATCCGCGGCACCTACTACTCCATGACGGACTTCAACCTCCTGCGGGAGCCTGAGTTCATCGGTCTGGAGAACTTCCGCCAGGTCGCCGCCGACCCCCAGGTGTGGAGCTCGCTGCGCATCACGGCCGTCTTCGCGGTCGCGAACATCGTCCTGGTCATGGTGCTCGCCCTCGTGCTCGCCGCGCTCATGCAGCGCCTCAACCTCAAGACCTGGCTCCGGTCGGTCCTGCTGCTCCCGTGGCTCGTGCCCAACGTGGCCATCGCGCTCATCTGGGGCTGGCTGCTCGACGCCAACGTCGGCTACCTCTCGAACCTGCTCGACTCGATCGGCATCAGCGGCGTGACCTTCTACAACCCGAAGGCCGCACTGTGGATCATCGTCATGATCTCCGTCTGGTCGGGCCTCGGCTACACGGCGCTCCTGCTCTACGCAGGGATGCTCCAGGTGCCGTCCGAGCTCTACGAGGCCGGCTCGATCGACGGGGCCTCCGAGACCCGGATGTTCTTCGGGATCACGCTGCCCCTCATCCGCCCTGTCATCGCCCTGGTGCTCGTCGTCTCGTTCATCGGCTCGTTCCAGGTGTTCGACCTCGTCCAGGTCGGGTACGGCAACAACCCGATCCCCGAGGTCCGGGTCATCTACTACTACATCTACCAGCTGGCCTTCTCGTTCCACCGCATGGGCTACGCCTCAGCGGTGTCGATCCTGCTCGTGGTGCTCCTGGGCGCCCTGACCTACGTGCAGCTGCGCATGATGCGCGCCAACCGATCGGACCTCGCATGACCACCACCACGCCAGCCCCCGCCGCCGTCGGCACCCCGGTCCGCACCCGGTCCAGGTTCGCCCCCGCCCGCCTCGCCCCCGGCAGGCTCGTCGCGTGGCTCGTCCTCGCGCTCGTCGTCCTCGCGACGGTCTTCCCGTTCTACTGGATGGTCCGCACGTCTCTCACCCCGACGTCAGACCTCATCGCCGACTCGGGCAGGTTGTTCCCGACCGACCCGACCCTGGTCAACTTCCGCAGGGTGCTCGGCCTGACGACCACGCAGGAGGCGATCGCCGCCGGCGGCACCGGCGCGAGCATCAACTTCCTGCGGTACACGATGAACTCCTTCATCTTCGCCGGGTCGGTCGCGCTCGTGCAGACGCTCTCCTGCGCCGCGGCGGCCTACGCCTTCGCCCGGCTCACCTTCCGTGGGCGGGACGGCCTCTTCGTCCTCATCATCGCGGGGCTGATGATCCCGGGGATCTTCACGCTGCTGCCGAACTTCGCCCTCATGCGCGAGCTCGGCCTGCTCAACACGATGCTCGCCCTCGTGGCCCCGTCCCTGCTCGTCACACCCTTCGCGATCTTCTTCCTGCGGCAGTTCTTCCTCTCGCTGCCGCGCTCGGTCGAAGAGGCCGCGATGCTCGACGGCGTCGGCCCCCTCGGCAGGTTCTGGCGCTTCGCGCTGCCCATGAGCCGCGGGCCCGTCGCGACGATGATCCTCATCACCTTCGTCGGCATGTGGAAGGAGTACCTGTGGCCGCTGGTCGCCGGGAACTCCGAGAGCACCCGGGTGCTCACCGTCGGGCTCAGCGTGTTCCAGCAGCAGTCGCCCAACACACGTCCTGACTGGACGGGTCTCATGGCCGGCTCGACCCTCTCGGTCGTCCCGGTGCTCATCATCCTCATCTTCCTCGGACGCCAGCTCGTGCAGTCCCTCAACTTCTCCGGCGGCAAGTAGCCCGCCCGAGCCGTCTCGCTCTTCCCCCCCCGGGCAGTCAGACAGAAAGGCACGACCCATGAAGAAGCTCGCAGCACTCGTGGCGATCGGGGCAGCATCGGCGCTGACCCTCACCGCCTGCTCCTCCGGCGACAGCTCGGCCGACGGCGGCGACGTCACCCTCCAGTACTGGATGTGGGACGACCAGCAGGCCCCGCTGTACCAGGCCTGCGCCGCCGCCTTCACCGAGGCCAACCCGGAGATCACCGTCGAGATCACCCAGACCGGGTGGGCGCAGTACTGGCAGAACCTCAACACCCAGATCACCGCCGGCACGGCGCCCGACATCTTCGTCAACCAGATCTCGTACTACAAGGAGTTCGTCGACAACCAGCAGCTGCTCGACCTCTCCGAGTACGTCGACGCCTCCGACATCGACTTCGCGGACTTCACGCCGGACCTCGCCGAGAGGTGGGTCGAGGGTGACGCCCGCTACGGCCTGCCCAAGGACTGGGACACCGTCGGTGTCCTCTACAACGTGAAGGCGGCCGAGGAGGCCGGTTTCACCGCCGAGGACATGGCCTCCCTCACGTGGAACCCCACAGACGGCGGCACCTTCGGAGAGTTCGTCCGCGCGACGAGCATCGACTCCGCGGGCCGCGACGGGCGCGACCCCGCCTTCGACAGCGACGACGTGGTGCGTTACGGCTACTACCCGGAGTGGGCCGACGGGGCCATCGGCCAGAACGGCTGGGGAGTGTTCGCCCACGCCAACGGCTTCACCTTCGGCGACGGCACCTCGGCACCCGACTACTCCGACGAGTCCCTCGTCGAGACCGCCACCTGGCTGCAGTCCCTCATCGAGGACGGCTACGCACCGAGCTTCGACTCCACCTCGACCCTGGGCACCCAGGCCGTGATGGAGAACGAGAACGCCGCCTCGACGATCCAGGGTTCGTGGATGGCGTCCTCGTACCTCGGTGAGGCCGCACCCGTGGACTTCGCCTTCGCCGCCGTGCCGACGGGTCCCGAGGGCCGCTTCGCGTCGACGAACGGGCTCGCGGACTCCGTCTGGGCCGGGACGTCCCACCCTGACGAGGCGTACAAGTTCGTCGAGTACCTGGCCTCGGCCGAGTGCCAGGACACCGTCGGCGAGGCCGGGCTGATCTTCCCGGCGCTCACCTCGGCCACCCAGGTCGCCCTCGAGGCCCGCGAGGCCATGGGCTACGACTCGACGGCCTTCGTGTCCGTCGCCGACGCAGGCGACACCTTCCTGGTCCCGGTCATCGAGCGCTCGGCCGAGGTCAACACCGCGGTCCAGGACGCCATGCAGTCGATCGCGCAGGGCACAGACGCCCAGACCGCGCTCGACACCGCGGCCGCGACCGTCGAGTCCTACTACCAGTGACGCGCAGAGGAGACCTCATGCCGATCGACAGCCCGACCCGCCTCCCCCTGAGGATCCAGGGCGGTGAGACTGGTGGCACCCCGGGGTGGGCCAGCCCCGCCGACGGGTCCAGCCCGACCACCGAGACCTTCTTCACGGCTTCCAGGGTCGCGATCCTGCACGGCGTGACCCAGGGCGACGTGTACCGCAACGGCCACAACTCCTGGTCCCCGACAGGGTGGCGGTCGCTGACCGACCAGCCGCTCCGCGTGGCCAACCCGGTCCGCCGGAACACCGCAGACGACACCCGCTGGGACGACCCCGCGCGGCACCACTCGTCCTGGGTGATCGCCCTCGCCTCCGAGACGGGCACGCTCCTGCTCGGCTGCCTCGGCGGCGACACCCCGCGCCTGCACGCCGATGCCGACGTCCTCAGCGCCTGGACGGAGACCGGCAAGACGGGCGAGTGGGTGCTGCTCGAAGGCCAGGAGCAGGCAGTCTTCGCCCGGTACCGCCAGCTCTTGGTCGACCGCTACGGCGTCCTCGACCGTGACCCTGGCGCCGTGTGGTCGTCCTGGTACTCCTACTACGAGACGATCGCCCACGCCGACCTCGCCGAGGTGGTGCCGCAGCTGCCCGGGCTGGGCTTCGACACCGTGCAGATCGACGACGGCTGGGAGCGGCTCGTCGGAGACTGGCAGCCCAACGACAAGTTCGCCGGCGGCATGCGGGACTCCGTGAAGCTCATCACCGACCACGGCATGCGGGCCGGGCTCTGGATCGCGCCGTTCATCGCGCTGCCCGGCTCAGAGGTGGTCCGCCGCAACCCGCAGATGCTGCTGCGCGGCACCGACGGCGAGCTCGTCGAGGCCGGCACCAACTGGGGCAGCCACTACTACACCTTCGACTTCACGCGGACCGACGCCCAGGAGTTCCTCGTCGACACGGTCTCGCGCGCCGTGCACGACTGGGGCTTCAGCTACCTCAAGCTCGACTTCATCAACGCCGCCACGATCGCCGGTGTGCGCTCGCAGGACGTCGACCGGGAGCAGGCCTACAGGTCGGCGATCGAGACGATCCGGGCTGCCGCCGGACCCGACACCTTCCTGCTGGGCTCGGGTGCACCGGTCTTCTCCTCGCTCGGTGTGCTCGACGCCGTGCGCACAGGGCCTGACGTCGCCCCGATGTGGGACAACTACGCGACCGACGACCCCTCCGACGCGACAGCCCACAACTCGGCGTCGAACGCCGTGAGCCGCCTGTGGATGCGTGGGCTCATCGGCCTCGACCCTGACGTCGTGTACTTCCGTCACCGTCGCAACCTGCTGAGCGAGCAGCAGATGCAGTGGCTCAAGGACATCGCGACGCTCTCGGGCTTCCCGGCGATCTCCGACCCGCCGGCCTGGATCGAGCCCGAGGACCACGCGGAGCTCCGTGAGTTCCTCACGGGGTCGCCGGCCACCGAGCAGCTGGACAGGTACAGGTTCCGGATCGACGACAGGATCGTCGACTTCGGGCCGTTGTTCGTCGACGAGGACAGCCCCTACCCGCTCTGAGCCGTCCACGGCTGAACGCCGCGAGCCCCGGTCCGTCGTGGACCGGGGCTCGCGGCGTCGTGCGGGACGTGCGGGACGTGCGGGACGTGGGGTGTGCGAGGCTGCTTGCTGCGCCGGCTTTGCGGCGCGCCGGGTCTTCTGCCCGGGGACGTCCCGCGAGGACGCCGTCGTCGACCGACCTGGCGAGAAGGTCGGCTCAGCCGACGTGGACCTCGAGGCCGCGCCTGCGCAGCTCGTCGAGCACGGCAGGATCCGCCCCGGAGTCGGTCACGACCCCTTCGACGTCCTCGATCGCGCAGATCCTCGCGAAGGCCGTGGCCGAGAACTTGTCGGAGTCGGCGAGCACGAAGGTGCGCCGCGCGAGCGAGACGAGGGCCGCGTTGACCGCAGCCTCGCCCTCGTGGTGGGTGAACAGACCGTGCTCGAGGTCGAAGGCGCTCACCCCGAGGAACAGGGGGTCGATGTTGATCTCGGGCAGCATGAGCGAGGCCAGCGGGCCGACGAGCTCGTAGGACTGCGACCTGGCGACGCCACCCGTCACGACGATGCGCAGGTTCTGGCGGACGATGAGGTCGTTCGCGATGTTCACGGCGTTGGTGACGACGGTCGTGACCGAGCCGGCAAAACGCTCGTCGCCGGCCGTGGCCACACCGACCTCGTAGGCGGCGACGGTCGTCGTGGTCCCGCCGTTGAAGGCGATGACCTCACCGGGGGTGACCAGCGAGACAGCCTTGGCGCCGATGGCGCTCTTCTCACCTGGCTGGCGCACCGTGCGGTACCGCATGGGGAGGTCGCCCGAGATGCTGTTGACCATCGCCCCGCCGCGCGTCCGGGTGACCAGCTGCTGGTCCGCCAGGGCGTCGAGGTCTCGTCGTGCTGTCGCCGGGGAGACCTCGAAGGTCTCGACGATCTGCTCCACGTGGGCCGACCCGTTGGCGACGATGTAGTCGACCAGCCTGGACAGGCGTTCTTCGCGCTCCATCTCACTCCTCGCTGGGGGAACCGGGCCGAGCCCGACCATTGAACCTTACGGTGCAGAGCAGCCGTCGGACGCCGACGGGCGCCGACGAACCCAGTCGTACGCCGCTGACGGCGGCAGCACGCAGCCCGCAGCCGCGTGCCGCTTCGGCGGAGCCCGCCACCACTGCCACCACCGCTGGCAGGGCCCGCCGTCAGGCCGTGCGGGCGGCGGCTGCGTCGGAGTCGTCGAGGTCGAGCGCGAAGAGGCGCAGCAGCCGGGCGGCCTCGGTGATCATGGCCTCGCGTCCTGGGCCCATGTACTTGCGGGAGTCGACCACCGCGGGGTTGGCCCCGAGGTACTCGCGCACGGCAGCCGTGAAGGCGCTGTTGAGGTGGGTCGAGACGTTGACCTTGACGATCCCCGCGCGGATCGCGGCCTGCATGGTCGCGTCGTCCACGCCGGAGGAGCCGTGCAGGACGAGCGGGACTGGGACGGCGTCGCGGAGCCTGGCGATCAGCTCGAGGTCGAGCACCGCGGAGCGGGTGGTCATCGCGTGCGAGGAGCCGACGGCGACGGCGAGAGCGTCGACGCCCGTGGACGCGACGAAGTCCTTCGCCTCCTGCGGGTCGGTGCGGACGCCCGGGGCGTGAGCACCGTCCTTGCCGCCGATCTCACCGAGCTCGGCCTCGACGAAGACGTCGCGGGTCCGTGCGTGGGCGACGACGCGGCGTGTGGCGGCGATGTTCTCGTCCCACGGCAGCCTGGCTCCGTCGTACATGACCGAGGAGTAGCCGAGGTCCACGGCGGCGAGGGCGAGGGCCTCGTCCTCGGCGTGGTCGAGGTGCAGCGAGACGCCGACCGTCGCGCTCTCGGCGAGGGCGGCCGCGGCGTGGGTCAGCGGTTCGAGGTGTCCGCCGTGGAAGGCCACGCAGTTCTGCGAGATCTGCAGGATCACGGGCTGGCCTGCGCGCTCGGCCGCCCGGACGAGGGCCTCGGCGGTCTCCAGGTGCAGCACGTTGAGGGCGCCGATGCCCGTCCCCTGGCGGGCGGCCTCGTGGACGAGGTAGCGGGTGGTCACGAGAGGCATGAGGATCCGTTCGTCGATCGGTGGGAGAGGTCAGGAGGTGGCGCGGGCCGGCGATGCCGAGCCTGGCTGGGTGGTCGAGATCTCGACCTCGGGCTCGAGCGTCGCGGGGTCGACAGCCAGCGAGCCGGCCCACGGGCTGAGGACGGCTGCCGCAGACCACGCCACGGCGCGCCGCGCGACGGCCTCGAGGTCGTCGGGCCCGAGGGTCGAGACGTCGCGTCGACGCAGGAGGCTCGCGATGGCGGCGACGGCTGCGTCGCCGGCGCCTGTGGGGTTGCCGCGCAGCGCGGCGGGCAGGCGGGCGTGGACGGCCTGGCCGCTGGGCGGGACGACGAGCAGCCCGTCGGGGCCGAGCGAGACGACCACGAGCCCGGCACCGCGGCGCTGGAGCTCGTGGGCTGCGTCGAGCACGTCGAGGTCGCCGAGGGCCGCCGCGAGCTCGTCGCGGTTGGGCTTGAGGACGTCGGCCCCGGCGTCTGCGGCGGCCAGCAGGTGCGCGCCCGAGACGTCGACGACCACAGGGACCCCGGCCTCGCGGCCGATCCCGACGATCGTCTGGAGCACGTCGGTCGGGGCGCCCGGCGGCAGTGACCCTGAGGCCACGAGGACCTCGGCGCTGCCGGACAGCCCGCGGACCGCGGCGAGCACGGCGTCCCACTCCGCCCCGGTGCGCTGCGCGCCGTGCTCGTTGAGCATCGAGGTGACGTCTTCGCCGGTCTCGACCAGCGCGTAGGAGTGCCGGGTGGGCCCCGCGCACGGGACCAGGGTGTGGGGGACCGAGGCGAGGTCGTCGTCGAACCACGACTCCTCGCCCGAGCCGACGGGGAGCACGGCGTGCGTGTCCTCGCCCTGCTGGGCGAGGACACGCGAGACGTTCACGCCCTTGCCGCCGGCGCGACGCCGCGCGGCGTCGACCACCCGGGTGGCCCCGCGGTCGAGCTGCTCGGTCGTGACCGTGACGTCTACCGCGGGGTTGGGGGTGAGGGTGAGGATCATCGGCTCGGCTGCGGGTCGTCCTGTGCGGCCAGCGAGTCGCGGGCCGCGAGCGCAGCCCCGACCAGGCCGGCGTCCTCGCCGAGGGTCGCGCGGACGAGGCGGGGGACAGGCCCGTACCTGACGAGGCTCTCGAGGCGCTGCGCGAGGGGGACGACGAGGGCGTCGCCCGCCTCGGAGAGCCCGCCGGCGAGCACGACCACGTCCGGGACGATCAGGGTGATGGCGTGCGAGAGCCCGAGGGCGAGCGCGTCGAAGGCTGAGTCGCGGACGGCGACGGCGACGGGGTCGCCCGCTGCTGCCCGTGCGAAGACCTCTTTCGAGCCCGAGACCTCGGTGCCGGTGTCCCTCTCGTAGCGGCGGCGGATCGCCTCGGCCGAGGCCGTGGCCTCGAGGCATCCGCGGTTGCCGCAGACGCAGGGCTCGCCGTCGGGGACGACGACGGCGTGCCCGATCTCGCCGGCGTACCCGCGTCCGACGTGCAGCCGTCCGTCGACCTGGACCGACGTGGCGATGCCTGTGCCGATGGCGAGCACGAGGGCTGTCGAAGCGCCCCGTGCAGCGCCGAGGCGTGTCTCGGCTGCGCCCGCGGCGCGGACGTCGTGCGCGACGGCGATCGGCAGGTCGAGGGTCCGGGCGAAGGCGGCCCTGAAGTCGACGTCGCGCCACTCGAGGTTCTCGGAGTAGACGCCGAGAGCCTGGTCCTCGACGACGACCCCAGGCAGGGCGATGCCGAGGGCGGCCGGGGGCGCGCCGAGGCGCTCCGCCTCTTCGTGGACGAGGGCCGTGGCGATGCGCACGACCTCGTCGGCGCTGCCCGGCCCCGGGGGCGGGCTCGGGACGCGGCGGGGCGGGTGCATGGTCCCGTCGGCCGAGACCGACGTGACCTTCATGGTGGTGCCGCCGACGTCGATCGCGACCACCGGGTGGCCGTCGCCGAGGCTGGGGAGCGCGTCGCGGGGTGTCATGCCCACCACCTAGAGGATCACGGCGCGCGTGAGGGAGCGCGGCTGGTCGGGGTCGAGCCCGCGGTGCTCGGCCAGGGCGACCGCGAAGCGCTGCGCGACGACGAGGGCCGCGAGCGGGTCGAGGTCGTGGTGCACGTGCTGGGCGCCTGTCGCGGCGATGTCGGCGTCGAGGCCCTGGGGGACCTCGCCGAGGGTCCAGACGGCCCGTCCGGGCTGGGCGATCGAGATCGGTCCGTGGCGGTAGTCCATGGCGGGGTAGCTCTCGGCCCAGAACTGGGCTGCCTCGCGGGTCTTGAGGGCTGCCTCGTGGGCGAGGCCGACGGTCCAGCCGCGACCGAGGAAGGTCACCTGCTCGAGGTCGAGGAGGCCGGTGACGTCGACGGCCAGCGCCTTCTCGGCGTCGCGGGCGAGGGGCTCGAGGTCTTCGCCGAGGTGTGCGCGCAGGAGGGCGAGGGCCGTCGTGGCGAAGCGGGTCTGGACGACGGACTGCTCGTCGGCGAAGCCCAGGCCGATCGTCACGTCGGCTGCCGCGGCGCAGGGGGAGTCGTCGACGGCGGTGACCAGGACCGTCGGCACGTCGGTGAGCTGGCCGAGGAGCTCGAGGATCTCGGTCGTCGTCCCGGACCTGGAGATGGTCAGGACGCGGTCGTAGCTGCGGCCGACCGGGTACTCGGAGCCTGCGAAGGCGTCGGTGACACCGTGGCCTGCTTCTTCGCGCAGGACCGCGTAGGCCTGGGCCACGAACCAGCTGGTGCCGCAGCCGACCACGGCGATGCGCTCGCCGTGCTGGGGGAGCAGGCTGCTCACCTGCGGGAGCGTCGCGGCGGCTCGTCGCCAGCTCTCGGGCTGGGATGCGATCTCGTCGTGCACGTACGTCGCCGTCATGGGGCGCCTCACTGTTCTGTCAGACGGTGCGCGCACCGACTTGAATGCGCGTTCGTGATCAGGATACCCATGTAAGCGTCAGAATCAATCACTGGTCGACGTCGGCGACGAGAGTGCACGAGGTTTCGCCACCAGGCTGCGTATTTTTGCCAAGGGGGTTGCGGAAGGGGTGGTCGGCTGCTCTGATGGACGCGACGGTGGAACGGAGCACCGTCGCCACCCCGTCGGTTCGAGCGCATCCCGCCAGACCAGGCAACGGAGCCTGCCGGTATGCTCTCGCCGCCGACCGAGCCTGGAGGACAGCGTCGATGACCGTTGACCGCACCGTGAAGAGACGACGAGCCCAGAGGGTCGGGGCGCTCGCGCTCGCATCAGCCCTCGGACTGCTCGCACCAGCCGCCGCAGCCGCGCCGACCGAGCCTGAGGCCGCGACCGCGACCTACGAGCTCACCACCACGCCGGCGCTCGCCACGAACCCGCTCAAGGGCTTCTTGCCCTTCGCGCCGGAGCCCGGCCAGACCGCCGAGTTCGCCGACCCCGACTTCCCGTACTCGATGGAGTGGTTCTACCTCCCCGTCGACTCTGTCGTGACGGGCGAGGGCACCTACGACTGGACGGCCGTCGAGTCCAGGCTCGACGCGATCGCCGAGCGCGGGCACCAGTCGGTGTTCCGCTTCTACCTCGACTACCCGGCGCAGGAGTCGGGCGTGCCGGACTACCTGCTCGGACCTGACGGCATCAGCCAGGACCGCGCCTACGACTTCTTCGACAACGACGGCCTGAGCTTCTCGCCGGACTACGACGACCCCCGCGTGGTCGACATGATCGTCGACTTCGTGACCGCCTTCGGCGAGCAGTACGACGGAGACCCGCGCGTCGGCTACGTCACCGCCGGGCTCATCGGGTTCTGGGGCGAAGACCACACCTACCCGATGGACGGCGTGGTCTCCGACGAGAACCCCACGGGCGAGGACTGGATGCCGAGCCAGGCGACCCGCGAGACGATCTGGGACGCGTGGGACGCAGCACTCGACGACACCTGGTTGCTCGCCCGGTACCCGTCCGAGGCCGTCAAGGGCCACGGCTTCGGCCTGCACGACGACTCCTTCGCGTACGCGACGCTGCCGACGACCGACTGGCACTTCCTCACCAGGGTGATCGCCGAGGGCATGCAGGACGCCTGGCAGCAGGCCCCGATCGGCGGCGAGCTGTACCCGCCGCTGCAGACCTGCCTCTTCGACGACCCGCTGTCCTGCCCGGACGCTGCCGCCGAGATCGCCGACGGCCGTGACTACAACTTCGCGGACTCCGTCGACCAGACGCACATCAGCTGGATGATGAACCACCAGGCCTGGGCCACCGGGTACACAGGGCAGTCGCGCGAGCGCGCCGTCGCAGCCTCCGCCTCGCTCGGCTACGACCTCGCGGCCGTCCAGGGCAGCGTCACCCAGACCGCAGGCGGCGTCGACGTGACGCTCGACCTCGAGAACCGCGGCGTCGCACCGTTCTACTACGACTGGCCCGCGTCGATGGTCCTGCTCGACGCCCAGGGCGAGATCCTCGCCGAGGCACCCGTCGACGCGAACCTGCCGAGCCTGCTCCCCGGGACCACGACGACGGTCTCGGCGACGCTCGACACCGCGGCGCTCGACCTCACGGGTGCGACCGTGGCGTTCTCGGTCCCCAACGTCATGGACGGCGGGCTGCCGCTGCGGTTCGCCAACGCCACCCAGGACGCCGACCGGGACGGGTACCTGACGGTCGGTGCTGTGCCGGCGCTGGCGGAGGTCGCCCCGGTGGCTGCGCCGGTCGAGCCTGCACCCGTGGTGCCCGTCGCGGCAGCCGCACCGGCCGGTGCCGCGGTCGCGTCCCCGAGCGGTGACCTCGCTGCGACCGGCGCGTCGACGACCAGCCTCGGCCTCGCCGCGGCCGGTGCGGTGGCGCTCGGTGGTGGGCTCCTGCTGATGCGACGCAAGGCGCACGCAGGACGCTGACCGACTCAGGTGGCCCGGGAAGCACTGCTCCCCGGGCCACCTGCTCGTCCTGTCCCAGTGACAACCGCCACCCCGGCGGCAAAACGGGACCCACGTCCCCCGCGCGCTCCGAGCCACGAGCGATGATGACACCGTGACTCCTCCGGTGCCCCTAGAAGACGAGCTCGAACCTGTCGGACTCATCCGGCAGTCCGGTGTCGTGCTCCGGGTCGGGCGGATGCTGCTCGCCTCGGGCGGCGGCAGCTATCGGGTCCGGATCGCGATGGCGCAGGTCGGCCGGGCCCTCGGGCTCGACAGCGTCGAGGCGCAGGTGACGGTCAACGAGATCGTCGCGACCTCGCGGCGCGGCCCGATCTTCCGGACCGAGGTGACGCGCAGCCCGACCATCGGGGTGAACGCGAACCGCATGGTCCAGCTCGAACGGCTCTGCTCGTCCCTCGAACCGGGTGTCACCGCCGAGGAGGTGGCCGAGCGTCTCGACGAGATCGAGCAGACGCCGCTGCGCTACGGCACCTTCGCCAACGCCTTCTTCACCGGGGTGGCCTGCGCGGCCTTCGCCTTCCTCAACAACGGTGGTCTCGTCGAGGTGCTCGTCGTCCTGGTGGGCGCCGCGCTCGGCCAGCTCACCCGTCGCCTGCTGATCCACCGCGGGTACAACCAGCTCGGCGTGACCATGGTCGCCGCGGCTGTCGCGAGCGTGGTCTACCTGGGGATCGTCAACCTGCTGTTCGTCGCGGGGGCCGTCGACTCGATCCACGAGAGCGGGTACATCTCCGCGGTCTTGTTCCTCGTGCCGGGGTTCCCGCTCATCACCGCGGCGCTCGACCTGTCGCGCCTCGACTTCACGGCGGGGCTGTCCAGGCTGGCCTACGCGCTGATGATCATGATGTCCGCAGCGCTCAGCGTGTGGGGTGTCTCGGCTGTCATGGGGCTGACGCCGAACCCTGCTGGTCCGCTCGACCTCGGGGACGGGCAGCTGCTCGTGCTGCGCCTGCTCGCGAGCGCCCTCGGCGTGCTCGGCTTCGCGGTGCTGTTCAACAGCCCGTGGCGGGTGGTCTTCGCCGCTGCGGGGATCGGCATGGTCGCGAACGTCATCAGGCTCGAGCTCCTCGACGCCGGGATGATCGCGCAGGGCGCTGCCGCGGCTGCCGGGCTGGTCGTCGGGGTGGCGGCGAACGTCGTGGCGCCGCGGATGCGGGTCCCACGCCTCACGCTGTGCGTGCCGGCTGTGGTGATCATGGTGCCTGGGGCGTCGGCGTACAGGGCCGTGTACTTCCTCAACGCGGGCGAGACCGTCGACGCGCTCGCCTTCGGGGTGCAGGCGTCCTTCGTGGTGGTCGCCCTCGCGATCGGGCTGACGGTGGCGCGGACGGTGACGGACACGTCGTGGGGGCGGGCGCCGCACTAAGGGGGTGGCCTGCCCGCTTGGCTGCGTGCGTGCGTGCGTGCGTGCGTGCGTGCGTGCCTGCCTGCTGGTCGCCCGGCGACGGTCCGTCCGGGGTGGCAGTCTCGGGCACTCGGGCGACGTTTTGCTCCCAGGGCGTCTGGGCAGGTAGCCTTGCACAGCCCGCAGAGGATCACGTGCTCAGCGGGCACAGCGCCGGGGTGACTCGGTGAGGAGACGTCGCATAGCCAGGTCTAGTGCGCCACCCTGCTAAGGTGGTAACGGGGCAACCCGTTCGAGGGTTCGAATCCCTCCGTCTCCGCAATATTCTCACTGAAGCCCCGGCAGCGTTACTCTGCCGGGGCTTTTGCGTACCTGCGAATCCGCGCCCCTAAGATCGGCTGAGAGCGCACTGATCCTCTGGGTGGGGGCCCATGTGGATTTCTCACATTCTGGACCTTCCATGTATGCGCTCTCACCGAAAGCGCCTTAACTCCAGTCGTTGGTCCTGGGCTTTTCCTATCGATACTTGCGTATGGGCCGGTCGGGGCATAAGTTCTCAGCAGCGGGGGGTCGCTACGCACGTGCTGGGCTTGCCTTCGCCACTCGCGTAGCCATCCGACTGCGCGGGACATCGGATCGGGCTGAGACGGCTCGTGAACGGAGATCAGAAATGATGCGCACTTTGTCAAATCGCGTTCGTCGGTCTATTGCGGTGACGGCGACGGTTGTCGGAATGGTGGCTGTCGGGGCGACTGGAGCTTCCGCCTGGACTTTCGCGACGACCGGCGCTCCCCAGTCGGCAATCTCCGGAGGGGCTTCGGTGGGAGATGGGGCAGGGTCCATCTACCGCTCAGGGTTCGCCTATGTTAAGACTGACGCGAAGCTCAAAGACCCCGTGAGCAACGGTCGTGGCGTCTTCCAGGAGACGTACGCCTACAACTCGAAGAGCCAGGCTTCTGGGCAGACGGGTCGCCGTACGGGCTCGACCTGGGCCTCGATGCAGCAGACGTCGCTCTACAGCTACCAGGGATTCGCCGGTGCCACGGCCCGTTCCAAGGTCTGTGAGGATGCCAGCCTTCGTCCGGACGTCTGCTCGTCTGACCGTCTCTCGGGGATCTGAGGTCTGCTGACATGACTGGACCAGTACTGACCCTGACGGGTGTCTCGCACAGCTACCGAGGGCGCGATGCCCTTCGTGAGGTGTCTGTGGAGATCCGACGTGAGGTGACGGCTCTGATCGGCGTCAACGGTGCCGGGAAGAGCACGTTCATGAACGTCGCGGCGGGTGGCCTCTCGCCGACGTCAGGGTCGGTGCTGGTCGACGGGAAGTCGATCTACGGACGTCGGACTCGGCGGCAGGCGCTCCAGACCGTCGCGCTCATGCCCCAGACAGCGTCGTTCCCGGGGAACATGACGGTCCGCGAGGTCGTCGAGTACCTCACGTGGATGCGTGGCGCGCGAGCAGGTGACGCGCGGACGCGTGCGGAGCGCGCGCTCGAGACGGTCGAGCTGGCTGATCGCGCGGGCTCCAAGATCCGGGAGCTCTCCGGGGGGATGCTGAGGCGCGTCGGTCTGGCGCAGGCCGTCGCGATGGATCCGAGCATCCTGCTCCTCGACGAGCCGAGCACAGGACTTGACCCTGAGCAGCGCCGGATCATGGTCGACCGGCTCCGCGAGCTCGACGCTGCCGTCGTGCTGAGCTCGCACGTGATGGAGGACGTCAGCGATCTTGCCGATCGGGTCCTCGTGCTCGACGCCGGGACGATCGTCTTCGACGGCACTCTTCCAGACCTCTGCGACCGCGCACCTGACCCGAGCGCCCCGCGGGCTGCCGAGGCGGGATTCCTCGCGGTCCTGGCCACACGGTCGGGGGTCGCCCGATGACGCTCCCGGTGAGACTGTGGATCCGTCGCTCGAGCGCTCTCCTCGCGTTCCCCGCGATGCTCGTCATCGTGTTCTTGGTGCTCTTCAGCCGCTCGGGGTGGTCCTGGGAGCGGAGCCAGGCGGTCAGCTGGGCGACTGCGTGCACGATCCTCCTAGGTCCCCTGGCCGCAGGTCTGGTCGCCTTCGACGTCTGGCGTCGTCAGACCTCGACGATGCGGGAGCTGGCAGCCAGCACGCGTCGCGGCACAGCCGGGATCTTCGCGCTCGCGCTCGCGGCTTGGCTCCTCGCGGTCCTCGCCTGGCTCTCAGGACTCGGGGTCGCTCTCGCCATGGCGTCGAGCAACGGTGCAGCGGGGCCGGTCCCCTGGTGGACGATCGTCCAAGGTCTGCTCGTGATGCTCGCGTGCGTCTGCATCGGTGCGCTGATCGGTGCAACGTTCCGGAGCGTCGCGGCAGCGCCGGTCGCTGCTGTCGTCTGCTACCTGGTGCCGATCGGCGCGAACATCTTCGGCCTCCAAGGCTTCATGACGGCGGGGGGCGCCACGGCGCCGCTCATCGGCATCACCCAAGATCGCACGATAGCCGTCGTGCTGGTCCTTGCGGCTGCCCTCGCCGCAGCTCTTGCGTGGGCGATGGTGAGGCGATCGACAGCTCCGACGGACGCCTTCGTATCGGTCGGTGCCGCCGTCTTGGGGGTCGCCCTGGTCGGCTCGCTCGTCTACCTGAACACCCTCAGTCCTGTGCTGCGGACCACGCAGCCCAGTGCGAGCCCTGAGGTGTGTGTCGGCTCCTCGCCCGAGGTCTGCGGCCCTGGGGAGGGCGCTGCGCTGTACGCGGTCGCTGCTGAGGATCTCCAGTCCGCTGGACAGCTCTTGTCCGAGGACGGTGTTCCCCTCCGAGACAGGTATGACTACCCGCGTGGCGACATCATGATCCCGCCCGGAGGTGCGGGGATGCTCAGCCTGAGTCCCTCCGAGGTGACTGACGACGGGCACCTCGCTCCGTGGGACGTCGCTCTGACGATCGCCACCCCCTCGGTGTGCGCTGCGTACTACGGAGACACCCCTCCGAACGACCTGCTCGACGCGCAAGGATCGCTCGCGACCTGGATCGTCGACCGTCTCTCGGGCGAGGGTGGAGACTCTCCGGCTGATGCCGACGGTGCGCAGCGCGCGATGGAGGCGCTCCAGACGTGCGACGGAGGTGCAGCAGGCTCGTGGACCTACGTCTCGGACTGAGGCCGGCCCTCAAGGCGCACAGATGGGACACCTGTCTCGTCGTAGCCCTCGCGACAGGGCTCGTCGGCTTCCTGAGCCGGGCGACCTTCGTCCAGCTGCCCTTCCTCCAAGAGACGGTCCCGGTTCGTCTGCTCGTGGCTGTCGTCGCCGTCGTGGTCGCGGTCACTCCTCTGTACCCCGTCTTCACAGAGCTCACGCCGTCCCTCGTGCGTGAGCGGACGCTCCAGTGGGTGCGGCCTCTGGGAACCGTCGGGCTCGCCTCGCTCGCGTACGCACCGTCTGCCGTCGGGGTGTCCGCTGCGGGGACCGACACGTCGTTCTTCCTCGCGCTGCTCTGCGCTGGTCTGCTCGCCATCGTCGTCACGGGGCACCTCGCCTGGGCCGTCGTCCTGGCTCTGGGGTTCACGATGATGCTGGTCGACTCCGCGCCAGGAGCGCCCGTGGCGACGGCTCTCGACCGCGTGGCCTTCGGTCTGTGGGGCTGTGCGGTGCTGATCACGTTGCTGGTCGCAGGAGTCCGTGGAGCACCGAGGCGGTCGAGGACCTCAGACGCCTGAAGACGACTTCGGGCTCCGCACCAGCGCCAGGTACGCCAGCGCTGACACCCCGGCCACCGCGGCGAGCGACAGGCTCGCAGCCCCAGCCCCCCAGTGGTCCAGGGCGAGGCCGAGGGCGAGCGGGCCCACGACGGCGCCGAGGTCGCCGGTCGAGCGGAAGATGCCCATCGCGGCACCCTGGCGGCCGGGCGCGGCGACGTCGGCGAGGACGACTCCCGGGACGATGCCGCCCACAGCGGCTCCCACACCTGCGGCGACGACGACCGCGCCGAAGGCGAGCGGGCTGTCGGCGACGGGGTACAGGGCGATCGCCACGGCGGCGACGAGCATCCCGGGGATGAGCAGGCGACGGCGCCACCCGGCGTCGAGCAGACGCGCGAGCAGCGGCAGCAGGCCGAGCGAGACGAGCGTGATGACGCCGATCGACAGACCCAGCTGCGTGGAGGTCATGCCGACGCGGTCGCCGAGGATCGGCACGAGCGACTGCTCCCCACCGAAGCGGATGACGAACACCGCGAAACCGACGACGTTCAGCCCGACGAAGGCGGCGAGGTCCGTCGCGACGCGGCGGCGACCGCTGACCGGTCCAGCGGCGGCTGCCCCTGCCGCTGTCCCGGAGTCCTGTTCCGGGTCGAGGCGGTCGAGATCGTGACTTCGGAGCGAGATCGGTCCTTCTACGTCACGATCTCGCTCCGACGCCACGAGGTCGCTGCGCTGGTGGACTGTGGTGGCGGCGCCATGGGTGGCGAGGGCGGCGGGGGGTGCTGGGG
>NZ_JACBYE010000053.1 GCF_013415325.1 Sanguibacter inulinus | reverse complement strand
CGGCAGGTCCTCTGTCGTCTCGGGGAGCCGGTCTGCCTGGCGCAGGCGCGGTGCAGCGGCGAGCAGGGCGCGGCTGTAGGGGTGCTGGGGGCTTCGGAAGAAGGCGTCGGCAGGCGCGTCTTCGACGATCACGCCGTCGCGCATGACGACCACCGCGTCGCAGAGCCGGTGCACGACCGCGAGGTCGTGGGAGATGAGCACGACGGTCAGCCCGAGCCTCTCGCGCAGGTCGGCCAGGAGGTCGAGCACCGTGCGCTGGACGGAGACGTCGAGGGCCGAGGTGGGCTCGTCGGCGACGAGCACCTGAGGTTCGAGGGCGAGGGCCCGCGCGATCGCTACCCGTTGCCGCTGGCCACCGGAGAGCTGGCGCGGGCGGGCGTCGAGCACCTCGGGCGGGAGCCGCACGAGCTCGACGAGCTCGACGCTGCGGCTCCGCACCTGTCCGCGCGGCACGATCGAGTGGACGGACAACAGCTCGCGCAGCACCTGGCCGACGGTCATGCGCGGGTTGAGCGAGGCGTAGGGGTCCTGGTAGACGACCTGCACGGCGCGCCGCTGCGCGATGGTCCGGGACGTGCCGGCCAGCACCTCACCGTCGAGGAGTACCTGCCCCCCGGCCGGGGCGAGCTCTCCGGCCACGGCCCGGGCCACCGATGTCTTGCCGGAGCCGGACTCGCCCACGATCCCGAGGACGCTGCCGGCCTCGACGCTCAGGCTGACACCGTGGACCACCCGGGTGCTTCCGTAGGCGATCTCGAGGTCGCGCAGCTCGAGACGCGGGGGGCGAGGACCCGGTGAGCGAAGGGCTTCGGGCCCTGCGGAGGCCTGGGCATGTCGAGCTCCCGTCGTCCCCTGCTGCTCGTGGTGCTCTGGTCTGCTCACGGCGCTCCTGCCTCGGGGATCTCGAGCACGGCGTCGAGCAGCGTGCGCGTGTACGGGTGCTGCGGCGCACCGACCACCTGGTCGATCGTCCCGGACTCGACGACCCGACCGGCCTGCATCACCGAGACCGTGCTGCAGACCTGGCTGACGACAGCGAGGTCGTGGCTGACGAAGACCACCGTGAGACCGCGGTCGACCCGGAGCCTCTCGATCAGCGCGAGCACCTGCGCCTGGACGGTGACGTCGAGCGCCGTGGTGGGCTCGTCGCAGAGCAGGATGTCGGGCTCGGCGGCCAGGGCGACGGCGAGCACGACGCGCTGGCGCTGACCGCCGGACAGCTCGTGCGGGTAGGAGCGCAGCCGACGCTCGGGGTCGGGGATGCCGACCTCCTCGAACAGCTCGAGGGCGCGGCGCCGTGCAGCCGCCTTGGTCATCCCCCGGACGTGACGGCAGACCTCTATGACCTGGCTGCCGACGGTCACGAGGGGGTCGAGGGCGCTCGACGGGTCCTGGAACACCATGCCGAGCCGGCCTGTGACGCCGATGCTCCCGCCCGTGATCTCGACGCCGCGGGGCAGCAGACCGATCACGGAGCGCAGCGTGAGGCTCTTGCCCGAGCCGGACTCCCCGACCAGCCCGACGGCGGCGCCTGCCGGGACGTCGAGGTCGACGCCGTGCACGAGCGTGCCCGCCCGTGAGGCGATGGCCAGGCCGCGGACGGTCACGGCGTGGCCGGGTGCTGCGGCGGTCCTGGTCATGTCGCTGTCCTGGTCATGAGGCGGTCCTGGTCACGAGGCTGTCCTGGTCGTGCGGCTGTCCTGGTCGTGCGGCTGTCCTGGTCGTGCGGCTGTCCTGGCCGCGCAGCGCTCCCGATCATTCCGCTCTCCAGACGTCGGCGATGCCGTCGCCGAGGAGGGACAGCCCGATGCCCGTGTAGACGACGAGCGCCCCGGGGGCCACCGACAGCCACCACTGCGTGGAGATGAAGGCCTTGCCGTCGGTGATCATGGTCCCCCAGTCGGGGGTCGGCGGCTGGACACCGAGACCGAGGTAGCTGAGCGTGACGACCGCGACGATGACGAAGACCACGTCGTTCATCAGCAGGACCACGGCCTGGGTGAGGGTGTTCGGGAGGATGTGCCGCACGACCACCCTGCCGTGGGACAGGCCTCCACCCCGTGCTGCGACCACCCAGGGGGACGCCCTGTAGACGGCGGTCGTGTTGCGCAGCACCCGTGCGTAGGTGACCCACCCGACCAGGGCGAGCGCCACGTAGATGCCCTTCTCCCCCGCGCCGACGGCGAAGACCACCGCGACGACGATCACGTAGAAGGGGAAGGCCACGACGGTGTCGACCACCCGGGCGACGACCCAGTCGAACCGGCCGCCGACGTAGCCGGCGACGGTGCCGAGCAGCACCCCCGTCACGAAGGGCACGACGACGGCGAGCCCCGCGATCCGCAGATCGGTCCGCGCCCCGTAGAGCAGGCGTGAGTAGAGGTCGCGGCCGAGCTGGTCGGTCCCGAGCCAGTGCGCGGCTGACGGTCCCTGGAGACCGTTGAGCAGGTCTTGGGCGGCCGGGTCGTGGGTCGCGAGCAGCGGGGCGAAGACGGCAGCGACGACGATCGATGCCGTGATGACGACGCCCGCGACGAAGGCGGGGGTGCGCAGCGCGCGGCGCCACGTCGGGTCGGCGCGGCGGGCGATGCGCTCTCGTCCGTCGCGCGGGTCCGTCTCGCCGGTGCCCGCTGGCTCGACCACGACGTCTGGGCGGTCGGACCGGCCCGGCCGGTCTGCGGGGGGCTCGGCGGCGGCTGCGACGAGGTCGGCGCTCATGCCGCGATCCGGGTGCGTGGGTCGAGACGGTTGACGACGAGGTCGGTCAGCACCGTCACCAGGACGACCAGCACCGCGCAGAACAGGGCGACACCCTGGACGACCGGGAAGTCCCGGCTGCCGATCGAGTCGAACATCAGGGCGCCGAGCCCGTTGATCGCGAAGACCCGCTCGACCACGAGGGTCCCTCCGATCATGTAGGCGATGTTGAGGCCGAAGAGGGTCACCGTCGGCAGGGCCGCGTTGCGCAGCACGTGCACCAGGACCCTCCGTCGTGGAAGTCCCGCGGCCGTGAGCGTCGCGACGAAGTCGGCGTCGAGCACCTCGAGCAGCTGGGCCCGCAGCGTGCGGACCAGGACCGGGGTGAGCGAGACGGCGACGGCTGCTGCTGGCAGCACGAGGCTGCGGATCCCCTGGTCACCGCCGCCTGCGGGCAACCAGCCGAGGTTGACGGCGAAGACGAGGATCAGCAGGAGACCGACCCAGAACGTCGGCATGGCGAGCCCGACCGCGGGGACCACGCGGATCACGTGGTCGATCGCGCGGTCTTTGTGCAGGGCCGCGAGCAGCGCGAGCGGCACGACGAGGACGACCGTGAAGACGACCGAGAGCGCCACGATCTCCAGGCTCACCCCGACCCTGTCGAGGATCAGCCCACGGGTGGGGACCCCGTAGAGCAGCGAGGTCCCCGAGTCGCCGTGGACCACGACGCTCACGACGAAGCTCCACAGCTGGGCGAGCAGCGGACGGTCCAGGCCGAGCTCGGCCTCGAGGTCGGCGACGGCCTGGTCGGTCGCCTGGTCGCCGAGGATCGCCGCGGCCGGACCGCCCGGGACGAGCCGCAGGAGGAAGAAGGTGGCCAGGACCACCCCGACGACCACGGGGACCACCGTGAGGGCGGTGCGCCGCAGCCACCGGAGCGAACCCCGGGTCATCTACTGCTCGAGCCAGGTGTCCTGGAGGCGGACGCTGCCGTTGGGCAGGACCGTGAGGCCCTGGACCTTGGCCGACGAGGCCTTGATGTTCGACGGGTAGGACAGCGGGATGAAGGGAGCGTCGTCGGCGATCAGCTGCTGGATCTGCGAGTAGACCTGCGTGCGCTCGTCCCCGTCGGGCAGCGTGCGACCTTCGGTGATGAGCTGGGTGACCTCGTCGTTGGAGTAGTGCGTCCAGTAGCCGTTGGTCCCGCCCTCGGGGTCTGCCTGGAAGGTGACGATGCCGTTCGGGTCGGCGGCGTCGCTCGTCGCACCGTTGAGCATGAAGGAGTAGTCGAAGGCACGGAAACGCTCACGGAAGGCCGCGAGGTCGATCGACTCGATCTGAACCGTGATGCCGATCTCGGCGAGCTGCGCCTGGATGATCTGCGCCTCCTGAGCGCGCAGGTCGTTGCCCGAGGCGATGAGCAGCGAGGTGCTGAACCCGTCGGGGTAGGCAGAGTCGGCGATCGCGTCCTTGGCTGCCTCGACGTCGTAGTCGAGGGTGGTGATCGAGTCGTCGTAGCCGGGGATCGACGGCGGCAGGACCGAGCCGGCGACCTCGGCGGTGCCGAAGCTCGTCGCCTGGACGATGCCCTCGCGGTCGAGGGCGTAGGAGACCGCACGACGCACGTCGCGGTCCTTGAAGTGCTCGTCGAGGGTGTTGAAGAACAGCTCTTCGACCTGCCACCCGGGCGTGATGCTCACGGCGAGGGAGGTGTTCGACTGGAGCGTGGCGACGTTGGCGCTCGACACGGAGTCGATGACGTCGACCTGACCGGCCTGGAGCTGCGCGACGAGCTGGTTGTCGTCCTGGACGAGCCTGTAGACGACCTCGTCGAGGTACGGCTTGCCGTCCTGCCAGTAGCTCTCGTTGGCGGTGAAGGAGATGTCGCCGCCCTCGGTCCACTCGTCGACGACGAAGGGGCCAGTGCCGACAGGGTTCTTGAAGAACGTGGCCTCGTCGACGCCCCCGAGGTCCTTCGGCAGGATGCCGTTGGCGAACCCGGCGAGCTCGGCCGCGAAGGGGGTGTAGGGGGCAGAGAGCGTGATGACGACAGTGTTCTCGCCCTGGGCCTCGATCGAGGTGATCGGGGCTCCGAGCGGCAGCGGCCCGCCGATGTCGAGGTGGCGCTGGAGGGAGAAGACGACGTCGGCCGGGGTGAGCGGCGTGCCGTCGGAGAAGGTCACGCCGTCGCGCAGCGTGAAGGTCCAGACGAGCCCGTCGTCGCTCGAGGAGTACTCGCTCGCGAGCCACGGCTCGATCTGGCCCTCCGCGTCGAAGGCGAGCAGGGGCTCGAAGACCTTGTCGATCGCGAAGGCGTTGTTCGCGGTGATCTCGCGGTGCAGGTCGAGCGACGTCGGGGACTGCGTGCGGGCGAAGGTCAGGGTGCCGCCGGGCTGGGGCTCGGCGGAGGTGGTCTCGGTCGAGGCACCCGTCGAGGGGGTGGTCGCCGAGCCTCCTGAGCCTGCGTCCCCTGAGCCCGAGGAGCACGAACAGAGCGCGACGGCCAGGGCTGCCGACAGGGCGACCGCGGAGGCGGTCCGCGTCGTCGTCGTGCGTGTCATGGTCCGGGGGCGCGTGATGTTCACGTCGGTGCTTCCTGTCGTGTCAGCCGAGGGTTCTCGGCGGGGCCCGCGCGCGGAGGACTGCCACCCGGGAAGGGGCAGCGTACGCGGGGTGCTCGTCCGACGATTTCACGCTTCGGACGGCGTGGACAGCATCGTCCCACATGACGGGAAGTGTGGGCGCGCGGTGGGTCGGCGGGGCCAGCAGGCGGCGGCCGGGGCGAGCGCCGAGGGCGTTGCCGTCGCAGCGGGCAGAGCAGCCGACGAGGAGACTTCGAGCGGGGCGCGCACCGCACACACGGCGGACACGGCAGGTCCGGCAGGTCCGGCAGGTCCGGCAGGTCCGGCGGGTCCGGCGGGGACTGCGCGGACGGCGGGGACTGCGGGGACGGCGCGGACTGCGGGGAGCGAACCTCGTCACTTGATGGCCCGCCAGCACCCCAGTCAGCCGACAGCAGCCCCTCCGAGAAACACCGTCTCGACGGTTCGTGGGTCGCGGAGCACCGCAGTGTCGGTCGGGTCGCTCGTGAGCAGCACAGCGTCGAAGACCTGGCCCGGCTCGAGCCCCCCGGACCCCCGACCGAGGAGCCGTGCGCCTGCCTGCGTGGCTGCCACGAGCGCGCCGGCTGCTCCGAGACCAGCAGCCGCCAGGTGGTCGATCTCCGTGAGGTTGCGGCCGTGCTGGTCTGTCGTCCCGAAGTCGCTGCCCATCGCGACGGTCATGCCTGCCTCGACCGCACGACGGACCGCCCGCGGGTGCGCCTCGACGACTCGGGACGCTCGGGCGCGGACCCGCTCGGGCAGCTCTCCTCTGCGGGCCATCTCGGCGACCTCGCTGTAGATCGCGAGCGTCGGGACGAGCACGACACCGCCAGCCGCCCCGGCGTCTGCCTGGCGCTCGGTGAGGAACATGCCGTGCTCGACGGAGGCCACCCCGGCGGCGATCGAGTGCGTCAGGGCGTCGCCGCCCCACGCGTGCACCATCACCCGCACGCCGAGCCCGGCAGCCTCGTCGACCACGGCCCGGAGGTCGCGCACGTCGAAGGGCGACTCGTCCTCGGAGCCGTCGGGGGCCATCACTCCCCCGGTCGCGACCACCTTGATCCAGTCGGCGCCCTCCGCCACGAGCGAGCGCACCCGGGCACGGAGCGCCGCGGGGTCGCGGGCGAGCTCGTCGGTGATCGTCGCGACGGCCGTCTGCATCTGCGGGCCTACGAGACGACCGGCGACGAGGGCGTCGCGGATCGCGGACGCAGCACCACCCGCGTCTCGGACCGAGGTGACCCCCGCGCGCAGGGTGGCGGCAAGACCTGGGGCGGCGCGTGAGAGGAGCGCGGCGTCGGTGCGGTCGGCGGCGGAAGCCATGGGGTGATCCGCGGCGGAGCCCCCGGCTCCGTCTTCGTCTCTGTCGTCGTCGTCTTCGTCTTCGTCTTCGGGGAGGAAGGTGGTCCACCCCAGATGGGTGTGGCAGTCGACCACGCCGGGCATGAGCCAACGGCCGGAGGCGTCGAGGTGACGGACGGTTCCGGACCTTCGCCTGTCCGCAGCATCCTGCGGCGGACCACCGTCACTCGCACCTCGACTGATGCCGAGGCGCGCACCTTCGCCCTGCACGTCGTCCAAGGTCGCGCCACCACCGTGCACGTCATGCCGAAGCGTGCCGGGCACTCGCTCGTCACCGTGGCCCGCGCACCCGGTCGGCCTGCCGTCGACTCCCGTGCCGCCGCGCTCGACCGCGACGATCGTCCCCCCGACGACGGTCACCGTCGCCGTCGCCGGGGAGAACGTCCCGTCACGGTCCATCACCTGGGCGCCCGTGACGACGAGCGTCGCCTCGTCGTGGTGCTCTGGGCGGGGTCCGTGCGGGCTGGTGCTCATGGGTCCAGGACAGTACCAGCGCAGGGTGTCACGAAAGGCAGTGTTCTAGGGTTGCCCCGGGGTGCGCAGCCCCGACAGTCGTGGGACGCGGAGGAACGACCTGATGGAACCGATGGTGCTGGTCCTGGGCGCGGTGGCGCTCATCGTCGCGTGTGCGGTGTTCTCGCGGAGGACCGGGATCGCCTCTCCTCTCATCTTGCTGCTCGTCGGGATCGCGATCAGCTACACGCCGATCGTCCCGGACTTCGAGGTGGACCCCGAGTGGATCCTCGCGGGGGTGCTGCCGCCGTTGCTCTACTCGGCGGCCGTCAACGTGCCGGTCATGGACCTGAGACGCAACCTCAAGCCGATCGCGGGCCTGTCCGTCACGCTCGTGCTCCTCACGTCTGTCGCGACCGGCTACGTCATCTACTGGTTGATCCCCGACCTCAACCTCGCGGCGTCGATCGCGCTGGGCGCGGTCATCAGCCCGACGGACGCCGTCGCGGCGACCTCGATCGGGAAGCGGCTCGGGCTGCCGTCGCGGCTCGTCACGGTCCTCGAGGGCGAGAGCCTCGTCAACGACGCGTCGGCTCTCGTGCTGCTGCGCTCGGCCGTCGCCGCCACGGCGGGGTCTGTCAGCCTGCTGGCCGTGGCTGGTGACTTCCTCTACGCCGTGGCTGCCGCGGTCCTCGTCGGCCTGGTCATCGGCTGGGTCTCGGTGACGGTGCGCGCCCGGCTCAACGATCCGGTACTCACCACGACGGTCTCGTTCATCGTGCCGTTCATCGCGTTCATCCCCGCCGAGGAGATCGGGGCCTCGGGGGTGCTGGCCGTGGTCGTGGCGGGGCTCGTCACAGGTCACCGCGGCGCACGCCAGCTGGCCGCGACCGAGCGGATCAGCGAGCACACGAACTGGATGACCGTGCAGTTCGTGCTCGAGCACGGGGTGTTCCTGCTCATGGGGCTCGAGATCCGCGGGCTCGTCCAGGAGGCGTCGAACGAAGGGGGCGGGCTCGACCAGGCCGTGCTCATCGGGCTCCTGCTGACGGTGCTGGTCGTCGTGCTGCGCTTCGCCTTCGTGATCCCGCAGATGGCCCTGATCCGGCGGGACGAGCGCAGACAGCTCGGCCGGCAGGAGGTCCTCGACGAGGCACGCGCCAAGATCGACGCGTATGCGCCGTCGGACGCCCGGATGGCGCGCCGCAAGTCGCGGGCTCAGCGGGGCATCGCGCAGAGGTCGGCCGATCTCGCCTTCGTCGAGAAGCAGGGACTCTCGCTCAAGGGCAGCGTCATCATCGGGTGGGCCGGGATGCGCGGCGTGGTCACGCTGGCTGCTGCGCAGTCGCTGCCGTCGGACATCCCCAACCGCGCGCTGCTGATCCTGGTCGCGTTCACGGTCGCCGTCGTGACGCTCCTGGGGCTCGGCGGGTCGCTGCCACTGATCATCCGGCTCAGCAAGATTCAGGGTGACGACCGAGACGTGCACCGCACCGAGGTCCGGTCGCTCCTCCAGCAGGCCAACGACGCCGCGCTGTCGGTGCTCGACGACCCTGAGGGCATCCGCATCGACGGGGTCGAGGTCGCGCCGGAGGTGATCGAGCACGTCCGGAAGAACCACACGAGGGTCGGCGAGGTCGCCACGAAGACGCGCGACCCGCGGCGGGCCAACGCGCGGACGCAGCAGATCGTCCTCGAGCGGCGCATGCTCGAGGCCGCGAGGAACGAGCTGCTGGACGCGCGTGCGATCGGAGCGCACAGCTCGAAAGCGATCCAGAAGGCGCAGAGCGTCTTCGACGTGGAGGAGTACAGGCTCGACAGGATGAGCCGGAAGGCCTGAGGCTGCGGCGGGCTGGGCTGGGCTGGGCTGGGGCGAGATTGCGCCGGCCGGGCCGATTCGCGCTGGTGCGAAGTTGAGCCTGGCCGGGCGGGACGTGGCCGGACCCTACCGCTCCTGACCGGGGCGGAACCTATCGAGATCCTCCTCAGAACGGTGGTGGTCCGTCGAATGTCGACCCGCCAGTGATCGACGGGGCAGCAGCCATCGCGGCTCCCGCGTGCCTGCTAAGTCCTACGACTGGAGACGTCGTCTCGCCAGTATCCCTCCTTGGGGTCTGCAGGCAGACTGCCGCGTGGTCGACGTACGAGCGGCCCGAAGGTGCGTCCCAGGAGACGGTGGACCCTCCGGACCTACCGCGTCCTGCTGCAGCACCTCCTGTCCGTGGTCTCCACCGAGAGGTGTGCTTGAGACGGTGGTGCTTCCTGCACAGGTGGATCAGGTTGTCGTGCGAGGTGGTTCCTCCGTGCGCCCAGTCCTCCACATGGTCGACGTCGCAGCGCTCGGCACGACGCGAGCACCCTGGGAAGCGGCACGTCTCGTCACGGATCTTCAGCCACGACCTCAGGTCCGCAGGGACCGTGTACCTGTCTCGGCCGACCGAGAGGACGGCGCCGGTCTCGGGGTGGGTGAGCAGCCTGAGGAACGATGGTGCGTGAGCCGCGAGGTGGCGTGCCGTCATCGCGTCGATCGGACCGTAGCCAGCGAGGTCGCCGGGCTCGTCGGAGCGCCCGAGGAGCGTCATGACGGGCACGGTGACCGCGACCACGGGTCGGATGCCGCGCATCGACACCGAGAGAGAGCCAGGGTGACTGACACCGGGCTCTGAGCGGGCAGGACGAGTCGTGTCGGCCTCGGTCCGGGTGCTCCAGACCGAGTCGGCGGTCGTGGCGCTGCGGGCGTCGTCGTCCAGGAGAAGCTCGACGCAGGCGTCCGCGCGCAGCTGTGCCAGGGTTCGCGGCTCGTCAGGTCCCTGGCACGCGGCTGCGAGGTCCGAGAGCCTGTGGAAGATCGCCGAGGCCTGCACAGCGGGTAACAGCTGGTGCAACCACGCCATGCCGTCACGGGCGACCTCCAGCTCGACGTGGCGCTCGACGAGGGCCGCTGTGTGACGGTCCACCAGGGGTCGTGGATCGTGACGTTCACGAGCACGCCGGGCGACCCGGCTCAGGTTCGCCACCGTGGTGGTCGTCGCTCGCTCAGCGAGCATCGCGTCGAGGGTCAGCCTCGGCGCCTCGTCCAGTGCGGCCGTCGCCGACATGACGACCTGAGCGTGCCTGTACGACAACGCCCCGTCACGCAGCGCCGTCATCGTGGCGGGGAGCTCGTGCACCAAGGCCTCGGACTCGACCAGGAGTGCCATCACCGCTCCCTCGGGCACGCGGAGCGCGCACGCCAGCTCGGCGGTCGTCGAGCGCGCCGCGATCATGTGGTCGTCCATCGACCCTCGGCTCTTGCCCCGAGCCCGCGCCAGAGCGTCGACCGAGTCCCTCGACCACTTCCGCACCTGGTCGACCAGCTCCGCACGACGCGCCGCCACCACGGCGAGCTCGCGGTCGGCAGCGACCACCGCGTCGAGCAGCACGCCCAGGAACTCGTCGGCCTCGGCGTAGGACACCGGCAGTGGGTGGGAAGTTCCGGTCGATGGGTCGACGTGAGCAGCGGCGGAGACCGGAGATGCAGCGGTCGCCGGCGCGGGCGGAGCAGTCGCCGGCGCGGGCGGAGTGGTCGCCGGTGCGGACAGAGCAGTCGCCGGAGCGACCGGAGCAGTCAGCGCGGGGGCCGAGTCAGACCGGTTCGAACTTCGTGAACGGTCCGTTGAGTGACGCGGTGAGAAAGGAGGTGTGAGGGTAGGTGAGAGCACCGCGTGCCCGGCACTGCCCGATCGGCGTGCTTCGCGACCGGAGAGGCGCCCAGTGCCTGCGGGCCCGGACAGGTGACCGACGACGCTGGGCAGACCCGCAGCGTCACGAGACTGACGAGACTCCTCAGCCAGAGCTCCGGCGCGCGGCAGCGCCAGATCGCTGCTCATGGCGGTTTCGGTTGACATGCGGCAAATCTACTGTTTGCCTCTGACATCGGGATGAGCACCTCGCGATCGCGCGGCTGACACCTGGGTTCGGCACCTCCCGATCCCGCGAACCGCACCCGGACTCGGACTCGGACTCAGACTCGGCATATCCGGATCAGGCGGTCTCCCGCAGCAGCCCCAGCGCAGCCAGCGCCGCCCGAGCGTGCGTCTGCGCCCGATCCAGGTCGGGGGCGGGTTCGAGGCCGAGGAGACGGCGGCGGTGTGCCTCACCGAGCAGCAGGCCGAAGAGCTGCTCCGCCTCGTCCAACCTGGCAGCAGCCTCTCCCGAGCCGCCTCCATCGTCACCACCCTGCGACGAGATCGCGTCTGCGAGCGCGACCACGTACTGACGCGGTCCCGTGGCATAGAAGGTCGCAGCGAGGTCCGGGAAGCTCGGTGCCTCGGCGATGACGAGCCTGTGGAGACCGACACCCTCGTCGGAGAGCAGGGTGCGGACGATGCGGGTGCTGAGTCCGAGCAGGTCTGACGCGTCGGCCGCCCCGGCCTGGGCGACGACGTCGTGGTGGAGCTGGTCGACGACAGCCGTGAAGACAGCTGCCTTGTCGCCGAAGTAGGTGTAGACGGTGCGCTTGGTCACCTGTCCGGCTGCGGCGATCTGGTCGAGCGTGGTCGCCGAGTACCCGTGGGCGAGGAAGGTCGCCGTCGCCGCGCGGAGGATGTCGCTGCGACGGGTCTCGCGCTCGTGGGCGGCTGGGCGTCCGCGCTTGCGAGCGGCGGGGGCTGGTGTGCTCGCTCCAGCCGGTGGGGCGTCGGCCATGGGGCTCCTCGATGTCGGGACGGACTTCCGGCGGCGCGGTGGGTCACCGGAGCGGTGGGTCGGTGCGTGGTGCGGCAGGTCGGTACGTGGCGCGGTCGGTCGGTAGGGGGGCGGTCGGTCGAGCACGCACCGGCGCCGATGTGAGCGGCACACCCAGCGAACGGGCTCCTGCGCTGCCTGCGGATCGCTCATCGGCAGCAGCGGGCGTGGCGACCATCACTATGAAACCAGAGCGTTTCATTTGGATCCACTCTCCGTGCCGTCACATAATGACACGTAGCCGTTTCATTAAGAGGGTGCTCTCTCCTCCCTCGTCAGCGGCCCAGTCACCCACCGGCCACGGCCGGTCCCCAGCCGAGCGAAGGAGCCCCATGAGCCGGGCCGCACCTCTCCCCTCACACGACACGACCACGAGCGCCTCTACCACCCCGCCCTCCCGCGAAGACCAGCTCGCCCGGTACCAGCAGATGCTGCTGATCCGTCGCTTCGAAGAGCGCGCGGCGCGCGCCTACACCGAGGCCGAGGTCGGCGGCTACTGCCACCTCAACCTCGGCGAGGAGGCGACGGTCGTCGGCCTCATGGCCGCCCTCGAGCCGACCGACTACCTGTTCACCAACTACCGCGAGCACGGCTACGCCCTCTGCCGCGGCATCAGCCCGGGGCGCATCATGGCCGAGCTCTACGGCCGTCGCGACGGTGTGTCGGGCGAATGGGGCGGGTCGATGCATCTCTTCGACGCGCAGTCGCGCCTGCTCGGCGGTTACGGCATCGTCGGCGGACAGCTGCCCCTCGCCACCGGCGCAGCCCTGGCCGTCGACTACAGGTCCGGCTCCGAGGTCGTCATGTGCCTCATGGGCGAGGGCACCACCAACATCGGCGCCTTCCACGAGTCCCTCAACATCGCGGCGCTGTGGGGTCTTCCGGTCGTCTACGTCGTCATCAACAACGGCACAGGCATGGGCACGACTGTCGAGCAGTCCTCGGCCGAGCCCGAGATCTTCCGGCGCGCCGCCTCGTACAGGATGGCCTCGGCCCGCGTCGACGGGACCGACCCTGTCGCGGTCGAGCGCGCTGCCGCCGAGGCTGTCGCCGTCGCGCGCACAGGGCGGCCGTACCTGCTGGAGGCGACGAGCGAGCGCCTGCGCGGGCACTCCGTGGTCGACCCCGCGGCCTACCGCTCCCCCGAGACCGTCGCCGCCGTCCGGGCCGCCGACCCTGTCGCGCTGCTCGCCGCAGCACTGCTCGCCGACGGCGTCGACGAGAAGACCCTCGCCGAGATCGACACCCAGGTCCTGGCAGACGTCGCGGAGGCCGTGGCCTTCGCCGAGGCGAGCGAGCACCCCGACCCCTCGACGCTCTTCGACCACACCTACGCCACACCGGTCCCGAACGACTCCAGGCGCCTACCCGGAGACGCGCTCTACCCGGCCGCACCGAGACCAGCCGGCAGGACCCCGGGCACCACGTCCTCAGGACAGGTCGCACGACCAGCACCACCCGCGGGGCTCGGCGCCTCGACCGTCACCCAGCACACAGGAGCCCACGCATGAGCATGATGACCTACCGCCAGGCCGTGCACGACACCCTCCAGTCGGAGATGCGCCGCGACCCCGACGTCCTGCTCCTCGGCGAGGAGATCGGCGTCTTCGAAGGGTCCTACAAGATCACCGCGGGGCTGCTCGCCGAGTTCGGGGAGAAGCGGGTGCGCGACACCCCTATCGCCGAAGAGGGCTTCACGGGGGCGGCTGTCGGTGCGGCGATGCTCGGGCTGCGTCCTGTCGTGGAGATCATGACCATCAACTTCTCGTTGCTCGCCCTCGACCAGATCATCAACCACGCCGCGAAGATCTACGGCATGTTCGGCGGGCAGACCTCGGTCCCCCTGGTCATCCGGACCCCCGGGGGCGGCGGGCAGCAGCTCGGCGCGACCCACTCGCAGAACATCGAGCTGTTCTACGCCTTCGTCCCCGGCATGAAGGTCGTCGCCCCCAGCACCCCGGCCGATGCCAAGGCGCTGCTGCTCGCCGCGATCCGCGACGACGACCCCGTGCTGTTCCTCGAGAACCTCGCCCTCTACAACACCCGCGGGGAGGTGCCTGACGACGACACCCCTGCCGAGATCGGTCGAGCAGCCGTGACCCGTGTAGGCGCTGACATCACGCTCATCGGGTACTCCCGGATGGCCACGGTCGCCCTCGCCGTCGCCGAAGACCTCGCCCGGACCGACGGGATCGACGTCGAGGTGGTCGACCTGCGCAGCCTGCGTCCCCTCGACCGCGAGACGATCGTCGCCTCGGTCCGCAAGACCGGGTGTGCCGTGGTCGTCGAAGACGACTGGCTCACCTACGGGATCGGCGCCGAGATCGCCGCGACGATCTCCGACGGCGCCTTCGACCACCTCGACGCACCTGTCCGGCGGGTCGCGATGGCCGAGGTCCCGCTGCCCTACGCCAAGCCGCTCGAGACCGCCGCGCTGCCCTCCGCCCACGACGTCGCGCGGGCGGTCCGCGAGACCCTCGACGCCGTCGGCTGGTCCGCCCCCGCCCTGCCTACCCCGGAGACCCGCTCATGATCGAGATCCGCATGCCCCGCCTCTCCGACACCATGGAGGAGGGCACCATCACCTCCTGGACCACAACGATCGGGAGCACCGTCACCGCAGGCGATGTGCTCGTCGAGATCGAGACCGACAAGGCCGTCATGGAGCAGGAGGCCTTCGAGTCCGGCACGCTCACCCACATCCTCGTGCCGGCCGGCGGGACGGCCCGGATCGGCGAGGTCATCGCGGTGCTCGACGGGCCTGACGACCTGGAGACCTTGGCACCGAAGGGATCATCCGCCGCAGAGGGGCTCCGTGGCCACGCCCCGGGAGACGACGCCCCTGACAGCTGCCTCGACGACACCCAGGCGGCGCCTGCTGCCGCTGGCTCCGACACGACACGAGCTGACACCTCGGCCGCTCAGCCTGGAGACGACGCCGCACCTGACGACGTCGACGGGCCGCCCGGCCGCGCACCCGGCGACGGGCCCAGGCTCACCTCGTCGCCGCTCGTGCGGCGCCTCGCACGGGAGCACGGCGTCGACCTGTCGAGCGTGCGCGGCACGGGGCCGGGCGGGCGGATCGTGCGGCGAGACCTGGAGGCCGCGCTCGACGACGGGACAGCACGGCACCTCTTGGACGACACGTCGCCACACCCGCTCACCGACGCGGACCAGCGTCGCGCGGCCGGTGGCCCCTCCGCGCAGACGACAGCACCCGCAGAGCCGACTTCCAGGTCCGCGGGCGCTGCGGACCTCGCACGCGGATCCGTCGAGCACCCGACGACCGCAGCCCAGCGGATCTCTGCCGAGCGTCTGACGCAGAGCACCTCGACCGTCCCCCAGTTCTCGGTCACGGCGACCGCCGACGTCACCGAGCTCGTCGCGCTGCGGTCCACGCTGGTGGCCGAGCTGGTCGCCGCAGGCCGCGCGAAGGTCAGCATGAACGACCTGGTCGTCCGAGCCTGCGCCCTGGCGCTGCGGGCGCACCCCGACGTGAACTCCTCCTACGAGATGGGCCCCGCCGGTCCTGTGCTGCTGCGCCACACACGGGTCAACGTCGGGGTCGCCGTCGCGACCGACCACGGGCTCGTCGTCCCGGTGGTCCGCGACGCCGACACCCTTCCCGTCTCCGGGGTGCACGAGGCGGTCGCCGGGCTCGCCGCGGCGGCCCACGCGCGCAGGCTCACGGTCGAGCAGATGCAGGGCGGGACCTTCACGGTCTCCAATCTCGGCATGCTCGGCGTCGAGCACTTCCGCGCGATCGTCAACCCGCCCGAGGCCGCGATCCTCGCCGTCGGGGCGGTGCGGCACGAACCTGCCGTCGCGGGCGGCGAGGTCGTCGTCAGGGCGCGGATGTCGCTCACGGTCTCGGTTGACCACCGTGCCGTCGACGGCGCCGGGGCGGCGGCATTCCTGCAGACCCTCGTCGGGCTGCTCGAACGCCCGTGGGCGATCGTGGGCTGAGGCGAGAACCCCAGCGGGGCATCCTCGCGGACGGCGGCGACGAGCGCAGCACCAGCTGGTGCCGCCGTCCCAGACACCCGGCCCGCGGGGAGCCGGCCCGGTCGACCTCGGGCACCCCGCATGTCCCCACGGCGACGAGCAGGCAGCCCCGCGGTGGCCGTCGGACGACCACCAGGTGTCGTCCGACGGCCGCAGGTGAGCACAGCCCACCGGGCCGGTGAACTGTCGGGGAACAGTCCCCGAACTCGAGCGTTATCGCAGATCAGGCACCAGATCGCTCCATAGTCTTGGCGCGTTCCCCCGATCCTGACTGGAGTCACGCGATGACCTCCGCGGCCTTGGACGCACCCCCTGATCTGACTGCCCCAGGCAGCCCCGCACCCTCCGGACCACCACCTGCTCGCCGGCGCCCACGCGCCCGCCGGTGGATGTCGTACCTCACCTTCATCGCCCTCGCGGGCCCGAACGTCGCCCTGCTCGTCGTCTTCGTCTACAAGCCTCTCGTGCAGAGCTTCCAGTACTCGACGCTGCAGTGGAACATCGGGTCGCCGACAGCCCGCTCTGTTGGCCTGGGCAACTACGTCGACTGGTTCCAGGACCCCCGCACACCGGAGATCCTCACCACCACGGCCATCTTCACCGTCACGACGGTCGGCGGCTCGCTCGTCCTCGGTCTGCTGCTGGCCCTGCTGCTCAACCAGCGGCTCGCCGGTCGCGGCATCGCCCGCACCGTGGCCTTCGCGCCCTACGTGCTCTCGGGCATCGCCGTCGGCATGCTGTGGCTGTTCATCTTCGACCCGCGCTACGGCCTGATGTCGACGGTCCTCGCGTGGATCGGCCTGAACTCCCCCGACTGGTACAACGACGGCCCCTGGGCCCTCGCGATGGTCATCATCGTCTACCTGTGGAAGAACATCGGCTACGTCGCGCTGATCTACCTGGCCGGCCTCCAGGCCGTGCCGCAGGACCTGCGCGACGCCGCGGCCCTCGACGGCGCGTCGTCACGGCGCACGCTCGTCTCGATCGTGCTGCCGCTGCTGGGACCGACGACCTTCTTCCTCTCGGTCACCACGCTGCTCAGCTCGCTGCAGTCCTTCGACATCATCCACGCGATGACCAAGGGCGGCCCGCTCGGCAGCACCACCACCCTCATGTACCAGATCTACCAGGAGAGCTTCGTGTCCGGCCGCGCCGGGTACGCCTCCGCGGTCGCCACGATCCTCTTCGGCATCTTGCTGGTCATCACACTCGTCCAGCTGAAGTTCGTCGAGCGGAAGGTGCACTACTGATGAGCCTCGACCTGCCTACCCGCGCCGACCACCAGAAGACCGCGAGCGCCGCCACCCCACCTCGCACGCCCCGTGGTCGCGGCGAGGGCCGCGAGCGCCCTGCGCGTCGCAGCGGGGCCCTGCCGGGCACCGTGGCCTCGTACGTGACGATGGTCGTGGCTGTCGCGGTGATGTCCGTGCCGCTGGTGTGGATGCTCTTCGCGAGCTTCAAGCAGCCTGACGAGATCTACTCGATCCCCTTGCAGTGGTTGCCGGGGAGCTTTGCCCCCGACAACTACGCCCAGGTGGCGGACACTCTGCCGATCGGGCGGTTGTTCCTCAACAGCCTCGGTCTGACGATCGTCGGGTCGGGTCTGAAGATGCTGCTGGGTCTGTGCTGCGCCTACGCGCTGGTGTTCTTGGAGTTCCCGGGGAAGAAGATCGTCTTCGGTGTGGTGATCTTCGCGCTGCTGATCCCGCAGCAGATCACGATCATCCCGAACTACACGCTGGTGGCCTCGCTCGGGTGGCTCAACACGTACCAGGGGATCTTGGTACCTGGTCTGGCGAGCGCCTTCGGGACCTTCTTGTTCCGTCAGCACTTCCTCACGCTGCCGGTGTCGATCCTCGAGGCTGCGGCGCTCGACGGTGCTGGGCACTGGCGCCGGCTGTGGGGCTTCGTGCTCCCCATGTCGCTGCCGACCATCGCCGCTGTCGGGCTGGTCTCGATGGTCGCGGAGTGGAACGAGTACCTGTGGCCGTTCCTCGTGGTCGACAACGCGGAGCTCATGACGCTCCCGGTCGGTCTGACGCTGCTGCAGAACGTCGACGGTCTCAACAACTGGGGTGTCCTGATGGCCGCCACCGTGCTGGTGACCGCGCCGATCCTCGCTGTGTTCCTCGTCCTGCAGCGTCGTCTGGTGGCTGGCCTGACGGCCGGCGCCGTGACGGGCTGAGGGCCGGTCCTCCGTCCGATCTCCCCGGGCCAGCGCACGACGGCTGCTGCCTGACCTGCCGGCCCCTCTCGTCTCACCTGCATCTCTCTTCTTGTCCTTCTTCACGTCCTCGTAGCACCACACTCAAGGAGCACCTCTCGTGTCGAACTCGACCAACGTCTTCTCTGCGGACTCTGGCTGGATCCCCAGCCGACGCAACGTCCTGCAGCTCGGCGGTCTCGGAGCCGTCGGGCTCTTCCTGGCCGCGTGCAGCGGCCCGTCCGTCAGCGAGGGCAGCGCCCGCGCCGACGGTCAGCCGGCGACCGACTGGTCCACGGTCACCCCCGCGAAGGAGATCACCTGGTGGAGCAACCACCCGGGTGCCTCCAAGGAGATCGAAGAAGAGCTCATCAAGCGCTTCAACGAGGTCCACCCCGACATCGCCGTGAAGCTCGTGACGGCGGGCGCCAACTACGACGAGGTCGCCCAGCGCTTCCAGGCGGCGTCCTCGACGTCGAACCTGCCCGACCTGGTCATCTCCTCGGACGTGTGGTGGTTCCGGTACTTCCTCAACGGCCAGATCATGGCCCTCGACGAGGTGTTCACCCACCTCGACGTGGACACCAAGGACTTCAACACGACGCTGTACTCGGACTACGAGTTCGACTCCAAGCACTGGGCTGCGCCGTACGCGCGCTCGACGCCGCTGTTCTACTACAACAAGACGGTGTGGGCGGCTGCTGGCCTGCCCGACCGTGGCCCGAAGACGTGGGCAGAGCTCGAGGAGTGGGCTCCGGCGATCCGCGAGCAGGTGCCCGCCGACGGTGCACCGCTGGGCCTGGGCACCGGGACCTCGTGGGCCGGCTGGTGGATGGAGAACATCCTCTGGGGTCAGGGCGCGGCGTACTCCGACGAGTGGACCGTCACCCTGGACACCCCCGAGGCCGAGGCTGCGGGCGAGTTCGTGCGTGGGCTGTTCAACGACTCGAAGGTCGCCGGTGTCGGCACCGACACGCAGGCGAACTTCGCCGCCGGGATCTTCGGCTCCTTCGTCGGGTCGACGGGTTCGCTCAAGGGGCTGCTCGACGCGGCCGACTTCGAGATCGGCACGGCCTTCCTGCCCGACGGCCCCTCGGGCTCGGGCGTTCCGACCGGTGGTACCGGTCTGGCGATCCCGTCCTCGCGCAGCCCCGAGCAGCAGCTCGCCGCAGCGATGTTCCTCGCCTTCATCACCGACGCGGAGAACACCGCGTACTTCTCGGCGAACACCGGGTACATGCCGGTTCGTACCTCCGCGCAGGAGGGTGAGACGATGGCTGCGATCTACGAGACCACCCCGCAGTTCCGCACGGCGATCGACCAGCTCGAGACGAAGACACGGACCCAGGACTGGGTCCGGGTGTTCGTGCCCGGCGGTGACCAGATCATCACCGACGGCATCGAGCAGATGGTGCTCAAGAACACCCCGGCCGCCGAGGCGTGGGCTGCGATCACGCCCCGACTGGAGAAGGCGTTCTCCGAGAACGTGGAGCCCTACCTGTGACCACCACCCTCCCTGTCCCCCTCCCCGCCCAGCGCAGCACCCGGCCTCTGGTGATCGCGCACCGCGGGAGCTCGTCCCTGGCTCCGCAGAACACCCTCGCGGCCTTCGAGTCCGCGTGGCGCAGCGGCGCGGACAGCATCGAGATCGACATCCAGCTCGACGCCGACAACGTGCCCGTGGTGATCCACGACGACACCGTCGACGCGACGACCGACGGGTCGGGTGCCGTCGGACAGATGCACTCTGACGAGCTGCGCCGTCTCGACGCCGGGTCGTGGTTCTCCCCCGCGTACGCGGGTCAGAAGATCCCCACCTTCGACGAGGTGCTCCGTCTCCTCGTCGCCCGTCCGGGCATCGAGCTGCTGCTCGAGCTCAAGGGCGACTGGGACGCCGCAGGCGTGCAGGTGGCTGTCGACGCGATCCGTCAGGCCGGTCTGGTGGACCGCGTCGTGGCGCAGAGCTTCTCCCGGGAGACCGTCGCCGCGCTGCGCGACGTCGCCCCTGAGATGCGCCGTGGTCTGCTCGTCTTCGGGGTCGACCACACGCTGCTCGACGTGTGCGCCGAGCTCGGCGTCATGGCGTGCAACCCCCACGGTGGTCTGCTGCTCGACGACCCGACGCTGCTCGAACGCCTGCAGGCGGCTGGGATCGCTGTCATGGTGTGGACCGCCAACGAGCCCGAGCACTGGGCGGCTCTCGTCGAGGCCCGCGTCGACGGGATCATCACCGACCGTCCGGACGCGCTCGTCGGGTGGCTCTCGGCGACCGGGGCGGCGCCGGCGCCCCGGGGCTGAGCCTGCTGGCTCGTACGAGGCCCCGCACCCTCACCGAGGGTGCGGGGTCTCGTGCGTCTGCCGGGCCCCGCCCTGTGCAGGCCGTCCACGCCCCGTCCCCCTGCGCTGACCTGGGACGAGAGTTACAGTCGCCTATGACCATCAGCGTGCGGTCCATCTCGACGGCAGTCCCTCCCACAGTCATCCAGCAGGCCGACATGCGTGACCTGCTCCTCGCCCAGCCCGAGCGCAGCCGCCTCGCCCGTCGGCTGATCTCCGCGGCCTTCGACGCCTCGGCCATCGACACCCGGCACACCGTGGTCTCCGACCTCGCCCCCGACAGCCCCGAGAGGCTAGACCCGGGAGCCGACGGTGTCGCAGCCCCGTTCTTCGTCGACCCCGCCGACGGTCACGTGCTCTCCCCGACCACGCGTCCCCGCAACGACAGGTACGTCGCCGAGGTGCCCGGGCTGATCCTCGACGCCGCCCGCGGCGCGCTCGCCGCATCCGGCGGTCTCGGGACGGCTGACGTCACGCACGTCGTCACGGCCTCGTGCACGGGGTTCTTCGCCCCGGGACCCGACTACGTCCTCGTCCGCGACCTCGGTCTCCCCGCGACCACCCGGCGTCTGCACGTGGGGTTCATGGGCTGCTACGCCGCCTTCCCCGCGCTCTCTGCCGCGAGGTCCATCTGCGTCGAAGACCCCGACGCCGTCGTGCTCGTGGTCTGCGTCGAGCTGTGCTCCCTGCACCTCGAGGCCTCCGACGACCCCGACGTGATCGTCGCGTCCTCGGTCTTCGCCGACGGTGCCGCCGCCGCAGTCGTCACCGGGCGTCCCGCACCTGCCGGGCACCTCGTGCTCGACCTCGACACGCTGCGCACCACGCTCACGCCCGTCGGCGAGCAGGACATGGCCTGGACGATCGGCGACCACGGCTTCGAGATGGTCTTGTCCAGGTACGTGCCCTCGATCATCTCCGAGCACATCCGCGGCGCCCTCGACCCCGTCCTGGCGGAGATCGGCACCGGCACCGCGACCGCCCACGCCGAGGTCCCCCGCTGGGCCGTGCACCCCGGCGGACGGTCCGTGCTCGACAAGGTCCAGGACGCCCTCGCCCTCGACGACGCCCAGATGGCACCCTCGCGCGACGTGCTCCGCGAGCACGGCAACATGTCGAGCGCGACGATCTTGTTCATCCTCGCCCGGATGCTCCGCGACGCTGCTGACAGCCCGGCCCCTGGAGAGTCGCAGCAGGTGTGCGCGATGGCCTTCGGGCCGGGGCTCACCGTCGAGTCGGCGCTGCTCACGCTGCGACGCTCGGACGGCGACGACCGCGTGAGCGGGGACGAGCAGTGAGCGGGGAGCAGCACAGGATCCGCGACCAGCGAGCAGACGGCCCCGGGCGAGCTGACAGCGCCGGGCAAGCGAGCGGGGCGTCGTGCTGAACCGCTCTCTCGACAGCCTCGCCCAGGCGGTCGTCGGTCACAGCCTCGCCGACAGGGAGCTCGAGGCCGAAGAGATCATGGACGACCCCGACTGCGACCTCGAAGGGCTGCGGCGCACCTACCAGCAGTTCGTCGTCGTCAACCGCCTCGTGTCTGGGTGGCGCGGGGTCTACGTGCACAGGCTGCGGCCGTTGCTGTCGGCCGAGCGCACGACCACGCTCCTCGACATCGGGTCAGGTGGGGGCGACGTCCCCCGGGCGCTCGCCGGCTGGGCGGCGCGTGACGGCCTGCGGCTCGAGATCACCGCGATCGACCCCGACGACAGGGCGACCGCCTACGCCACCAGCCTGCCGCCGGTGCCGCACCTAAGGTTCCGGCAGTGCTTCAGCTCCGACCTCGTCCGTGAGGGGGCGCGCTTCGACATCGTCACCTCCAACCACGTGCTCCACCACCTGGGCCCGCAGCAGCTCGACGGCCTGCTCGCCGACAGCACAGACCTCGCGCGCCGCCTCGTGGTGCACGACGACATCGCCCGCAGCCCCCTCGCCGCGCTCGGATACTGGGTCGGGACCCTGCCGCTGCACAGGCGAGGTCGCCCGCACGCGTCCTTCGTGCGCGACGACGGTCTGCTCTCGATCCGCCGCAGCTACACCCCGGACGAGCTCGCAGCCGTGCTGCCGGCGGGGTGGACCGTGGGACGGGCGCCGTTCCGGGTGCTCGCTGTGCTGGATGTCGCACAGAACGCCGAGACACCACCCGAGGCGAGCGCAGCAGCCGTGCGGGGCGAGAGCACCACATCCGTGCGGGGCGAGACTGCCGTGACGACGCCCGACGGAGCCGACCGTGCGTGACGTGCTGATCGTCGGGGCCGGGGCGGTCGGGCTCGCGCTGGCCGCTCGGCTGCTCGACGCCGGGCTCGACGTTGTCCTCTGGGAGCGACGCCCCGCACCGACCGGGCTGTCCAGGGCCATCGGCATCCACGCCCCCGCGCTCGACGTGCTCGCCGAGGCCGGCGTCGCGCAGCAGGTCGTCGACGAGGCCGTGCTCGTGCGCCGGGGCATCGCCCGCACCCGGGACAGGGTCCTCGGCGTCGTGCCCTTCGACGGGGTCTCACCGCGGTTCCCCTTCGTCGCGACCCTGCCCCAGGCCCGGACCGAGGAGATCCTGCACGCCCGCGTCGAGGCGCTGAGCCCGGGGAGCGTGCAACGCGGGGCCACGCTGCTCTCGCTCGTCGAGGAGAGTGACGGCGTGCGGGTGACCGGTGTCGTCGACGAGCCTGGTGCTGCGGTTGCTGGGGGTGCCCCCCGCACCGGCACCGGCGCCGGCACACCCCCCAGCGTCGTCGAGGAGACCGCACGCTTCGTCGTCGCGGCCGACGGGTCCCGCAGCACGGTCCGGGACCTGCTCGGCATCACCGCTCCCGTGCGCAGCTACCCCGACACCTACGTCATGGCCGACCTGCTCGACACGACAGGCGCGGGGCCCGACGCCGTCATCCACCTCGAGCGCGACGGGGTCGTCGAGTCCTTCCCGCTGCCCGGCGGGCTGCGGCGCTGGGTCGTGCGCACTGACGCGAGGGTCGTCGGCCCGACGCCCGAGCAGCTCGCCGCAGTCGTCGAGCACCGCACTGGAGTTCCCGTCGACCCGAGCACGTGCAGCATGATCAGCTCCTTCGCGGTCAGGCGCAGGCTCGCCGACCGCACAGTGCAGGGCCGCACGATCCTGCTCGGCGACGCCGCCCACGAGATCAGCCCCATCGGCGGGCAGGGCATGAACCTCGGCTGGCTCGACGCCGGTCGGCTCGCCCAGGTCCTGATCCCTGCCGCCCGGACCGGCGCAGTCCCGAGCGAGGCGCTCGCACGCTTCGACGCGGCACGACGTCGCCGTGCTCGCTGGGCCGCCCGGCAGGCAGAGGCCAACATGGCGCTCGGACGGCCGACGTCTGGGACTGCGGCGTCGGTCCGGGACGTGCTCCTCACCGGAGCCCTGCGCGGCCCGGCCCGTGGGGCTCTCGCCTCGGTCTACGCGATGCGGATGCTGCGCTGAGATTCGCGGATGCTGCGCTGAGCCTCGCGGACCGCGGCCGGCACTAGCGCGGCCAGCCGCAGGGTCAGGCGGTCGTCCGGAGACGGTCGGCCAGCCAGACGTCACGTCGTCAGGAAGTCACGCAGTCAGGCCGTCCCGCAGTCACGCCCTCACGCCGTCAGCGCGGTGCCTGACAGCGCGAGCTGTGCTGCGACCAAGAGGGACGCGACGATGATCAGCTGGAACAGCAGACGCCCCGGCGGGCGGGTCACCACGAGGACCACGCCCCACACGGCGATCCCGACGCACACCACGAGCGCCACGATCGCGACGACACCTGGGCTCTCGACCGACCCCGCCATGACCGGACCGACGGCCACGAGCACGGCCGCCATGGCGAGCGCGACGAAGGCGACGATCCCTGACGGCACGCGACCGAGCCTGTGCGGCAGGCCGTCGACGCCTGTGCTGGCGTCGTCGTCGAGGTCGGGCAGCACGTTGGTGAAGTGGATCGCGACCCCGAAGACCCCGCCCACGGCGAGGGCCCACCCAGCAGCCATCGCCGGTGGGTCGGCCGAGAGCGTCACCACGGCGGGCAGCAGCCCAAAGCTCAAGATGAACGGTGCTACCGAGAAGGCTGTGCGCTTGAGGCCCAGGTTGTAGGCCCAGCCTGAGGCGACGAGCACCAGGTGGGCGAGGGCTGCCTGCCAGCCGAGCGCGAAGGACGCGGGGACGGTGAGCGCAGCGGTCAGCCACGCTGCGGCCCGCACGGTCTGGACCGAGACGTCGCCGCGGGCGACGGGCTTGTCCGCGCGGGCCACTGCGCGGTCGCGGGCCGCGTCGACCCAGTCGTTGGAGAACCCGATCGACAGCTGCCCGCACAAGAAGGCGACACCCACCAGCACGACGGTCCAGGCCGGCAGACCCGACCCGACCGCGAGCACGACCGCGAGGACCGTGACTGTGGCCGTCGGCCCGGGATGGCTGGACAGCACGAGCGACCTCAGCGTGGCGAGCATGCGATCACCCTAGGGTCGCCCCAGACGTCGTGCCAGGTGAGAGCGCACGAGCGTTCTGGTGGGATGGCGACGGCTGGAGGACGGTCGCAGGCACCGAGAACGCGCCTCGCCGCCCGTCGTCAGGCCCGTGACCCTGCTCAGCCAGCCGCGTGCAGCGGGCGCCGCGCGACGAGCAGCACGTGGGTGTCGGGCCAGTCGACCTGCGAGCCGGTCTCGGCGTCGGTCAGGGTCACCCCGACGCTCAACCGGTTCTCGACCAGCCAGTCGTTGCGCCACGGGTGGCTCACCGGGTCGACCTCGAAGCCGGCGCCTGTGAGCAGCGCCGTCCAGTCGTCGAAGGTCAGGTCGCAGAACCTCTCGTGGCACTCGGACAGGTAGGAGTCCGTGTAGTCGCGGGTGTACAGGAACTCCGCAGCCGCGCGCAGCGTGAGCTCGGCGACCGTCGGGCTCAGCCACGTCACGTCGCAGGCACCACCCGAGAGCGCCGGGAAGTCCCGGGCGAACTGGCGCAGGCGCCCGGCAGGACTCAGCGACGCGAGGTAGGCCCGGACGTCGTCGGCGTCACGGCCCGTGAGGTCGACGGTCAGGTCTGGGCCTGCGTCGCCGGCCACGGTCGTCGTCTCTCGGGCAGGAGCGACGTCCTCCAGCCCGCCCACCGCCCCGGCCCCAGGCACCGGCTCCGGCGCTGGACCTTCGTCGAAGGTCAGCCGCACCAGACGGTCGCCGCCCGCAGGGCCGAGCACGTCCGAGCAGACCCACACGCCCCCGGGGACCGTGTGCTCGAAGATGCGGTCGGCGAGCAGACGCAGGTCGTCGGTCCCGGCCCCGTAGCTCGAGATCTCGTGGGTGAGCGCGACGGTCAGCGTGGTGTCGACGCTCGCCGGGGCGAACACGGCGCCGCTGAGCAGGTTGCGCTGGGCGAAGAGCACGTTGGGGTTCTCGAAGACCCCCTGCGCCTTGCGGTGCTCGGCCTCGGCGACGAGGTGACGCGAGACGTCGACGCCGTAGAGGTCGGACTCCCCCAGCCGCGGGTCGCGTGCCGCACGCTCGAGCAGCCCACCGGCCGCGCACCCCAGGTCGACGACCCGTCCGGGTTGCACGTAGGGCCCGACCTGCGCCCACTTGCGGTCCGAGCCGGCGTCGAAGTCGGCCGTGTACGTGCCGTAGTCCCGGGTGGCGGTGAGGTCGCCCTCGGCCGAGACCGTCGGGTCGTCGTGCACCCGCCGGACCAGCTCGTCGAGGTGGTACCTGTCGACGACCTCCACGGCCTGCGGGTGGGCCAGGTCTCGCCAGCGCGGGTCGCCCGTCGCGAGCATCTCCAAGACGTCCCACGGGCGTGCCGGGTCCCCCGGGGCGCCGGCCTCGACCGCTGCGATGCGGAAGCCCTCGGCCGCGTACTGCTCGGCGACCGCCGGGGTCGAGCACGCGACGACAGTGTTCTCGGGGCTCAGGAGCACACCGAGCCCGGCCTCGACCGTCGCGACGACGGTGTGCGCGAAGCGTGGGCTCTGCGGGACGTCGGCGACAGGCACCACGAGCGAGGGCAGACCGGCCACGGTCGTCACCCGCTCGACCATCGCCTCGCGGCGGTGCGCGGGGACAGGGTTGCGGCGCGTCCCGCTGTGGGTCGCCGAGGTCACGGCCCAGACGACCTGGACGTCGGGGGCGCAGACCACCGGCACCCCCTCGGTGTCCGAGACAGTGCCTGCGACGAGCGCCGTGAGGTAGTCGACCTGGAAGGACGTCACGAGGTGGTGACGCCCGGGGAACAGGACGTAGCGCACAGGACGGGGCGGCACAGGAACGGGCGGTGTGGTCGGTACAGGCACCGGGACAGCCTGCCACACCACCGGCGCTCCGAGGTCGCAAGGGCTAGCAAGGGCTAGCAAGGGCTAGCAAGGGCTAGCAAGGGCTAGCAAGGGCTAGCAAGGGCTAGCAAGGGCTAGCAAGGGCTAGCAAGGGCTAGCAAGGGCTAGCAAGGGCTAGCAAGGGCTAGCAAGGG
>NZ_JACBYE010000052.1 GCF_013415325.1 Sanguibacter inulinus | reverse complement strand
CCCTCCACCCGTCCCACCCACCCCGCCGAGCAGTCCTAGGACGAGACACCGGCGGTCTGCCCGGCGTCAGGGGCGGATGAGCACCTTGATAGCCTCGCGTGAGTCCATGAGCCTGTACGCCTGGGCGATGTCGTCGAGCGGGAGCTCGCGGTCGAAGACCCGTCCAGGGTTGATCGTCCCGTCGAGCACCTGGGGCAGGATCTGCTCGAGGTAGGCGCGGACAGGGGCGGGGCCGCCGGTCAGGGTCGCGTTCTTGCCGAACAACGAGCCGAATCCCACGGGGGCGTCTTCGTACTGGGGCAGTCCGACACGGCTGATCGTGCCGCCGGGGCGGACGATCCTGTAGGCCTGCTCGTAGGCGGGCATGTGGCCGACAGCCTCGAGGACGGCGTGAGAGCCGAGCCCACCGGTGATCTCCATGACCTTCGCGACACCGTCGTCGCCGCGCTCGGCGACGAGGTGGGTGGCCCCGAGCTCGCGGCCGAGGTCGGTGCGGGCGGTGTGTCGGCCCATGAGGATGATGGTCTCTGCGCCCAGCTGCTTGGCGGCCAGGACGGCTGAGAGGCCGACGGCGCCGTCGCCGACCACGGTGACGGTCGTGCCGGCTGTGACGCCTCCGCGGACGGCGGCGTGGTAGCCCGTGAGGTAGACGTCCGAGAGGGTGAGCAGGCTCGGCATCAGCGACTCGTCGGTCCCGGCGGGGACGACCACGGCCGTGCCGTCGGCGTAGGGGACGATCATCTTCTCGGCCTGGGCGCCGCTGAAGAACCCACCGTGGACGCAGGAGGTGTGGACGCCGTCCCGGCAGAACGCACACGTGCCGTCGGACCAGGCGAAGGGCACGATCACGGTGTCGCCGACGACGAGCGTGCGGACGTCCGCTCCGACCTCCTCGACGACGCCGATGGACTCGTGCCCCATGCTGACGCCCTCCGGGGTGTCGGCGAGGCCGTGGTAAGGGTGCAGGTCGGACCCGCAGACGCACGCGTAGGTGACGCGGATCAGAGCCTCGGTGGGCTTCTGGATGACGGGGTCGGGGACCTCGACGACGCGGACGTCGCCGGCGCCGAACATCAGTGCTGCCTTCATGATCTTCTTCCTGGTCGTGCTCGCGGGGCGCCCTCTGGGGCGTTGCGCGTGAGGGATGGGGAGGTGAGCCGGAGGCACCTCGGGGTGCCTCCGGCTCGTGGAGCCCGGTGTCAGCGGACCTGGGTCCAGGTGCCGTGCAGCTGGACGAACTCTCCGCCGATGACGGAGGAGGCCATGCAGGCGCCGTTCGTGTAGTCCTCGATGTGGGTGACGTGGTCGCCGGAGTCCGGCTCGGTCCAGCGGACGATGTGCAGTCCGTCGCGGACCTTGGTGGTGGTGTACTCCATCGTCTCGACGCGGCCCTTGATGGCGCCGCCGGTGACCTCGAAGGTCACCTGGGACTCGGTGTCGAAGGTGATCTCGACGGTGAAGTGGCCCAGCGGGGTGTCGGGGCCGAGGTCGGCGAGCCAGGTCTGTCCGACGCTGGGGAGGGGTGCGTTGATCTCCATGAGGTTCTTCTCTCTTCGTGGTGTGCGGAGGTGGTGGGGGGTCAGAGCTCGAGGACGAGGCGGCCGCGGCGGCCGCGCTGCTCGAGGAGTGCGTGGGCGGCTGCGGCGTCAGCCGCGGGCAGCGTCCCGGCGACCCGGGTGGTCAGGCGCCCCTGCTCGACGGAGCGGGCAAGCCTGTCGATCGCGTCGTGGCGCAGGTGGGACCGCATGACGTACGAGCCGAAGACGGAGATGCCGCGGCCCGGGTCGACGGCTGTGGGCAGGTAGAAGGCGATCTGACCGCCGTCACGCACCGCGCCGGTCACCTGGTCGGTGAGGATCGCGGCGTCGGCGAGAGCATCGGCGCCGCGCCCTCCGGTGAGCGCACGGACCTCTTCGACGAAGTCGGCAGCAGGGTCCACGACGTGCGTGGCGCCGAAGCCGCGTACGAGAGGCTCGTCGTGGGCCGAGGCGGAGGCGATGACCACCAGCCCGCGTGCTGCGGCGAGCTCGACGAGGTATCCGCCGACGGCGCCGGTCGCGCCGGTCACCGCCAGGACAGCGCCGGGTGCGAGGTCGAGGTGCTCGAGCGTGATCTCAGCCGTCAGGGCGTTGGACAAGAACGACGCCGCTGCCGGGTAATCCACAGTGCTGGGCTTGCGCGTCACGGACAGGGACGGCAGGACGACGAGCTCGCTGTAGCCGCCGTGGCTGCCCTCGGGGACCACGAACCCGATCGCGGGGTCGCCGACCGTCAGGTCGAAGCCGTCGGGCTGCTCGGGGCCGATCTCGTCGATCGTGCCCGCGACGTCCATGCCCGGCACGACCGGGTCGGTGATCGGCTCGTCGTTGCCGGCGAAGCCGCCGGAGCGGATGATCGCGTCGACGGGGTTGACGGCCGCGGCGTGCACGCGGACGCGTACCTGCCCCGGTCCGGCGTGGGGCTCGGGGACGTCGAGGGCGCGGAGCACCTCGGGTGCGCCGTACTCGGTCAGTCCGATGACTCTCACTGTGTTTCTCCTTCGTCCAGATCGCCTGGAGGGGGTGCCTCTCCGGCGTCGTGATCTGACCCTGTCACCTCGGCGGAGGTCGTAGCAGGGGAGAGAAAATGTCCCCCCACGAGGACCGGCGACCGGCATCTGCCGAGCCTGGCGGGGACCGTGAGAGGATCGCCAGGTGGCGGGCGAGACGAGATGGCGAGAGCTGGGCGACTTCCTCCGGGCGCGTCGGGCTGAGCTCACCCCGGAGGACCTCGGCCTGGTCGTCTCAGGGCAGACCAGACGTGTCCCGGGGCTCCGCCGCGAGGAGGTCGCCCACGCGACGTCCATCAGCACGGAGTACTACGCGCGGCTCGAGCAGGGAAGGTTGCCTGCCTCGGCACCTGTCCTCGACGACCTCGCCCGGGTGCTCAGGCTCACGCCGGACCAGCGGGTCTACCTCGCCGGTCTGTCCGGGAGACCGCTGACCGGTGCCAGGCCGGCCTTCCGGGACGCTCTCGACGTGCCCGTCCAGCGGATGCTCGACAACCTCGTCGGGACCCCGGCCTTCGTGATGGGACCTCGGACCGAGATCGTCGGGTGGAACGACCTCGGCGCGGCACTCATCACCGACTTCGCCGCGATCCCTGAACGTGAGCGGTACTTCATCAGGCTGCTCTTCACAGACCCGGCCATGCGGCTGCTCTACGCGGACTGGCTCAGCGTGGTGGACCTCGCGATCGCCCAGCTGCGCATGGACAGCGCCACCGACCCAGAGGACGAACAGCTCCGCGAGATCGTCCGCGAGCTCTCGGCCCTCGACCCTGACTTCCACGACCTGTGGAACGGGCAGGAGGTCGCCGCACGAGGATCGGGGACGAAGATCCTGCGTCACCCGGTCGTGGGAGAGCTCGCCCTGGACTGGGGAGCGCTCACCGACGGCGCTGGCCACACGATCATCGTCTGGACCTCAGAACCCGGGTCTGTCACCCATGACCGAGTCCTGCGCCTGGCGGAGATCGCCGAGGAGGGCTGATCGAGGCGGCCCCGACGGGACTCGTCGGTCGACCGGTCCTCAGACCCACCCGCGGTCGTGGGCTGTCGCGGCGGCGGTGACCCTTGAGTCGGCGTGCAGCTTGGCCATCGCCGAGGAGAGGTGGTTGCGGACCGTGCCGTGCGCGAGGCCGAGCGTCTTCGCGATGTGCTTGGTCGGCAGCCCCTCCCGCGTGAGGCGCAGCACGTCGGTCTCGCGTGCGGTGAGCGGGCTCTCCTCCTCGGTGAGTGCTGCTGCTGCGAGCGTCGCGTCCACGTACCTCTCGCCCGAGGCGACCGACCGGATGATGGCGGCGAGGCCGGACGCCGGGGTCGACTTCGGGACGAAACCGCGGACCTTCGCGGCAAGCGCCCGACGCAAGGTTCCGGGGCGAGCGTGCCGGGTGACGATGATGGTCTGCGAGGTGGGGTGGGACCTCAGCTCGTGAGCGACCTCGATCCCGTCGAGCCCGGGCATCTCGAGGTCGAGCAGCACGACGTCGGGGTGGTGCTCGAGGACGGCGGCGACGGCGGCGTGACCGTCGTCGACGTCGGCGACCACCTCGATGTCGGGTTCGAGGGAGAGCAGGGCGAGGAGTGCGCCGCGGATGAGCCCTTCGTCGTCGGCGATGACGATCCGGATCATCGGACGACCTCAGACTGCAGCGCCGCGGTGCGTGCGGGGATGCGCACGACCAGGGTGAAGGTGTCGCTGCGCCGGCTCGTCGACACGGTCCCGTCCCACGAGGTGACCCGTTCGGTCAGGCCAGAGAGACCCGTGCCCCCTGTGCGGACCGGACCGGACCCGTCGTTGGTCACCGTGAGGCGGTACTCCTGCTCCGGGGTCAGGACCAGCTCGAGGGACGCCTCGGTCGCCCGGCTGTGACGGAGGATGTTGGTCGCCGCCTCACGGATCGCCACGGCGAAGACCGCACCGGCGAGCGCCGGGAGATCAGGGACGTCGATCTGGGCCTCGCAGCGGATGTCTGCCGACCGCAAGACCGCCGCGGCGTTCCGGGCCTCGACGGCCACCGTGACGGTGCGGTAGTCGTTGACCACGGCGCGCGTGTCGTCGAGGGCCGCCTGGGCGATCGCCCGGATGTCCGCGAGCTCGGCCGCCGCGAGATCCGGCTGGTCGGCGAGCAGACGACGTTCGGCGAGCTCTCCCTTGAGGGCGATCACCTGCAGGTGGTGGCCCTGGATGTCGTGGAGGTCGGTCGCGAACCGCAGCCGCTCGGTCGCGACGGCGAGGTCGGAGGCGGTCCGGCGGGCCTCGTCGAGGCGGAGCACGACGCGCAGGACCCAGACTGCGCTGAGCGGCATGGTGGTGACCACCACGAGCGTGCTGACCACCACGAGGGTCGTGCCGTCGTCGACAGGTGTGCTGACCACGGGTGTCGGGTCGGCCTGCGAGGCGAGGGCACCTCCCACGGTGAGCACCGCGAGAGTGCCCAGGATCGCGGCGAGGCTCCACCAGCGGGGCACGACGCAGCTGAGCATCCCGCCCGCGGTGACGAGCAGGAAACCCCATCCCCACCCGCCGAAGGGTGGCAGCAGGGCGACGACCCAGGTCGCGGTCGCCACCACCAGGAGCAGGACGACCCACATGTTCCGCTCCGAGACGCCTCCGGTCGTCCGCAGCAGCGACGGGACCGCGGCGAGAGCGAGCACCACCGAGACGACCGTCAGGACCACGAGGAGGACCTGCCGCAGGCCGTCTGCCCCTCCGCCCGGCCCGAGGACCAGCTGGAGGAAGGCGGCGGTGACCACGAGGACCCAGAGGGTCACGGCCGTCGACGCCCGCATCCACCGCAGGTCGGCCGCGCGTCGAGAGGTGCCCGGCAGGCCGTCTGTCATGTGCTCAGCGTACCGAGAGGGAGGTGAGGAGCTCGTCGGTGTCGCGCGCGATCTGCCGCGACTGCGTGTGGTGCAGGTAGTGCTCACCGTCGAGGGGGACGACCTCGCCGTGGTCGACGCTCGCCGCCTGGTCCTCGTGCAGCTCGAGCCAGCCGTCGACGTCCGAGTCGTCCTGCACGACGAAGAGGAGGACCGGCAACGTCGACGGGAAGGTCTGACCGCTGACCGAGGCGAAGTTCTCGGGGGTGCGGTCCATCTCGTCGAGCAGGGTCGGAGCCGTCGAGTTCTTCGTGGTGAGGAAGCGCATCTGCTCCTTCGTGTCCTCGTCGTAGGGCATGCCGGCGTAGGTGTCCCCGCCGATCGCGGACAGCACCCGCAGCAGGCCGAGGGTGCGCAGCTCGGAGAGACCGTCGGTCGGGACCGGGTCGTCCCAGCCGGGCTGGTCCGGCACGCTGCTGTCGATCCCGACGAAGGCGACGAGCTCGTCCGGGTACAGCTCGCTGTACTCGAGGGCGTAGATGCCGGCGATCGAGTGCCCCATGAGCACGTAGCGGTCGACACCGAGCTGCTGCAGCGCCTCGTGCACCTCTGCGGCGATGTTCGCCGCCGTGCGCGGCGAGTCGGTCTGGTCGCTCAGACCTGTGCCGAAGGGCTCGACGGCGATCACCCGGTGGGTGTCGTCGAGCTCGGCGATCAGCGGCTCGAAGTCGAGCCCCGGGGCGGCGGTGCCGAGCCCCGGGAGGAGGACGATGGTCTCGTCGCCGGTGCCGCTGACGACGACGTTCATCTGCTTGCCGTCGACGGGGACGAGCTCGCCGTACGGCGTGATCGCGGCCAGGTCCGACTTCGTCGCGACCACGTTGACGATGGAGGTGGTCGTCAGAGCCAGGACGGGGAGCGCGACGACGACGCCGACGGTCCACAGGGTGATCTTCAGGGGCTTGCGCATGAAATCCTCGTCTTCAGGGAGGCGGCTCGAGAGCCGCTGTGCAGTTCCTCAAGGACACCGGAGATCGGGATCGCGCAGAAGTGCCGTGATGTCACCCGAGACCCATGACTGATGTCATGGGTGCAGGGCATCCGGGGTCGCTCTACCGGCGACCGCCTTGCCCGCCGCGCGCCCGCTCGCCCATACTGCGGGCGTGAACCAGCAGCCCCAGCAGACCGTCCTCGTCGGAGCCCCGGGGAGCGGGAAGTCGACCGTCGGGGAGATCCTCGCGGCGGCCACGGGTCGTCCCCACGTCGATGCCGACGCGGCGAGCGCAGGCTTCTACGGAGAGGTCGGCTGGTCGGTCGAGCGACTCGGTGCCAGGGCGTCCGAGGTCGGGTTCTCCCTCGCGCACGAGGAGTGGGAGGTCGCGCTCGCGCACGCCGTCGAGCGTCTCGTCGAGACATCACCCGGTGCCGTCATCTCTTTGGGTGCCGGGCACTCGCACGTCACCGACGACGCGCTCTTCGAGCGTGTGGTGCGTGCTCTCGGGGCGGCGGACCAGGTGGTCCTGCTGCGGCCCTCGGACGACCTCCAGGTCTCGCTCGAGGTCCTGCGGCAGCGGTGCCTCGACGACAAGGGGACTGCGTGGAAGGTCGACGGCGAGGACTGGCTCGAGCGATGGCTCACGGACGGGCGCGACGAGCGGGTCGCGACGCACCACGTGCTCACCGCCGGGATGACCCCGGATCAGACGGCCCGCGTGGTGGCAGGGCTAGCGGGTCGCGGCCTGTCGGTCGGCCGCGGCTGACTTCTCCGGGGCGTGAGCCTCCGCGCGGTCGCGGATGCCGCGCAGCATCTTCTGGGTCATGAGCAGGCTCACCCACTCGACAGGTTCTGCGAGCAGTGCTGCCCACGCGGACGTGTAGCCGTAGCGCTCGCGGACGACGAGACGGCACGACCTGTCGTCGACGGGGAAGAGCACAAAAGACCACGAGAACTCGTAGGGCATCGTCGGAGGTGCGGTGGCCAGGGCCTTCCCGCCGGGTGCGGGGGAGTCGTCCTCTCCAGCGGGTGCGATCTTCAACGAGGCCCGGACGGCTGACGTGCTCGGCGCTCCCGACAGCACCAGAGCGTGGCCAGGGTCGAGGGCCGCGACGACGAGCCGGACCTGGTCGGAGAGCCGGACCGTGTCGCCCGGCGCGAGACCTTGGAGGTGGGGCACGACAGTGTCGGCACTCCGGATGCCGAGCCTGGCGAGGTCTTCGAGCCTGTCGTAGCTGTAGAAACCGCCCCGTCCCTGCCCTATCTGCACGAGCCAGGGCCAGACGTCCGATGCCGGTGCGTCGATCATGATCGCGCGGGTCGCCTCGAGGTCGGGGTAGGGGACGAGCTCGTCTCCGGGGAGGACGCAGCGGCGCTCGTCAGGTGAGGCGCCCCAGCCGAGCGAGATGCGGCGGGCTGCCGCCAGCGCGACCGCCGCCACGAGCAGGGCGAGAGGCGCATGACGGCGACGGGTCATCCCTCCAGCCAACCGCTCGTGCGCGGGAGGCGCCACGGACCATCGTCCCGACGAGGTCCACCCTCGCCTGGTCTGTCCGACGCCGGCGGCGACCGCTAGCCTCGGACGATGCGACTCGTGCGAGAGAACCGGTTCCAGCTGACAGTCGCGCTGGGGGCGTTGCTCTTGATCGTGGGCGCCGTCGTCGCGATGCGCGCCCCGAGGTCGATGACCTTCGGGTGGTTCGAGTACGCGCCGGCCGCCGCGGTCGCCCTCAGCCCGGACGGCTCGCCAGGATTCCAGATGGTCAGCACGTCTCTGCTGGTGGGGCTGGCAGTCGCTGCAGCAGGCCTCCTCCTGCTCGTCGCGACCCTGGCCTACGGGGCTGGTCTGCGCCGCGGACGGGGTACCCGGTCCGGTGAGCCCACGCAGGACTGACCGGCCACCAGGAGGGCTCGGAATTCAGCCTCCGCGTCGAGGGCGGACAGGAGGATACTCAGGCGTGTGGGCTCGGTGCGGTGCTCTCCCCGTGACGTGCCGACACCTCATCCGCGCGACGATCGGGACGATCATGACCACCCTGAACCCGTACCTCAACTTCCCCGGCACTGCCCGCGACGCCATCACCTTCTACGCCAGCGTGTTCGGCGGAGAGCCCACCCTCTCGACCTTCGGCGAGTTCGGGATGGCTCAGGACCCTGCGCAGGCTGACCTCGTCATGCACTCCCAGCTGACGAGCCCGTCGGGTCTCGTGCTCATGGCCTCTGACTCCCCGGACAGCGCGGACCTCGTCGTCGGGTCGAACGTCTCGGTCTCGCTCAGCGGAGACGACGAGGCAGAGCTGCGCGGGTACTGGGACGCGCTGGTCGACGGCGGGCAGGTCACCGTACCCATGGAGGCGTCTCCGTGGGGCGACGTCTTCGGCATGCTCGTCGACAAGTTCGGGATCAGCTGGCTGGTCAACGTCGCGGTGACCCCACCCGAGGGCTGAACCCGGAGAGCGGCCGGGCGGGGCCTGCGCAGGTGCGCGCGTGTGGACAATCCGCTCGCCGCGTGCCAGCCTCGACCTCGTCCCACCCCGCACCGACGAGAGTAGTTCGATGGTTCCCCTCGCATATGTCATCGCCGGATCCGAGGCCACTGGTGGCGCCGGGATCCAGGTCGACCTCAAGACCTTCCAGCAGCTCGGCGTCTACGGCGTCGGCACGCTCACCTGCATCGTCTCCTTCGACCCCAAGAACGACTGGGGACACAGGTTCGTCCCGGTCGCGCCCGAGGTGATCGCCGACCAGTTCGAGGCCGCGACGAGCTGCTACGACCTCGACGTCGTGAAGATCGGCATGCTCGGGACCCCTGCGACCATCGACGTGGTGGCCCGCTCGCTCGCGAGCCAGCCGTGGCGGCACGTGGTCCTCGACCCTGTGCTGATCTGCAAGGGCCAGGAGCCCGGTGCCGCGCTCGACACCGACACGGCGCTGCGTGAGCAGATCCTCCCGCTCGCCACGGTCATCACCCCGAACGTCTTCGAGGCCAAGACCCTCGCCGGGATGGAGTCGATCACCACGGTCGCCGACCTCGAGGAGGCGGCCCGCCGCATCTACGAGCTCGGTCCGCGCTACGTGGTCGTCAAGGGCGGCGTCGAGCTCGAGGGGCCTGACGCCGTCGACGTGCTGTTCGACGGTGAGGAGGTCACCGTGTACTCGGCGCCGAAGATCGGCCAGGAGCGGGTCAGCGGGGCCGGTTGCACCTTCGCTGCGGCCATCACCGCCGAGCTCGCGAAGGGCACAGACGTGCCCGAGGCCGTCGCCGTCGCGAAGCGGCTCGTGACAGCGGGCATCACCGAGCGGGTCAGCTCGCACGCGCCCTTCGACACCGTGTGGCAGGGCGCGGCGGTCTGACTGCCTCGTCCGGGCGACGGGCTCTCCCCGCCGCCCGGACCACCCCGCACCGTGGTGTGAGGGATGATGGACCCGACCGATCGACGAACGAGGGCTGCTGTGAGCGAGAAGACCGAAGAAGAGCTGACCATCTGGATCAAGGAGCAGATCGACGCGTACGACGCAGGGACCATCGACCCCGACCTCGCTGCGCACCTCGACGCCGAGATCCCCGGCTGGAACGACGCCGGTGCCCGCGCCCGCGTGACGCCCGAGCCGGCTGTCGAGGACACCGAGGCCATGGCCGCCTGGATCGAGATCAACCGGGTCGCGCACGTGGCCGGCTCGCTCCCCGAGGGGCGTGCGGAGTACCTCGACTCGATCGCACCCGGCTGGTCTGAGGCACCGGCGGCTGACGCCGACGAGGTCGAGGCTGCGTCTGACGTGCCTGTCACCGAGCCGACAGACTGACTCCTCTGGACCTGTCCGTCGCGTGTGCGGACAGACGAACGATGCCCTCGCCCGGGTCTCCGGGGCGAGGGCATCGTCGTCCGCGGGGTGGTCCCGGGGGACTGGGGAGCAGCACCAGCACCGACAGCCCAGCTGCTGCTCAGCGTCGCGCGCGGCGCACGAGCGCCCAGGTGGTCGGCAAGATGCCCGCGATCAGCAGTGCCTTCACGGTGTCACCGACGAGGAACGGGGCGACACCGAGACGCAGCGCCGTCGCGAGGTCCACGTCGAGGAAGGCCATGAGCCACGGGACGCCGCCCGCGTAGACCACGACGGAGGCGAGCAGGACGAGCCCGACCGAGCGCAGCGGGGTCTTGTCCTGCCCGCGGCGGGCGAGGTGACCGGCGAGAGCCGCGGCCGGCAGGTACGCCAGGATGTAGCCGAAGGACGCGAAGGCCCAGCCGCTGCCGCCGTCGCCGTAGACAGGGGCGCCGAGCATCCCGACCAGCACGTAGAGCGCCACGCTCAGGCTGCCGCGAGTGGTGCCGAGGGCAGCTCCGGTGAGCAGCACGCCGAGGGTCGCGAGGCTGATCGGCACAGGGGTGAAGGGCAGCGGGACGGCGACCTGCGCGAGGACGGTCACCACGAGGGTCCCTGTGAGCACGAGGAGCGTGTCGACCGCGGTGCGCGAGAGTGCGACGGGGCGGGGGAGCAGGTCGGCGAGGACAAGACTGTCGAAGGGTGAGCGGCTGGGGCCGAGCGGGAGAGCTGTGGACATCGGGACTCCTGACCTGAACGTTGTTCAAGGACTTGAACGGCGTTCAAGGTATCTGGCTCGTGAGGTAGCGTCAAGCACCGCGAGCGATGCCGCTACCGCCCGTGGTACGAGAGGATCGGCCTCGGGGCGACGGCGCTGCCGAACCCGTACCAGACCGTCGAGGCAGAAGGGCCAGGACCCAGACCGTGGCACTGACCAGGAGCGACGTCGTCGACGCGGCGATCGGGATCCTCGACGAGTACGGTCTCGGCGACCTCACCATGCGGCGCCTCGCGGCGTCGCTCGGGGTCCAGCCCGGCGCCCTCTACTGGCACGTCGCGAACAAGCAGGCGCTGCTCGGCGCCGTCGCCGACAGGATCCTCGAGCACCTCGACGACGACATGCCCACGGGCGACTGGGACCTGAGGTTCAACGAGCTGGCGCACAGGCTGCGGGCGGCGCTGCTCGCGCACAGGGACGGGGCCGAGGTGGTCGCTGCCGCGCACTCCCTGCGGACTGGGCAGGGCGGCACGCTCGCCCTGCTCTCGCAGGTGCTCACGGACGCCGGCTTCACCCCGGCCGAGGCGGAGCTCGCAGCGCTCGCCGTCCTGCACTACGTGCTGGGCCACACCGCCGACGAGCAGGGGCACGCGCCGTCCGAGACCCTCGCACGGACCGCAGGCACACCAGCCGCGGGCGACACCGCGTCTCCGGCGGGTCTGGCGACGCCGGGGACGGCGACCCCGGGCACAGCAGAGGGGGCTGCCGGTGGTCCGCAGACCTCCGACAGCCCCCTCGCGGGCGAGACCGCCCGTTTCGGCTTCGGTCTCAGCGTGTTCGTCGACGGGCTCCGTGCCCGGCTGACCTGATGCTCTAGACCAGCAGGCGTCAGGACGACAGGCGGCAGAGCAGCAGGCGGTGGACCGGCAGGAGGCGCCTCAGGAGACGCCGAGGTCCGAGATGATCTGGACCCGCGGCATGGTCGCGAGCAGCACGCCCGGGAGCGTGATCTTGGAGCGCCGCACCCCAGAGCCGATGACGATCCAGCCAGCCTTGGCGCCGTCGTCGAGGAGCACGGGCCACTGCTTGCCGAGCCCGATGGGGCTGATGCCGCCGTACTCCATGCTCGACTCGGTGACCGCGCGGTCGACAGGCACGAAAGACGCCTTGCGCACGTTGAGCAGGGACTTCACGGTCCCGTTGATGTCGGCCCGCGACGACGCCCTGACGGCCGCGGCCGCCGTGCGCTCAACACCCTCACGCTTGCCGGCGACGAGCACGCAGTTGACCGACTGTGTCATCGTGATGTCGTACGCCTCGCACATCGCCGCCGTGTCAGACACCTCGGGGTCGATCTCCGCGACGAACACCTTGTCGGCGACCGTCGGGTCCGAGGCCGCCCACTCGAGGAGCGCCGCGTGCGTGACGTCGGCGAGCAGCTCGGGGTGGTCGACCGCCCTCAGCCACGTGAGCGTCCCGATGGTCGGGGCTGCAGGCTGAGGGGTTCCGGTGCCGGACGAGGTGGTCTCTGGAGAGTGTCGGTCAGGCATGCGTGCAGGCTATCCCAGCTGGAACGTGGCGGTGAGCGTAGCCCGGGCGACCGTGTGGAACACGGCAGTGAAGTGCACCACAGCGGGGCTGACCTCGGGGTCGAGGTCGAGGGTGTCGACGTCGAGGGCGTGCACCGCGAAGACGTAGCGGTGCGGGCGGTCGCCCTTCGGCGGGGCGGCGCCGAGGTAGTCGAACTCTCCGCCGTCGTTGCGGACGTGGAACGCGGCGCCGGGGAGCATCAGGTCGCTCGACCCGTCACCCTGCTCGAGCTCGGTGACCTCGAGCGGGACGTCGACGACGTTCCAGTGCCACCAGCCCGAGGGCACCGGGGCGTCGGGGTCGAACATGCTCACGAGGAAGGACTGCGTGGTGTCGGGGAAGCCCGACCAGGCCAGGTGCGGCGAGGTGCTGCCACCCTCGGCGGAGAACTCGGCTCCGAGGGGTGCGCCCTCGGTGAGGTCGTCGCTGGTCAGCGTGAACGACGGCACTGCGGGGAGGAGGGAATAGGGCTCGGGTGCGACGGGGCGGCTCAGGTCCATGCCTCCATCATGGACTCATCTCAGGGTGCCCTGCACGCCCGGACCGCGACGACGCCCGCACCACGAGCCACGGGTCGAGGGAGACGGTGCGCCGGGGACGGCGGCGCCCTTCGCCGAGGCGTGCGGTGAGCAGCTCGACAGCAGCCCGGCCCACCTCGCTCTTCGGCGGACGGACCGCTGTGAGCGCGGGCTCGGCCATGCTGGCCACCTCGTCGTCGTAGGCGACCACCGCCAGGTCACCCGGGACCCCGATGCCCCGGTCTGCGCACAGCTGGAGCAGCGCGATCGCCTCGGGGTCGGAGTGGACGAGCAGCGCCGTCGTCCCCGTCTGCTGGACCAGGGCCATGCGCTCGTCGAGCACCTGCTCCCACGCCTCGTCGCCGAAGCCGACAGCCCTCCCGACGAGGTCGTCGCCCGAGGGCATCCCGAGCTCGTCGCAGGCCTCGCGCCAGCCGGCCCGGATGAGGTCGGCGTGCGGGCTCGTCGCCGTGACGAGCCCCACACGACGGTGCCCCTGCCCGTGCAGGTGGCGCACGGCGAGCCCGGCCCCGTAGGCGTGGTCTGTACGCACCCACTCCACCCGCTGCGTGTGGACCCCTGCGGGTGGTTGCCGCTCGACCAGGACCACCGGCACGTCGAGGGTGTCGAGCCAGCGCACGAGGTCGCGCCCCTCCTCGCCCTCGACCTGCGGGGCGAGCAGCAGACCGTCGACCTCCCCGGAGTCGAGCAGCCTGCGGATGTTCGACCTGTCGTCGCTCACGCTGTACGACGACCCGCGCACGACGACGCGGTCCCGGCCGAGGGTCGCCGCAGCCCTCGCCCCGTGGACCACCTGCGGCCAGTAGAAGCTGAGCGAGGGGACGACCATGCCGATCGTGAAGCGCGTGGTGCCCGTCCCGCGCGACCTGCTCGTGGCGCTCGTGCCGACGTCGAGCGTGCTGCGCAGCGTCGCGCCGCCGTGCACCCGGGTCACGAGGCCCTCGTCGGCGAGGGCGGTGATGTCGCGCCGCACCGTGATCTCGCTGACCCCGATGTCGGCGGCGAGGCGGCTGACCCGCACGGAGCCGTCACGGCGGAGCTCGTCCATGATGCGCTCACGCCGCTGGAGCCCGAAGGTGTGCGGGGTGGTGGCGGTGCGCGGGGTCGTCATGCGGCCGGCCCGTCGGACGGTCCGTCGGCGGTGCCGAGAGGTGCGCCTGGGGAGATCACGACCGTCGTGGTCCGGTCCCGGATCGCCTCGTCGTGATCGCCCGTCTCGGAGCCCTCTGACCCGTGCCCTTCTGCGTCGTCCGGTCCCGTGAGGACGAGGTCGAGCCGGGTGAGGTGGTCACCCCACACGTCGGCGAGCAGCGGGTCGTCGAGGGTGCGGACCGTGAGGCGGGCCGTCGCTGCGGCGGGGTCCCAGCGCAGCAGCGCGGCGCGGGCGGCGCCCGGTGCGCGGACCTCGGCCTCGCCTGGCGCGGTGAGGGTGACCCCGCCGTGCAGCAGGAACCGGATCTCGTCCGCGGGAGTCGGCTCAGGGACGGCCGGGGCTGCCGGGTGTGAGACCGGGACTGGGGTCGAGGCAGGGGAGCGTCGGGCGGACCGTCGGTCGCAGACGACCACCTCGCCGTGCTCGCGGTCGAGGGTCACGGTGCGTCGCCACGTCTCAGGGGGCAGGCCGGGATAGGCGGCCGACAGGTCGAGCGACAGCGACGAGCGAGAGGGACGGGTCTGGCCCTCGGCGAGCTCGACCCGCACACCGGCTGCGGCAGACGCACGCCCCGGCGGCTGCTCGGTCCCCGCCACGACCGGGACGTTGTGCCAGCCGCTCTGCATGGTCCAGATGTCGTACCTTCCGGGGCCGAAGGTCTGCGCCGTGTACGTCGGCTGACCGGCGTCGACGACCACGGGGACCCCGTCGAGGGCGACGATCACGCTGCCCACGTCGTCGTGGTTGTGGTGCTCGTCGTTGTGCCCACCCTTGACGGCGAGCGTCAGGCCTTCGGGGCTGCCGGCCTGCTCGCGGGCGACGAGCAGCTCGACGGAGGGCAACCACGTCTCGAGCGGCAGGGGAGCGTGCGGTGTCGCACCAGAGCGCCCGGCGGCGGCCCACGACGGGTCGGTCAGACCGCGCAGTGCCCTGCCCAGGCCTGCGTGCTCGGTGACGAGCGGACGCCCGGGGCCCACGTGCGAGGCCGCGTGGGCGGTGACCGCGACGTCACCGAGCAGCCGACCCCAGCGGTGCAGCACGTGCCAGGGCTGGTCCGGCGTGGGGCGCGCCGGGCCGTCGGCGACGTTGACGTACCAAGGGCCGGCCACCTGCATGCGGTGCGGGAAGCGTGCCGTCTCCCGGACGGCGGGCACACGGGTCGCGTCGAGGGTGCCCGCCGTCGCGTGGTGCAGCAGGTCGAGAGCCTCGAGAGCCCGTCCTGCGCCGTTCCACCAATAGCTGTACCCCTCGTCGATCGCCCCGTCGGCCGGGATCGACGCGACGAACCTGTCCAGGCCCTCGATCACCAGACCCACGAGGCGCGCAGCCTCGGCGGGGTCGTCGACGAGCCCGAGGACAGCCACCAGGACGTTGCCGTGGATCCACGGGTTCCAGTTGTGGACGTCGCCGTCGAGACCGAGCCAGTGCCAGTCGCGCCGCCGGGAGAAGGGCTCGAAGACCCGCTCCTGCGCCTCGTGGCGGACCCGGGTCCGCACGCCCGGTGCCCGCGCGTCGAGGGCGTCCCCGAGCAGCGCGTCGACCCACGCGAGCTGGGCGACGACCTCTCCGGCACCGAGGTCGAGATACGGGTCGGTGACCGTCGGTGTCACCGCGCCGTGGGCTGAGAAGGTGTCGTCGTGCGCGGCCCACGACCACCCGCTCTGCTCGCACAGCAGCACGAGACCGTCGACGGTCTCGTCGAGCCACGCCTCGTCACCCGTCCACGCCGCCATGACCGCGGCGCGGCTCAGGCGGTGCTGGCGCTCGCGGACGCGGTCTTCGTAGGCCGTCCGGTCTCCGTCGCGGAAGAACCTCGCGTAGTCGCTCGCGAGCGGGACGGGCCAGGGCTGGGCGCGGTCCGCCTCCGCACGGGCCGCGAGCGCGGTCAGCGTGGGCAGGTCTGCCTGCGCCCAGACGTCGCGCTCGCCCGAGGAGGGTACGGGCAGGCCGAGGGTCAGCCTGCGCGGCCGGGCACCGGGGGCTAGGTGGTCGCGCCAGGTGGACAGCAGCGGCCCCACGGCTCCTGCTGCGTCGTCCTGCGTGCCGCGCGCGACGACGTGGTTCTCGGGGGCGGGGGTCATGCGTGCCTCGCTGACTCTCGAACGTCGGTGTTCGAGCCTGATCGAGTGTGTCGGTCTGTGATCGACCTGGTTGCCGGTCATCGTAGCGCCGGTCTTGACTGAGAGCGCAGCCCGCCGCCCGCAGCCCGCAGCCCGCCGCCCGACGACGTTCGACGACGCTCACCGAGGAGACCCATGACACCCGCCGGACCTGTCCCGCCCCTGCGGCGCCCCCGCGCGCTCGCGCTCATGGCCGACGACGTCTTCGACCAGCAGATGGACGGGCCCAGGCTCGACAGGTTCGCCCGGCTCGCCGCGCTCACCGACCTGGTCCACACCGACACCCTCGACAGCCCGCAGGTCCGCGAGGCGGCCCGCGACGTCGAGGTGCTGCTCACCTCCTGGGGAGCCCCGCGCCTCACCGCCGCTCGTCTCGACCACCTGCCCGCCCTGCGCGCTGTGCTGCACTGCGCCGGGAGCGTGCGACCCCACGTGAGCGACGCGCTCTGGGAGCGGGGCATCCAGGTGACCACCGCCGCCGACGTCAACGCCGTCCCCGTCGCCGAGTTCACCGTCGCCGCGATCGTCCTGGCCAGCAAGAAGGTGTTCACCCTCGGTGCCCTCGCCCGCCAGCACCGCGACGCCCAGTCCCGCCGCGACACCCTGGGACCGTTGAGCACCTTCGGGCTGACCGTCGGCGTCGTCGGGTTCTCCCGCATCGGGCGACGCGTCGTCGAGAGGCTCCAGATGCTCGACGAGTGCACCTGCCTGGTCGTCGACCCCTACGCCGACCCCGCCGAGGTCGCCGCCGCCGGCGGGACCCTGGTCAGCCTCGAGCAGATGCTCGGGCGCGTCGACGTCCTCTCGCTGCACGCCCCGTCGGTCCCCGCGACAGACCGGATGATCGGCGCCGCCGAGCTCGCCGCCCTGCCCGACCACGCCACCCTGGTCAACACCGCCCGCGGCAGCCTCGTCGACCACGACGCGCTCGCGGCCGAGTGCCTCACCGGTCGTCTGCACGCCGTCCTCGACGTCACCGACCCGGAGCCGCTGCCCGCGACGTCACCGCTGTACGGGCTCCCGAACGTCATGCTCACCCCGCACGTGGCCGGGTCGCTCGGCTCCGAGACGCTGCGCATGACCACGAGCGCCCTCGACCAGCTCGAGCTCTACGCGGCCGGGTTGCCGCTGACCGCCACCATGACGCGCGAGCTGCTGGAGGTCAGCGCATGAGCACCCACGAGGCTCCCCGCCGTCCGACCTTCCTCGACGTCCCCGCCGACCACGAGCTCTCGCCGTGCACAGGGTGGACCCGCGCGCACTGGGCCGCGCTCGCCGACGACCTGCTCGTCGCGACCCGGCCGTGGACCTCGCCCGACTGCTCGCACGTCGACCTCCCCGGTCGCACAGGCGGCTACGGGCACGACATCGACGGCCTCGAAGGATTCGCGCGCAGCTTCATGCTCGCGGCCTTCAGGCTCGCGGGGGAGCACGGCCACGACCCGCTCGACCTCGCCGGGCGCTACGCCGCAGGCTTCGCGGCCGGCACCGACCCGGCCAACCCGCGCCGCTGGACGCGCCCCGACGAGCACGGGCAGGCGAAGGTCGAGGCCGCGGCGCTGGTCATCGGCCTCGACATGACAAGGCCGTGGATCTGGGACCGCATGGCCCCGCAGGTCCAGCAGCAGGTGGTCGACTATCTCGCGACTGTCGTGGGTGGGGAGTACCCGCAGAACAACTGGGTGTGGTTCAGGATCGTCGTCGAGACCTTCCTGAGGTCCGTCGGCGGTCCGTGGTCGGCCGAGGACATCGAGTCCGACCTCGCCACGCACGACACCTTCGTGCGCGAGGACGGCTGGTACGCCGACGGGCCCGAGCGCAGCTTCGACTACTACACGGGGTGGGCGCTCCACCTCTACCCGGTGCTCTGGGCACGCATGGCCCCCGACGACCCCCTGGTCCGGTCGCGGCGTGCGCGCCTCGACGCGCACCTCGACGACTACCTCCGACAGGCGGCGACCTTCGTCGGAGCTGACGGGGCCCCGCTCTTCGAGGGACGCAGCCTGGTCTACAGGTTCGCGGCGGCGGCGCCCTTCTGGGCGGGTGCGCTCTCCGGGTCGACGGCTCTCACACCCGGTCAGACGCGCCGGGCAGCCTCGGGGATCGTCAGGCACTTCACCGAGCACGGCGTGCCCGACGAGCGCGGTCTGCTCACGCTCGGCTGGCACGGGGAGTGGCCCGACCTCGCCCAGCACTACTCAGGCACGGGATCGCCCTACTGGGCGTCGAAAGGGATGCTCGGGCTCGCGCTGCCAGCCGAGCACCCTGTGTGGACGGCGACCGAAGAACCGCTCCCGGTCGAGCGTGGCGACGTGCTCACGGTGGCACGGGCGCCAGGGTGGCTGGTCTCGGGGACCCGCGCAGACGGTCTCGTGAGGGTGGTCAACCACGGGACGGACCACGCGCTGCCCGGCGACGCGGTGACCGACTCCCCGGTCTACGCGCGGCTCGGGTACTCCACGGCCACGTCACCCGTGATGGGTTCCCGCGGTGCGGCAGACCCCCTCGACCAGTCCGCTGCTGTCGTCGGCCCGGACGGACGGCTGAGCCACCGCTCCGGGCTCGAGACGGTGAGCGTCGGGGTCGTCGCGCTCGAGGGTGCTGGCAGTGCTGGCAGTGCTGGCAGTGCTGAGGGTGCCGAGGGTGCCGGAGGTGGCGGGGATCCCGCAGGCACGGGCGGTGCTGTCGCGCAGGCCGGGGTGGCGTTCTCCCGCAGCAGGGCGCACTGGGTGCGACCGGCCGACGACGCACGCGACTACGGCTCCGGGCTCGCCGGCGAGGTCACCTGGGGGCCGTGGGTGACCACGGGGTCTGTGGTCCGCGGGGCCTGGGAGGTGCGGCTCGTCCTGGTCGACGCGGTGCCCGGGGCGACGAGCGGCCGGTTACGGGTCGCCGGCTGGGCGCTGTCGGACACGGTGCCGCCAGCCGTGGTGGTCGAGGGAGCTCGCGGTACGGGGGCAGGTGCGAGCGAGGGGGAGGAGGTCGCTGCCCAGCCGGTGGTGCGTGCGTCGACGAGGACGCTCGTCTCGTCCCTGCACGCGATGGTCGGAGACCTGGTCGCGGGCGCAGACGTCGAGGAGGACGTCACCCCGTTGGGCCCGTGCACAGCGGTGCCGTGGCTCGAGACACCGGGGGAGCCCGGTGCCGGGTGGTACGCGGTGGCCGTGCGGCTCGCGGGGGCAGCCGTCCCCGAGGAGGCGCCGCCGCAGGTCGTGGGAGCCGGTGCTGTCGGTGCTGTCGGTGCTGTCGGTGCTGTCGGTGCTGGCGGCGCTGTCGGCGCTGTCGGTGGCGTCGGTGATGCTGGGCGCACAGGCAGCACCGTGCGGGTCGTGTGGTCCGACGGGGCGTCGTGCCAGGTCGAGCTGCCTGTCGGGGGTCTCATGACCTGACGGGCGGTCTGGCTGCGGGCCGTCGGGACGGGTGAGGTCGGCGTCCGGGGCTGCTCGGTGTCGGTGACGTGCCGTATCGTTGTTCGAACAGGTGTTCGACACGGACGCCTGCCGAGCAGACCTCCGACGCTCGGGACGACGACCACTGGCAGGTGACCCCCGATGCACGCACTCACCTCGTCGGACGACCCTGCTCCGCGGGCCGACGCCACCCCGGAGGGCGCGACAGGTCCTGCTCCGGCACCGGCCCAGACCAGCGCCGCCGAGCGGGTGGCCCGGGCCCGCGAGGCGCTGCGCGCCGCCGAAGAGCGGACCGGGGCCAGGTCGCTCAGCGTGGTGCCCGCCGCAGAGGTCGCCACCCGGCTCGGCTCCGTCGACGCAGGCCGACGGTCGGCACGGCCTACCTCGGTGCCGGTGACGACCCCACCTGCCGCGCTGTCAGCAACGCCGTCCCCACACACGCCGTCCTCGCACACCGCGTCCTCACGCACAGCCCCCTCACCCACAGTCCCCTCGCACACGACGCTCTCGTCCGTGGTGCCCGCTCCGGCGGGGCCCGCCGAGCAGGGCGAACCAGCCGTGCCGGCAGACGCCCCCGCGCCCCTGCACGCCGTCGACACCATCATCAGCACCGAACGGCCACCGCTGCCTGTGCCCGACGAGCTCCTGCCGCTGCTGCCCGCGGGTCTGCGCCGAGGCATCACCGTCCAGGTCGACGGCTCGACCTCGGTGCTCCTCGCTCTGCTCTCCGAGGCCTCGCGCGCCGGGTCCTGGGCGGCCGTCGTCGGTGCACCCAGCATCGGGCTGCTCGCCGTCGCCCAGGCGGGCATCGACCTCAGCAGGCTCGTGCTGGTCCCCGCCCCCGGGGCCCAGGCCGCACCGGCGCTCGCAGCCCTGCTCGACGGCATGGACATCGTCGTCGTCGGGCCCGAGGTCTCGCTCCTGCGCGCCGACCGTCGTCGGCTCGTCGCCCGCGCCCGGGAGCGGGCGAGCGTCATCGTCTCGCTGCGCCCCTGGGAGGGGGCCCACATGACCCTCGCCGCAGAGCGCACCCGCTGGTCCGGCCTCGGTGCCGGCAGCGGGAGGCTGAGCAGCCGTGAGCTCACCGTCACCCGCACCGACAGGGCGCAGGGGATCACCTACCGCCACACCGTGACGCTGCCCTTCGCGCGACCGGCGAGCACGACCCCCGGCGTGGTCGCACCTGCGCCTGTCGCCGCCCCGCTCGCTGCGCCTGTCACCGCCCCCGACACCGCACCCGTGGTCGTCCCCGAACCCACCACGGCCCCGGCGGCCGTCGTCGCCGCTGCCCATCACGACGCCGTCCAGCCGTCCTTCGCGCAGGTCGGCTGATGACCACCGTCCCGACCGTGCCGCCGGGCGACGCCCGAGCAACCGACGCCAGCCCGGCCGACGCGAGCCCTGCCGACGCCCGACCGACCGGTGCGCACCCTGCAGGCCCCCACCCTGCAGGTACTCAGCCGACGGGCGCTCACCCGGCTGCTGCCACGTCGACCAGCGCGGCAGCCACCCGGCACGTCCCGGGGGCCTCAGCCCACCGCACCGCCGTGGTGTGGGTGCCCGACTGGCCCGTCGTCGCCGCGATGCGTGCGGCCGAGGTGCCGGCCCAGCAGCCCGCGGCCGTGCACGACGGACGACGGATCGTCGCGAGCTCTGCGCCGGCCCGCAGCCAGGGCGTCCGCCGCGGCATGCGCCTGCGCACGGCGCAGGAGTGCTGCCCCGAGCTCGAGCTGCTGCCCGTCGATGACGCCCGCGACACGCGCGACTTCGAGCCCGTCGCCGTCGCCGTCGAGACCCTGGTCGCCGGGCTGGAGATCGCACGGCCCGGCCTGATCCTGCTGCCTGCCCTCGGCGCCAGCCGCTACCACGGCTCGGAGGAGGAGCTCGCGCGGCGTCTCGTCGAGACCGTCGCCGAGCGCACAGGGAACGAGAGCCAGGTCGGCATCGCAGACGGGATCCTCGCCTCCCTGCTCGCCGCACGCACGGCCCTGCTGCTCCCGCCCGGTCAGACGGCCCAGTTCCTCGCGACGCACCCGCTCGACGCGCTGCTGCACGCCGCGACCAGCCCGGACGCCGTGGACGAGACGCGTGAGCTCGTGCACCTGTGGACCAGGCTCGGTCTGCGCACCCTCGCCGACCTCAGCGCCCTCGCCGAGGCCGACGTCCACACCCGCTTCGGTGAGCGCGGGCGCTGGGCGCACCGCATGGCGCGCGGCGCCGACCTGCGCCCACCGGCCCGCCGCCGGATCGAGCCCGACATCGGCGTCGAGACAGCCCTCGACCCGCCCGTCGAGCGCGTCGACACCGCGGCCTTCGTCGCGCGCTCGCTCGCCGAAGACCTCTACGCCCTCGTCCTCGAGCGCTCTGTCACCTGCTCCCGGCTGCGCATCAGCGCCCACACGGAGTCCGGGCTCGCGCTCTCGCGCACCTGGCGCACCGACGACGGCGCGCTCGGCGGGCTGTCCGCCGCGCGCATCACCGACAGGGTGCGCTGGCAGCTCGAAGGCTGGTTGTCGGCCACCGGGGTCCGCGGCGAGGGTGACCCCGAGCCGTCTCCGCTGGTGCGCCTCGCGATCACCGCCGAGGGTGTGGTCGCCGCCGGTGCCCAGCAGGGCCGGCTGTGGGGCGCGGCGAGCGGCGACGAGCTCCGCGCCCGGCGCGTCACCGAGCGTGTCCAGGGCATCCTCGGCGGTGACGGCGTGCTCAGCGCCACCCTCCAGGGCGGACGCAGCGCCCGCGACCAGGTGCACCTCGTGCCGTGGGGGGACGCCCACCCTGCGCCCCGCGCCCTCGACAGACCCTGGCCCGGGCAGCTGCCCCAGCCCGCCCCTGCCACCGTGCCCGCCGAGCCCGCCGACGTCACCCTGCTCGACGCCCAGGGGGAGCCGGTGCTGGTGAACGTGCGGCTCGCGACGAGCGGCGAGCCCGCCGTGCTCGTCACCGCGTCCGGACGGCACAGGGTCACCGGGTGGGCTGGCCCCTGGCCGCTCGCCGAACGGTGGTGGGGCGAGACCGCCCAGCGCCGTGTGTACGTGCAGGTCGTCCTCGACGACGACACAGCCCTGCTGCTCGCCTGCACAGGCGGGCAGTGGACCTGCGAAGCCCTCTACGACTGAAGCCCTGACATGACCCACAGCACCCGCCCGCCAGCCCGGCCCGAGTACGCCGAGCTCCACGCCCACAGCGCCTTCAGCTTCCTCGACGGGGCCAACCAGCCCGAAGAGCTGGCCGCCGAGGCCCACCGCCTCGGTCTCACAGCCCTCGCGCTGACCGACCACGACGGTCTCTACGGCGTCGTGCGCTTCGCCGAGGCCGCCCGCCAGCTCGGCCTGCCGACGATCTTCGGGGCCGAGCTGCACCTGCCCGACGCCGCAGGCACCCTCGACGCGCCGACAGGTGTCCCCGACCCTCGCTCGGAGCACCTGCTGGTCCTCGCCCGGGGACCCCAGGGATACCGCAACCTGTCGTCCGCGATCGCCGAGGGGCACCTCTCGACGGGCCGCAAGGGCGCCGCCGACCACACCCTCGACGAGCTCGGTGCGCGCGCCGACGGCCAGTGGCTCGTGCTGACAGGGTGCCGCAAGGGGGCCGTGCGCAGCGCCCTGGGGCCAGGCCCGGACTGGGACCCCCGCGGCGCGGCGACCGAGCTCGACCGTCTGGTCGCCACCTTCGGCCGGGACAACGTCGCCGTCGAGATCACCAGCACCGGCGACCCCTACGACGACGAGCGCAACAACCACCTCGCCGCGCTCGCCCAGGCCGCCCGCGTCGACCTGGTCGCCACGACGGCTGCGCACTACGCCCACCCGCGCGACGCCGACCTCGCCGCGGCCCTCGCCGCCGTCCGGGCCCGCTCGAGCCTCGACGACATGGACGGGTGGCTGCCCGGTGCGCCGTCGGCGCACCTGCGCTCGGCGAGCGAGATGCTGGTGCGCCACAGCGCCCACCCCGAGGCCGTGACCGCAGCCGCCAGGCTCGGCGCCGAGTGCGCCTTCGACCTCGCGCTCGTCGCCCCGAACCTGCCGCCCTACCCCGTGCCGGCCGGTCACACCGAGGCCACCTGGTTGCGCGAGCTCGTCCGGCGCGGAGCCCTCGCCAGGTACGGACCGCGCGAGTCCGAGCGGGTCCCCGGGGCCTACGCGCAGATCGACCACGAGCTGCGGATCATCGAAGACCTCACCTTCCCCGGCTATTTCCTCGTCGTCTACGACCTCGTCGAGTTCTGCAGGGTCAACGGGATCCTCGCCCAGGGGCGCGGCTCCGCGGCCAACTCGGCCGTCTGCTACGCGCTCGGGATCACCGCCGTCGACGCCGTCGCCCACGGGCTGCTCTTCGAGCGCTTCCTCGCGCCCGAGCGTGACGGGCCGCCCGACATCGACGTCGACATCGAGTCGCAGCGACGCGAAGAGGTCATCCAGCACGTCTTCGACACCTTCGGGCGCCGGCACGCCGCCCAGGTCGCCAACGTCATCTCGTACAGGCCGAGGTCTGCTGTGCGCGACGCCGCCCGCGCGCTCGGCTACGACACCGGCCAGCAGGACGCGTGGAGCAAGCAGATCGAGCGTTGGGGGTCGTTGCGGCCCGCGCCACCTGCACCGTCATCACCCGAGACTGCGCACTCAGGGATGCCCGAGGGCAAGCCCTACGGGGCGCTCGAGCAGCGCGAGCGCATCCGGGACCCGCTCGTGGAGCCGACAGCCCGCGACGACAGGGCGATGGCGCGCGAGGGCATGTGGGTCAAGGGCGGCTACGCCCCCCAGCGCGACACCGAAGACATCCCGGATGCCGTCGTCGCCCTCGCCGAGAGGCTCTTGAGGCTGCCGCGGCACCTCGGCATCCACTCGGGCGGCATGGTCATGTGCGACCGCCCGGTGATCGAGGTGTGCCCTGTCGAGTGGGCGCGCATGCCGGGGCGCACGGTCCTGCAGTGGGACAAGGAGGACTGCGCCGACGCCGGTCTGGTCAAGTTCGACCTGCTCGGCCTCGGCATGCTCACAGCGCTGCGCATCGCCTTCGAGCAGGTGAGCACCCACGAGGGTGTCGAGCTCACGCTGCACGGCCTGCCGCAGGAAGACCCCGGGGTGTACAGGCTGCTGTGCGCTGCGGACACGATCGGGGTGTTCCAGGTGGAGTCGCGCGCGCAGATCTCGACCCTGCCGCGCCTGCAGCCGGACTGCTTCTACGACATCGTCATCGAGGTCGCCCTCATCCGCCCCGGGCCCATCCAGGGCAACTCCGTGCACCCCTACATCAACCGCAAGCGCGGGCGCGAGAAGGTGACCTACCTGCACCCGCTCCTCGAGAAGTCCCTCGGCAAGACCCTCGGTGTCCCGCTGTTCCAGGAGCAGCTCATGCAGATGTCGATCGACCTGGCGGACTTCAGCCCGACCGAGGCCGACGCGCTGCGCCGTGCGATGGGCTCCAAGCGCTCGACCGAGAAGATGGAGGCGCTGCACGAGCGCCTGCTGAGCGGCATGGAGAAGAAGGGCATCGACCGCGTCGCAGGCGAGGAGATCTTCGACAAGCTCAAGGGCTTCGCCGACTTCGGCTTCCCCGAGTCCCACGCCTACTCCTTCGCGTACCTGGTCTACGCGAGCGCCTGGCTCAAGGTGCACCACCCCGAGGCCTTCTACGCGGGCCTGCTGGCCGCCCAGCCGATGGGCTTCTACTCCCCGCAGTCCCTCGTCGCCGACGCGCGCCGCCACGACGTCGAGGTGCTGCGCCCCGACCTGCTCGCCTCGCAGGTCCAGGCGGCGGTCGAGCAGTCCCCGGGGAGCGGGACCCGCGGTCTGGCGGTCCGGATGGGGCTCTCGTCGGTGCGCACGGTGACCGCAGAGGTCGCCGAGAAGATCGTGACCGAGCGCACCGAGCACGGTGACTTCGTCGACCTGCGCGACCTCGCCCGACGGGTGCGCCTGAGCACGGCCCAGCTCGAGGCCCTCGCGACCGCCGGGGCGCTCGACTGCCTCGGCGTCGAGCGCCGCGAGGCGCTCTGGGCTGCCGGCGCCCTCGCGCAGGAGCGGCCCGACACCTTGCCGGGGGTCTCCGTCGGGGTGGCTGCCCCGATGCTCCCGGGCATGAGCGAGATCGAGACCGCCGTCGCCGACACGTGGGCGACAGGGGTGACGACCGAGTCGTACCCCACGCAGTACGCGCGCCCGGCGCTCCTGCGGATCGGTGCGATCACCGTCGCGGAGTGCACCACGGCCGACGAAGGACGGCGTGTCGCCGTCGGTGGCGTGGTGACGCACAGGCAACGACCCGGCACCGCGAGAGGTGTGACCTTCCTCTCACTGGAGGACGAGACCGGCCAGCTGAACGTCATCTGCTCACCGGGCCTGTGGCAGCGGTTCAGGCGTGTGGCGCGAACTTCTGCGGCTCTCGTGGTCCGAGGGCGGCTGGAACGCAACGACGGTGCTACCAACCTGGTCGCCGAGCACCTCTCGGCCCTGTCCTTGCAGGTCACGACAACTTCACGAGACTTCCAATGAACGCAGGGGTTTTCATCCGCACGCGAGCCGAGCAATATCGCTACTCTGAATCGATGCCCACGATCGGACCACTCGTCGCGTACCCGCTGACCCCCCGTGGGGAGGACGGGCGTCTGCTGACCTCGTCCTTCGAGCAGCTGGTCGACTCGGCGATCAGTGCAGGCGCGAACGCCGTCGGTGTGCTGGGCAGCACGGGTGGCTTCGCCTACATGCCGCGCTCGGCCCGCAAGCGCATCACCCGCAGCGCCGTCGAGGTCGCCGACGGGCGTGCCCCGGTGATCGTCGGTGTCGGTGCCCTGAGCACCGCCGAGGTCCTGGCGAACCTCGCCGAGGCGCACAGCGTCGGTGCGAGCGGCGCGCTCCTCCAGCCGATGGCCTACCAGCCGCTGACCTTCGACGAGATCTACGGCCTGTACAAGGACGCCTCGGCAGCCACCGAGATCCCGCTCTGGGTCTACAACAACCCCTCGACCACGGGTCACAGGTTCTCCGTCGAGCAGCTGACCAAGATCGGCCGCCTCAGCGCCGTCGCCGGGTTCAAGGACCGCGCCGCGAACGCGACCGACGCCAAGGACCGCATGGACCGCATCGCCGCGGCGATGCCCCCGCGCACGGCCCGTCAGATCGACTGGGGCTTCAGCGGCGACGGTCACGGAGCCCAGGTGCTCCTCGCCGGCGCGACGGCCTGGCACTCCGGCCTGGCCGGTGTGCTCCCCGAGATCTGCGTCGCGATCGCCCAGGCCGCGACCTCAGGGCACGCGCCACACGCCCGTGTCCTCCAGCGCCAGCTGACACCGCTGTCGATCATCGTGCGCCAGTACGGCGGCATCCGGACGGCCCACAGCATCGCGCAGATGCTCGGTCTCGACGCCGGGGAGCTCCCGCGCCCGCTCGCCCCGCTGCCCGCCGACGCCCGCACGCTCGTCCGGATGGCCCTCGAGGGCATCTCCGTCCCCGACGCGCCGATGCCCGAAGAAGCGGCTGCTCGCCAGGCCGACGACGTTGTGGCGGTCGAGAAGGCGGAGGCAGAGAAGATCGTCGTCGAGACCCGCGCCGCCGCCGTACCAGCGGACGCCGCCGAGCCCGAAGATCCTGCCGGGCCTGCGGACGCTGCCGAGCTGGTCGCAGAGCCCCCGGCCGTGCAGGAGAGCGCGGTGGTCGACGCCGCCAAGGGGACCGGTACCGACACGGGTGCCAGCACCGGCACCGACGAGGTCGCCGGAGCCGCGCCTGGCACGACCGCTCCTGAGCTCACGATCGAGGAGCCCGAGCCCGAGCCCGAGCCCGAGCCCGAGCCCGAGCC
>NZ_JACBYE010000051.1 GCF_013415325.1 Sanguibacter inulinus | reverse complement strand
CCCGGAAGCTAAGCCCCTCTGCGCCGATGGTACTGCACGGGAGACTGTGTGGGAGAGTAGGTCGCCGCCGGACAACCATTCAACAAGAGCCCACCCCTTTCGAGGGGTGGGCTCTTGTCGTACCCGGGTACTTTGACGTCGCACGTCGCACGTCGCACGTCTGCAGTCGTCGTGCTGCAGATCCCTCGTTCTTCGTCACTCGAGCTGGCCCCGGGGCCAGCGTTCAAGAGTGACGAAGAGAACGCCAGATCGACCCCTGAGTGATGAAGGGAACGTCCTAGAGCGGCATGTCGGTGTGCGTGCGGGTCTACGGTCGTGGGATGACTCTGACCACGCTGACCGTCTTCGCACGTGACGGTTTTGAGCTTCGCGCGCAGCGGGGCGGCCCCAAGGGCGCCCCTACCCTTGTCCTCCTGCAGGGCCAGGCAAACTCCCACAGGTGGTGGACGGGACTTCGCGAGCGCTTCGAGGACAGCCTGAGCACATTGACGATCGACTACCGCGGAACCGGCGGCAGCCGTGGGCCTGTCGAAGAATGGACGACCGACACCTTTGCTGACGACGTCGCAGACGTCCTGGGATACCTCAACATCACCAGCGCGGCTGTCTACGGGACGTCCATGGGCGGACGCATCGCGCAGAAGCTGGCGATCAGCAGGCCCGGCCTCGTGTCGGCGCTGGTCCTCGCCTGCACGTCCCCCGGTGGTGAGCTGGCTGTCGAGCGCAGCACGGAGACCCGTCTCTCGATCGCCCGCGCGGAACCGGGCGAGGGCCGCCGGGTCCTCCACGACCTCTTCTACACACCGCAGTGGCCTGGGACCCCCGAGCGGAGTCACCTGCTCGGTGATCCCACGATGAGTCGCGCAGAGGCCCGAGCCCACCTCAGGGTGAGCGGACGTCACGACGCCTCGGCTGAGCTCGGGCAGATCACCGCACCGACGCTCGTGCTGCACGGCGACGACGACCTCATGACACCCGTCGTGAATGCAGAGCGGCTCGCCGAGCACATCCCTGGCGCTGACCTCACGACCTACCCCGGATACAGGCACGGGTTCTTCGAGGAGCTGGCGGACGAGGTGACCGCCGAGATCAGGAACCACCTCGTGGTCCACGGGGTCCTCCCGGAGCCTGCGCTCGTCTGACGGGACGGGGCTGGTCTGACGGGCCTGTGCCCACCTGACTGGACCGCGCTCATCTGACGGGCCCGTGTCAACCTGGCGGGACCGCGCTCCTCCGTGGAGGCCGCGTTCGTCCGGCGACGCCACGGTTGTCTGACGAGACCGCGGTCCTGCGGCCGCTGTGGCGCGGCGTGTCTCAGTCCGAGAGCTCCCGCGCACAGATGATGCAGAGAGCGGCCGCCGGCCTCGCCTCGAGGCGCCCGTCGGCGATGGCACGGCCGCACCGGGTGCACGTCCCATAGGTGCCTTGTCGTACCCGGGCGAGCGCGAGGTCGACCTCGTCGATCTGCGACAGGACCGACCGCCGCATGCCCGTGGCGTGCGACCACTGCGCTGACGTGGTCGCGCCTTCTGGGTCGTGCTCGTCGTCGTCCGTGCCGTCGGTCTTGGCCGAGCGGGCGGAGTCGAGGTCGGAGTCGGCACGCTCGAGCTCGAGGACAAGCTCGGCTCGACGCGCCGTCAGGAGCCCCTGTGCTGTGGTGTGATCCATCGCCCCCACCTTGCCGCGCCCTGAGGCGCGCCGCATCCCGCACCGCACCGAGCCGAGCCGAGGTGCACCTCGCCTCGCCTCGCCCCGCCCCACCCGGCCGAGCTGCGCCCGTCCGGGACGCCGGTCTGCTCCTAGTCTCGGTCGCAGCTCGGGCGTCGCGAGGACTGCGTCAACGCTCGGCGGGCGTCTCGACCCCGTCGGCGATCACGGTGACCTCGTCCTGGTCGACGACCACGAACCCGCCGGTCACCGTGCAGCTCGCGGAGTCGCCCGAGGGTGTGTGGATCGAGACGGTGCCGTTCCTGAGCTCGGTCGCGAGCGGCTGCCGGCGAGGGAGGATGCCGAGGGACCCGGTCGCAGCCGGGACCGTCACCGCCGTCGCTGCGCCGGACCAGAGCTCGCCCTCAGGGGTGACGACGGTGACCTGCAGGAGGGACGTACCTGCGGCTTCGGTGCTCATGATCGAGCCTGCGGGGTCTGGGCGGCGGCCGTCGGTGGGTGCGCGGGCAGGGAGAGCGGTGCGTGCATGGTCGTTCCTCTCGTGGAGCGGTGCCCCCGCTCTGAGCCGTCGTCGGGCGCGGCTTCGGTCCGCTCCGCGCCCTGGAGGGTGCGGAGCGGCCTGGTGGTGGGGGTTGTCCCCCACCATGCCAAGCCAGACCTGGGACCGCGTGAGCCCTTCGGCTCGGTCCCTGCACGTCAGCGGGTGTAGAGGGCCTCGGCGGTCCGCGGCCCGACCGTCGCCCGGACCTGGGCCCTGATGCGGGCGAGCACGTCTTCGGTGCTCCGTCCCTCGGAGCGTGTCGCTGTCATGGAGAGGTGGAGGATCGCGCGGACGACGTGAGCGAGAGTGGCGGCGTCCCTGGCCGAGATCCCCGGGATCCTCCCTTGACAGACGTTCTGAGTGCGCTCAGTATTGAGTCAACTCGAATCAGTCGACGACCAGAAGACCCAGGAGGGCGACGTGGGAGAGCAGCGGACAGCACAGAGATGGGTAGACGTCCCGACGTCGACGGTCTCGGCAGCCGGGGCTGACATCGTCTACCGCGAGCTCGGACCACGGACCGGCGTCCCCCTCGTCGCGCTGACGCACCTCGGTGCGAACCTCGACGACTGGGACCCGCGCATCATGGACGGGCTCGCCGAGGAGCGGCACGTCGTCGCCGTCGGCTACCGCGGCGTCGGCGCGTCGACGGGCCAGGTGCAGCGCAGCATCGAGGCGATGGCTGCTGACGTCGTCGCCGTCGTCGAGGCCCTCGGCCACGAGCGAGTCGACCTCTTCGGGCAGTCGATGGGTGGGATGGTCGCCCAGGCCGTGGCCGTCCGGGCGCCCCACCTCGTCGACAGGCTCGTCCTCGCGGGCTCGGGCCCCACGGGCAGCAGCGGCCTCGCGCGGCTGCCTCGGGTGATGGTCGCAGGGACCCTGCGGGCGCTGCTCACGCGCCGGGACCCGAAAGAGGTCCTCTTCTTCACACGGACTCCCACGGGACGCTCCGCAGCGAAGGCCTACCTCGCGCGGCTCGAGGAGCGCACGACGGACCGTGACGCCGCAGTCACGCTCGCGGTCCTGCGGGCGCAGCTCGGCGCCGTCCGCCGCTGGGGATCGCTCCCGGCGCAGGACCTCTCGGTGGTCACCACCGCCGTGCTCGTCCTCCACGGCGAGAGCGACGTCCTGGTGCCCCCGGTCGACGCAGACGAGCTCGCCGGCAGGTTGCCCTCGGTCGACGTGCACATCCTCCCCGACGCCGGCCACGGCGCCGTCGCGCAGCACGGACGGCAGGTGGTCGCCATGATGCTCGACCACCTCCGTCGCCCCTCCACCACGCACCACGACCAGGAGAAGACACCATGAGAGCGTTCGTCGTCACGTCGTACAAGGGCCCGCTGAGCGAGGCGGACGTCCCCGAGCCCACCGTCGGGGACCGCGACGTCCTCGTCCAGGTCCGGGCGGCCGGGCTGAACCAGCTCGACGAGAAGATCCGCGAGGGCGAGTTCAAGCAGATCCTCCCGTACAAGTTCCCGCTGATCCTGGGGCACGACGTCGCGGGGACCGTCGTCCGCGTCGGCTCCCAGGTCCGGGGCTTCGCGGTGGGCGACGAGGTCTACGCCCGCCCCGGCAAGGACCAGATCGGCACCTTCGCCGAGCGTGTCGCCGTCGCCGAGCAGGACCTCGCACTCGCGCCGACCTCGATCACCGTCGAGGAGGCCGGGTCGCTGCCGCTCGTCGCGCTCACCGCCTGGCAGGCGCTCGTGGTCAAGGGCACGGTCCGTCCTGGGCAGAAGGTGCTGATCCACGCCGGCGCCGGTGGTGTCGGTTCCGTCGCGATCCAGCTGGCCAAGCACCTCGGCGCGACGGTCGCGACCACGGCCAGCGCCTCGAACGTGGACTTCGTGCGGGAGCTCGGCGCCGACGTCGTCATCGACTACCGCTCGCAGGACCTCGAGGCCCAGCTGAGCGGATACGACCTGGTGCTCGACAGCCTCGGCGGCGAGAACCTCGAGAAGTCGCTGCGCGTCCTCCGGCCCGGTGGGAAGGCCATCGGCATCTCCGGTCCTCCCGACCCGGCCTTCGCGCGCGAGGCAGGGCTCAACCCCGTGCTGCGCCTGGCGATCACGGCCCTCAGCCGGAAGGTCCGCAAGCAGGCCAAGAAGCTCGGCGTCACCTACGAGTTCCTCTTCATGGGCCCGAGCGGCGAGCAGCTCCGCCAGGTCGCCGCCCTCGTCGACTCAGGTGTCCTGCGCCCCGTGGTCGGCAAGGTCTCGACCTTCGACGAGACCCCGCATGCGCTCGCCGCGCTGGTGAAGGGCGGCATCCGGGGCAAGGCTGTCGTCACGGTCCCGTCGCACCCCGCAGGAGACCCGTCATGAGCACTCACGACGAACCCGTCATCACCTCGTACGCGCAGGCCCCGGCCCGGACCGTCACGGCGGGCGGCGTCACCTACGCCTACCGCGAGCTCGGGCCGAAGGGCGGCATCCCCGTCGTGTTCTTCGTCCACCTCGCCGCGACGCTCGACAACTGGGACCCGCGCATCGTGGACCCGATCGCGCAGGGGCGTCACGTCATCACCTTCGACCAACGTGGGGTCGGGGCGTCCACGGGCAGCGTCCCGAAGACGATCGAGGAGGCGGCGGACGACGCCTACACCTTCATCAAGGCCCTGGGGCACGAGACGATCGACATCTTCTCGTTCTCGATGGGCGGGATGATCGCGCAGGACCTCGTGGTCAAGCACCCCGAGCTCGTGCGCAGGCTCGTGCTCACCGGGACCGGTCCCCGGGGTGGCAAGGACATGGACAAGGTTGTGCGGACCACCTACTACGACGTCCTGCGCGCCACGCTGACCCGCTCCGACCCCAAGGAGTTCCTCTTCTTCAACCGGGACGCGACCGGCAAGCGCGCTGCGAAGGCCTTCGTGCAGCGGCTCGGCGAGCGCACGGTCGACCGGGACGCGAAGATCTCCACCAAGGCGTTCCAGACGCAGCTCAGCGCGATCAAGAAGTTCGGCCGATCGGCCCCCTCGGACCTGTCGGTCATCACCCAGCCGACGCTCATCGCCAACGGAGACAACGACCGCATGGTCCCCTCGGTGCTCTCCGAGGACCTGCACCGTCGGATCGCCGGCTCCGAGCTGATCATCTACCCGGGCTCCGGCCACGGCGGCATCTTCCAGCACCACGAAGAGTTCGCCCCCGTCGCGGCGAGGTTCCTCGCACCCTGAGCGCGACGAGCGTGCACGAGGCCCGGTGCCACCCTGCGGTGGACCGGGCCTCGTGCTGTGCTCTCGACCGGCCGCGCCTCGTGCTGCGCTCTCCTCGGCGAGCCGCGCGCAGCGCTCTCCCGGGGGTGCCCGATGCCGCCCATGAGGGCGAGCAGCGTCGACACCTCCTGCCGGCGGCACCGTCTGGGCACGACGATGCCGCCGGCAGGAGATGTCGTCTCCGCGCCGGCGGCACAGCCCAGCGGTCAGGCCTCGGCGCGCTCGGTGCCTGTGGTGGTCCTCGCGAGCTCCGGGTAGAGCGCCTCGAGCGGTGCGCTCAGGGCGGCCTTGAGCTGGACGGAGGTCTGGTCGGCGAGGACCTCGTACTCGTCGGCCTCGACGGCGTCGAGGACCTGGCGGACCAGGTCAGCCGGGTCGAGCTTGGGATCGGTCGAGTGCGCGGCCATCGCGGTGTCGACGTAGCCGACGTGGACCCCGACGACGTGGACGCCCTGCGGGGCGAGCTCGATCCGCAGCGAGTTGGTGGCCGACCACAGGGCAGCCTTGGTGGCGCTGTAGATCCCCGAGACCGCGTACCAGGCCAGAGCCGAGTGGATGTCGACGATCACGGAGGACCCGTTCGCGACGAGGACGGGCGCGAAGGCACGGGCGAGGAAGAGCGGGCCGAGGAAGTTGGTCTCGACGTTCGACCGGATCTCCTCGTCGGTGTGGCTGAGGATCCCGGGGGAGGACACCGACGCACCGGCGTTGTTGACCAGGACCGTGACGTCAGGAGCGGCCGCGACGGCCGCGGCGATCGACGCCCCGTCGGTCACGTCGAGGGTGAGGGGCACGATGCGCTCGTCGTCCCACTCGCGGGGGTTCCGGGCGCTCGCGTAGACCTTGCTGGCACCGCGGGCGAGGGCGTCGTGGACGAAGTGCGTCCCGATGCCTCCGTTCGCTCCGGTGACGAGGACGACTGCTCCGTGGAGTGCAGGCATGGTGAGCTCTCTTTCGGGTGGCCCCGGCGCGCTTCGGCGCTGCGGGGTGGGGGTGTCATGAGGGGTGTGCGGCCGAGCGAGGATCTTCGTGGTGTCGTGGGAAGATGGCGGTCGCTTCCGAGTGGAACCGGTAGCGACTATGCTCATAACTGAGCGCAATCAACATCTATTCCCGGAGGACGGCAGCCATGTCACCCGACCCTCAGCAGCCCGGTCGGCGCGAGCGCAACAAGCAGGAGAAGCTGCGGCGCATCACGGACGCCGCGAGCCGGCTCTTCGCCGAGCGCGGGGTCGACGAGGTCACCACGCAGGAGATTGCCGACGCCGCCGACATCGGCACCGGGACCCTGTTCCTCTACGCGAAGAACAAGGGCGAGCTGCTGCTCCTGGTCCAGAACTCGACCTACACCGACGCGCTGGTCCGCGGGGCCGAGGCGGCCGCCGGGCTCGACGACCCCCTCGAGGCTGTCATGGCGATCGTCCGGCCTGTCGTGGAGTGCAACCGCAAGCAGGTCGACAACGGGCGCACCTACCTGCGCGAGATGGTCTTCGGCGACCCTGACGAGCCGCACCACCGGGAGGCGCTCGAGCTCAACGCCCGCACAGAGGCCGCGATCGCCGACGTGCTGGGCCGCGAGGGCAGGACGACGCCCGACGACGCCCGTGCCCGGGCCGCCGTCGTCTCAGGGATCATGTTCTTGGCGATGGCCCCCACCATCACCGCGGACCGCTCCGTCGAGGAGATCCTCGACGGGGTCGCGCAGCACGTGCGCCTGCTGCTGCCCTGAGGGGCGTGGCCTAGCCCTACTCGGAGGCTGCGGCCAGACGCGCGGCAAGGGTGTCGCGGGCCTGCTGGGCGACGGGGCGCACGGACTTGTCCGGGTCGCTGAAGCGTCGCGCGATGACGGCCTGGTGCTCCGCGGAGCCCTGGGCGGCGAGCGCACGCAGTGCCGCGGCGCGCACGCGTGCATTCTGGTCGGTCGTCAGGCGGACCAGCTCAGGGACCGCCGGGAGGTCGCGCATCAGCACGACCCGCGCGCACATCTCGCGCACGCGCCACGCCTGGTCGCCCAGACCGGTGATGACGGCCGGGGCGGCCGAGTCGTCCCAGACGTGCAGGAGCGCGCGAGCGCCCCAGAGCGCGGGCCAGTACAGCGTGGGTGCACCGTCGAGGATGCCGAGCCCGTGGCGACCTCCCGCGTAGAGCAGGAAGTCTTTGCCCGCGTTCTCCCCACGCAGGAGCGTCACGGCGTTGAGAGCGACGTTCTGCTCGCCGTAGTGCTCGACGGCGGCAGCGATGCGCTCGCCGGTCGGGAGGTCGAGGGGGATGGCTGGGTTCGGGCTGAATTTGTTGTCCATGGCACCGACCACTCTAGCGGGCGCCGGTCTGGGGCCGTCGGGGCTCAGCGCCCGAGCAGGTCGTCGAGCCCCGGGAGCCCGAAGCCCGAGCCCAGGTCCTTGATCTGCTCGCCGAAGCCCGAGACAGCCTCACCCGCACCGTTCGTGAGCTCCTCGACACCGCCCGCCACGTCCAGCCCGCCGAGGCCTTCGAGGCCGTTGGCGATCCCGTCGAGGTCGACCGCGCTGCCGAGGGCGTCGAAGTCGATCCCGTTCCCGACGGCCTGCTCGAGGAGCGGCCCGGCCACGGAGCTGAGGACCGCGCCCCCGGCCACGGCGGTGAGGAGCCCGCCGGCCGCGAGCCCGGCAGCACCGGCTGCGGCGCCACCGACGAGCGCGCCCTTGCCGAAGCCGCCCTGTGACACGCCCTGTGACCCACCCGCCGACCCGCTCGCGGGACCGCTGCCACGCCCACCGGCGCGGGCCAGCAGGCCCTTGAGCGTCCCGGGCTGGCGGGCCTCGGTGCGTGCGGCAGCCCGGGCAAGGTCGTCGGTCCCGGCAGACCGCGGCTGCTCGCCGGCCGGGAGCTCGGCCTGCATCCGCGCCTCGATCTGCGACCGCTGCGCGGGTGTCAGGCGCTCGAAGGCCTCGCGGTGAACCTGCTCGACCTGGTGCGGGTCGGCCGTCTGGAGCAGGTAGTCGTACCGCGCGACGGCGGCCTTGTCGGCGTCGCTGACGTGGGTCGTGGCCCGCCCTGCGCCTGCGGGAGTCGACGGGTGCCCCGGGCTGGAGGCCGTGCGACGCTGACCAGCGGGAGCACCTGCAGCCGGCCGGGCCCCAGGCTCGGAGCCTGTGCGCGGCTGGCCGTCGCGTTCGGACGACGAGTCGCCGGTCAGCGCGTCGGCCGCGGTCCGAACGAGGTCCTGCCAGCCGGCCTTGCCTGCGCCAGGAGCTGCGCCGGACCCGCGCGAGGCGGACCCCTGCTGGGCGGCGAGGCCCTTCTGAGCCAGACGGGTCAGCTTGGAGAACATGCTCATGACGGTCCTTCCGAAGAGGTGTAGACCGACGGCTGCGCCGTCGACCGTGCGCTGCGGGCCTCGCGGACCCGCCGCCAGACGAGGACGCCGACGGCTAGCGCCAGCGCTGCGTAGACGACGAGGTCTACGTACCCGAGGTACTTCTCGAGGCGTTCGTGCTCCGAGCCGAGAGCGGCGCCGACGCCGATGAGCATCCCGTTCCACAGCCCGCTGCCGAGCATGGTGAGGACGCTGAAGGTCACGAGGTTCATGCGGGAGGCGCCTGCGGGGATGGAGATGACCGACCTGACGCCCGGGATCATGCGCCCGAAGAACACCGACGGTCGGCCGTGGCGCTCGAACCATGTGACACCGCGGTCGAGGTCGTCGCGGGTGATGAGGCGGGTCGCGGCCACGAGCCGCACGGCGCGCTCCATGCCGAGGGCGCGGCCGACGCCGTAGTAGACGAGCCCTCCGAGCCACGCACCGATCGTGCTGTAGACGATGAGCCCGACGAGGCTCAACGACCCCGACTGCGTGAGGTACCCGGCGAAGGGGAGGATCGCCTCGCTCGGGATCGGTGGGACGACCACCTCGACGAGCACGAGGAGGCCGATGCCGATGTCCCCGACGGACAGCAAGAGGTCTGCGGCCCACCCTGTGAGGCCTGTGAAGCCGTGGTCTGACGCTGCGGCGGTGATCATCGATGGTTCTCCTGCAGATCGGCCCGTGCCGCCGGTGAGGGGGCAGGGGGTCGAGGTGGGGGAGCGCGTCCAGGGACGGTCTCGGGCGGTCGGGCGACCCGTACCTGCACCATGATGACGGGACTTGCTGAACCTCGCCTGAACGGAGCAGCCTGCTGGCAGCCTGTGTACCGCGCCTGCTGTACACAGACTGCCACCCACGGACGATGACGGCCTGGGGCCCACCTGGCACAGTGGAGCCCGACCGGACAGACGACCGCCAGCGGCTCGCCCGTCGGCAGCACGTCCATCCGCTCGGCCGTCCTCCTGCTCTGCCGCCCGCACGACCACCGCCAGCCCACGACCCGAGAGGTGCCCGCATGCCTCAGCCCGGACTGCCGGTGCGTCGGAGCCGGCCGACAGCGGTCACCTGGTGCGTGACAGTCGCGGCGCTCGCGGCGATGCTCACCACGGCGATCGTCCGGACCGGCAGTCCCACCATGCCCGGCTCAGCGCTCGTGGTGCTCGTCCTGCTGTCGACGGCTGTGCTGTCCCTCCGGACGCTGCGTCCGGTGCTCGTGCTGGGCTGCGTCGTGGCGATCGAGGTCTGCATCCTCGTGTTCCTCGCAGTACCTGACGGGATCGCCGAACGCACCGAGGGGATGGGGGCCTTCCAGCCGGTCCCTCTCGGGACGATGCTCGCCGCGTACACCGTCGCAGCCAGGTCGTCGCGCCGCCTGGGGTGGGGCGCCGGTGTCGCAGCAGGCGGCGTCCTCATGGTCGCCGGCCTGCTCGCCCACGGGAGCGTCACCGCGCTGACGGACCTCGTCGTCTTCTACCTCGTCGTGACTGCGGCAGCGATCGGCGCGTGGCGGGCCGGACGTCGTGACGCGCGGGAACGAGAGCTCCGACGTCGCGAGCGCGAGACCGGGGAGGCCGTCATGGAAGAGCGTCTCCGGATCGCCCGCGAGCTGCACGACGTGCTCGCCCACAACCTCACGCTCGTCAACGCGCAGGCGGGTGTCGCCGAGTACCTCCTCGAGACCCAGCCGCAGGCGGCGGCCCACGCCCTGCGCGACATCACCCGGCACACGAGCCGCGCGATCGACGAGCTCCGCGCGACGATCGGTCTGCTCCGGTACGACGCTGCGAGCCCCGCACGGGACCCTGACGACGCGACGGGACCCGGTGGTCCGATGCGTCCGGTCCCCGGGATCGACGCCCTCGACGAGCTCGTCGAGTCCCACAGGTCGACGGGCACACCAGTCACCGTCCAGGAGTCCGGGCGCCGCGGGACGCTCGGGCAGCACGCCGACCTGGCGGCCTACAGGATCGTCCAGGAAGCCCTGACCAACGCGGCGAAGCACGCACCCGGCATGCCCGTCGAGGTGTCCCTCGCGTGGAGCGAGGCAGGTGTGCGGTTGCGCGTGGTCAACGCGGCGCTCGCGGCCGGCGAGCGGCGGACCGCCGCCCCGGGGACCGGGCACGGGCTCATCGGCATGCGCGAGCGGGCCCTCGCGGCTGGGGGCGGTCTGCGGGTCGGGGAGATCGCGGACGACAGGTTCGAGGTCGTCGCCACCCTCCCGGCGGGGAGGTCGGAGGACGCGACCGACCACGAGACCACCAGCGAGGACCCCGGGAGCGTCGCACCGTCCTCAGGGACCGACGTCACCGGCACGACCTCTGTCACGCCCGAGCCTGCCGACGAAGGAGACCGTCCATGACCATCCGGGTGCTGCTCGCCGACGACCAGGCGCTCCTGCGTGGGACTTTCCGGCTGCTGCTCGACTCCGTGCCGGGCATCGAGGTGGTCGGCGAGGCCTCCGACGGGGCCGAGGCCGTCGTGCTCGCCCGCTCGACCCAGGCCGACGTGGTCCTCATGGACATCCGCATGCCCGGGACCGACGGCATCGAGGCGACCCGGCGCATCTGCGCCGACGACGCCCTCGCCGGGGTCAAGGTGCTCATCCTCACGACCTTCGAGACCGACGAGCTCGTCGTCTCCGCCCTGCGCGCCGGGGCCAGCGGGTTCCTCGGCAAGGGGGTCGAGCCGGCAGCGCTGATCGACGCGATCCGGACTGTCGCCGAGGGGGAGCAGCTGCTCTCCCCGGCGGCGACGCGAGCGCTCATCGAGCGCGTCGTGCAGGAGCCCGACCCTGAACCCGCCGTGATGGTCCACGGCATGGCAGACCTGACCGAGCGCGAGCGTCAGATCACGTCCCTCGTGGCGGGCGGGCTGTCGAACGCGGAGATCGGGCAGCACCTGTTCATCAGCCCCGCGACGGTCAAGACCCACGTCAACCGGGCCATGATGAAGACGTCCGCCCGTGACCGTGCTCAGCTGGTGGTCTTCGCCTTCGACGCCGGTCTGCCGCGCCTGCGACCCTGAACCAGGGCCCGGGCGGCTCGCTCAGACCGAGGCGAGGGTGACCAGCTCGGACTGGCTGTACGACGTGGAGCTCGGCTGACCGTCCGCGTCCTGCCCGACCACCACGGCGGCCTCGGCAGGGACGTCCCCCGGGGTCGAGCCGTCCGTGAGCCGGCCACGGGAGAGCTCGCGCTCGTCCCAGCCGGAGTGCAGGACCGCCCGGGCGACGACGGTCAGCGGCTCGGCGGCCACCCGGACGCGGACCGACGAGATCGACCGAGAGGCACGCAGACCGGGCGAGGTCGAGACGAGCGCCGTGGGCTCCGCGCGGGAGAAGGCGTCGATCCGCTGTCCGGTCGTGAGGGAGGGGTCGGAGACGACGACGGTCATGCCCGACTGCCAGCAGGCGTAGGTGAGGGCCGTGAGCGCTGGGCCGGCCGGCATGTCGATCGCGACGCGGTCACCCGGGCGCACGCCTGAACGGTCGAGGTACGAGGCGAGGAGCCGCGCCCTGTGGACCAGCAACGTCCAGCTGACGGGCAGAGGCACGCGACGCTGGTCGCGTCGTGCGGGGTGTGCGGTCACGGGGGCTCCTCAGAGCTGGGCGGGCTGTCTGTCCTGGTTACCAGCCTGCCGTCCGCGCCGTCGTGTGTCGTCAGCCGGACGGACGGTCTTGGGGTGGACCGACTAGTCCCTCCGGTGTAGGCGCCGGTCGACCCGACCAGTCTGCTGGCCGGGCCAACGGTGTGCTCCACCCGTCGTGACAAGGCGTCCCCACGCAGACGGCGCCCACCCCCGGGCGGGGGCGGCCGCCGTCAGCGAAGGGGGAGGGTGGGTGTCAGAGGTCGACCTTGCCCGTGTCGCCCTCGATCGGCTCGCCGGTCACCTTCGCCTTGACGAAGGCGATCGCCGTCGCGACGCGGCTGCCCGGGGTGTCCCAGTACTCGCCGCCGTCGGCCGAGAACTTCAGGACGGTGACCGACGGGTCCTCCTTGCCGTCCGGGAACCACGCCTCGACCACCGGGCTCCAGTACCTGTCGACGCGCTCCTGCGAGTCGACCACCTGGGCGGTCCCGGTGAGGGACACCCAGCTGTCGTTCGAGCTGAGCGCGACACCGGCGCGCGGGTCTGCGGCGAGCTGCTGGACGGCCGACGACTGCTTGGACACGAGGAACCACAGGTCGCCGCCGTCCTCGACCTCCTGGATCGTGAAGGGCCGGGCGACGGGCTTGCCGCCGTCGATCGTCGTGAACATGCCGAAGCGGAAGTCTTCGAGCAGCGAGGTGATCTTCTGGGCGTCTGGGGTCTCGGTCATGGGGTCTCCTCGTCGAGAGCGGGCCGCCGGGCGGCGTGTCCTGCCGACGCTACGACCGGACGGGGCCGTCGGCATCTGGGGCGTGCGCGGGTCACCCCCGGTACGGCAGGACGGGCTTGCCCGGGATGTCGACGCGGGCGTGGAACACGGCACCCGCCTCGGGCTCCGGGTCGTCGAGGTTCTCCTTCGACGTGGTGATGTAGAGGTCGCAGAGGTCCTCCCCGCCGAGGGTCAGGGCGGTCACGAGGCGCACGGGGACCTCGATCTCCTCGAGGACCTCACCACGCGGCGAGTAGCAGCGGACGCGTCCGGCGCCGTTGAGCGCGACCCAGACGTTCCCGACCGAGTCGACGGTCAGGCCGTCGGGGTGGGTCCCGTCGGAGCTGACGAAGACCCGGCGGTGCGTGAGCTCGCCGTCGACCACGTCGAAGACGTCGGTCGTGCCTGTCGCGGTGTCGTTGTAGTACGCGAGGTCGCCCTCGGGGGAGAAGTCGAGCCCGTTCGAGACCGTCACCTGTGCGAGCGTCACCGACACGTCGCCCTCTGGCGTGATCTTGTACAGACCCGCGCCGCCAGGCTTCTGGTCGTAGGCCATGCCACCGGCGTAGAGGTTGCCGTGCGGGTCGCAGCCGCCCTCGTTCATGCGGACGTTCGGGTCGTCCCAGAGCGGCTCGAGGGGCGTCGGGACGTCGTCAGGACCGTCGGCGAGGGCGATGCCGCGCTCGACAGCGACGACGTACCCGCCGTTCGAGCGCGGACGGACGAAGGCGGCGACGTCGCCGACGTGGAGGCGGTCGACCGAGCCGTCCGACCGGAGGGTCAGCAGGTCCCCGGCGAGCATGTCGACCCACCGCAGCCCTCCCCACGACGGAGACCAGACCGGGCCCTCCCCGTGGTAGGTGATCGGGTCGGTGATCTGCTCTGCACGGCGCACGTGGGGTCCTTCCGTCGGGGGACGAGGTGGAGGTCTCATCGTGGCACCGTGACGTCGCGGGCGCTCATCGACCGACCCGACCTCACAGACCGTGGAAGGCTGCCGCGATCGCGCCCTCACGGCCCGGCTGGACCGCGAACCAGCAGAGCGCCATGGCGAGCCTGTCGGTCTCGTCGCGGGTGGCGTCGGTGCGGACCGTGAACCTCCGGCTCGTCCGGCGGTGCAGCAGAGCCACCCGGACCCCGTCGCAGCGGACCTCGGTGTTCCAGCCCCAGGTGTGGTGGAACACGTAGCGGCGCCCGTGCAGGTCCAGGTGGCCGTCGTGGTCGCGACGTCGGGTGGCTCTCGTGGCTCCGTTGTGCAGCGCGACGTCCCCGTCGGGCAGACGGACTGTGTGCGTCCCACCGCGGGGCAGGGCAGCGGCAGGTGAGCTGCTCGCTGTGCCCTGGTAGGTGGCGCGGGGCTGACCCGCGGGGTCGCGCAGAGTCACCACCCCGGCGACGTCGACGCTCGCGGACCAACCGAAGGGGGAGGTCAGCTCGATGGCTCGTGGTGCGGCTGGGGACATCACCCGGCGACCCTACGTGATGGGCGTCGGTGGTGGTCGAGGTCCCGGGGCGTCTGACGCGTCGTCTCGAGCGCCGTCGCGCTGGTCCGAGTCCGGGCGTCTGAGCGTTCGGGCGGCCTGGGCGGGTCGAGAGTCAGCCGACCAGCGTCCGTCCACAGGCACCGGGTGCACAGGGCCCCGGGCCGGGAAAGACTGGTCGGCACAGCGAGACGCACCTCGATCCCGACCCGTGGAGGACCCACCATGGCCGACCAGGACCGCACCGAGCAGCCCGACGCGACCGGCAGCACCGGCAGCACCGGCAGCCCTGTCAGCGCCGAGGGCGCCGACCGCCCCGTCGTCCTCTCGGGCGCCTCCGGGCTCATCGGGACCTATCTGCGCCAGACCGACGGTGGCCTGCCCGCCCGCGGCTGGTCGCTGCGCCTGGTCGGCCACTCGCCCGTCGAGCCGCTCGACGGCGAGCCCGACCTCCCGTCCTTCGTGGCCGACGTCGGCGAGGAAGACTCTCGCGACGCCCTCGACGAGGCCTTCGCGGGAGCAGACGCCGTGGTGCACATGGCCGGCATCCCTGGCGAGGACTCGTGGACCTCGATCCGCCGGACCAACATCGACGGCACCTATCGCGTGCTCGAGGCGGCCCGCCGTGCGGGGGTCCGGCGCGTGGTGCTCGCCAGCTCGAACCACGCCGTCGGGTTCTTGCCGACGGGCGAGACCGCGCGGACCGACGTCTCGCCCAGGCCCGACACGTACTACGGGGTCTCGAAAGCCGCGATGGAGGCCCTCGGCAGCCTGTACGCGGACAAGTACGGGGTCGAGGTCGTGTCGTTGCGTATCGGCATGTGCAACGACAAGCCCGCGAGCACCTTCGACCTCGGCATCTGGTTGAGCCCGGCGGACACGGTCCGGCTCGTCGACGCCGCGCTGCGCGGCCCCGTCGACGGTCCGGTGATCGCCTACGGGGTCTCGGCCAACACCCGTGGCTGGTGGGACCTGTCGAGCGCGCGGGCCCTCGGCTACGACCCGCAGGACGACGCCGAGGTCTACGCCGAGGAGGTCGAGCCCTACGACGGCCCTGAAGGAGTCCTCGGGCACGGCTTCGTCGCGCTCGACCCGCACGACGACTGAGGTGGCCGACAGGGGCTGGTCGTGACGGACTCGTTGCGAAAGCGTTAACGATCTCGGTGGCGGGCGAAACAAACGTCACCTACCGTCGTGGGATGGATCACACAACTCAGCAGGCGGAGGGCGGGTCGGCGACGGCGCTGGTCAGGCTCGCCGGCGTCAACAAGCACTTCGGCGACCTCCACGTGCTCCAGGACATCGACCTCTCCGTCGCGCGCGGCGAGGTGGTCGTGGTCATCGGTCCCTCGGGCTCTGGCAAGTCCACGCTCTGCCGGGCGATCAACCGCCTCGAGACGATCGACGACGGTGTCATCGAGCTCGACGGCCACAGGCTCCCCGAGGAGGGCAAGGCTCTCGCGCAGCTGCGCGCCGACGTCGGGATGGTCTTCCAGTCCTTCAACCTCTTCGCCCACAAGACGATCCTCGAGAACGTCACCCTCGGCCCGATCAAGGTCCGCGGGATGAAGAGCAGCGAGGCCAAAGAGCTCGCCATGGGTCTGCTGGAGCGGGTGGGCGTCGAGTCCCAGGCGCACAAGATGCCGGCCCAGCTCTCGGGCGGGCAGCAGCAGCGCGTGGCCATCGCACGCGCGCTCGCCATGCAGCCCAAGGTCATGCTCTTCGACGAGCCCACCTCAGCCCTCGACCCCGAGATGATCAACGAGGTCCTCGACGTCATGGTCGGCCTCGCCAAGGACGGCATGACGATGATCGTCGTCACCCACGAGATGGGCTTCGCCCGCAAGGCCGCGGACAGGGTCGTCTTCATGGCTGACGGGCAGATCGTCGAAGAGGCCGAGCCCGAGGTGTTCTTCACCAACCCTCGCTCTGAGCGTGCCCAGGAGTTCCTGTCGAAGATCCTCACCCACTGACGACCCCCGCACCGACCCTCCACTGACGACAGCCGTACCGACCACCCCGTCCCGGGTACCCCTGGGACGGGCGGCCGTACGGTCCGGGCGCACCGCAGTCCCGGACCGACGTCGCGACCCGCCACGAAGGAGAACCCATGCGCAACCGTCCGACCGCGTTCCTCGCGATCGCCGCTGCCTCTGCCCTGCTGCTCTCAGCCTGCGGTGGAGACGACAGCTCTGAAGACCCGCCCGTCGCCGAGGTCGACGCCGCGGAGTTCCCGGAGGGCAGCACGATGGCCCGCCTCGCCGAGGCCGGGACCATGACCGTCGGGACCAAGTTCGACCAGCCGCTCTTCGGCCTCGTCGGCCCCGACGGGACGCCCGTGGGCTTCGACGTCGAGATCGCGAAGATCATCGCCGGCGAGCTCGGCATCGCCCCGGACAAGATCGAGTGGACCGAGACCGTGTCGGCCAACCGCGAGACCTTCATCGAAGAAGAGCGCGTCGACATCGTCGTGGCGACCTACACGATCAACGACGACCGTAAGCAGGTCATCGACTTCGCAGGGCCGTACTACCTCGCCGGTCAGTCGCTCATGGTCCGTGCGGACGACGACTCGATCAAGAGCGAGGCCGACCTGTCCGGCAAGATCGTCTGCTCGGCCGAGGGCTCGACCCCTGCCAAGAACATCGAGGAGAACTTCCCCGACGCCGAGCTCCGCACCTTCTCGCAGTACACCGACTGCCTCGACCCGCTCCGCAACGGCCAGGTCGACGTGCTGACGACCGACAACGTGATCCTCGCGGGCTACGTCGCGGAGAGCCCGGACGACTTCAAGCTCGCCGGTGAGCAGTTCACCGAGGAGCCCTACGGCATCGGCCTGAAGAAGGACGACACCGACTTCCGCAACTTCATCAACGACACCCTCGAGGCCGCCTACGAAGACGGCCGCTGGGACGCTGCGTGGGAGGCGACCGCCGGAGAGGTGCTCGACACCCCGACGCCCCCGGCCGTCGACCGGTACTGAGCACCACCGGTCGGACCCGCGTCTGACCGTCGACCCTCGGCCCGGGCCGGTCGCCTGACACCTCAGGCGGCCGGCCCGGCTCGCGGGACCACCGCACCACCCGACTGCGGGCGCTGGGCCGACGGCCCACGACCCGCGTGAACCAAGGAGGACGACCGTGCAAGCACTGGTCGACGAGCTGCCGAGGATCTGGCAGGGCTTCCAGCTCACCCTGTTCCTCGCCGTCGTGTCGGGAGCCCTCTCCCTCGTCTTCGGGACGATCCTGGCCGCGTTCCGGGTCGCACCGCTGCGCTCGCTGCGCACCTTCGCGGGGGCCTACGTCGAGATCGCGCGGAACACCCCGCTGACTCTCGTGTTCATCTTCTTCGTGTTCGTGCTGCCGAGCCTCGGGTTCATCCTGCCGCTCGGCCGGGTGCCGGCGATCATCGCGCTCACCGCCTACACCTCGGCCTTCGTGTGCGAGGCCGTGCGCTCGGGCATCAACTCGGTCGCCGTCGGGCAGGCCGAGGCCGCTCGCGCGATCGGCCTCGGGACGGTCCAGACGCTCCGCCTCGTGGTCCTGCCGCAGGCGCTGCGCACCGTGGTGCCGCCGCTCATCAACGTGCTCATAGCGCTGACCAAGAACACCTCGGTGGCCGCGGGCTTCGCCGTGGTCGAGCTGACCTCGACGAGCCGTGCGCTCGCCCGCGACAACCCCGCCGACGTGATCATGCTGCTGACCGGGATCGCGGTCTGCTACCTCATCATCACGATCCCCGCTGGGATCGCGGCCAACGCCATCGAGCGAAAGGTGGTGTTCAGCCGATGAGCGGCAACGTCCTCTACGACGCACCCGGACCCAAGACCCGTCGTCTCGAGCGGATCGGCTCGATCATCTTCGCGGTGATCTTGCTCGGCCTGCTCGCCTGGATGATCAAGGGCATGGCCGACCGTGGCATCTTCGACGACCGCTGGGCCGTCCTCACCGACCCGCCGAAGAGCCAGAGCGCCGAGGACGTGTGGAAGTCGCTCGTCGTCACAGGTCTCGGCGCGACGCTCAAGGCAGCCGTCGTCGCGGCTCCGCTCGCGCTGGTCCTCGCCTTCGTCCTGGCGATCTTGCGGACCTCCGGCATCCGGGTGGTGCGCGGCGTGGCGATCTCCGTCATCGAGGTGCTGCGCGGACTGCCCGTGCTCCTCATGATGCTGTTCGCGCTGCTGGCCTTCGGTCTCTCGTCCTTCCAGGCCGTGGTCATCGGCCTCACGCTCTACAACGCGGCGATCGTCGCCGAGATCCTCCGCGCCGGGCTCGCCGCGCTGCCCAAGGGGCAGGCGGAGGCAGGGACGGCCATCGGGCTCACCCGTGGGCAGACGCTGCGGCTCGTCCAGCTCCCGCAGGTGGTCCGGCTCATGCTGCCGAGCCTCATCAGCCAGTTCGTGGTGCTGCTCAAGGACAGCTCGCTCGGCTTCATCGTCGGGTACCCCGAGCTGCTCAACGCGATGAAGACGAACTACAACTTCTTCGGGAGCGACTCGCGCCTGCCGCTGTTCCTCGTGGTGGCGGTCGTCTACCTCACGGTGAACATCACGCTGTCGCGCCTGGCCGTGTACATCGAGAAGCGGTTGTCCTCGCGCGGGCAGAAGCCTGTCGCGACAGGTCTGGCCACGCCGAACCTGGGCAAGACCAAGGTCTGACCGAGCAGCGGGTGTCGCACCCCGGTGCGACGTGCCCGCAGCGGGTGTCGCACCCGGTGCGATGTCCTCGCAGCGGGTGTCGCACCCGGTGCGGCGTCCTCGAAGCGGTCTGCGCATGCGGGTACCCCGCCTGAGGTCCGCACCACGGCCGGGTTCGTCACGATGGTGACGGGCCCGGCCTCGTGGTGTCGTGGGCCGCTGGCGCGGCGCTCACGAGGCCGGCCGCCAAGGCTTCTGCCGCCGCGTCCTCAGGCTCGCGCCGCGCTGAGCCTCTCGACGGCGCGCGTGATCTCGTCGCCCATCGACGCCCCGCCGTGCCCGTCGGACCTCACGACCACGAGCTCGCTCCCGGGCCAAGCCTTGTGCAGGTCGTAGGCGGTCGCGAGCGGCGAGCTGACGTCGAGGGCACCGTGGATCAGGGTGCCGGGCAGGTGCGCGATGCGGTCCATGGACCCGAGGATGCCCGCGGGCCCCGCGAAGCCCGACGCCGACCAGTAGTGGACCACCAGCGTCGCGAAGAGCAGCCTGAAGTCGGCGTCCTCGTAGCGCGGCGACGTCCCTCCGCCGCTCGCGAGCGAGACGTGGACGTCTTCCCAGGTGCACCACGCTCGTGCCGCCGCCGCGCGGACCGCGGGGTCGGGGTCGGCGAGGCGCTCGCTGTACGCGTCGATGACCCGCTGGCCGTCGCGCCTGCCGGAGGCTGCGGCGAAGTCCTCCCACTCGGCCGGGAACACCGCGCGCATCGACTCGGTGATCCATCCGACCTCGGCGGCCGTGGTCGTCGTGACGGCCGCGAGCACGAGCCCTGTCACCCGGTCCGGGTGGGCCTGCGCGTACGCGAGCCCGAGGGTCGTGCCCCACGAGATGCCCACGACCATCCACGCCTCGATGCCCAGGTGCTCGCGGAGGGCCTCGATGTCGGCGATCAGGTGTGCTGTGGTGTTCAGCGCGAGGTCGGCCTCGGGGTCGGTCGCGAGCGGGCGGCTGCGCCCGCACCCGCGCTGGTCGAGGGCCACGACCCTGTGGGTGCTCGCGTCGAAGTGCTGCCGGTGCCCGGCCGTGAAGCCCGAGCCGGGGCCGCCGTGCAAGAACAGCGCGGGGATCCCGTCGGTCGCGCCCCACGACTCCCAGTAGACGGACTGCCCGTCGTCGGTCTCGAGGGTGCCGGAGGTCAGGTGGTCGCTCATGCCGCAGGCCTCACCAGTCGTGCTCCCTCGGTCCGGAGCACCTGCCAGGGCGTGCAGCACGGCACACCGACCGCAGCGCAGGCCTCGGGGATCTTGATCCGTCTCCTCGAGTCCGGCGACGGGGTCTCGTGCGTCACGACCGTGTACCCGAGGTCGCAGGCCTGGGCGACCAGCGTGTAGTCGGCGGACGCGAGGAACTCTCGTTCGGCGCTCGCGGTGTACCGGTCGTGCCGGTTGGCCCAGCGGGCCAGCTCTGTCAGTGGGCCGGCGACAGTCGACCGAGGACTCAGGTAGAGGTCGCGGCCTGCGGACCTGGACCACTCGGACAGCTCGTCACCGCGACCTTCCACCTCGTCTCGGACGGCTGTCACGCTGAAGACCCGCCCAGCGTGCCTGGCCTCCACGAGCCACCCCCAGAATCCGGGCGCGAAGTCGAGGCCGTAGTAGCGGTCCTTCGCCTCGATGAGGATGTTCGAGTCGACGATGTACATCAGTGCGCCTCGAGATGGGCGGCAAAGCCGTCGAAGGCTCTGGTCGTCCGCGTGCTGAGCAACCTATAGGCGTCTCGGTACAAGGTCCCGCCCTCACGTGCGTCGGCGATGACTGCGCGTGCGAACCGGCGACCGACCCTGTAGGGCCAGACGTAGTACGGGTTGCCGCCCGAGCTCTTGTCCTCGTCCAGACGCCGGACCGCGATCGCCCGGAGCCGGGCCTCCTCGGCGAGATAGATCCCGCGGAACCTGTCCCACGTGAGCCGACCCTCGTCGTAGAGCCGTCGCAGGACCACGAGCGTCGAGACGTGGAAGCGACGTCCCAGCGCCTCGAGCGTCGGCTCCGGGTTCGAGAGGTCGACCCGTGCCGGGATCATGGCTGCCGGGACGAGCACGCGACCGGCGACGGCGTTGCACCAGCGCTCGACCTCGGCGAGATCGTGGTCGTGGTCCGGTGAGCCTGCTGACGAGGACACTCCTGGAATCCCGAGGGCCACGTGCGCCACCTCGTGGAAGAGCGTGAAGGCCTGGGCGTTCTTGGTGTCAGAGCCGTTGACGAAGACCAGCGGCGCGAGGGAGTCCACGAGGGTGAAGCCCTGGAACTCGTCGGAGTCGAGCCTGCGGTGCGTGTTGTTCCCGACCAGGCTGTTGACCATGACCATGATCCCGCTGGACTCGACGGCCTCGACCATGTGCCGCATGGCGTCCTGCTGCGTGGCGGACGGCGCTCCGGCCGCGTAGTCGACGGCGTCGCTGATCGCTCCTGCCGCGGTCTCCGGGGCGGTGCTGGTGGTCACCGACCCGACAAGAGGCGAAGGATCTGCACCGAGTCGGGCGAGATAGGCGGAGAACCAGTCCTGACGCTCGGAGCACATCGCGATCGTGTCGAGCAGCGCGCTGCTGGGTGCTGATCCCCGGACCTCTCTGCGACGGAAGTCGGTCACGGGGAGATGTTCTTCGGGGACGTGGTCCAGGAAGAAGTAGCCCAGCGGGACGTGGGTGGTGGAGGCGAAGTCCTGGAGCTGGCCGAAGGTGGGGTCGAGAAGTCCTTCGATCCAGTCCTCGAGCTTCGCGAACCTGTCGAGGTGGATGTCGGCAGCCGATGCTGCATCCGCCGCCCAGGCGACGACCTCAGGGTTCACAGCCACACGTTCGACCATCTGGCACCCCTCCTGAGCGAGTCTCGAGGTTCGATCGTAGCGGCGCGCCGAGGACGAGAGGCGTTGTCCACAGCCCCTGCCTGGACTGCTGACCTCGTGTCACAGATCGGGTGGGTTCTGCACAGGTCTGCGGGTCGTGCTGGACATCGTCGCGCGATCCGCGTTGGGTAAGCACCATGCCTGCCGCTGACGTCACGTCTTCCTCGCGCGCCCACCGTCGACCGCGCCCCCGGACCCTGGGGGCTGCGGCCCTGTCTCTCGCGCTCGTCGTCGGCGGCCTCACGGCCTGCGGCGCCGAGGACACGGCGCAGGACGACGCGGAGGCGCTCGCGACGAAGATCGCCGAAGGCCTGGTCGACGGCGACTTCACAGGGGTCGCCTTCAGCGACGCGTCCCCCGCGGAGGCCGCCGAGGCTCACGCCGCGATCGTCGCCGCCGTCGCCGACGCCCCGCACACCGTCGAGGTCACCGACGTGGTCCTCGACGAGGAGAAGACGAGCGGGACTGCGACCTTCGCCCACACCTGGGACGTCTCAGGGATCCCCTGGACGTACTCGACCGAGGCGCCGCTGACGGTCTTCGAGGAGACGTGGGAGTCGCAGTGGGACCCGGCGCTCGTGGTCGAGGGGCTCGTCTCCGACGAGACGCTCCAGCTGAGCCGCACGATGGCGCCGCGCGCCGACATCCTCGGTGCGGGCGACACCCCGATCGTCACCGAGCGGCCTGTGCGCAGGGTCGGCGTCGACAAGACGCGGGTCGAGGCTACCGAGCTCGACGCGACAGCCCGGACCTTGGCCGGTCTCGCGCAGATCGACGCCGACGCCTACGCCGCCAAGGTCGCCGCGGCCGGCGAGAAGGCCTTCGTCGACGCCGTGACGCTGCGCACCGAAGACCCCAGTTACGACTTCGACGCGATGGCTGCGATCCCGGGCGTGCTGCTCGTGGACGCCACGCTGCCGCTCGCGCCGACCCGAGACTTCGCAGCACCGGTGCTCGGCCGTGCAGGTGAGGCGACCGCGGAGATCGTCGAGGAGTCCGAGGGCACGATCGCCGCGGGTGACGTGACGGGTCTGTCAGGGCTGCAGCGTCAGTACGACGAGCAGCTGCGCGGCACGCCCGGCATCGCGCTCGAGGCTGTCAGCGAGGCCCGCGGCGCGCGGGTCCTGCTCGACCAGGCCGCTGTGCCCGGCGAGCCCTTGCGGACCACCCTCGACGTGGGGGTCCAGCAGCTCGCGGAGGACACCCTCGTCGGGCAGACGGTCCCCTCGGCGATCGTCGCGATCCGTCCCTCGACGGGCGAGGTGCTCGCCTCGGCGAGCGGGACCGCCGGCGGGGGCGTGTCGACCGCGACCACGGGCATGTACGCGCCGGGGTCGACCTTCAAGATCGTCACGTCGCTCGCGCTGCTGCGCAGCGGCCTGACCGCCGACTCGCCGCTCGACTGCTCGGCCGAGGCCGTGGTCGACGGTCGCGCCTTCGTCAACTACCCCGACTACCCGGCGGGCAAGATCGGTCAGATCCCCTTGACCGATGTGATCGCGAACTCCTGCAACACGGCCCTCATCAACGCCTCTGGGCAGGTCACGCAGGCTGATCTCGCCTCGGCCGGTGAGGCGCTCGGCCTCGGGCTCGCCCAGCACCCCGGTCCGGGTGTGTTCACAGGCTCGGTCCCTGCCGACGCCGAGGGCACCGAGCACGCCGCGTCGATGATCGGTCAGGGGCAGGTCCAGGCCTCGCCGATGGCGATGGCCACCGTCGCGGCGTCCGTCGCCGCCGGGACGACGGTGCGGCCGACCCTCCTCGCGCAGGAGGTCGACCCCGTCGAGTCTGACCTCCCTGAGGCACCGGCCGCGCCGCTGACCGCGGACGAGGCAGCGCAGCTGAGCGCCTTCATGCGGGCCGTGGTCACCGACGGCGGCGGGTCGTTCCTGCAGGACGTGCCCGGCGAGCCCGTCGGTGCCAAGACAGGGACCGCGCAGTACGGCGACGGCAGCACGAACCACGCGTGGATGATCGCGGTCCAGGGGGACCTCGCGGTCGCCGTCTTCGTCGAGACGGGCGACTACGGCTCGACGACGGCCGGCCCGCTGCTCGAGGCCTTCCTCGACGGTCTCGCCTGAGGCGGCTGGTGTGCCCGTGGTGTGACTGAGCCGACGCCGCGCAGCGTGCCCGGGCCGTGAGCCCGGCGTTAGGGTCGGACGAGAGCCGTCCGTGACCCCCCGGACCCGATCCGCGCCTGCGGCGCAAGGAGAACCATGACCACCACCCCTGTCCGTCACCGCAGGTCTGCCGCGCCCCGCGCGATCCTCGTCGGTCTGGTCACAGCCGTCGCGCTGCTGCTGGGTACGTCGGCCGCGTCGGCCCACGACACCGTCATCGGGACCGCACCCGGTGACGGCGAGACGCTCACGACCGCCCCGACGCAGGTGACCGTCGAGACCAGCGCCGTGCCGCAGAGCATCGGCTCACGCATGGTCATCACGGCCTCGGACGGCACCGTGCTGTTCGACGGAGAGCCGACGATCACCGACCGGGTCGCGAGCGTAGAGCTGCCCGCGGTCGCGAACGACAGCTACCAGGTGGCCTGGCGCCTCGTGTCCTCCGACGGACACCCGATCGACGGGACCTTCGGCTTCGTCGTCGACGACCCCGCCGCGGTGACCCCGACCGAGGACCCGACGTCCGACGCCGCCACCCCCACGGCCGATGAGACGACGGTCGCCGCGACGACCGACGCTGCTCCCTCGGAGGACTCGACGACCGCGACCGCGGCTGACACGTCCGACGACGGCTCGAGCACGTCCTGGATCCCGGTCGCACTCATCGTCGTGGTCATCGTCGGCCTCGTGCTCCTCGTCCTCTTCCGCCGTCGCTCGGCCCTGCAAGACAACTCCTGACCCGACCGCACGGGGCACTTCGCGCCCCGGCCCCGACGAGGTCGCACCACGTGCCACGAGGTCGCACAGACACGCCAGATCAGCCCCGAGAGGAGCAGATCCGGCGTGTCCGTGCGACCTCGTTCTTGATGAGGCGACCTGGATGCGGGTGGTGCGACCTCGGCGCTGGGGGACGGGAGGGAGCTGACGTGGGCTCGGGGTGGTGGGCCACACAGCTCCCACCGACCGCCGCGGTGGGCCACACGGCTCCCAACGTTCGCCGCGGTGGGCCGCACCGCTCCCACGGCTCGCCGCAGCGGTTCTCAGCCGCAGGTGAGGCCTGTCGTGAGGGACTCGAGGTTGGCGCGCATGATGTCGAGGTAGTCGGCCGACTCGTCTGCGCGGCTCTCGATCGGGTCGAGCAGCGCGGTCCCGACACCGAGGTCGTCGGCGAGTGTCTGGGTCACCTTCGGCCCGACGGCCCGCTCGAAGAAGAGGGTCGAGACGTCGTCGCGCTCGACGATCGTCCGGACCTCGCGCAGGCGCTTGGGCGAGGGCTCGGTGTCCGGGTTGATGCCGGTGATGCCCTCCTGGACCAGCCCGTACCTGTCGGCGAGGTACCCGAAAGCCTCGTGCGACGTGACGAGTGTCGCGCCCTGGCACTGGGCGAGGCCGTCCGCGAACTCCTGGTCGAGCTCGTCGAGGGACGCCGTGAGGGCCTCGGCGCCGGCGGTGTAGTCCGCGGCGTTGTCGGGGTCGATCGCGCTGAGCTCCGCGGCGACAGCCTCGCCCACGAGGGAGAGGCGGGTGGGCTCGAGCCAGAAGTGCGGGTCGGCGGCGTCGGCCTCTGCTGCCTCGGCGGAGTCGACCACGTGCTCGGGGGACTGCGCCGCGACGGCCTCGTCGGTCGCGCTCTGGAGCCCGGAGAGGTAGACGACGAGGTCGGCCTGCCCGATCCCGCGGACCTGGGCGGGGGAGAGCTCGAGGTCGTGCGGCTCGGCCGCAGCAGGGGTGAGGTTGGAGACGCTCACGTGCTCCCCGCCGACCTGCTCGACGACGAACTGGAGCGGGTAGAACGAGGCGAGCACCTCGACGGTGCCCTCGGTGCCGGCGTCGTCGGCGGACCCGTCGGAGGAGCAGGCGGTGAGGAGGGTGAGGGCGGCGATCGTGGTCGCGGCCAGGGCGGCGGGGGTGCGTCGCATGGTGGTCTCGTCTCAGGTCGTGGGGGAGTGCGGCGGGTCGACGGGTGACGGTGAGCGGGTGCCTCCGGTGAGGCGTCGTCGCCGGAGGGCTGGGCCTCGCTGTGCGCCGACCGCCAGACGTGGGGGCGCCCGCCGGTGGTGATCACCGGCGGGCGGACCCGGTCTGCAGGAGGTGCGGGGAGCTGTGGCCGGTCACCCGCGCGGGGCTCACGGCCAGCCGAGAGTGGCTCAGCTCGTCGCGGTCTCGGTCGGCTCGTCGCTGTGCTCGTCCGAGTGCTCGTGGTCGTGCTCGTCGGTGGCCTCGTCTGCGTGCTCACCCTCCGCGTGCTCACCCTCCGCGTGCTCACCCTCGGCGTGCTCGCCGTCGGTGTGCTCGTGCTCGGCCTCGGCACCGTGCTCCACGTCGCCCGAGGCGCCGGTGAGCTCGTTGGGGACCACGGTCAGCTCGACGCTGTTCCAGATCTCGCCGGTCTCGATGTCGACGGCGTGGATCATCGAGGTGGCCGGGTCGGTGATGTACGCGCTGCCGTCCTGGACGTAGAGGGTCGGGCGCGGGTCCTGCCAGGTCTCGGACTCTTCCCACGCGTCGATCACGGGGATCGAGCGCGTCACGGTGCCGGACTCGGGATCGATGACGTGCAGCGCACCGTCGGTGCCGAGCACCAGGGCCTCGCCGGCGTCACCGCGGCCGAGGGAGCGGAAGGTGTAGGACGCGGGCAGGTCGACCAGCTTCATCGAGGCGTCGCGGGTGTCGATGATCGAGACGCGGGTGGGGCGCTCGAGGTCGGCCTCGGGGTCGGACTTGTAGTCGCCGAGCACGAAGGGCGACTCCTCGCTGCCGGCCTGGTTGCCGATGCGGCCGTAGGCGTCGGGGCTGGTGACCTTGCTGATGACGCCGTCCTTGGTGACGAGCGCGCCGTCCTCGCAGCCGATGACCACGGCCTCTTCGGCCGCCACGGCCTCGCCGTGCACGCCCGGGCACTGGTCGTTCGCGGCGATCTCGGTGCCCTCGGCGTCGAGGACGCGGATGCCTGTGCGGGCGTCTTCGGTGCCCTCGGAGACGACGAGCGTCCCGTCGCTGAGCTCGACCGCCACGCCGTGGTGCGCGCTCGGGGTGGTGAGCTCGCGCAGCTCGCGGGCCTCGTCGGCCACGGAGGCGGAGTCGAAGACCGTCACGGCGCCGGTGCCGTCGTCGAAGAGTGCCGTGCGGCCCTCGTGGACGACCGCGTGGCCCGGCTTCTCGGCCGCGAAGGACACGTCGGTCAGTACCGGGGCGCTCGTGTAGTAGTGCGCGTGGTCGCCGTGCGGCTCGGCCCAGGTGCCGGCGTCGAGGACCTGGAACTTGCCGGCTGTCGAGACGAGGACGTGGCGTCCGTCTCCAGCCGGGTTGATCCGGTTGAAGCCTTCGAGCTCGAAGTCGTCGATGGTCTCGAGCGAGGTCGAGTCGAGGACCTGGATGCCGCCGTCGTAGGTGACCACGAGGCGGGGGGTGAGGCCGGCGGCCTCGACGGCGGGGGCGCTCGTCGTGGTCTCGGTCGGCTCGGAGCCGCTGCCCGTCGAGGCGTCGGCGGAGTCGTCGGAGGACGAGCAGCCGGCCAGCAGGACGAGGGGCAGCGCAGCGCCGAGCGCGACGGCCCGGGGGAGGCGTCGGGGCGTGCG
>NZ_JACBYE010000050.1 GCF_013415325.1 Sanguibacter inulinus | reverse complement strand
ACCCCCATCAGCACCCCGCACGCCCCGGCGCCCGCGCACACCTTCCACCAGGGGGTCCGCAAGGGCCCGTTCGTCCAGGTGTCGGGGCAGGGCCCCGTCGACCCCGAGACGAGTGAGTACCTGTTCCCGGGCGACGTCGCCGCGCAGACGACCCGGACCCTCGAGAACGTCCGGGCGATCGTCGAGGCGTCGGGAGCGAGCTTCGACGACGTCGTCATGCTGCGCGTCTACCTCACGACGCGTGACGACTTCGCCGCGATGAACGAGGCCTACGGAGCCTTCGTCGCGCAGCACTGCCCCTCAGGCGTCCTGCCCAGCCGCACGACGGTGATGACCGGCCTGCCGCGCGAGGAGATGCTCGTCGAGATCGACGCCTTCGCGATCACCGACTGACGCCGCAGCCTCGGGTCGCGGCGTCGCCCGGCCAGCGGACGCGACACTGCGGGCACGGTCGTGCCGAGCCCGGTCTCGTCGAGCACGGTCGTGCCGAGCCCGGTCCTGCCGAGCACAGTCGTGCTAGCTCGTCGCCGTCAGGCCCGACGTGGCTCTGCACCGACCAGGCTCAGCGTTTCGGCCACGCCCAGCGCGGGCTGTCGAGCGGGCCCTCCCGGCCGTCGACGAGCGTCTCACCGACCGACTTCACGAGGTGCACCCGCTCGACGCTCGGCTGCCAGCGCTGACTCCGGCGCTCGTCGTCGAGCGCGTCGAGGAGGATCTGCGAGTGCGTCACGAGGATGGTCTGAGTCCGCTCGGCGCTCGAGAGCACGAGGCGCGCGAGGGCGGGCAGCAGGTCCGGGTGCAGGCTCGTCTCGGGCTCGTTGAGGACCAGCAGCTCGGGCGGTCGCGGTGACCCGAGGGCTGCGAGCAGGAGCAGGTAGCGCAGCGTCCCGTCCGAGAGCTCGGCCGTCGACAGCGGGCGGAGCAGACCGGGCTGGTGCAGCGCGAGACGGAAGAGCCCCGCATCGGAGGTGACCTGGAGCTCGGAGCCCGGGAAGGCGTCGTCGACAGCCCGCTCGAGCTCTCCGTCGGCAGACATCCACTGGATGGTCGCGAGAGCCGCAGCGAGGTCCGCCCCGTCGTCGGCCAGGACGGGCGTCTGCGTGCCGATGTGCGCTGCGCGGGCCGGTGCGTGCGGGTCAGTCCGGAACTGGTCGTAGAACCGCCAGTCCCGCAGGTCGCGGCGCACCCGGAGCATCTCCGGGGCACCGGTGTCGTCGACGAACTCGTCGATCATCGACTCCGAGGTCCGCAGGTCGCGGCTCGACTCCGTCCAGCGGCCCGCGTCGTCGCGGGTCCGCACGTGCCCGCGGCGCCGCTCCGCCTGGAGGGTCGCGGGGCGCAGCACGCCGCCCGACCAGACCGTCTCGGTCTTGATCTCCGGGTCGAGGGCGAAGGGCGAGTCCTGGCTGGTCTGCGGCAGACCCAGGTCGATCGCGTACCCGAGGTCAGGTCCGCTGAAGCCCAGGCGCAGCGCGACAGGACCCGTCCGACGCGTCCCCTCGGTGATCCCACCCGGCCGCGTGCCGTGCTGAGGGCCCGCCCACAGGGTCGAGGGCAGTCCGCCCTCGGCAGCCAGCGCACCGACCACGCGCCCCTGACCGCACGCGGCGAGCAACCTGAGCGCCCTGAAGAAGTTCGACTTGCCGCTCCCGTTGGCCCCGGTCACCACGGTCAGCTGCCCGAGGTCGACCACGAGGTCGCGCAGCGTGCGGTAGCCCTCGACGGCGACAGTCTGGATCATGGGCCGAGCCTACGAGGAGGCGGTGACACCCAGCACTTGCGGCTGTCTGCGCCCGTCAGCGCCGTCAGCGCCGTCAGCGCCGTCAGCGCCGTCAGCGCCGTCAGCGCCCGAGGCGACGTTCGCGCCGTCAGCGCCCGAGGCGACGTTCGCGCTGGGAGTAGGCGCGCAGCGCGCGGAGGTAGTCGACCCTGCGGAAGTCGGGCCAGTAGGCCTCGCAGAAGTAGAACTCCGAGTGGGCCGACTGCCACAGCAAGAACCCGCCGAGACGCTGCTCGCCCGAGGTGCGGATGACCAGCTCCGGGTCGGGCTGGCCGCGGGTGTAGAGGTGCTGGCCGATGTGGTCGACGTCGATCGCGGCCGCGACCTCGTCGAGGGTGTCCCCGGCGGCGGCCCGCTCGGTGAGGAAGGCACGGACCGCGTCGGCGATCTCGTGGCGTCCGCCGTAGCCGATCGCGACGTTGACCTGAAGCCCTTCGACGTCGTCCGTCTGGGCCTGGGCGGCGCGCAGACGCTCGGCGAAGGCCTCGGGCAGCAGGTCGAGCCTGCCCACCACGCGCAGGCGCCAGCGCCGGGTGCGGGACAGGGCGTCGACCGAGTCGCCGATGATCCCGAGCAGGGCGTCGAGCTCTTCGGCACCGCGGGACAGGTTGTCCGTCGAGAGCATCCACAGGGTGACGACCTCGATGCCGAGCTCTTCGCTCCAGCCGAGGAACTCTTCGATGCGGTCGGCGCCGCGGCGGTGGCCGTGGGCCGCGGGCTCGCCGAAGGACTTGGCCCAGCGACGGTTGCCGTCGAGGATCACGCCGACGTGGCGCGGGAGCGGCTGCGAGGAGAGCGCTGCGGCGACGCGTCGTTCGTAGAGCCCGTAGAGCAGGTGGGGCATGCGCACGCGGATTCCTCCGGGAGAGACAGGACAGTGTTTCCACGGTACCGGAGGCGGTGGTGGGAGATGCGCAGCGTCAGCGAAGATGTCTTCACAGGACGCCCGTCCCACGGCGGCTAACCTACGGCAGCGTAGGTTAGGGTCGGGGATGGCCGGACGGGCGTCTGCGGCACCCCCCTGCAGCCCCCCTGCCCGTCCGCCGAGAGACCCCGGAGCACCCCGCTCCGTGCGCCCGCCCGAGCAGCGCCGCGAGCACCGACGACCACCAGGAGCCCCTCATGGCCAAGACCTCCCCGGCCGACGCACCCGGCCCGTCCGCCGAGCCCGGCGGCCCGCTCGAGCGTGTCGCCGACGCTGCTGAGGCCGTCGTCGACGCCATCAAGCCACGGCTGCGCGGATGGATCCACGCGGGCACCTTCCCCGTGGCGCTGGTCGCCAGCATCGTCCTCGTCGTGCTCGCACCGCCCGTCGCCGGCAAGGTGTCGACGGCGATCTTCGGCTTCACGGCGATCTTGCTCTTCGGCACCTCGGCGGTCTACCACCGCGGGACCTGGTCCCCCCGGGTGCATGCCGCGCTGCGCCGGGCAGACCACTCGAACATCTTCCTCATCATCGCCGGGACGTGCACGCCCCTCGCGGTCCTGCTGCTGCCGAAGGCCTCGGCGGTCACGCTGCTCGTGACCGTGTGGGCCGGGGCTCTGCTCGGGCTCGCCGCGCGGATGATCTGGATCGGCGCGCCGCGCTGGGTCTACGTGCCCGTCTACATCGCACTCGGCTGGGTGGCCGTCTTCTACATGCCCCAGTTCGCCAGCAACGGGAGCCCGGCGATCGTGTGGCTCGTGGCGGTCGGCGGTCTCGCGTACAGCGTCGGAGCCCTCGTCTACGGCCTCAAGCGCCCGAACCCGAGCCCGCAGTGGTTCGGGTTCCACGAGATCTTCCACGTGCTCACCGTGGTCGGCTACGGCTGCCACTACGCAGCGATCCTCGTCGCAGTCCTCATCGTCCGCTGACACCCGGGTCACGCGACCCGCTCGACCCACAGTCCGCACGCCCCGGTCCCACCACTACCCGTACCCACCGCGCACCGCCCGCCGCACCCCAGGTCGCACGCGCTGCCGCGAGGTCGTCTGGACACGCCAGATCTGGGGCTGAGGACGGTCGATCCGGCGTGTCTGTACGACCTCGTCGACCACCGGACGACCTCGTGTGCGGGCAGGCGACCTCGTCGTCACGCGTGCGACCTCGTGGGCGGGCAGGCGGCTCGCCGGCTGGCTCCCACCCCCCGGGGAGTCCCAGCCGCCGGGTCAGGCCTGCTGCGCCGGGTCGACCGGGACCGTCGTGTAGCGGCGGTTCGCCAGCGAGGGGTTGCGGTCACGCTCGACGGCCACGCCGTCGGGGTCGACGTCTGCGGTCCGGTACGCCGGGGTGTCACCGAGCTCGATCGCGACCGAGCCGTCGGGACCCACCAGCAGCGAGTGCCCGGAGACCCCCTTGCCAGCCTGGCCCACGGCCACCACGGCGCTGACGTTCTCGATCGCGCGGGCCTGCGCGAGGATCCGCCACTGCTCGACCTTGCCGCGCCCCGCTGCCCACGCCGCCGGGACGACGAGCACCTGCGCGCCAGCGTCGACAAGACGGCGGGCGCTCTCGGGGAACCGCAGGTCGTAGCAGGTCATCACGCCGACCTGCAGACCGGCGACGGTCACGACCAGGGGCGCCGCCGCAGGGTCCCCCGCAGCGAGACGGTCGGACTCGCGGTGACCGAAGGCGTCGTAGAGGTGCACCTTGCGGTACGTCCCGACGACCTCGCCGCCGCGGACCACGACGACGACGTTGCCCGGCAGACCACCGTCGGTCGCCGCGAGCACCATCCCGGCCACCACTGTCAACGAACCGCCCGTGCGGGTCGCACCCTCGACGGCACCGCCCGAGGCGATCTGCCGGGAGGTGAGCTCGCGCAGCGTGCTGACGAAGGGCCCGTCGAGGGTCTCGGCGTGCTCGACGCCCACCCCGGCGGGGTCGTAGCCGTTCGCGTACTCGGGCAGGACGAGCAGGTCGCTCGACACCCGCAGCGCCTCGGCGACAGCGTGCCGCACGACGACGAGGTTGGCGGAGTGGTCCCCGCTCACCTCGGTCTGCGCGATGGTGACGCGCACGTCAGCCCCGGTCGGTGCGCTGGTCGGAGCTGATCCTGTCGTCGAAGACCGCCGAGGCCTGCGGGTCGGCGCCCTGGGAGTGGTTCACCTTGCGCAGCTTGCGGGTCATCGAGAGCATCAGCAGGATCGCGGCGACAGCCACCACGAAGATCGCGAGGAACCCGGCGAGCCCGGGCGAGACGTCCGTGACCTCGAGGTCGGGGCGCATCGTCGGGATCCCCGGCGTGGTCGAGGTGGTGGCGGGCTCAGGGTCCGTCGTGGTCGACGCCGTGACCGCTGCGGAGGACGCCGGGGCGTACCCGAGGGCAGCCGCCTCGACGGGGTCGACCACGGTGAGCGTGCCTGCGGCGAGCGTCATCAGTGCGTCTCCTCGTGCGTGCGGATCCCGGCGAACAGGTCGTCCTCGGGCAGCGTCGTGGCCACGCGCGACTCGGCGAGCTCGTACTCCTCGAAGGGCCACTCGTCGAGCTCGAGGTCACGCGGGACCGCGAAGAAGAAGCCGTCGGGGTCGATCTGCGTGGCGTGCGCGCGCAGCGCGGCGTCGCGGGCGTCGAAGTAGTCCGCGACGGGGACGCGGGTGGTCACCTCGCGCTCGGGGATCTCGCGGGCGGCACGGGACTCGACCCACTCGCCGAAGGGCGACTCGAGCCCGGCCCCGAGCATCGCCTCGTGGACGGCACGGATGCGGGCCATCGAGAAGCCGTGGTTGTAGTAGAGCTTGAGCGGCGTCCAGGGCTCGCCGCGCCCGCGGTAGCGCTCGGCGTCCCCCGCGGTGTCGAAGGCCTCCTTCGACACCCTGTGGCACATGATGTGGTCAGGGTGGGGGTAGCCGCCGGTCGGGTCGTAGGTGGTGATCACGTGCGGCCTGAACTCCCGGACCAGCTCGACGAGCGGCGCGGCGGCCTCCTCGAGCGGCGTCAGCGCGAAGCAGCCCTCGGGCAGGGGCGGCAGCGGGTCGCCCTCGGGCAGACCCGAGTCGACGAAGCCCAGCCAGCGGTGCCGGACCCCGAGAGCCCGGGCGGCCTCGGCCATCTCGACCGTGCGGACCTCACGCATCTCGTCGAGGTCGGTGATCTCGCGCCCGTAGCTCGGGTTGAGGATGCTCCCTCGTTCCCCGCCGGTGCAGCTGACGACCAGCACCTCGACGCCCTCCGCGGCGTAGCGCGCCGTGGTGGCTGCTCCCTTGCTCGACTCGTCGTCGGGGTGAGCATGCACGGCCATGAGCCGCAACGGTGCTGTGGTCACCGCGTCCTCCTAGGGTTCGCCTGTGTGTGCGTGAGTGCGTGTGTGTGCCTGGGTGCGTGCGCGCGACCGTGCGCGTGCAGACGCACCCGTGGATTTCGGCTGTGCGCCGTTCGCGACAATAATCGACAACGACCATGATCCCATCGATGACCGACACCGACCGCCCGAGGGGGCCTCGACGTCGTCACACCGACCGCACCACCGACGCCGGAGAGGCGCACCCGTGACCGAGCACCCGAGCACCCGACCGGACGACGCGCGCCGTCACGACTCCCCCGCCGACCCGACCGCAGCGGCTGGTCCCGCCGACAGCGCGACCTCGGCCCAGGACGCCGGCCTCCAGGCCGAGGGCGGCCCCGGCTCCCCGCGCGATGCAGCGCCCACCCGCCCGGCCGGCTCTGCCCGACCGGGCGGCTCGACCCGACCGGCCCGGCTCACCGACGACGAGGCCTCCGGCACCGCCGCGGGCTCGGCAGCGCCCGTCGCCTCGGGCCGCTACGACACGCGCCGCGGGATCAGCAGGACCACGCAGGTCCGCCTGGCCGTCGCCGCCGTGACTGTCGCGGTCCTCTCGATCGCCTGGGTGACGATGGGCCCGACGGCCAGCACGGTCCGCGGCAAGGACTTCGGGTACTCGGTGAAGGGGCCCGAGGCCGTCGACATCACCTTCGACGTCGCCAAGCCCAAGGACTCGACTGTCGTGTGCACGGTCGAGGCGCTCAACGAGAACTACGCGCAGGTGGGCACCAAAGAGGTGACGATCGGCCCCGCGGAGGTCTCCGAGGCCCGCTACACCACGACCATCGCGACGACCGAGCTCGCGGTGACCGCCGTCGTCGACGAGTGCGTGCTCGTCGACTGACCCTCGGCGGTCCGGCCTGCCGGCCGACCCGTCCCGCCTGACCGGCTGATCACCCGTCCTGGCCAGTCTGCTGCCGTGCCCGGTTCTTCTGCATTGCTATACTGACGGATTCAGACGCTGACCCGGCTCGTGCCGATCGTGCTCAGGCGCACTGAAGCCGGGAGCCACTGACGTCACCAGCTGACGCAGACGATCGACGGGTCCCTGCCCACGTGCACGCTGTGCCGACAGGCCCGCGCCTGGGCAACCCACCACTCGAGTCATCGCGGCCGCGCACGACGCGTCCGTGACAAGGAAGGAGCGACCTGTGGCAGAGAACGACGTCACCTGGCTGACCCAGGAGGCACACGACCGACTCCAGGCTGAGCTCGCGCACCTGACGGGTGAGGGCCGCACGGACATCACCGACCGCATCGCGGCAGCCCGCGACGAGGGCGACCTCAAGGAGAACGGCGGCTACCACGCGGCACGCGAGGAGCAGGCCAAGAACGAGGCCCGCATCCGCGAGCTCACGGAGAAGCTGCGGTCTGTACGCATCGGCACCCCGCCCGACGACGGCGTCGTCGAGCAGGGCATGGTCGTGACCGCCGAGGTCGCCGGAGACGAGATGGTGTTCCTGCTCGGCTCGCGCGAGATCGCCGACACGACGGACATCGACGTCTACTCCGAGAAGTCGCCGCTCGGCGCCGCGATCCTCGGCAAGAAGGTCGGCGAGACCGCCTCGTACACGGCGCCCAACGGCAAGGACATCGCGGTCTCGATCAAGGACGCCAAGCCGTACAGCGGCTGACTCCTTCGGTGACCGAGCCCGTCGACGGCTCGGTCACAGAGGACCGGGGCAGCAGCCAGGCAACCGCCAGACGACAGGAGGGGCCGCACCAGACGGTGCGGCCCCTCCTGTCGTGCGTGACGCGCACGGGCGCAAGGAGCCAGGCAGGCCCAACCCCTCACTCGGAGAGCCTGTACCCCTCGCCCCGCAGGTGGTCGAGGAGCGCCGCGCAGTGCTCGGGCCCCTTGGTCTCGACCTGCATGGTGACCTCGACCTCGTCGATCGCGAGGTCGACGCCCGTGCGCACGTGGTCGACGTGCATGATGTTCCCGCCCGAGCGGGCGAGGTCCTGCAGCAGGTCGGCGAGGGCGCCGGGCCTGTCGACGAGCCGCACCCGCAGCTGCATGTACCGACCGGCCGCGGCAAGCCCGTGACGCAGCACGCGGAGCAGCACGAGAGGGTCGATGTTGCCGCCCGACAGCACGGCGACCACAGGTCCCTCGTACTCCTCGGGGTGCGCCATGAGCGCAGCCACCCCCGCCACCCCGGCCGGTTCGACGATGAGCTTGGCGCGCTCCGCGACGAAGAGCAGCGCGCGGGAGATGTCCTCCTCGGACACCGTGCGGATGTGACCGCCGCCGTCCTTGATGATCTGGAAGGGCACGGCACCCGGTGTGCTCACCGCGATGCCGTCGGCCATCGTCGAGGCCGTCACGGTCTTGACGGGCTCTCCGGCCGCGAGGGACTGGAGGTAACCCCCTGCGCGGGCCGCCTGGACCCCCACGACGCGCACGTGCGGGGCGACCGCAGCCATCGCGGCCACGACGCCGGCCCCGAGCCCACCGCCGCCGACAGGCACGACGATCGTCTTGACGTCGGGGACCTGCTCGAGGATCTCGAGGGCGACGGTCGCCTGCCCGGCCACGACGTCGACATGGTCGAAGGGGTGGATGAGCACGGCACCTGAGCGCTCGGACTCCTCGCGGGCCGCCGTGAGGACGTCGTCGACGGTGGTCCCGACGAGCCGGACCTCGGCCCCGTACTCCCGGGTCGCCGCGACCTTGGGGAGCGCAGCGTCGGTCGGCATGTAGACCACGGCGCGGATGCCGAGCAGCCGCGCGGCGAGCGCGACACCCTGCGCGTGGTTGCCGGCGCTCGCCGCGACGACGCCGCGAGCACGCTCGTCCGCGTCCAGGCGTGACATGCGCACGTAGGCGCCACGGATCTTGAAGGACCCGGACCGCTGGAGGTTCTCGCACTTGAGGTAGACGGGCGCACCCACGATCCCGGCGAGCGCGCTGCTGCGCTCGACGGGCGTGACGGTCGCGACGCCCTCGAGCGCGCGGGCAGCGTCACGGATGTCCTCGATCCCGACGGCGAGCTCGTGGTGGGGACGCTCGGGCACAGTCGACAGGTCAGTGCTCGTCACGATCCCCCTTGCTCAGGTCGGGGGCGGAGGCCGGTCCCGACGTCGTCTCCGTCGTCGTGACGGTCTCGGTCGCCGTGGTGGTCCGGGTCGTCGCGGGGACGCCCGCGGCGAGCATGTTCTCGGCGCTCATCACCATGACCGCCCGACGCCCTGCGGGCCTGACGTCGACGTGGTCGTCGAAGCCGAGCTCAGGGAACTTGTCGTGCCCGTGGAAGTACAAGAACACCGTGTTGAGCACAGCGACGACCGGCACGGCGAAGAGCGCGCCGACGATCCCGGCGGTGAGCGTCCCGGCGGTCACGACGAGCAGGACCGCGACAGGGTGCAGCGAGACCGCGTGCCCCATGAGCCACGGCTGGAGGACGTTGCCCTCGATCTGCTGCACCAGCAGCACGACACCGAGCATGATGAGCGCCTGCCAGGGCCCGAGCGCGACGAGCGCGACCAGGACAGCCATCGAGCCCGTGACGATCGCGCCGACGAAGGGGATGAACGAACCGATGAACACGAGCACACCGAGCGGCAGCGCGAGCGGGACGCCGATGATCGCGGCCCCGATGCCGATGCCGACGCTGTCGATGAAGGCGACGAGGATCTGCGTGCGGGCGTAGGACGCGAGGGTCACCAGCCCGCGACGACCGGCCTGGTGCGTACGCTCGCGGGCGCTGCGCGGCAGCAGGCCGACCAGCCACGACCAGATGCGGCGTCCGTCCATGAGGAAGAACAGCGTGCAGAACAGCGCGATGACCGACCCGGCGAGCACCTGACCGACCGTGGTGGTGACCGACAGGGCACCGGACAGCAGCGCCGAGGAGTTCTCCTCGAGGGCTGCGAGACCGCTGTCGAGGTAGCCGTTGAGCGCCTCGTTGTCGATGTGCAGCGGGCCGTCGGCCAGCCACGTGAGAGCCTTCTGGAAGCCCTGGACGGCCTGGTCGCTGAGGTCGCTGATGCCCGAGACGATCGAGCGTCCCGCGACGACCACGAGCAGCACGATCCCGGCGACGAGCAAGATCACCGAGGTCGCGGCAGCGAGGGCCGGCGAGAACCTCGCGCGGCGACGCAAGAAGCTCGAGACCGGCTGCAGCAGCACGGTGAGCAGCAGCGCGACGGCGACCGGGATGATGACGACCTTGAGGTACGCGACGAGCGAGAAGACCACGGCGAGCGCTGCGGCGATCGCGAGGAACCTCCACGCCCACGACGCGGCGGCCTGGACGCTGTGCGTCACGACCGACGACTCGGCGTCTCGGGGACGCGCGGCCGTCGACGACGCGAGGGTCGTCGAGGTCACGCGGACCGCGTGCACACCGTCGTCGACGGCGCCAGAGGCGTCGGGGCTGCTGGGCTGCTGTGCTGGGCGCCCGGAGTCGCTCATGTGCTGGAGACCTCTCGTCGTGCGTGGTCGGAGGGCGGCCGATAGGTCGGCCGGCTCTGAGACTAGGTGCGCGGGGCGCTGCCCCAGGTGCTGGTCCACGCCTCGCGCCCGCGAGCGTCCTGCGTGGTACCGAGGCAAGGCTACGTCGGACGGGCCTCGGGAACACTGCGAACACCCCGGGTGTTGACGCTCGCGGGGAGCTCTCCCTACCCGTCGCACCCAGTTGGAGGCCCGCATGTTCGGCTCGTTGTTCGGCTCGTCCCTCAAGACGACCATGGTCACGCCCGAGCGCGCCCTGTCTGGCCGCGCCGACGCCGTGTACTCCGTCCCCGAGACCCACACCGTCCTGGGCACCCCGCTCGCCGGCCCCTGGCCCGAGGGCACGCGGGTGCTGTACCTGGGCCTCGGCTGCTTCTGGGGCGCCGAGAAGGAGTTCTGGCAGCTGCCCGGTGTCGTCACGACGGCTGTCGGCTACCAGGGCGGGTTCACCCAGAACCCGACGTACGAAGAGGTCTGCACGGCCATGACAGGCCACACGGAGACCGTGCTCGTCGCCTACGACCCCGCTGTCGTCAGCGACACCGAGATCCTGCGGATGTTCTGGGAGTCCCACGACCCGACCCAGGGCTTCCGCCAGGGCAACGACGTGGGGACGCAGTACAGGTCTGCCGTGTACTGGACCACGCCCGAGCAGGAGGTCGCCGCACGCACGACGCTCGACGTGTTCCAGCAGAACCTCACGGCGCGCGGCTTCGGCCAGATCACCACAGACCTGCGCCCTGCCGAGGCCGCCGGCCCGTTCTACTACGCCGAGGGCTACCACCAGCAGTACCTCGACAAGAACCCGTCCGGCTACTGCCCCGTGCACTCGACAGGCGTCGCCTGCCAGCCCGCAGACGCCTGACGCTCCCCGGGGCCCAGCCCCCGGGGCCGCGGCCCCCGCGAGGTCGCACGACTGACAGCGAAGTCGCACGAACACGCCAGATCTGAGCCTTCACGCCCATGATCTGGCGTGTTCGTACGACCTGAGTGTCAGAGGGACGACCTCGACGTCGAGACAGGGGGCGTCGTCCGAGGTCCGGGTGGTCGCTCAGGGCGCCGTCACGCCGAGCGGCTACGACTCAGCGGTTCCCGCGCTTGCCGAGGCGCTTGCCGGTGAGCTTGCCGCCGCGGGTCCCCGCCTTGCGGGCTGCGGCGGCCTTGCGGTCGGTCTCGCGTCGGGCTGCGGCGGCCTTCTCCTGCGCCTTGGTGCGCGGCTTGGGCTGCTGGTCGCCCGACGCCTTCGTGGCGTCCTGCTGTGCCGCTCGCCCGCGCGAGCTGTTCGCGGTGCGTCCGCGGACGATGCCGATGAACTCTTCGACGAGCTCGGTCGTCTCGTCCTCGGGCCACACGAAGCCGATCCTCGACTGCGGGCCGTCGGACACCGGACGGTACGTGAGGTCCTTGCGGTGGTGCAGGCGCGCGACAGACTGCGGCACGACGACCACCCCCACGCCGGCGGCGACGAGCTCGATGGCAGCCGCGGTGGTCGCGGGGCGTTCCTGGGCCGGTGTCCCCGGGAGCGTCTCCCACTCGAGCAGGTCGTCGAGCGGGTGCAAGAAGACCTCGTCGGCGAGCTCCTCGGAGCTCACCTCGTCGAAGGCCGCGACGACGTGGTCCTTCGGGACCACGACCACGGGGATCTCTGTGTACAGCGGGATGACGCTCAGGCCCTCGCGGCCGAGCGGGAGCCTCAGCAGCCCGGCGTCGACGGTGCGGTCCGTCACCACGGCACCGCGGTCGAGCACGTCGACCTGGACGAGCTCGAGGGGGACGTCGGCGAGACGGGTCCGCCACACCCCGACCCACTTCGCAGGGGTCACGCCAGGCGCGATCGCGAGCCTGAAGGACGGCCCACCGGCCTGCTCGGTGATGGGCTGGTCCGCGGAGGAGTCTTGCTCCTCGGGGACCTGCGGGTCGTCGAGGCTCGGGTCAGAAGGCACGGAGTCAGGCTACCCGGCCTGAGACCGATACCCTTGGAGCATGACGTCCCAGAAGACCCCGCAGACCATGAAGCCCGCCACAGCGGCGAAGAAGCTGGGCGTGTACCTGCCTGCGACACCCGCCGAGTTCCAGGAGAAGGTCATCTCCCGCGACGAGCTCAACGCACTGACCACCAACCCGCCGGAGTGGCTCGTCGAGCTCCGTCGCAACGGGCCGCACCCGCGCCCGACTGTCGCCGCCCGTCTCGGCGTCTCGATCGCCGGTCTCGCCCGCGGTGGCGTGACCGAGGCGCTGACCACGGACGAGATCAACGAGATCCGCGACGACGAGCCCGACTGGTTGGTGCGCGAGCGCGAGGTCCAGGCGAAGGTCCGCGAAGAGGAAGAGCGTCTGCGCGAGCGTGACGCCAAGCTCGCCGAGAAGGCCGAGCGCTCCGCCAAGCGCTGACCTCGCCTCCGGTGGTCGCACGACGGCGTGCGCCCACCGACCGGCTGGTCCGGCACGACAGCTCAGAGATAGGCGTTGACGACCGGGGAGTCCCCGCTCACGTCGACCTCGAGGCGCAGCGGCGGCACGTCACCGTCGAGGATCACGTAGACCACCTGCACGGACCCCGTCCGCCCGCAGGGCACCTCGACGGGCGTCATCCGGCCCGAGGCTGTCAGGCGGCTGCGCATCGCGTCGCGCAGGTCTGACGACGAGCGCACGCCCCCTTCGAAGGCGTCGACCTCACGGTCGGTCCCGGAGCGCAACGCCCGCACGTAGTCCGACGCCACCCCGAGAGCAGAGTCACCCGAGGTCGGGTCGACCAGCGCGTGGTGACCGTCGTCGTCGTGCACGGCACGGACCTGCTCGAGGACCAGGCGGGTGCCCGTGCCGTCTGGTGTCCCGTCGCCCGGGCCGTCGGTCTCCGCGGGTCCCTGGGCATCGGTCGCACCGGCGGTCGGACCGGCGGTCGCACCGGCGGTCGGACCCGAGGACGAACCAGACGTGGAGCCGGGGTCGGAGGCGTCCGGAGAGCCCCAGCTGAGGGCGTAGGACGCCCGGGTCGTGGTCGGCGTCCCGTCCACCGGGGTGCGGACGGTGTCGAGGGTCACGAGGGTCACGGGCCCGTCCTGGTCGTCAGCCTCGGTGACGTCGACCACCGCCACGTCCGCGTCGGTGAGGTCGACGGTCCGGGTCTCTCGCTCGACCTGCGAGGTGTGCCCCTCGAAGAAGGCCCGCGCCTGGTTCCCGAGGTCCATCTCCGGGTCGACCAGGGCCGCGACGGTCGAGCGGGCGTCTGCCGGTGCCCCGGCCACAGAAGTGGCCACCCCGACCTGGTCCTCGAGCTCGGCGAGGACAGCCGCAAAAGCCTCCGCAGCGACCACCACGTCGGCCGAGGCGGCCCTGTCGTCGGCCAGACGCTCGAGCGGATGGTCGGGGGTGCACCCGGTCGTGAGCACCCCGAGCAGCAGCGCCGTCACGAGCGCGACTCCGCGTCGAGCCTTGCTCCCCTGTCTCGTGCTCACCGGTCCATCCTGGCGGACCACCTGCCCTCCCCGCATCAGCCCGAGGGCTGACTCCGTGGGAGCCGCGGATCGGCCGAGGGACCGAGCAGACGACGAAGGCCGCCCCCCGGAGAGGACGGCCTTCGTGAGCCATCTGCCCCCGCGACCGAGGGGTGGCTGCCTGGGCTCCAGACGTGCGGAGCGTGCAGGGCGGGTGGTGCTGGTGGTTCGGGCGGTGCTGGTGGTCAGCCGACGCCGACGATGTCGACGACGAACACGAGCGTCGCGCCAGGGCCGATGCCGGCCTGCGGCACGCCGCGTGAGCCGTAGCCGAGCTCCGGCGGGATCGAGAGCAGGAGGCGCGAGCCGATGTTCTGGCCGACGAGACCCTGGTCCCAGCCGCCGATGACAGCCCCGATGCCTATCGGGAAGTCGATCGTGGCACCACGGTCGTAGGAGTTGTCGAAGACGCCGCCGTCCCAGGACTGGCCCAGGTAGTGCACGACGATGTTGTCGCCTGCAGCGACCTCAGCCCCGTCGCCCTGGCTCAGCACCTGGACGTGCAGGCCCTCGGGGGCGCCGCCAGCCGGGAAGGTGATCTGGGGCTTGTCACCGAAGGATCCGGTGGCCTGGGGAAGTTCGATCGTCATGCGGGTACCTCTCAGGAGTGGGGAGTGCGAAGGGTGCGAGGACTGCTACTCGCCGCGGAGGATCGCGAGGAGGCGCAGGAACTCGAGGTAGAGCCAGATGAGCGTGACCATCAGGCCGAAGGCTGCGGACCAGGCGTACTTCTTGGGGACGCCGTTGCGCACGCCGCGCTGGATCGCGTCGAAGTCGACGATCAGCGAGGCCGAGGCGAGGCCGACGGCGATGAGACCGACGGCGATGCCGAGCGGGCCCTCACGCAGCGGGCCGAAGCCGCCGTCGCCCACGCCGGCGAACATCATGACGACGTTCACGAGGGAGAAGACGAGGTAGCCGACCATCGCGAAGAGCAGCCAGCGCGTGAAGCGCGGGGTCACGCGGACGCGGCCCGAGCGGAACAGCCAGAGGCACGCCGCGAAGGTGGAGACCGTCGCGAGGACGGCCTGGAGCACGATGCCGCTCCACTGCGCCTCGAAGGCCTGGGAGATGCCACCGAGGAACACGCCCTGCGCAACCGTGTAGGCGACGATGAGCGCCGGGCTGGGCTCGCGCTTGAAGGCGTTGACCAGACCGAGGACGAGGCCGACGATCGCGCCGACGAAGAAGAGCTGCGGGAACAGGACCCACGTGACGGCACCTGTCGCAACCAGGAGGGCGAGCAGCCCACCGGTCTTGACGATGACGTCGTCGTAGGTCAGACGCCCGGTGTCGGCCGTCGTGGCCGACGGCGAGCTGTACATGGTGTTGAGGGTCGCGGCGTCGGTCGCTGCGTAACCAGCCCCGTACTGCTGCTGACCGTACTGAGCCTGCTGGCCCTGCGCGCCTGCAGGCGCGCGGCCTGAAGCGTTCGCCTTCTCACCGAAGACGTCGCTCCGGGCAAAGATGGGACTTCCCACTGGGTACCTCCTGGTCGCGGTTCCGGTCCGACGCCGTGGCGCCAGCCGAGGGGCTCTCGCTGGCCGGATGATGACTCGTCGTTCCACTGTAGTCAACGCACCGAGCAGCGCCAACGTTCCCGCTGCGCTGTGGACGAACGGTGCAGGAGACGTCGCCCGGACGACCGACAGGGCGTCAGCGGAGCATCTCTCCTGTAGCCGATCGGCCGACCGGCCAGGACGAGGATCGGCCGGACGACCGTAGGCACAGCACCCCTCCTCTCCGTAGGCTCGGACCAGCAGCAGCCACCGGACCGGCAACGCGGACCGGTGGACCTGACCCTGAACCACCACGACAGGAACGAGCACCTGATGATCGAGGTACAGAACCTCACCAAGAGGTACGGGCAGAAGACGGCGGTCGACGGAGTCTCCTTCACGGTCCGCCCCGGGATCGTCACCGGGTTCCTCGGCCCGAACGGCGCCGGCAAGTCGACCACCATGCGCGCCATCGTCGGGCTCGACCGCCCGACGTCGGGCTCGGTCACCGTGAACGGCAAGCCGTACGCGCAGCACACATCGCCGCTCACCCAGGTGGGTGCGCTCCTCGACGCGAAGGCCGTCCACACCGGCCGCAGCGCCTACAACCACCTCCGCGCCATGGCCGCCACGCACGGCATCCCGCTGAGCCGCGTCAACGAGGTCATCGAGATGACGGGCCTCGAGAGCGTCGCCAAGAAGCGTGTCGGCGGGTTCTCGCTCGGCATGGGCCAGCGCCTCGGCATCGCGGTCGCCCTGCTGGGCAACCCCCGCACCCTGCTCCTCGACGAGCCCGTCAACGGTCTCGACCCCGAGGGCGTCGTCTGGGTCCGTCAGCTGACCCGGGCGCTCGCCGCCGAGGGGCGCACGGTGTTCCTCTCGAGCCACCTCATGAGCGAGATGGCCCAGACCGCAGACCACGTCGTGGTCATCGGGCGCGGCAAGATCCTCGCGGACGCCCCGGTCTCCGACATCGTCGCCCGTGCCAAGGGCAACGGGGTGCGCGTGCGCAGCCCGCAGGCCGCGCAGCTCGTCGAGCTGCTCCGCCCGACAGGCGCCGAGATCACGAGCGACGAGCCAGGCCTGCTGTACATCAACGGCGCGCAGTCTGCGCAGATCGGCGAGACCGCGGCCGCGGCCGGCATCGTCCTGCACGAGCTCTCCCCCGTGAGCTCGACCCTCGAAGAGGCGTACATGGAGCTCACCGCAGACTCCGTCGAATACCACTCGGCCACCGCCTCTGGCGCGAAGGCCACCACGACCGCAGCACACGCCGGAGGCACCCGATGAGCACCGAGACCCTCAGCCGCACCGCGGCGACCACCCCCAAGGACGAGCGCTACAAGGTGACGTTCCCGCGTCTGGTCAAGAGCGAGATCATCAAGCTCACCACGGTCCGCTCGACCATCTGGTCGCTCGCCGTGATGGTGTTCATCGTCCTGGGCTTCGCGGCCCTCATGTCCTTCGCCCTCCGCTCGCAGGACATCTCCGACTTCGGGAGCGACCTCCCGCTCGGTGCGTCCGTGGCGACCTTCGGCATCAGTTTCGGCCAGCTCGTCATCGTCGTGCTCGGTGTCATCTCGATCGGCTCCGAGTACAGCACCGGGATGATCCGCTCGACCCTCAGCGCGGCACCGACCCGCATCCCGGCGCTGCTCGCCAAGATGCTGGTCATCGCCATCGTGTCCTTCGTGGTCTCGCTCGTGGCGCTCTTCGCGGCATTCTTCATCGCCCAGGCGATCTTGCCGTCGACGCAGACCGCCTCCCTCGGTGACCCGCAGGTCCTGCGGATGATCGTCGGCGGCGCGCTGTACCTCGCGGTGATGTCCATGTTCGCCGTCGCCGTCGGTGCGATCGTGCGCAACACCGCGGCGGGCATCTCGATCATCGTCGGTCTCGTCCTCATCCTCCCCGGGATCCTCGTGTCGATCCCGTGGGAGTGGGTCAAGACCATCGGTCGTTACCTCCCCGACGCAGGGATGTCGGTCTTCTCCGAAGAGGGGTCGATGTACCACGGCACCTGGACCGGGTTCGGCATCCTCGTGATCTGGACCGTCGCGGCCGCGATCGTCGCCTCGATCCTCCTGAAGCGCCGGGACGCCTGACCTCAGGCTCGTCCCCAGGGGCGCTGAGCCAGCGCTTCTCCACACCCCAGACCACCCCCTCGCCCCTCGTGTCACGGGAGGCCAGGGGGTGGTCTGCTGTCGGGACGGACAGCGGCACGGGCATCGGCCGGCCTGCGTCACCCCTGAAGACCCTCACGCTCGGCGCTCGCGTGCCGATGGGACCGGAGAGTGACGACGGTCGACCACGACCGCCGCGACGTCGTGGGGCAGCGGCAGACCGGTCGTCTGGACGCGAGGAGCGACGAGTGAGCGGGCTAGCAACCGTGGTCGGAGACCCTCCGGGGATCTCCCGGTGGTCGGCGGCGCTCGCGTCCATGGTCGTGAGGTCGTCGGGCGGCTCGCTCCTGACGCTCCAGATCCCCCTCACCCTGGTCGTCGGGCTCGTCGTGGCGCTCTTCGCGGTCGCGGCCTCGCAGATCCTCGTCCACCCGGCGATCGTCCTGTCGGTCCTGCTCATCCTCGGCGGGTGCGCCTACGCGCGGTGGGCGCCAGCCCGTCGTATCGGGTCGCGCTGGGCACCTGTGGTGATCTGCCTCGTGGACTTCGCAGCCATCGGTCTGCTGCGGTACGGGACGCACCTGGAGTTCGGCATCCTCGGGGTCCTCTCGGTGTTCCCCGCCGCGTGGCTCGCCCACACCTACCTGTGGCGCGGCGCGGCGCTCGCGGGGGCCGCGACCGTCGCGGTCACCGTCGTCCCCGAGCTCGCCACGTCGACGGCGCTGACAGTGCACGTCGGGGTCCGCCTGATCCTGCTGCCGCTCATCGTGGCCGCCGTGATCGTCGCCGTCGTCGTCATCACCGAGCACACAGCGTTCCAGGAGCGCGAGCTGCAGCGCGAGCACGCCCGCCTGGACGCAGCGCTGACCGAGAGCGAGTCGACGTCGCTCCTGCTCGACGCGATGCTCGAGTCCCTCGACACAGGTCTGCTCGCCATCGACTCCTCGGGCGAGACGATCCGGATGAACACGACGACGCGCGAGCTCTACGACCTCACGCTGCCCTCGACAGGCGCGCGGGCGGTCTTCGCCGCGGACCGCACGTCTCCCCTGAGCCGCGAGCTGATGCCCGCGGCCCTCGCGCGACGGGGCGAGCAGGCCACGGGACGGCTCATGTGGTTCGGTCTGCCGAGCGGACGGCAGCGGGCGATCTCTGCCAACATCGTGAGGATCGTCGACTCCGCAGGGGTCGACCGCGGAGCGCTCGTAGCCCACCACGACGTCACCGAGCTCATGGAGGCGATCGAGTCGAAGGACAGGTTCGTCGGGACCGTCTCGCACGAGCTCCGCACGCCCCTGACGTCGATCATGGGATATCTCGAGCTGATCGCCGAGGACGACAGCGCGGGCGACCACCCGCTGTCGCCCGAGACCCGGGAGTACGTGTCGATCGCCCGGCGCAACGCCGAGCAGCTGCTCTCCCTCGTCTCCGACCTCCTGACGACGGCGCAGATCGACTCGGGCGCCCTGCGGCTCACGACGGACGAGACGTCCCTCAGCACGCTCGTCTCCGAGGCCGTCGAGGCCGCGCGACCTCGCTTCGACGAGGCGCAGATCCGTCTCACGGCGAACGTCGTCCCGACAGTCCCGCAGGAGATCGACCGTCGCCGCATGGCGCAGGTGATCGAGAACCTGATCTCCAACGCGCTCAAGTACACCCCTGCCGGCGGGTCGGTGACAGTCGCGACCTCGACGGTGCTCGACGCGTCTGTCCTCACCGTGAGCGACACGGGCATCGGCATGAACCGCGCAGACCTCGGCAAGATGTTCACCAAGTTCTTCAGGGCAGAGTCGGCCCGTGAGAACCGGATCCAGGGCTTCGGCCTGGGCCTGGTGATCTGCCGCGCGATCGTCGAGGCGCACGGGGGCAAGCTCCGCATCGACAGCGCGCTCGGGCGCGGCACCAAGGTGTCTGCGGTGCTGCCCGTCGGGGTCGTCGAGGACTGAGGAGGGCGCGGGCCGCATCGGTCCCGCGCCTGCGCCTGCGCCTGAGTCGTCCTGCTAACCGGGCGACGCGTGCGCGTCGAGCGCCTCGAGCTCACGGATGGCGTCGCGGGCCCGAGCCAGCCGGGCGGCCTCGGGCTCGTCCCACCAGTACGGACCGCGCTCCCCGAGACCAGCCTTCGCCAGCCCGACCCGCCGACGCGATGCGGTCACCCGCTCGTCGTCGCCAGCCTTCTTGCCGGCCCGCACGCCTGACCGGCCCTTCCCGAGGTGCGAGGTGAGCGCCTCGACGACGTCGGCGGGCAGGCTCGGGTCGGTCCGACGCCACCGCCTGCCGTGGACCACGAGCCAGCGCTCCTCGTCGGGCACCGAGGTGCCGGGCCCCTGGGGTCCCTGAGCGGCTGTGGTCGAGGTGCCCGGGGCCCCGGCCTCAGAGGTCTTGTCGTGAGAGGTCATCTCCCAGAGATCTCACACTTCCGTGCCGTCGGCCTCTCAGAGGGTGCAGCGCACAGGTATCAGCCCGCTAGGCGGACACCTGGCCGACTAGGGCCCGTCGACGTCACGACCACCGTCGTCGCACCGTCGACAAGACCAGCCACGGTGCACCCGTCGACCTGGACGACGAGCGCCCCAGCAGGTGAACCGTCGAGGTCGACGGCGTCTGGCCGGTCCTCGGGGACGATGCTCGCCGCATCGCGGACCGCCGCCGTGAGCTCGTCGCGCGGGACGGCGCGCTCCATCCCTCGGACCATCACGAGCCCGAGGGCCTCCGCCTGCACGAGCGACGCCGTGGGCACCTGAGCATCTGTCGTCAGGGTGGTGACCTCGACGTCCGAGGCGGCATCTGTCGCCCAACGCCTGACGGACTGCGGCGTGCCGTCTTCACCGTCGGTGTCGGTGTCCTCCACCAGGACGAGGCTCTTGCCGTCGACCGTGACCTCCACGGCGTCGCGCCGGGTCTGCGGGGGCATACCCATCTGCACATCTCCTCTGTCGTGACCTACCAGCGTAGAGCGGGCCTCGCTCGAGGCGTCGACTCTTCCCCGGCGCGACGACTCTGGCCCCCGGACGCGCGCACACCGTCATACAGAGACTTGTTTGCAAAGGAACCCTTGCAAAGATTCCTCTGCACTCGTACAGTCGAACCATGACCACCCGCGACGAGCCCTCGACCACCGAGCACGCACCAGCTCCAGACCTCGGCACCTCGACGGCGGCGGCCCCTGCCGAGCAGCGGATGCTGGACATCGAGTCGCTGCGAGGTCTCGCGCACCCGCTGCGCATCCAGCTGCTCGAGATCCTCGGGTCGCGGGGACCGCTCACCGCGAGCGGTCTGGCCCACCTCACCGGTGAGTCGAGCGGCACCACCAGCTATCACCTCCGTCAGCTGGAGCGGCACGGCTTCATCCAGGAGGAACCCGGACGCGGCACGGCCCGCGAGCGCTGGTGGCGGACCCGTCCGGGTGGCTTCGCCGTACCGACGGCGTCGTTGTCGGAGTCGAGCCCGGCCAACCGCGAGGCGGTCTCCCTCGTCAACCGGGAGTTCGTGCAGGCCCAGCACCGTCACCTCATGGCGCACGTGGAGCACGGCACGACCGAGCTCCCCGAAGACTGGGCCGAGGCCAGCACAGTCACGACTGTGAACCTGCGGGTCACCGCGGAGGAGCTCGAAGAGATCTCCGCAGAGCTGCACGAGCTCTCGCAGCGCGTCGTCGCCCGCTACCGCGCGGGACGCGACCGCCCCGAGGCACGGCCGATCCAGATGAACCTCAACGCCTTCCCCCTCATGTTCTCCGAGGAGACACCATGACCCCCGCCACCGCCGGACCGCTCCACGGCCCCCGGACGCTCCACGCTGCCGAGCACGTCCCGCTCTTCCCCTCGCCCTCCGCCCTGCACGCCCGTGGCCTGACCGGCCTGCTGGTGAGAGCGAGCCTGGCGGTCGCCGCCTGGGGCGAGGACCGAGCGGTCCGGCGCGCCGACGCCGCTCTCGTCCGCCCTGCTCGGCGCCACCGCGGCGCGGTCCAGGGATGGTCGGACCTGGACCAGGACCGCGAGCGCTACGCGGACCGGCGTGCTGCCGGGTTCCTCGAACCCTGACGCCCGGTCCGCCCGGGGTCCGCTGTCAGACGAGCGTCAGACGAGCGCGTCTCGGCGCTGCTGGGCCTCACCCGACGCCGTGGGCGCCGTGGGCCTCGCGGACCGCACCCGGGCGGCCCCGCTGGTCTCACCCGCCGGCCCGCCGAGCGCGCGCAGCGCGTTGAGGATCGCGACGAGGTCGACGACCTCTTGCAGCCCTGCGCCCACGATCGCGGGGATCGCCCCGAAGGCGGCCAGGACCATGAGCACCAGGCTGAGCCCGATCCCCAGGCCGATGCTCTGCAGGGCGATCCTGACGGTCCGCCGGGAGATCGCGACGGCGTCGGCCACCCTGCTGATCTCGTCGACGAGCACGACCACGTCGGCCGACTCGCTCGCGGCGGATGCACCGCGGGCCCCCATCGCGATACCCACGTCGGCGACGGCGAGGACCGGGGCGTCGTTGATGCCGTCGCCGACCATCATCACCGGTCGGCCGGCGAGCCCGGCGACGGCGTCGACCTTGCCCTGCGGCAGACGCGCTGCCCGGACGTCGTCGATCCCGACCTCTGCGGCCACGGCGTCGGCGGTCGCCTGGGCGTCACCGGTGAGGACGACGACGTGCTCGACGCCCGAGGCGCGCAGCCGCGAGACCGTCGAGGCGGCGTCGGCACGGACCTCGTCGGAGAGCGTCACGGTCCCGGCGTAGCGACCGTCGACGCCGACCATGACGGACATCTCCCCGGGGACCAGCTCAGGCATGACGACGTCGGCGGAGGTCTCCGCGACCAGGTCGTAGGAGCCGACGACCACGAGACGCCCGTCGACGTGGGCCCGCAGCCCGCGCCCGGGGAGGTCGTCCACGGTCACGTCGGTCGAGAGGTCGAGGCCCCGGCCCGTCGCCTCGTCGACGATCGCCTGGGCGAGCACGTGCGAGGAGAGCCTCTCGGCGGAGGCGACGAGCGCGAGCAGCTCGTCGGCGGTGCGTCCCTCGGGCAGCACGCGGGAGACGCGCGGCTCACCGTGGGTGAGGGTGCCGGTCTTGTCGAAGGCCGCGGTGCGGACCCGCGCGAGGCGTTCGAGGGTGCCGCCGTCCTTGACGATGACGCCGTTCTTCGCAGCGCGGCTCATCCCTGCGATGAAGGAGACCGGCGCGGCGATGAGCAGCGGGCACGGGGTCGCGACCACGAGCACCTCGGCGAAGCGCACGGGGTCGCCGGTGATCGCCCAGGCGGCACCGGCGATCGCGAGGGCGACGAGCGTGAAGGGAACGGCGTACCTGTCGGCGAGCCTGACGAAGGGCGCTCGGCTCTCTGCGGCACCCTCGACGAGCGCGACGATCTGCTGGTACTGCGAGCCCGCAGCCGTCGCTGTCGCACGGACCGTCACCGCGGTCGAGCCGTTGACCGCCCCCGAGAGCACGGTGTCCCCACGGTGACGGACGACCGGCAAGGACTCCCCCGTGGTCGAGGACTCGTCGAAGTCCCCGGCCTCGTCGACCAGGACGGCGTCGACGGGGACCATCTCACCCGGCTTGACGAGGAGCAGCTGCCCGACGGTGACGTCGTCGACCGCGACGTCGAGCACCGACCCCTCGCCCAGCACGAGGTGCGCGGAGCGCGGGGCCCGCGAGAGCAGCGTCGTGAGCTCGTCCCGGGCGCGGTGCTCCGCGTAGTCCTCGAGGGCCTCGCCTCCCGTGAGCATGAGGACGATCACGAGGGATGCCCAGTGCTCACCGACGGCGAGGGTGCTGAGGATCGCGACGAGGGCGAGCACGTCGAGACCCCACTGGCCGCGGCGGGCGTCCTGCACCATGCCCCACCCCTGCTGCGCAGCCACGACGAGCGCGAAGGTGGTGACGAGCACCCGCGCGACGGTGGGGCCGGAGCCCGGCAGCGCGAAGAAGGCGAGCAGGGCGACGAGCCCGACGGTGACGGTGAGGGCGACCGTCGGGTACCGGCGTGAGAACTCCAGGACTCGTGTCATATATCCAGTGATACACCTCTGAAAATGCTTGTTCAAGCAAGCAAAGGCTTCCCTCAGCCGCAGGATCCTGCGGTTCCTGAGGCAAGCCTCACCAGAGTGAGGTCGACCTGGCCGTCGTCAGAAGAGCGCTCCAGGCCCCTCCAGCACGCCCGCCGCCGATGCTCCGACGAGCACGAGGCCGAGCATGCCGAGGACGACCCCCGCGAAGACCGCGTCCCTCCTGTCGAGCGGCACGGGTCGCCACGTCGTCCGCTCTCCGTCGCCGAGGCCGCGGAGCTCGAGCGTGCCCGCGACACGGTCCCCGCGGCGCACGGAACCGACGAGCAGCGCGAAGGCCGACGCCGCGTGACCCCGCAGACCGACCCGGGGCCGCCCGCGCCGACCGAGGGGTGCCCGCACGGACTGGGCCCGCCGGATCGTCTGCCACTCCGCTCCCATCTGCTGGAGCAGCCTGTACCCGGCGAGCACGGCGAAGGTCACCTTCGCCCCGAGCCGGGCGTGCTGGTGCAGGCTCGTGACGAGGGCGACGCCGTCGGTCGTCGCGACGAAGGCGACCGACAGCAGACCCATCAGCAGGGTCCGCCCGGCCAGGCCCGCGCCCACCCAGATGCCCTCGGTCGTGACGCGCAGCCCGGCCCCCTGCCACACGACCTCCCCCGGGCGGCTCAGCATGTTGACGAGCAGCACCCCCACGGCGAAGGCGACGAAGGGCAGCTGCGCGACGAGCAGCGCCCGTGGCCGCACGCCCGCCCCGACGAGGACCGCCCCCGCCACGAGGACGTACAGCACCGCGGGTGTCACCGGGTCGAGCACCAGGAGCAGCACAGCGGAGACGACGAAGAGCAGCGCGAGCTTCACTGTCGGGTTCCGCCGGGCGAGCGGCGAGGCCAGAGCGAGTGCGTCGGGCTGCAGGACGCTCATGCCCTCACCCCTGCGGTGGTCGCCGGTTCCGGGTCGTGCGCAGCAGACCCGGCCACGGGGTGACGGCCCAGGGCCCGGAGCGCCGAACGCAGCGCCGCCGTGCTCGAGCACCGCTCGACGAACCACCGCACGATCGCGGGCAGCTCGAGGCCCGCGCCGGTGAGCGCAGCCGCGTCGGACAGGACGTCGTGCGTGGACCCTGAGGCAAGCACCCGGCCACGGCCGACGACGACCACCTCGTCGGCGACCTCGGCCGCGAGGCGGAGGTCGTGGGTCGAGAAGACGACCGCCCCACCACCGTCCGCCACCGAGCGCAATGCGTCGGCGACCACCACGGTGTCGCGCCTGTCGAGCCCGAAGGTGGGCTCGTCGGCGAGCAGCACGTCGCGGCCGTGCGCGAGCATCGCCGCGAGGCTCAGCCGTCGCTTCTCACCACCCGACAGCTGGTGCGGGTTGCGGTCCGCGCAGTGCTCGAGGCGGTGCTCGCGGAGCATCCGGGCCACCGTCGGCTCAGGGTCGGCGAGGCCGTGCGCGATCTCCTCCGCCACGGTGTGCGCGACGAGCTGGTGCTCGGGGTTCTGGAACACCATCCCCGGGCGCTCGCCCGTCACCCTCCCGGCGAGAGGCCGGGCGAGGCCAGCGAGAGCGTGCAGCAGGGTCGACTTGCCGGTCCCGTTCTCCCCGAGGACGGCCACGACCTGCCCCGCGCGCACGTCGAGGTCGACGCCGTCGAGGACGGTCTGACGACCGTGGCCGACAGCCAGCCCGTGGGCCCGCAGCAGGACGCGAGGTGCCCCGGTCTCGGGTGACGCCGGGAGAACCTCGTCGCACGGCACGAGACCGGCGAGGAGCTCGTCGTGCGCCCCCGAGGCGAGGTCCCCGACCTTCCCGCTGAGGGCCGTGAGCTCGGCCTCGAGAGGCAACCAGCAGCCGAGGGCGTGGAGCGCCGCGGCGTGCTCTCGCAGCACCTGGGGGGTCGGGCCGTCCGCGACGACAGTCCCGTCGGCGTCGAGCACGACGGCCCGGCCGGGCAGCCCGTCCAGCCCGGCCTCCCCGGCGTAGTCGTCGAGCCTGTGCTCGACGAGCAGCACTGTGAGCGACGCGTCGCGGGCGACCTCCTCGACGGCAGCCCGCACCGCCCGCACCCCGCTCGCGTCGAGCATCGAGGTGGGTTCGTCGAGCAGCAGCAGCCCTGGCCGACCGATCACCGCCGCCGCGAGCGCGACCCGCTGGGTCTGACCACCCGACAACCGCGCCGTCTGCCGCTGAGCCAGGTCCCCCACGCCGACCTGCTCGAGGGCCACCCCGACCCGCGGACCGATCTGGGCGGGCGGGACGGCACGGTTCTCGAGGACGAGGGCGAGCTCTGCGTCGACCTGCGGCAGGCAGACCGAGGCCGAGGGGTCCTGCCCGACGACCCCGAGCAGAGCCGAGCGCTCGTGGACAGGGCTCGACAGGTCGAGGGGCTGCCCGCCTCCCCCGAGGACCAGCGTCCCCTCGACCTCCGCGGGGGTGCTGTGCGGCACGAGCCCGGCGACGAGGTGCAGCAGGGTCGACTTGCCCGCCCCCGAGGGGCCGAGGACGACCACCCGCTCCCCCGCGGCGACGTGCAGGTCGACCCCGCGCAGGGACGGGCGGTCCCTGCGCGGGTAGGTGACCGTGACACCCGAGAGGGTGATCACCGCAAGACCCGAGCCGGTCGTCACCGCGAGGTCCGAGCCGGTGATCACCGCGAGGCCGTGCGGCCGACGGCAAAGCTGTCGACGACACCTGTGCGCACGAGCGCGTCGACGACCACCTTGGCGAGCAGCCCACCGAGGACGACACCCGAGAGCACCTGGATGGCCAGACGCGTCCAGAACAGGTCGGTGCCGTACCAGCCGGACCTGAAGGCGCTGAAGAAGAACACCGCGAAGGCACCCAGCCCACCGGACAGTGCGTAGGTGAACCAGGAATAGCTGCGGTAGCGGGTCAGCGCGAAGGGCAGCTCGCTGCCAGCCCCCTGGATCGCTGCGGCGACGAAGAGCAACGGCCCGACGGCCGACCCGAGGAACACGACCTCGATGACCGAGGCCAGCACCTCGGCGACCACCCCGGCACCGGGGCGCTGGATGATCGCGACAGCGACTGGCGCGACGATCAGCCAGCCGCCGAGCAGCACGTGCTGGGTGAGGTCGCCGAAGGGCCCGGTGACCGCGGCGAAGGCGATCCACCCCTGGACGAGCGCCCAGTACAAGAACCCGAAGACGGCACCCAGGACGACGACGAGCATGAGCTCTTTGAGGCTCCAGGGCGCACGTCGCGAGCGGGTAGGGCGGTCCTGGCCCACGTCCTGCGCGGCCTTGCCGGCCGCCTGCTCGGGGGTCATCGGACAGCCTCGCCGTCGGGCTCGGTGTCGGTGTCGGTGTCGGTGTCTGTGGTGCCAGGCTGCGGGCTGCCGGCGGTCCTGGTGCCATCTGTGCGGTCTGTACCGTCGGCGCCTGCGCGGAGGCTGGGGCTGTTGACCGAGAGCGTCACGTGCGTGGTCACGTGCTGGACCGTCCTCCCCACGCTCTGCCACGCACCGACCACAGTGGTGAGGATGTCCGCGACGTCCCCAGCGAGCCGGGTGACGTAGTGGTCGCTGCCGACGACGGTCCCGGCTGCGCGCGCCTGCTCGATCGCGGCATAGATGTCACGCATGTGGTCCGGCGCGCCCGAACCTGCGAGCGGCTGGTCGGCCAGGGGGTACAGCGCCCACTGGGCGACGGCCTCCACCCCCGTCGCCTCCAGGACGACCGAGGGCGCCGCCGGCAGCACCTGACCCGCGGGAAGGTCGCAGGTGACCTCCCCGGGGCACCCGCGGGACAGCATGATGCTGGCTGACACGTGCTCCCCGCTGCGGCCGGCTGCTGCGACCAGGGCGGAGAGGTACTCGGCGATCCGCTGCTCGGGCCCGGCGACCCGGGTGCTCACGGGGTCGGTCTCGACGGTCAGCCCGTCGGTCGACGTCTGGGCGAGGGCGCCGGTGATGATGCGGACGTAGTCGGAGCTCATCACCGAGAGGGTGACGCGCGCGCCGACGCCCAGCTCGGCCGGTGTAGGGCTCGGCTGCTGGTCCGGCGTCGGGACCGGCTGCTGCGCCGGGGTGGGTGCGGATGAGGTGCGGTGCGTGGTGGTGTGCACTGTCGTGCCCTTCTCGTCTCGAGGTGGGGCACGGGCGTCACCGACGCACGCCCGCTGCTGCAGGCGTGCGTGGGTGTCGTAAGAGATGCCTCCCTGCGCTGGCATGATCCAGATCAGGTTCGACGGTCGAAGGTTGAGAACCTTCCTCTCAGCCCGGCTCACCGGACTCCCGTGTTCAGGCACCACCCTAGGGGGCACCCGGGCTCGCTGACCAGCCAGGCCGTGGGTCGAGACAGGCTCAGCCCGGCACAGCGTCAGGTCCTCGCGGCGTCGGCTCGGCCGAGCGTCAGCCCCTGGGTGGACCCCGGCCCCTCCCGCAGGACCGCCCGCACGCGCGGGCACCGGCGCAGATCAGTCCGCGGGCTGATGCCCTGCGGTAGGTGCCGACGGGAGGATCGTCACCATGACCTCCTCCCAGGCGACGAGCCGGCCTCGCATCCCCCGGCGCGGCGCTGCCGAGAGCGCGCCGGCTGCGCAGGTCGACGGACCACCACGGCGGCGCACCCACGTCCGGGCCAACGCCCCGCACGTGGTGCCCTTCGACACCGTGCGCGAGGTCGGCATCCCCGCGCGCCCCCGCGCGTCGTCCGGCACGCCGGCCGTGGCACCGCCCGTCCCGTCCCCAGCCGAGCGGGCCGCCAGCGCCGAGGTGCGCGCGGCTGTCCGCGTCGTGCCGTCGCCACCTCCCCC
>NZ_JACBYE010000004.1 GCF_013415325.1 Sanguibacter inulinus | reverse complement strand
GCCCCAGGCCCCGCCTGCGTCAATCGCCGTAGACCCGATCCGCCGCGTCTCAGAGGTCATGCCCGCCCCCAACCTCGACCAGCGCGGTAACCCGATCCACTGGGAGCCGACAGAAGTGCGCCAGGGGCTCGTCGGCCACCTCCAGATCGTCGTCGAGGGCATCGACATCACCTACCACGGCGACGCCGAGACCCCCTTCCCCTCGTTCTCCCGGGTCGAGCCGTTCGGCTCCGACCAGGCGTCCATCCAGCTGCCGACCATCACCGCGTTCCACCAGCCCGGCGAGGGGTGGCTCTGGTGGTGCCGTGAGGGCGCGAACGTCGACATCCGCCTCGCGCGCCCGGACGGCTCGACAAGCTCGATGTTCGCCGGCGTCGTCGTCGCCCTCGGACACCACGAGGAGTCGGGCGTCTTCTCCCTCGACTGCCTCGGCGTGGTCTTCGCCGCCGACCTACAGCTGCGTCCCCCGCCGTTCCTGACCACCCCGCAGGACGCCGGGCGGATCGTGCCTGCCGTCCTCAACGCCGCGATCGGCCGACGCTTCGAAGCGATCCCCGAGGTCTTCACCGGCATCCCCGTCTCTGTCCTCGGAGGATGGGAATCGCGCGCCTCCGGCTGGGTCCAGCGCGCGCTCGCGACACTCGTGACCGGCGGCTCCCAGTGGACGATTGCCTGCGACGAACGCTCACCCCAGCTGCTCACGAAGAACGTCGACCACATCTCCTGGTCAGTTTCCAACGGCCAACGCGGCATCGACGTCGAACTCACCCGGGACGCCACCCAGGCACCGAACGTCATCTATGCAGAGGGCATCGGCCCAGACGGCGGGCGCTGGCGCAACGCGAGGTACCCGAACTGGGCACCAGATGCCACGCCGGACTACCCCAACACTCCGATCCGTTCGATCACCGTCGGGTGGACGGACGCACGCACGACCTCTGGCTCTGGAGTCTCGACGTGGCAGGCGAAGGCCGGCCAGCCGGTCACGGGCCGCTTCTCCCAGCAGGACCGGGCGGCCCTGCGGCGCATGCAGCAGGCCGCCGGAGTACTCGTGGACGGTGTTCTCGGACCGCAGTCCTGGGCGATGACCTTCGACACCGGGGCCAACACGGGGACGCTCGACGGCGCGTTCATCATGCCCGTGGCCTACTCCCCTAGCGTCGAGCCTCGCCTCTTCGGCCCAGACGGCGACGACCTCGGCGCGAACCCCGAGTACGCACCCGGTGTCCTGCGGGTCGAGCGATACATCAACTACGGCGCGGGAGCCACACGCTCCGACGGCGTGCGCGCCTCCGAGGAGATCCTTGCTCGAGACTCCAACCCAGGCTGGGTCGGCACCGTCACGATGAGCCTTGACCCAGAAGAAGGCTCCCGCCTCGAGACCGTGCGAGAGGGCACCAACGGGCTGATCCGCAACTTCCGCGGGACAGACCTGAAGGTCCACGTCGCCAGGGTGGAGTACAGCGCCGAATCAGTCACGGCCACGGTCGACACCAACGCGCGGGACTATCCCACCCTCGACGCGATCCTCGACCGAGACCGCGAAGCCACAGACCCCGCCCGCTCCTACCGGAAGTCGACCAACACGGGCGAGCTCTCAAGTGACCGCGCAACCTGGGACGCAGAGTCCCCCGGTGGTCGCATCCCGCGCCTCGCCCTCTTCTCGAACCTGTGGACCGTGATCCGCATCCCCGTCGCCCAGTACGGCTCAATCGTGCGCACCGAGTTCACGTCAACCGGCCCAGCCCGAGCCTTCAGTGTCGCGGTGTTCGACCGCCCCATCACCGCCGCAGGGCTGGTCAGCTTGGTCGGCAACCCACTCTGGATCCCCGACGCCGACGACGCACCAGAAGGAGGATTGACCAACCCCTGGCAGGACTCCTCTGATGCCCTCGACGCATCGGGACTGCTCATGTCCTGGGGATGGGCCAAGCAGCCCGCAGGCTACTACCCCGGCCAGTACTCCGACCCCGACGGCGAAGACGCATCACCAGTGACCGGCCGCATGCTCGATGACGCCTCCTGGGACTACTCCTCGACGCAGCCCCCGTGGCTGTGGGTCGCCATGATTGCTGAGGGGTCGACCTTCATCGAGGGGCGTTTCTGGCACGGGGTGTCCTGATGGCGTTCAAGACCGTCGCGATGCCGTTCGTCGGCGCCCCCCAGACCGGCGACCGCTTCTGGGACGAGGGGTTCCTGTTCCTCGTACCGACGCTGCCCGCGATCGCGTGGGCATATCCGATCCGCGTAGACATGTACCTCCAGCAGACCGACGGTCTGGATCGCGTCTCGTGCAGCCCGTGGCTGATGAACTCACCCAGCGAGATCCGCGGCACGCCCTCCGTCCTCAACGCTGAGTTCAACTTCCCCGACACCGCCGCCTGGTCGCAGTTCTCCGTCGGCAACTTCGGCCCGATCCCACCGGAGCCGCGGTACCTCGGCCTCCTCTCGGAACGGTCGACATGGTCCCGCAACCGCGTCCAGATCAGCTCCGTGACCCTCACCTACACGGCCGAGGAGGATCCGGGCGATGCCGGAACCATCGAGCTCACCAAGAACGTAGAGGGCGCAGATCTGAGAGACCTGACCGGCGTCGGGTTCCCCGTGTTCGCGCGGAACGACCGCGAGGAAGTGATCGGCTTCCCCGAGGTGACCTGGCGGGGAGAGCTCGAGCCCGTGCAGATCGTCATCAGCCGCGGGCTAGTGACTTTCGAAGAACAGCTGGACGGACTGCCCACGACCATCGGCAACCGACGGGCGCGATGGAGAGAGCCGATCTTCGATCCACCTTTCGTGGAGGTCAACCCTGGCGGCATCTACCCCGTCACGGTGACCAACCGGGTCACCTACCCAGGGGGAATGTGGAACACACGGCAGAGGCAGGGGGCGACCGGCGTCACCGGCGGTTGGCCACTCCGGCAGCGCCAGAACGGCGGTGCGACCGGCTCCTGGCCCCTGCGCCAGCGACAGACCGGCATGTGACACCCCACGAGTGATGATCGACCCGTAAGAGACACCACGGTCATCACGTGGACACCCCGAGGGTGAACGATCCCACCCCGGGGACCCCATGCCTGACCGCAACCTCCCGCCGCGCTGGCGCACCACGCTGCGCATCCTGCGAGCCCTCGTCTACGCGGCCGTGACCTATGCAGGCCTGGCAGCGATCCTGTGGACACCCCGGACCATTGCTGGAGCGCTCGGCGTCAGCATCACCTACTCGTGGGCGGTGCTCGCGATCGCAGGCGCAGGGCTCGCTCTCGTCGGCCTGATCCGCGACGCCTACCGTCTCGAATGGGTCGCGGTCTGGTTCGCCGCGGCAGGGACCTCGGCCTACGCCGTCACCGTCTGGTCGCTCGTCGCCACCGAGGCCGCGACCCGCCAGACTCAGGCTGCCGTCTGCACCGGGCTCACCCTCGCGCTGCTCGTCCGCGCCGCCGAGCTCTCCGCGCACGCTGCCAAGCTCCGCGCCGACCACGCCAGGAAGGCCTGAGTGTGGAGACCGCCCTTCAGACCATCGCCACGCTCATCGTCGGCGTCATCGGCGGCGGCGGGCTCGCGACCCTGCTCAAGGTGCGCCATGACCAGCGCAACGGCGTGCGTGCCACCGACATCGCAGAAGACACCGCCCACGCCACAGCCCAGGACCGTCTCATCGAGCGCCTCGAGAACCGACTGGAGCGCGTCGAGGACCGCCTGTCGGCAGCCGAGGACGGCAACGTCGCCAAGGCCCTCCTGCTCCGGGCGCAGGGAGACCACATCGACATCCTCGAGGACTGGATCTGGAAGCAGAAGTCCCCGCCCCCGCCGCAGCGCCCCGCCGGGCTCTGAGCCCGCCCACCAAGATCCACGATGCCAGGAGGCACCCCGTGACTTACGAGTCCATCACCGACCGCAACAGCGGCAACTTCACCCCGGCCGGCGCCGTCCAGAAGGTCTTCGGCCGCCCACGCGTGATCAAGTCCATCACCATCCACCACTGGGGTGTCTACGGCCAGCGCTTCGCTGGCGTCGTCGACTACCTCTGCCGGCCCGGCGGGAAGAGCTCGGCGCACTACATCGTCGAGGACGGACGCGTGGCGTGCATCGTTGCTCCACGCGACGCCGCCTGGCACTCGGGCAGCGACGCCGGGAACGCCACCTCGGTGGGCCTCGAGCTCCGCCCCGAGGCGACCGACGGCGACTATGCCACCGCGGCCGAGCTCATCCGCGAACTGCGGGCTGCGTTCGGCGACCTGCCCCTCGTGCGCCACTCCTCGTGGAAGGCCACAGCCTGCCCCGGGAAGTGGGACCTCGACCGCCTCGACCGGCTCGCACGATCATCCGGCGCCAGCGGTGGCGGCACCAAGCCCGCCGCACCGCCCGTGCCGGCCCCGGTCAAGCCCACCCCCGCACGGACCACGAACCCCGCCGGCCGTCCGCTGCTCGACCTCGACGGGTTCCTCGGATCGGCCACGATCAGCGAGCTGCAGCACGTTCTCGGCACGACCGTGGACGGCATCATCTCCACCGGCCCCGACGGCTCGCAGCTCGTCGCCGAGCTGCAGCTCTACCTCCTGAGCAAGGGGCACGAGCTCGGCAAGGTCGACGGACAGGGCCTCTACCCGAACACCCACGGACGCACGATCAAGACGCGCACGCAGGTAGCCCTGCAGCGCTACCTGGGCACCACGCCCGATGGAGTGCTCGACGCCCCCTCCGCGGCGATCGAGGCCCTCCAGCGTCGCCTGAACGCCGGGACCTTCTGATGCGCCGCGCGGGCCTGTACTTCGCGGTCGCCATCGTGTCGTGCGGGCTCGCGTGGCTGCTGCTGGTCCTGATCACCTACATCGCGCTCGCACCCGTGCGGGCCGTGGCACACCTGATCGGAGCATGACCGCCATGAAGCACCTCCGCGAGTTCCTCGCCGACCTCACCACGCAGGCATGGACGCGCCTGTCCGTCATCGCACCGGCGTGGCTGCGCACCGTCGTCCCCGTCGCGTGGGGGTCGGCCTCCAGCTGGCTGCTGACCCACGTGACCTGGCAGCCCGTCGTCGATCTGGTCGCCGCTGTCGACCCGCTCGTCCTCGCCGGCGCGGCGACGGCCGTCTGGTACGCCGTGGCTCGCTGGGCTGAGCCGCACCTGACCGACTGGGTCACGCGTCTCGTGCTCGGGTCCGCTCAGGTGCCTGCCTACGATGCCGTGGCCGTGAAGAGTCCCGACGGGCCCGTGGCTGGCCCGGGGTCGATCGCGGCCGACGGGACGCCCGTCGCGGTGCTCATCGTCAACGAGGACGTCATCGTCGACGCGGGTCAGGCGTGAGCCTCGCCGCGGCGCTCAGCCGCGAAGCCGCACCCGTGCAGCGTGGCGGGCGATGCTCAGTTGCCCTGCTCCTCGAGACGCTCTCCGCAGACGACGCCGCCGAGCTGCGGTCGGCACTGGCGTCGCCCATGGAGCACGCTGCGATCGCCCGCGCGCTGACGTCCGAGGGGCACCGCTTCGCGTCCTCGACGATCGCTCGACACCGTCGAGGAGAGTGCCGCTGTGACGCTCGCTGACGCCCTCGCCGGCGAAGAAGACCGCGCGTCTGGCCGCGATAAGGGGTCGGTCGACGTCACCCCTGACGGTGCGACCATCAACAACGTCGTGGTCACGTCCCCGATCAGCGACGACTGGACCGCGGTCTTCGCGCTGTTCAACCTCGACGCCACGAAGTTCGAGGTCGTCGACGAGACCGTGCGCATGTCCACGTGGCAGCAGTCGAAGCGGACCGACGACGGTTCCCGTGACGGCGTCCAGCTCTACGCCTACTCGGCCAGGTTCCGCCGGGTCGACAAGGAGATGATCCCCGCGGCGTCCATCGAGCGGTGGCGACGCGCTCTCCAACGCACCGCGCCCACAGCAGCCCGGAAGGTCAGCGTGGGCGGGACGTACCTGATGCTGGTCGCTGATCCTCAGCTCGGGAAGAAGGGTACCGAGGAGGCCGTCGCGAACTGGCGACGCGGCGTCCTTGGGCACCTCGTGGAGATCCGCCGGCTGATCGCCTCGGGCGTCAAGGTCAGCGGCGTGCACGTCGCCTGGCAGGGCGACGAGACCGAAGGTGTGGCGAACAACTACGGGAACCAGGCCCACACGATCGAACTCAACCAGTCTGCGCAGATCGAGCTCGACTTCGACCTGCGGGTCTGGACGATCAAAGAGGTCGCCACGCTCGGTCTGCCGATCTCCGCGTCGTCGGTCATCAGCAACCACGGCGAGTGGACGCGCAACGGCTCCAAGGAGCCCGTCACGTCCCAGGGCGACAACACCTCCACGCACGTCGCCAGGCAGGTCGCGAAGCTCTTCGCCGAGCTCGAGCCCCACGGCGGCCCGAAGGTCGCCTGGACGATCGGTGGCGGTGACCCCGCGGTCGTCGTGCGTCTCTCCGGCGTCGAGTGCTACTTCTCCCACGGGTACATCGAGAAGGGCCGCGGCACCTCGTCGGAGACCCGCACGCGCGCCGCGATCGAGCGCCAGATCCTCGGGCGAACTGACACCCTCGGTATGACGCCCCTGTGGTTCTTCGCTCACTATCACCACGCCTACAGCAACGAGTTCGAGGGCCGCACCGTCTTCGGCTGCCCGGCCCTCGAAGCGGAGCGGTCGAGCGAGTACATGCTCAACCAGTACGGCGTCTGGTCGCCGCCCGGGATGCTCGGGTTGCTCATCGGCGGCAAGGCCGGACGCCGGTGGTCACACGCGTCGGTTTTCTGACACCCCCAGGCCGACGATGAGCACATGAGAGAAGCGCCCCAATGCCTCGTCTGACCGCAGCCCAGCGAGCGCTCGAGCCTCCCGTGCCGGCGGGCCTGAAGCGGTGCTCGAAGTGCAGGTCAGACAAGGTTCCAGTCGAGTTCGACCGGGCTGCTGACCAGCCCGACGGCCGAGGGCGACAGTGCAAGACATGCCGGGTCACAACCAAGGCTGCGAGCCAGACAGCGAACCCCGTGGACCCGGCGATAAGACGCGTCTACGTCGCCCGCTACCGCGCTCGGCACCCCGAGCGTGTGCGGGAGAGCGAGCGGCGCTCGAGCCTTCGGCGCTACGGGCTCACTCCGGAGCTCTATGACCAAATGCTCGAGGAGCAGCAGGGAGCATGTGCGATCTGCCGGAAGCCCGAGACCGTGGTTGATCCCGCTACCGCCACCACCAAGCCGCTGGCCGTCGACCACTGTCACGAGACCGGCCAGACCCGAGCCCTCCTGTGCCAGCGGTGCAACGTCGCGATCGGGTTGCTCGCGCACGACCCGAAAACCATCCGAAGTGCCGCCACATACGTGGAGGAGTGGGCATGCAAGAGCACATCAATCACCTCTTGATCGGCGTCAGCGGGAAGGCTCGCCACGGCAAGGACACGTTCGCAGCCTGCCTCGTCGAGCGCCACGGCTTCACGCGCGTCGCGTTCGCCGACCCCATGCGCGAGATGGCGCTCGCCTTGGACCCGATCATCTCCGAGGGCTGGCGCCTCTCCGCCCTCGTGGAGACCTTCGGGTGGGAGGAGGCAAAGGCCAACCCCGAGGTGCGCCGCACGCTCCAGCGGCTCGGCACGGAGGCTGGCCGCGGCATCCTCGGGGACAGTATTTGGGTCGACACAGCGATGCGCTACGCCCGCGCGCTCGGGGGCCGGGTCGTCTTCACCGACTGCCGCTTCCCGAACGAGGCCGACGCGATCCGGGACGCCGGCGGACAGGTCCTCCGCGTGAACAGGCCTGCGTTCCCTGACGACGGTGACCCGCACCCCTCCGAGAGCGCCCTCGACCGCTACCGGTTCGACGACCTGGTCCTCAACGACGGAACCGTCGACGAACTGCACGCGATCGCCGACCGCGTTGCTGCCGGTCTCTGACGATCGCAGTCGTGACACTCAGGTCACGGCGCTGGGCGCCTCCGACCGTCGTCCTAGTCCTTGTATGCCCGGCAGTCATCGCACCAGAGTCCGGTCGGCACGTCTCCGGCGAGCGAAGCCTCTCCAGGCATCGCACGGGTCCGCAGTGTCCGTGAGCACTCCGGGCACACACCAAGCGCGAGCCGCACCCGGCGGATTGGCACGTCACACTCGTCGTGTGCGGTCACCTCTACCTTGTGCGCCGGCCTGCCCCCCAAGGAGAACGACCGCACCTTCGCGGTCCCTACACGGGAACAGGCCGGGCACGTGAAGTCTCGGTAGTCGGTCTCAACAGACGTCATAGCTATCCCCTTCGACAGTCGCGCCCAATGCGCATGAGCTCTCTCACACGGTAGCGGTGTCGACCGACAGTCCTCAGACTTCGGTCCCGCACGCGCTTCCCGGTGGCGGACAGGACCTCGTCGCAGCTGAGTTCCTCGCCACCAGCGCTCCGATCAGGGCGCGACCAGCTCAGCCCACCACAGCTCCGGCTCGTGCATGAGCCAGTAGGCGGCGGCTATCGAGGGCACGGGGTCGGACAGCAGCCAGGAGCCGCTGCCAGTCCGTAGGAGCCCGCAGGTAGAGTCCGCCCCGAGCGTGAGGTGCCAGAGGTCGGCGACCTCAGCCGCTCGGCTGCTGTCGTGGGGCGTCCAGCCGGCCTCGACCAGCAGGACGTCGCTGATCGGCGCAAGCCCCGCTCGGGAGGCAGTGAGTCGGTCGAGCGTCGTGGTGATGTCGGGCAGGAGCGGGTTTGCCGCGAGTCGGGTGTCCATGCCCCCACCATCGCGCAGCACATTGCGCTGGAGCTAGAGGCGGCCGTGATCTGTGGATAACTCGGTCAGGGCCGCACGCGCTTCTTGATGGCCGCGAACACGACCTCGTCGATAATGCGGGACCGCTGGTCCATAAGCACCTCGACGAGCTGGGCGTGCGGGGGCCACTCGGCGTCGCCCCACCATGCGGAGCGGGCGGCTAGCATCACGAGGAGGAGCCGGTCGGGGAGTCCTTCGGCTCGAGCCTGGTCCATCGCCCTGGCAGCCGCAACGACTCCTTCTGCCGTCCGGCGAGCGGGCATCTGCGGGGGCTGCATCCTGGGGGCTCCCTGGGGGCTCAAAGATCTAGCGGCCTGCCGAAAGCCGCAGGATTCTGTAGTAACAACCCGACCCCCGGCAGCCCCCGAAGAGGCCGCGGGGCGAGCGTTTTCGCAGGTCAGCGACCTGATATGCGGATGAGCTGGCCGGTACGCCGGGTTCTGTGTCCCGCGCGCAGTTGCCCGCACGCGGGTGACGACCATCCATCTACGACGTACGTTGCCGCACGCCTCTAGCGGTCTACCCGGGTGCTCGGGCGAGCAGCCCTCGAACACACCCTGTCTGACCTTGCTCCAGGTGGGGTTTACCTAGCCGCGCCAGTCACCTGGCGCGCTGGTGGTCTCTTACACCACCGTTTCACCCTTACCCCAGACGCGGACGTCTGTGGCGGTCTGTTCTCTGTGGCACTGTCCCGCGGGTCACCCCGGGTGGGCGTTACCCACCACCTCGCTCTGTGGAGCCCGGACGTTCCTCGGCAGGGCCGGAGCCCTGACGCGGTCGTCTGGCCAACTCATCCGCGTCCCCAAGGGTACGCGACCCGGAGTGGTCGGGGCCGCACCTCCCGGCTCCCGAGCTCGTCCCCCGCCGAGGCTCACACCTCGACCGTGTACCCCAGCGTTAGCTCGTCGCCGCTGACCCCGCGGATGCCCCAGCTCTCGCGGGGGCTCTCGATGACGACGATCTCGAGGTCGTCGACGGGCAGGTCGAGCGGACCGCAGACGCGCTCGTACATCTGCCGGATCAGCTCTCGCCGGGCTTCACGGCTGCGTCCGGTGAAGGCGACCACCTGGACGACGAGGTACCGGGGGCCGCGCTGCGGGGCGACGAGGTCGTCGTCGTCGAGCCAGACGAAACGCTGGAACTTCTTCTCGGGCGGGTACTGCCAGGCGTCGACGAGCGCGGCGTGCAGGGCGTCGGAGAGCTCTTGACGCTGGTCGCGCCACTGCGAGCGCCTGCCGTGCACGATGATCTGACCCATGCGGGCGACCTTAGGGGCGCGCCGGGGACCCGTGCAAGGATTGTGTGCATGAAGTTCGACGACGCCTCCTGGCACACCGAGGGAGACTTCCCCGCGGGTCTCCCACCCGAGGCCGGTGCGACGCACATCGGCATGTTCCTCACCTGGTTGATCCGGGCGCAGCACCTCTCGGACGAGGTCTTCGCCGACGCACCTGAGGACATCTTCGCCGTGCAGGCGGGCACCATGTCCGGTGCGGAGTTCCTGCTCACCTGGTTCGACGGTCAGCTGGGGGACGCTGTCCTGTCGAAGACCGGCGCGGACTTCGCGATGGCGTACTACGAGGGCGCCGGCGGGGACGTCACCTTCCTGTCCGACTACGCAGAGGCCTTCTCGGACGTCCCCGGGATCGACACCCTGTACAAGGTGCCGGACACCCAGGACAGCTACGACCGCGTCGGTCCGATGATCTCCTACCGCTACGAGCAGTGGCTGCACGACGGCCGTCCTGCGTTCCTCAGCTGAGAGGCCTGACGATGACCACCTCTGCTTGGACGACGCTGTCGTCGACCGTCGCGTACGAGAACCCGTGGATCCGGGTCCGCGAAGACGCCGTCGAGAGGCCTGACGGCTCCGAAGGCATCTACGGCGTCGTCGAGATCCGCAACCCTGCGGTGTTCGTCGTCGCCCTCACGGACGACGACGAGGTGGTGCTCGTCGAGCTCGAGCGCTACACCATCGGCCAGATGTCGCTCGAGGTCCCGGCGGGCGGCTCCGACGGTGAAGACCTGCTGCTCGCCGCGCAGCGCGAGCTGCGCGAGGAGACCGGGCTCGAGGCCGACTCGTGGGAGCCCATCGGCTCGATGCTCACGCTCAACGGCGTGTGCCACGCCCCAGAGCACGTGTTCCTCGCACGGGGCCTGCGCCCCTCCGCGCAGGCGCACGAGCAGGCGGAGGAGGGCATCGTCGGGACGCGGACGGTCCCGTGGGCACAGGCCCTGGACCTCGTCCGGGACGGGACGATCACCGACGGCGAGACGGTCGCCGCGCTCATGTACGCGGCGCTCGCCCTCGGTCGGGTGCGATAGGACGATTCACACACGAAGCGCACATCTCGTCCACGTCGGCTAGCCTTCCTCCAGGACCGCACCTCACCGGTGCGCGCTGAGCGAAGGAGCTTCGATGACGACCTCCCTGACCGACCCAGACTCCGCCCCTGAGGTGCTGCGCAACGATGCCGGCGCCCCTGTCGGGATCGTCGAGAAGCATCGGTGGACCCCGCCGAAGATCGCCCTCTGGGTCGCGATCGGTCTGCTCGGAGGTCTGGGCTGGACCATGATCGCGATCGTCCGCGGTGAGCAGGTCAACACGATCTGGTTCATCGTCGCGTCGGTCTGCACGTACTCCTTCGCCTACAGGTTCTACGCGCGCTTCATCGAGCGTCGCCTCATGCGTCCTGACGACCGCCGGGCTACACCTGCCGAGCGGATCGACAACGGCAAGGACTTCGACCCGACCGACCGTCGGGTGCTCTTCGGCCACCACTTCGCCGCGATCGCCGGCGCCGGGCCGCTCGTCGGGCCTGTCCTCGCGGCACAGATGGGGTACCTGCCGGGGACCATGTGGATCATCTTCGGCGTGGTCGTCGCGGGCGGCGTGCAAGACATGCTCGTACTGTTCTTCTCGCTGCGGCGCGGCGGCCGGTCGCTCGGTCAGATGGCTCGCGACGAGATCGGCCGGGTGGGCGGGACCATCGCGATGGTCGTCGTCTTCGTCATGATGATGATCGTCCTGGCGGTCCTCGCCCTCGTGGTCGTCAACGCCCTCGCCGAGAGCCCGTGGGGTGTGTTCTCGATCGGCTGCACCATCCCGATCGCGCTGTTCATGGGCGTGTACCTGCGGTTCATCCGGCCTGGGCGGGTCACCGAGATCTCGCTCGTCGGCTTCGTGCTGCTCATCGCGGCGATCGTCGGCGGTCGTTACGTCGCCGAGAGCTCCTTCGGCGAGGTGTTCCACCTCTCTCCCGTCGCTCTGACCTGGGCGCTCATCATCTACGGCTTCGGAGCCGCAGTGCTGCCCGTGTGGTTGCTGCTCACCCCGCGCGACTACCTGTCGACGTTCATGAAGGTCGGCACGATCCTCGTGCTCGCCGCAGGCATCGTCGTCGTCATGCCGATGGTCCAGATGCCCGCGGTCACCGAGTTCGCGAGCAACGGCGAGGGACCGGTGTTCTCGGGTTCGCTGTTCCCCTTCTTGTTCATCACCATCGCCTGCGGGGCGCTCTCAGGGCTGCACGCGACGGTCGCCTCAGGCACCACGCCCAAGATGGTGCAGAAGGAGTCGCAGGTCAGGCTCATCGGCTACGGCGGCATGCTCATGGAGTCCTTCGTGGCGATCATGGCGCTCGTCGCCGCGATCTCGCTCAACCAGGGCGTGTACTTCGCGATGAACATGCCCGAGGCCATGACGCAGGGCACCACCCAGGGGGCTGTCGAGGCCGTCGACGGTCTCGGGATCACCGACATCGCGGGCGAGCCCGTCGAGGTGTCGTGGGAGACCGAGATCGACGGTGAGCTCGTGACGCTCACCGGGGCCGAGGCTCTCGACGCCGTCGCCTCCGACGTCGGCGAGCCCTCGGTGGTCTCCAAGACCGGTGGCGCTCCGACCCTCGCCGTCGGCATGGCGAACATCTTGCACAACGTGTTCGGCGGCAAGGCGATGATGTCGTTCTGGTACCACTTCGCGATCATGTTCGAGGCCCTGTTCATCCTCACGACGGTCGACGCCGGCACCCGGGTCGCGCGGTTCATGCTCTCGGACTCTCTCGGCAACTGGGTTCCGCGGTTCCGCAACCCCTCGTGGCGGCTCGGCAGCTGGTTGTCGACCGCTGTGGTCGTCGGAGCGTGGGGTGCACTGCTCATGATGGGCGTGACAGACCCCCTCGGCGGGATCCGGACGCTCTTCCCGCTGTTCGGCATCGCGAACCAGCTGCTCGCCGCCGCCGCGCTGACCATCGTCACCGTGATGGTCGTGCGCCGCGGGTACGTGCGGTGGGTGTGGATCCCGCTCGTGCCGCTCGTGTGGGACGTGGTCGTGACCTTCACGGCGTCGTGGCAGAAGATCTTCTCCGACGTCCCAGCGATCGGATACTTCGCACAGCGCTCGCTCTACCAGGACCGCATCGCCGCCGGCGAGTTCACCGACGCGGTGGCTCTCGCCGACGCCGAGGCCGTCGTGCGGAACACCACGGTCCAGGGGACGCTGTCGATCATCTTCGTGCTCATGGTCGCCGCGCTGCTCGTCACGGCGGCACGGGCGATCTGGGTCGCACTGAGGTCCCCTGGGGAGGTCACGACCTCGGAGGACCCCTTCGAGGAGTCCTCGCTCTTCGCACCGCAGCACCTGCTCGCGACGCCAGCAGAGAAGGAGCTCGAGGCGGAGGTCGCGGCATCCGCAGGACCGGCGCCAAGGCGCGGCGGTCACGGTGGTGACGGTCCCGGTGGTCGCTCGCCCGGCGGCTCCGACGGACACGACCAGGCGGGACGATGAGCAGCGTGGGAGGTGCGCAGGGGACGGACCCCGAGGTCGTCGCTCACGACGTCGACGCGACGACAGGGTCGAACGCCGCGGCTCACGACCCGGCGTCCCGGCGGAGCCCCGTCACCCGTCTGCTCCGCCAGTCCTGGCACCACGTGACCCGGGCCGCCTCCGGCATCCGGTGGTACGTGCACGAGCTCATGGGCGACACCGCCTACGCCAAATACGTCGCCCGGCACGAGGCGCTCCACCCGGGCGTCGAACCGCTGACCGAGCGGGCGTTCTGGCGGCAGCGGACCGACGAGGCGGAGCGGGCACCCGTCGCCCGCTGCTGCTGAGCCGACGACGGGCGTCCCCACCTCTCGCCGCTGACTAGACTTCTCCGGGTGCTGATCCTGCTGCCCCCGTCTGAAGGCAAGTCTCCGGCGACCGCAGGGACGCCCGTCGACCTCGCCGCCCTGAGCGCCCCGTCGCTCACCCGGCACCGCACGAAGGTCATGCGGGCCCTCGCCAAGGTCAGCGCCCGCAAGAATGCCCTCGACGTCCTCGGCGTCGGCCCGAGCCTGGCCGAGGACGTCGCCCGCAACACCCGGCTCGACTCCGAGCCGGCCGCTCGGGCCGCGACCGTCTACACGGGGGTCCTCTACGCGGCCGCCGGGCTCGACGACCTCCCCGTCGAGCAGGCTGCGCTGGCCGCAGCCTCGGTCCGCACGGTCTCAGCCCTCTGGGGTGCGGTCTCCCCTGACGACGTGATCCCCGCCTACAGGTTGTCGATGGGCACCGACCTCCCGGGCGTCGGCCCGCTGGCCCCGACGTGGCGGCCCCACCTCGAGAAGGTGCTGAGCCCGCTCGCGACCGGCGACGTCGTGGTCGACTGCCGCTCGGCCGCCTACCTCGCCGCGTGGAAGCCCGCGAAGGGCACCGACTGGGTGAGCGTCCGCGTGCTGCGCGAGCTCGACGGGAAACGGTCTGTCGTCTCCCACAACGCCAAGCACACTCGCGGGGTACTGACCCGCCACCTGCTCACCCGCGAGGGTGAGCAGCCGCGCACAGCCGAGGAGGTCCTCAAGGCCGCGCACGAGCTCGTCGGCGGGGCGCTGCTCGACGCGACGCTGATCGACGGCAAGCACGGAGCGTCGACCCTCGAGCTCGTCGTCGCCTGATCCGGACGCCGTCCGGCGCCGCGCTCCTCAGCGCAGCGCCGTCGCAGTCCTCCGCGACTCACCCCAGCGTCGACGCGTGGTCCGGCACGTAGGTCTGGAGCTCGCGCGGGGTGCGCCTGTAGCCGGTCGACGCCGGGCGCTCGGGCAGGGAGATCGGCGGGTGGGTCACCTCTTCGTAGGGCACCGTCGAGAGCAGGTGGGAGATCATGTTGATCCGCGACCGCTTCTTGTCCTCGCTCTCGACCACGAACCACGGCGAGGCCGGGGTGTCGGTGTGGATGAACATGTCGTCCTTCGCGCGGGAGTAGTCCTCCCAGCGGGCGATCGACTCGAGATCCATCGGCGACAGCTTCCACTGCCGCATCGGGTCTTCGAGCCGCGACGCAAAACGCTTCTCCTGCTCGGCGTCCGAGACGGAGAACCAGTACTTGCGGAGCATGATGCCGTCGTCGATGAGCAGCTGCTCGAACACCGGGCACTGCGCCATGAAGCGCTTGTGCTCGGCAGGCGTGCAGAAGCCCATGACCCTCTCGACGCCCGCCCTGTTGTACCAGGACCTGTCGAAGAGGACGATCTCGCCCGCGGCCGGAAGGTGCTCGACGTACTTCTGGAAGTACCACTGCGACTTCTGCCGCTCGGTCGGTGCCGGCAGCGCGGCGACGCGCACGTGCCGCGAGTTGAGGTACTGCGTGACGCGCTTGATCGCCGAGCCCTTGCCCGCGGCGTCGCGCCCCTCGAAGACGATCACCAGCCGCTCGCCCGACTCGCGCACCCACTCCTGGAGCTTGACGAGCTCGGACTGCAGCCTGAACAGCTCTGCCTCGTAGACGGACTTCTTGAGCTTGGGCAGCTTCGGCGGAGAGTCGTCGCCCGTGTCCTGCGGACCTCCGGGGACGTGGACGTCGCCGGCCTCCGTGGCCGGGACTGGCTCGGTCGCCTTCGAGCGGCGGGAGCGGGATGAGCTGGTGTCGTTCGCCATCGGACGTCCTCCTCGGTGCGGGCCCACGAGCAGGGCCGACGTGTCGTGCTGCGACCCATCATGCACCCCCGCCCGCCTGCACGGCCCGGCCGGGAGACGCCGTTAGCCTCAGAGGATGACCGACACCGAAGAGCCGCTGTCCGGGGGCAACGCGTCGCAGGGCGTCGTGCGCGTCGGGGCGACGGTCCGCAAGCCGTGGACCGCCGCGACGCCCGCCGTCCACGAGGTGATGCGACGGGTCCGCACGGCTGGTGTCGACGTCCCCGAGGTCCTCGGCCAGGACGACCAGGGCCGCCAGGTGCTCGAGATGGTCCCGGGGACGCTCGCCATGGACTCCCCGCCGCTGACCGACGAGGAGCTCGCCCGCGTCGGACGGCTGGTCAGGTCGATCCACGACGCGACCCGCGACCTCGTCCCCGAACCGGCGGTCCCGTGGGAGAACCTGCTCCCGACCATAGGCGCGGACCTCGTGTGCCACAACGACCTCGCACCCTGGAACCTGATCGTCGGTGAGCGGTGGGTGTTCATCGACTGGGACGGGGCCGGGCCGAGCACCCGGCTGTGGGACCTCGCCTACGCCGCCCAGTCCTTCACGATCAACGACTCCAGGATCGACCCTGACGAGGCCGCCGCCGGACTGGCAGCCTTCGTCGAGGGATACGGGGCCGACCAGAGGCTCCGGGACGAGCTCCCGCAGGCGCTCGGGCGGCGCGCCGCCGCGATGCACGAGCTGCTGCGCTCTGCGCACGAGACGGGCCGCGAGCCCTGGGGCACCATGTACACCGCAGGCCACGGCGCGCACTGGCTCGAGGCCACCCGGTACGCCCGCGCGCACGAGGAGACCTGGCGGCTCGCGCTGCGCGGGCGCTGACCGGTCAGATCTCGGGCGGGATGCCGATCGCGGTGATCTCCGACGTGCCGTCGGCCCAGTACCGGATCATGCTCACCGACGCCGGGGCGATCCGGATGCGGTGCCACTGCGAGGCCGGCGCCCCGAAGGCCGTCCCGATCACCGATCGCAGGGCGACGGCGTGCGAGACCACGACGACGGTCTTGCCGAGGCTGCTCGCGATGAGGTCGTCCATCGCTCCTGCGAGGCGCTGCCCGGTCTGGGCGATGGACTCTCCCCCGGGGATCGCGAAGGTGCCGGTCTCGTGCCAGTCGCGCAGCTGACCGGGCCACCGCTCTTCGATCTCGTCGGAGGTCAGCCCCTCCCACTCGCCGAAGTCGCCCTCGGCCAGACGCGGGTCGGTCACCACAGCGCGGCCGAGGCGGCGGCTGATCGCCGTCGCGGTCTCCTGCGTGCGGATCATCGGGGAGGCGACGATCGACGTGGCACGCGGGACGTCCGGCCAGATCTGCCGTCCGATGCGGTGCACCAGGTCGGCGGCCTGCGCGGCCTGGATCCGGCCGTGCCCGCTCAGGCTCGGTCCGGGGACCCCGCCGCCCGAGTACGCACCGCTCGTCGTGTGGGGCGTGACGCCGTGCCTGATGAGGATCGCGGTGAGCGGCTCGTCGGTGTCAGGGCGGTACGTCGCACCCGTCGGGCGGGCGACCTGGAGCCGGGTGTGGCCGACGTCCCCGCCGGAGACCTGGTGATCGGCAGCCTCGTCGGGGGTCATCGTCTCTCCCGGCTCACGCGGTCCTGCTCCCCCGGTGGTCTCCGGCGTCTGGTTCATCGTCACTCCTTCGGGCGGTCGTCCTTGATACGGACCAGGATGCGCCCGCACTCTTCGCAGCGCACGACGTCCTCAGGGGCTGCGGCACGGATCGCCGAGAGGTCGGTCTGGTTCATGTCGAGCTGGCAGCCCTCGCAACGACCGCCGCGCAGCGCTGCGGCACCCTGGCCACCGAGCTGCGTGCGGATCTTGTCGTAGAGCGTGACGAGCGCGGCGTCGAGCCCGTCGACGGCCTTCGCACGGTCAGCCTGGACGACCTCGAGCTGGGCGTTGATCTCCGCGGTCTGGGCGTCGACCTCGGCGAGGGCGGCGGCCTTCGCGTCGGCGGTCTTCTGGTGCGCCTCGTCGAGCTTGGCGAGGGTGTCCTCGTGCGCCTCGAGACGTTCCATGACTTCGAGCTCGACCTCTTCGAGCGCCTCCTGGCGGCGGCCGAGCGACTCGAGCTCGCTCACGAGGGCCTGTGCGTCCTTGGCGCCGACGGCGCCCGAGTCGAGGCGCTGCTGGTTGCGGGTGGCACGCGTGCGCACCTGCTCGACGTCGCCCTCGGCCTTGGCGAGCTCGCGGCGGAGGTCGCTCGCAGCGGTCCTCGACGCGACCAGAGCGCTGTTGAGGTCGGCGAGCTGTCCGTCGATCTCCTTGACCGTCGCGAGCGCGGGGAGCGTGGTGCGACGGTGCACGAGCTGCTGGGCTCGGGTGTCGAGCGCCTGGACGTCCAGGAGTCGGCGCTGGTCCTCGACAGGGGCCTTGGTCACAGCTGGTGTCCTTCCGTTGGGTCTTCAGAGGTCAGGTCGTCGGCGTCAGGCGAGCCGAACCGTGCGGTCCACGGGTCGGTGCGCAGGACGCTGACTCTGGTCACCACCGTAGTGCCGTCGGCGGTGCAGTCGTGCACGAGGTCCTCGGCTGCGTAGGCCAGCCAGGGCCACTCGCTCGCGAAGTGCGCGGTGTCGATCAGGAACGGCGTGCCGCTGCCCGCCGGTGCTCCCGCTGCCAGAGCGTCGAGGCGCGCCTGCTCGCGGGCCTCGGACACCCCGTGGTGCTTGAGGTCGGAGGTGACGTAGACGTCGGCCCCGGCAGCGCGCGCGGCACCGATGAAGGAGTCGCCCGAGCCGCCGAGCACGGCGACGGTCTCGACCGTCGCGTCGAGGTCACCGGCGACCCGGACGCCCTGGGCCGTCGCGGGCAGGACAGCCGCGACGTGCTCGGTGAAGGCCCGCAGCGTCGTGGGGGCGGCGAGGCGACCGACCCGCCCGAGGCCTGTCGCCGCACCGGGCTCGTGCGGGTCGAGCGGCCGGCGGTCGACGACCCCCAAGAGGTCTGCGAGCGCGTCGTTGACGCCGCGCTCGGCGGCGTCGCCGTTGGTGTGCGCGACGTAGAGCGCGCACCCGGCCTCGACGAGACTGTGGACGACCGAGCCCTTGACCGTCGTGGCGGCGACCGAGTGGACGCCCTTGAGCAGGAGGGGGTGGTGGGTGACGACGAGGTCGGCACCCCAGGCGACGGCCTCGTCGACGACGTCCGCGACGGGGTCGACGGCGAAGAGCACGCGGCGCACCCGGCGCTGCGGGGCGCCGACGACGAGCCCGACGGCGTCCCAGTCTTCGGCGGTCGACGGCGGGTAGCGCGTGTCGAGCAGGTCGACGACGCGGGCGAGCGTCGGAGACGGGCTGGTGTCGGTGGGCTGTCCTGGCTCGTCGGTCACTGTGGCAGGTTACCGTCCGGCGGGTGGCTGGCGCTGGACCCGGCGCGAGGCACGACCCGCCGACGGGCGTCCGTCACGTGGTGAGCGAACAGCTGGAGACGACCTGACCGTCGACGATCACGGACGACTCCGCCGTCCATCCCGGCCCGAGGTCGCTCACGTCGAGGGCGAGGTCGCCGAACGGGGTGCCGTCGACGTCCGCGGCGCCGTCGGGGGTCCCTGCAGGCAAGACCGTGTTGGTGATCTCCTCGGTGCCGTCGGCACCGGTGACCACGAGCTCGACGGTGGTCGGCTCTGCGGTGCTGCGGTGCCACGTCCAGCTCGCTGTGACCTCTTGCGCCGGGTTGAAGGTCGTCCGCTCGACCCAGAACCGTCGCTCGGAGGTGACGCTGCTGTCCGCCCGGATCGTCACGCCCGTCGGCGCGAAGGCGCCAGAGTCGAGGATCGGGAAGCCGCAGTCGACCATGTCGGAGCTGCTCGATCCCGCGGTCGACCAGGGGAACGAGAAGCACGCGAGCACGACGCTCACGATGGCGACCCCTCCGGTGACGCGGTTCTCCCACTCGCCGGTCGCCGGTTCGCCGATCGTCCCTCGCGAGCCCGGCCGCCCGGTCCAGGTGCCGTCACGGCGTGTGGCGAGCCGGGCCACGAGCGGGTGCGCGCGCACGGTCCGTGTCCGCAGGACGACAGTCCCGAGGAGCGAGTCGGCGAAGGTGCGTTCCTCCGGGTGCCACAGGGGACGCAGGTACCCGATGCAGAGGATGGCGTCGAGCAGGTGGGCGAGGTAGCGCAGCACCGTGCGCACGGGCCCGACGGGCTGGCCGGTCTGGGCGTCGACGACCGCGATGCCGACGATGCGCTTGCCGGGAGTCGCACCGCCGTAGGCCTGGAGCAGCACGAGGGAGAGCACGGCGGCGGCGACGGCGACCTTGCTCCCCCATGTCAGGCCTGCGAGGGTGAGGCCGTCAGAGTCCGGGAACGGCACGGGGAGCGTGAAGGTGCTGGTCCCGTACGCCGCCCCAGCGGCGAGGAAGATCAAGCCCCCGAGGACGAAGCCGTCGATGATCACGGCGACCACGCGTGACGACCACGCGGCGTAGCTCCTGTCGTCGAGGACCTCGGGGACGACGTCGGGGCGGGAGTCAGCGATGACCATCAGACCATCCTGGCACGGGCGTCTGCCCGGACCGAAGAGGGGCGCGGGTGAGGTCAGGTGCGGAGCGCACCCGCGACCACGGCGAGCCACCCAGCCCAGAAGGTCTTCCACCGCTCGCCGTCGGCTGCCGAGGTGAGCCTCTCGTGGCTGACCGTGACCCGGCAGCGTCCGTCCCCCGCTGTCGCGAGGGTGAAGAGGATGCTGCCGAGCGGACCGCTGCCGTCGGCGAGCGCGAGACGCAGCGCCTTGGAGGTCGGCTTGGACCGGAGCGTGACGTCGAGACCGGGGAGCAGAGCGGCACGGGTGCCCTCGTCGAGGAGCGCCGCCCGGAGGTCGCTCTCGTCCGCCGAGAGGGTCGCGGTCTTGCTCACGGCGAAGGACCCGTCGGCCATCTGGCCGGGGACCCGCTGCCCGGTGAGCCGTCGGACTCCGACGGCGACGCCGTGCGCCCACCACCCGGCGAGGCCGTGCTGCTCCCCCGCCCAGGTGGCGATCTCTGAGTGCGAGGCTCCCCGGCCCGGACCGTCCGCGGCGAGCGCGACCCACTCGTCCCAGCCGCGTCCAGTTCCCGCGCGGATCTTCTCGTCGGACATCTCAGGAGCGGAGGAGTCGGGGGTCGTCTCTTCCGTGCCGGAAGACAGGCGGTCCTGGCGTTCCTGCTCGACGAGCCCGGTCAGAGGGGCGAGCGCGCTGAGGTCGACGATGGCGGCGGCTGTCATGGACCGAACCTAGCCGTGATCAGCCCCCGGGGACCAGGGCCGTAGGACCCTGCCCGGGCTACCCGAAGACCGTGAGGTCGACGTCCTCGACGCTCATGAGCGACGGCAGGTGGTGCACCCCGGCACCAGCGGCCCGCACCCGTTCGACAGCGAGCGCCGCCATGAGCCCCGTGGCGCGGGACTGCCCGACGCCCGTGGCGCTGCCGTGGACGCGCTCGGCGTCGCGGACCTGGAGGTACCAGCGCTCACCGCCGGGCATGGGGATGCTGGTCGGCAGGTGCCGTGCTCCGGGTACCCAGGTGAGCGCGGCGAGGGAGGTCGTCGCGAACCGTGAGTCGAGGCCGAAATAGCTGCGGACGGGGCGGTCGAGCTCTGCGGTCAGGGTCGTCTGGTCGGAGAAGTCTGTGCGGTACAGGCGGCGGCGCCCCGTGGGGAGGTCGAAGGTGGCAGGGCGGGTGTAGCTGCGGACCGGCGACCCTGTCGCGGGGTCCACGAAGCTCTGCCCGAGCATCCCGTAGACCCAGGCGGCCCCGGCAGCACCGTGCTGCTCACCGGCACCGAGGACGATCGCGACGTCGAGCGGGAGGGTGCTCTGCCTGGCTGCGGCGTGCGCCAGCAGGTTGGTCAGCCCCGGGGCGATGCCGACGCTGAGCGCGACAGGTGCGGCGAGGTCGAGAGCCTCGATGCCGGCGATGTAGGTCGCTGTCGCGGTGATGTCGACGAAGGCCGCTCCGGCTCCTGTCGCGGCGGTGACCACGCGCGGGTCTTCGCGTCCGGAGGTGTTGAGGACGACGTCGGCCGATGCAGCGGCGCGTGCCACGGCGGCGAGGTCGCCGAGGTCGAGAACGAGGTCGGCGCGGGTCGCATCCCGTCCGGCTGTCGTCACGGTGTGCCCGCGGGAGCGCAGGTGCTCGACGGCGTAGCTGCCGGCTGCGCCGTAACCGCCGAGGGCGAGGACCGTGAGTGCGGGGCTGCTGGGCTGGGGCTGGTGTGGGACGGGGAGTGTCATCAGGTTCTCTTCTCAAACAGTGGTGTTTGAGATGGAACCTAGCACAACATGAACACCGCTGTTTGAGATCGGTGCGACGTCGGCTAGCCTGAGCCTGTGACCACCACCTCCCCACGACGCTCGGATGCCCGACGCAACCGCGAGGCGATCCTCGCGAGCGCCCTGACGCTCTTCGCGCGGGACCCGAATGCGTCGATGTCGGCCATCGCCGCGGCGGCAGGCGTCGGCAGGGTGACGCTCTACGGGCACTTCGCCGGCCGCGACGAGCTGGTCGAGGCTGCGCTCGCCGCAGCGGTCGAGCAGTCAGACCGGCTGCTCGCCGAGGTCGACCTGTCCGGCGACCCCCTCGACGCGCTCGTCCGGCTCATCAGGTCCTCGTGGCGCCAGGTCGAGGCCAACAGCGCCGCGCTCGACGCGGCGCTGGCAGCGCTCGGAACGGATCACGTGCGTGCGTCGCACGACGGTGTGCTCGCCCGGGTGCAGGAGATCATCGAGCGTGGGCAGGGCTCGGGGACGTTCCGCGCCGACCTGAGCGCGGACTGGCTCACGGCCGTCGTCTACTCGACGCTGCACACAGCCTGCGCGGAGGTCGCGTCGGGCCGACTGGCGGCAGACGAGGCGGAGAGCGCCATCATCGCGACGGTGACGAGCGCCCTGGTCGCCTGACCACGACGGCCGCGGGGCGACCTGCTCGCGCAGCGGAGCGACCTGTCCACGCCGCGGGGCGACCTGCTCGCGCCGCGGACTGACCTGCGCACGCCGCGGGGCGACGTGCTCACGCAGCGGACAGGGGGTGTGCCGACGAGCGAGAGGGTGGTACACCACCGTCGTAGGCTGCGGGCCCACGGCAGCGGCTCTCCCGTCGACATCACGCACAAGGAACGGTCCGTCCCATGACACCGACGACGACGCCCCGTACAGGCTCGCTCCTCGCCCTCGCGCTGGCAGGTGCCCTCCTCAGCGGGTGCAGCGGCCCAGCAGACAGCGAGGCCACACCCGCTCCCGCAGCAAGCCTGGCAGCGACGAGCACCTCGGCACCGGAGCCCAGCGCCGAGCCCGCGACCGCGACCGCGACCGACGATGCGCCTGGCGCGACGGCCGGAGACTTCCCCACCTGCGACGAGGTGAAGGCAGTGCTCGGACCCGTGGTCGAAGGCCTCGTCGAGCTCGACGAGAGCGAGAACGGTGTGGCCACCGGGTCCGACGGCGCCGCCCTCGGATGCAGCTGGTACACGCCGGAGACGGACGGATCGAGCACGGCCCTCGATCGGTACGGCTTCATCTCCCTGGGCGTGTCCCACGACCCCGAGTACACCGCGGAGAGCATGGAGCCGCTGGGGTGGGTCGTCGACGACCCTGCGGTGTCGGCCGCAGGCGCCTGGGCCCTCAAGGTCGGTGGAGGCTACGACCCAGGCGCCCAGCTCGACGCGACGGGTGTCCAGGTGGTGCGGGACGGCGTGGTCGTCGTCCTCACCTCGGGCGGAGTCGCACTCCAGGACGTCCCCCAGCTGGCAGCACTAACCGAGGAGTGGGCGTTGGGCGCCGGGGTGGCAGTGCTCGACCTCATGGGCTGACCCCGGGGGCTGGCTAGAGCAGGCCCGGCGTCTTGCCCGGCCGCATGCCGTCAGGTCCCGGTGCGCGGCGGGCACGGGTCGCGATGTAGCGCAGGAGTGCGCTGTCGACGAGGAGGACGACACCGATCGCCCCGGCCCAGAGCTGACCCTGGACGATCCCGAAGGCCAGGAAGGCGAGCCCGAGGACCGCGAGCGCCACGGCGACGGCGGGGCGCAGCTGCGCGAGCCCGTCGAGGCCGGTGGGCCGGGCAGGTCGGGGCGCGTCGGGGAGCGGGGGTCTGGCGTCGTACGTCATGTCGGCTCCTGTGGTCGGGGTCTCGGTCCCGCGCATCGCCGACCGCCAGGACGGACCGGGCACGGGTCGGACACCCAACCCTAGGCGCAGTGCTCGTCACCCGCCCGAGAAGAGCGTCGGCACGGCCCCACCGCTGTGTCCCGGGCCGTCCTGGCTCGCTGGTCTCACCTCCGTCGACGACCGTAGCGTCTCGGCCGACACCTCGTCGGAGTGGGCCATCAACTGTGCGCGGTCACAGTCCGTGACTCAGTCGTGCGGCGCCGGGCACGCACAGAACGTTCTCCTGCCTCGAAAGCCTCGCCCTCTGGGACTGTGACCGTGTACAGTCCACCGCGACACATCCTCCAGGCCAGGTCATGGACGACCGCCGGCCCCTCGGCGCACGGCCGTGCCCGCCGGAGGACCCGGGTCACCTTCGAACAAAGATGCTCGACAGGAAAGGACTCCCCCCGATGCACCCAGCACGACGACGTCTCCCCCGCGGTCTCGCGGCGGCGGCCACGGCAGGTGCCGTGCTCCTCACCCCGCTCCTCGCGACCTCCGCGAGCGCAGCCGACGACCCCACCGGACCCGTCGACGCCGGGATCGTGGTCGACAAGGTCGACGGCCTCCCCGCGGACTTCATCAACGGCGTGGACATCTCCTCGATCCTGGCCCTCGAGGAGAGCGGCGTGACGTTCCGCGACTGGGACGGCCAGACCGCCGACGTCTTCGACGTGCTCGAGTCGGCCGACGTGAACTACGTGCGCGTCCGAGTGTGGAACGACCCCTTCGACGCGCAGGGCAACGGCTACGGCGGCGGGGACAACGACATCGCTGCGGCGGTCGAGATCGGTGAGCGCGCCACAGCGCACGGCATGAAGCTGCTCGTCGACTTCCACTACTCCGACTTCTGGGCCGACCCTGCCAAGCAGAAGGCCCCCAAGGCCTGGTCCGCCATGACGGTCGCGCAGAAGGCCGAGGCCACCGAGGAGTACACGGCCGACGCCCTCACCCAGCTCAAGGACGCCGGCGTGGACGTCGGCATGGTTCAGGTCGGCAACGAGACCAACAACGGCGTCGCCGGGGTCACGGGCTGGGCGGGCATGTCGCAGATCTTCAGCGCGGGCAGCAGCGCCGTCCGCGAGGTCTACCCGGACGCCCTCGTCGCGGTGCACTTCACCAACCCTGAGCGCGCGGGCTCCTACGCGAGCATCGCGAAGCAGCTCGACACCTACGGCGTGGACTACGACGTCTTCGCGAGCTCGTACTACCCCTTCTGGCACGGGTCGCTGAGCAACCTCACGACGGTGCTGGACCAGGTCGCGACCACCTACGACAAGCAGGTGATGGTCGCCGAGACCTCGTGGAACTACACCCTCGAGGACGGCGACGGCCACGAGAACACCATCAAGCCGACCTCCGGCTTCACGCAGTACCCCTCGTCCGTCCAGGGTCAGGCGACCGCGGTCCGCGACGTCATGCAGGCCGTGACCGACGTCGGCCCCGAGGGCATCGGCGTCTTCTACTGGGAGCCCGCGTGGCTGCCCGTCGGGACCCCTGACCAGCTCGAGCAGAACAAGCTGCTCTGGGAGGCCCACGGCTCAGGCTGGGCGTCCAGCTACGCCGCGGAGTACGACCCCGAGGATGCGGGCGAGTGGTTCGGCGGCTCGTCCTGGGACAACCAGGCGATGTTCGACTTCCGGGGTGCACCGCTCGAGTCCCTGCGCGTGTTCCAGTACGCCCGCACCGGTGCGACAGCCCCTCGCGAGGTCGTCGGCGTCGAGCAGGTCGCGGTCACCGTGGCCGACGGCTCCCCCGTCGCCCTGCCTGCGACCGTGCAGGTGACGTACAACGACGGCAGCGTCGAGGCGCACCCCGTCACGTGGTCGACCTCGGCCGACTGGATCCGTGGACCGGGCACCTACACGGTCACAGGCCGCACGACAGACGGGACCGTCGTCACCGCGACAGTCACGGTCACCGCCGTCAACCACGTGGTCAACCACAGCTTCGAGGACGCCAGCACCGCGCCCTGGACCCTCAGTGGACCCGGAGCCGGGACCGGCGCCTCGATCACGGCTGACGGCGACGCCGCTGACGGCGCCCGTGCCCTGAAGTTCTGGGACGACGCCCCATACTCCTTCGCCGTCGAGCAGACCATCACCGGCGTGCCTGCCGGGGCGTACACCCTCACCGCGAAGAGCCAGGGCGGCGCTGTCGGCCCGACCGACACCCTCACCCTGAGCGCGTCCTCGGGCGGGACCGAGCTCACGGCGCCGATCACGCTCGCCGGCTGGCGTCAGTTCAGCACGGCGACGGTCGACGACGTGGTGGTCGGGGCAGACGGCACAGTCACGATCGCCGCCCGCTACTCGCTGAGCGCTGGTGCGTGGGGCAACCTCGACGACCTGCGTCTCACGCAGGTCGAGACCACAGGCAGCGTCGACACGAGCTCCCTCGAGAACGCCCTCGCCGCCGCGAAGACGGTCGACCGCTCCCTCTACACCCCGGAGTCGCTCGCGAGCCTCGACCTCGCGGTCGAGACGGCCGGTGTCGTGCTCTCCGGCTCGCGCGCCACCCAGGACGACGTGGACGCTGCGACGGCCCTCGTCGACGCGGCGGTCGCCGGGCTCGTCGAGATCGAGGCGGAGCTCGTCTCGATCTCCGTGACGCCGCCGACCCGCACCACCTACGCGGTCGGCGACACCTTCGACCCGGCCGGGATGACGGTCACCGCGACCTACGCTGATGGCTCGACGGCCGACGTCACCGCCCAGGCGACAGTGACCGGGACCGACTTCTCGACCCCCGGGACCAAGGCGCTCACGGTGACCTTCGAGGACCAGACCGCCACTGTCGTCGTCACGGTCACCGGGACCACGACCCCCGAGGTCCCGGTCACGCCGGTGATGACGCTCAGCACCACGTCGGTCACGGCGGGCGACGACGTCACCGTGACGGTCACCGGGCTGGAGCTCCCGGAGGTCGAGATCGGCATCGAGAGCGAGTACCAGCGTCTGGCCGGGGTGACGGTCACCGACGGCACCGCGTCCGCGACGGTGACGATCCCGGCCACCCTCGAGGCCGGGACGCACATCCTCCAGGCGCGTGACGCCTCCGGGACCGTGCTGGCCCAGGCAGAGATCACGGTCGCCGCGGCCGTGGTGACACCGACGGACCCGTCCGCCCCGGGCACCACCGAGCCGACCGGAGCCGCGACACCTGCCGCCGGCTCGGGCACGGTGACGACCGCCACCGGGACGCTCAGCCAGACCGGTGCCGACGTGGCACTGCTCGCCGGGCTCACCACGCTGCTCGTCGCGGCGGGTGCCACGGTGCTCGTCCTGCGCCGCCACCGCGCGGGTACCTCACCCGTGCGCTGACGAGGAGCTGCAGCACCGGACGGCGGGCCGGGACATCGAGGAGCACGACTCCTCGGGTCCTGTCCCGTCGTCGTCTGCGCCGTCGGTCAGCGCAGCAGGAAGATGCTCGCGGTGATGGTCAGGCCGATGACGAGCCTCTCGAAGAGCTTCTGGTCGATCGAGCGCAGCAGGCGCCGGCCGATCACAGCCCCGAGCAGGACCAGCGGCACGAGCACGAGAGCCGTGCGCAGGGTGTCGACGGTGACGAGGGACAGGCCGATCGAGAAGGGCAGCTTGACGAGGTTGGTCGCGAAGAAGAAGCACGCAGCGGTCCCCATGAACCGCAGCTTGGTCGCCCCGACCGACAGCAGGTAGAGGCTCATGACGGGCCCACCGGCGTTGGCGACCATGGTGGTGAACCCGGCGAGGGTCCCGTAGACCGAACCGACCCCGAGGTGCGGACGCTGAGCAGCCGGTTCCCCTGCGGAGACCGACGCACAGACCGCGACCGGCATGTCAGCGGCGTCAGCGGCAGCGGTGTCAGCGGCACCGGCGTCGCCGGACCCGTCCTGCGCGGCATCGCGCTCCGCCCGCCGGGCCGACCGACGGTCGACGAACCAGCGCACGGCGCGGACCGCGAGGAGCGCCAGCAGCACCCCGCCGATGGTCCGGCGCATGACGAGGTCGTCGACCCGCGCGAGGAAGACCACCCCGACGAGCACACCGCCCAGCACGGGCAGCAGCATCCTGGACAGCAAACGCCAGTCCGCCTGGCGCCAATAGCTGCTGACCGCGACGAGGTCCCCGCAGAGCAACAGCAGGAGCAGCAGCCCTGTCGACTCCTTCGCAGGCATGACCGTGGCGATCAGCGCGACGCCGAGCGTCGAGAGCCCCGGCAGCGCGGACTTGGAGACGCCGACAGAGAGCGCGACGAGGGCGAGGACGAGCCAGGTCGTGAGAGTCATGGAGGGTGGAGGACGCTCAGCGCCCAGGCACCCCTGCCTGCTCGTCGGCGGAGGTCCAGAGGGCGCCGGCCCCGTCGGCCAGGTCCTGGGACCCTGGGTGCTCGGCCGTCGCGAGCGGGACGAGGACTGTGTCGACGAGCCTCTCCAGGTACGAGGGGTCGAGCGGCTTGCCCGTGGTGACCTTCTGGTAGGAGATCATCGCAGGGGCGATGGTCGCGATCATGTCGAGGTCGCGCCCCGGGGGGATCTCGCCCCGGCGCTCGGCGCGGTCGAGCAGGTCACGCATGAGCTGTGTCCGCGCCTCGACGAACTGGCGCTGGAAGGCCGCGGCGACCTGAGGGTCCTCGCGGATGACGGCGGTCAGGCCGGCCATGAGGTCTTCGGTGTCCGAGCGCAGGTGCTTGACCTGCCGGATGCTCAGCAGGTCCCCGCGGAGCGATCCCGTGTCAGGGATGTCGTCGACGGTGAGGTCGCCGTAGCGCCGGCAGGTGATCGCGTCGACGGTCAGATGCGTCTTGGACGGCCAGCGCCTGTAGAGCGTGGCCTTGCCCGCGCCTGCGCGCTCGGCGACGGCGTCCATCGTCATGTTCTCGAAGCCGCGCTCGACGAGGAGCTCGCGGGTCGCGTCGAGGATCGCCTCGTCGCGCGACTCGTCCCGGCGCCGTCCGGGCCGGCGTGCGCGCTCGGGCGACGTCGCTGTCACGTCCTCGTGCTCCACGTCCATCAGGCTCCCTCTCGTCGGTGCCCATTGTGGGCAGAGAGCACCGCGAAGAACAAATCGAGACCGAGGGGTTCCGGAACTGGTCAGTTCTGTATTACGGTCAGTGCTCCGACCACGACGTCCCCGGAGACACCCATGCCCTCACCCTCCACGCCCCAGAAGCCCGCGGCTCCGCCCGCCGGGCTGGCGGCGACCCCGACGTCGACGCACGGCTCGCGCCGCTGGCTCGTCCTCGCGACCGTCGCCCTCGCCCAGCTCATGGTCGTGCTCGACGCGACCATCGTGAACATCGCCCTCCCCTCGGCCCAGCTCGACCTGGTCTTCAGCGACAACGACCGCCAGTGGGTCGTCACCGCCTACGCCCTCGCCTTCGGCAGCCTGCTGCTGCTCGGCGGGCGGCTCTCCGACATGCTCGGCCGCCGCCGCATGTTCCTCATCGGCCTCGTCGGCTTCGCCCTCGCCTCCGCCCTCGGCGGAGCAGCCGTGAACTTCCCGATGCTCGTGGGCGCCCGTGCGCTCCAGGGCGTCTTCGCCGCCGTGCTCGCACCGGCCGCTCTCTCGGTCCTGACGACCACCTTCACCGACCCCAAGGAGCGCGGTCGCGCCTTCGGCGTCTTCGGCGCGATCGCCGGGATGGGCGGCGCCATCGGCCTGCTCCTCGGCGGCTTCCTCACGCAGAACCTCGACTGGCGCTGGAACCTCTACGTCAACGTGCTCATCGCGGTGATCGCCTTCGTCGCGGGCACCGTGCTGCTCCCCCGCGGCGGGCACTCGGGTCGTCAGTCCCTCGACGCCCCGGGCGTGCTGCTCGGGTCTGTCGGGCTCTTCGCCCTCGTCTTCGGCTTCTCCCAGGCCGAGCCGCAGGGCTGGGACGCTCCCGTCACCTGGGTCTCGCTCGCCCTGAGCGTCGTGCTGCTCGTCGCCTTCGTGCTGCGTCAGCGGACCTCCGCGAACCCGGTCCTGCCCCTCGGCATCATCCTGGACCGCGACCGCGGCGGCGCGTTCATCGCGATCCTCGTCGCCGGCTCGGGCATGTTCGGCGTGTTCCTGTTCCTCACCTACTACCTGCAGGCGACCCTCGCGTTCAGCCCCATGCGTACGGGCACGGCCTTCCTACCGATGGTCGTGTCGATCATCATCACCGCGCAGATCCAGAACAACATCCTGCTGCCGCGCCTCGGCCCGCGGATCATCGTGCCGATCGGCATGGCCCTCGGCGCCCTCGCGATGTTCTCCTTCACGCTCCTCGAGGTCGACAGCACCTACATCCACGTCCTGCCAGGTCTGATCCTGCTGGGTGTCGGGATGGGCTCGATCATGCCGCCGTCCTTCCAGATCGCGACCCTCGGCATCGACCGCCGCCAGGCTGGAGCGGCCTCGGCGATGGTCTCGACCTCGCAGCAGGTCGGTGGCGCGATCGGCACAGCGCTGCTCAACACGCTCGCTGCGACGGCCGCGACCAGCTACATCGCGACGCAGTCCTCCCAGACCCCGCAGGTCATGGCCGAGGCGGCCCTGCACAGCTATTCGACCGCCTACACGGCCTCGGCCGTGATCTTCCTGCTCGGCGGGATCGCGACGGTGTCGCTGTTCCGCACCCGCACCGACCGTGCCGCCCGAGCCGCTGCGAGCGCACCGCTCGACGGCGTCCAGGCCCCTGTCGTCGCGCACTGACGATCGCCCTGCACCGGGCCGTGACCAGACCCAGCTCAGCACGACGACGACGCGCCTGCGAGATCTTCGCAGGCGCGTCGTCGTCGTGTGAGAGGCGGGCGAGAAGAGGCCCGGAGGCGCGTCGGTCCGGCGCGACGGCTGGTGACGCTGTCAGTCGTGCTCCAGACCGGCGGTCCCCGCTCCTCTCGGCTCAGCCCGCCAGACGCACCCGGTACGTGCGCACCTCGAAGGGCGTGAGCTCGACGGCGATCTCGCCGCCGGGTGCTGAGACCTCGGCCGCGACGTCTTCGATGAGCGACGCCTCGTGGACGGCCGCGACAGGAGCCGCGACCTGCACGGTCCCGGTCACGCGACACCCGTCAGGCTCGTAGACCCGGACCACGAGATCGCCCGAGCGGTCGGCCGCGAGCTTGATGCCCGAGACGACGATCCCGTCGGTGGCCGAGACCAGGGCCTCGACCGGCGACCCGGTCCGCTCGCGTGCCGGCAGGTTGAGGGCGAGGCCGGCCTCGGTCGCGTCGGCCGTCGACGCACCGATGACAAAGCCGTAGCGGTGCGTGTGCTCCCCCTGGTCGGTCTCCGGGTCGGGGAAGCGCGGTGCACGCAGCAGCGAGAGCCGCAGCGTAGTTGTCACACCCGTCTCCGGGTCGGCGTCGCGGGTGACGTCGTAGCCGTAGGTCGAGTCGGTCACGAGCGCAGCGCCGAAGCCGGGCTCGCTCACGTGCACGAACCTGTGCATCGAGGTCTCGAACTTCGCGACCTCCCAGCTCGTGTTGGTGTGCGTGACGCGCTTGGCGTAGCCGAACTGCGTCTCGGCGGACGTGTGCTCGGCCTGGATCGCGAGCGGGAAGGCGATCTTGAGGAACTTCTCGGTCTCGCGCCAGTCCGTGGACTGGGTGATCTCCACAGTCCGCGACCCAGGCCTGAGCACCAGCTCCTGCACCACACGCGACGCCGAGAACGACCGCTCAATGCGCACGTGTGCCGCACCGTCGCGCGTCTCGTGGTGCAGGGCGTCGACCCTGCGGAGGTCGTCGACGCGGTTGCGGTAGTACCTGTCGACGTCCCACGCGTCCCACATGTTCGGGAAGTCCTGGTGCAGCTGGAGCAGGTTCGCCTCCTGTCCTGTCGCGACGGTCTCACGCCCTGTCGTGAGGTCGACGGCCGAGGTGATGAGACCCTCGGCCGAGATCGTCACGCGGACGAGGTCGTTCTCGAGCACCAGCGTCCCGTCGGCCTGGGTCAGGGAGACGGTCCCGGTCGCCGGCGCCGCGACAGCCGCCGAGTGCCCGGCCACACCGTCGCGGAGCAGCGGCGAGGCGTTGAAGACGATGCGCTCCTGGCCCTCACCCGCGAGTGCAGCCTGGGCCTGCTCGATGATCGCTGTCGCCTCGGCGGCGACGCGGGCGTACTGCTCGACGGCCTCGCGGTGCACCCAGGCGATCGACGTGCCGGGGAGGATGTCGTGGAACTGCAGCAGCAGCACCTGCTTCCACAGGGCGTCGAGCTCGTCGTGCGGGTAGTCGAGCCCGGCCCGGACGGCAGCCGTCGCGCTCCACAGCTCGGCCTCGACGAGCAGGTGCTCGGTGAGCCTGTTGCCCTGCTTGGTCTTGTGCTGGCTGGTCAGGGTGGCGCGGTGCAGCTCGAGGTAGAGCTCGCCGACCCAGACCGGCGGCTTCGGCAGCTCGCTCTTGGCCCGCTCGAAGAACACGTCGGGGTGCTCCCAGCGCACGCGTGCGCTGCCCTCGAGGTCGGCGAGGCGCTCGGCCTTGCCGGTCATCTCACGCGTGGTGCCACCACCGCCGTCCCCCCAGCCGACAGGGGCGATCGACCCTGTCGCGACGCGCGACTCGCGGAACTGGCGGGATGCCTTGGCGACCTCCATGCCGGACAGCTGGGAGTTGTAGGTGTCCATCGACGGGAAGTGCGTGAACATCCGGGACCCGTCGATGCCCTCCCACGCGAAGGTGTGGTGCGGGAACTTGTTGACCTGGTTCCAGGAGATCTTCTGCGTGAAGAACCAGTCGAAGCCCGCGCGGCGCATGAGCTGGGGCAGGGCCGGGGAGTAGCCGAAGGAGTCGGGCAGCCACACGCCTGCGGACCGCACCCCGAACTCCTGCTCGAAGAACTGCTGCCCGTAGAGGAACTGCCGGGCGATGGCCTCGCCTGTCGGCATGACGGTGTCGGACTCGACCCACATGCCGCCGAGCGGCAGGAACCGTCCGTCGGCGACGGCAGCCTTGACCTTGGCGTAGACCTCGGGGCGGTGCTCCTTGATCCAGGCGTACTGCTGGGCGCTCGACATGCCGTAGAGGAAGTCGTCGGTCTGCCCGATGAGCTCGGTCATGGTCGAGGTGGTGCGGGCGACCTTGCGGATCGTCTCGCGGACGGGCCACAACCAGGCCGAGTCGATGTGCGCGTGGCCGACGGCCGACACGACGTGCGCGCTGGCCTCGGCTGGCGAGGCGAGGGCCGGGGCCAGCGCTGCACGGGCGTCGGGAGCCGTCTCGGGGATGCGCTGCAGGTCGAGGACGTCGAGGGCGTCGTCGAGAGCCTGGAGTATGCGCATCCGGCGCGGCGAGCTCTCGGGGAGCTCGGCCTGGAGCTCGAGCAGCACCTCGACGTCGAGGGAGAGCTCGTGCACCTCTGGCTCGAAGACCGCGAGGTCTGCGTGCCGGAAGGTGTACAGGCGCTTCGGTGAGGAGGTGCGGACGTCGCCCTCCTGGGTGGGGAGGAAGGGGTGGTAGTCGAGCAGGACAGGGTTGGAGGCGGCCTCGAGGTAGAGGTCGAGTACCTCCTCGCCGTCGGCCCGGTCGGTGACCGGCACCCACTGGTTGCGCGGGTTGAGCGACTTCACGGGTTCACCGTCGGCGGTGTAGACGAGGCCTTCGCACTGGAAGCCCGTCATGTTCTGGTCGAAGCCGAGGTCGACGAGCAGCTCGACCCGGCGGCCGGCCCACTCGGCAGGAACCGTGGCCGCGAGGTGGAACCAGGTGGTCCCCCAGGCCGGTCCCCAGAGGGACCCGACCTCGAAGGGGCTGAAGTCGAGCGCCCGGCCCTCGGCCGGGGCGATCGGCTCCCCGGGGAGCTCGTGCCGCGACACGTCGACAGGCGTGCGGTGAGAGTGGATGGCGGGGCGGATGCGCTCGGTCAGGACCCGGGCGGCCCGTCCTGTGGTGAGGGGGATGTCGTCGTGCATGGTCTGGGTGATCCGTTCGTCGGGAGCGGTGGTCCGCAGCACTGCGGGCGGCGGGTCGGCTGGCTCGGGGCGGTGGTCGGGGTCTGGCAGGTCAGTGAGGCGAGGTCGAGGCGTTCTGGTCGGGTCGAGGTGGACGAGGTGCGAGCCTCGCCCGGTGGGTGCGGGTCCTGCGACGCGCGCCGATCAGGTCGACAACGTCGCTGCCGCTCCCCCGAGGAGCGCAGAGTCGTCTCCGACGGTCTCGGTCGAGCCGTCAGGTCCGCCGGCCGGTCTCTCGAGCCGGGCGACCCCGCGCTCGTCCAGCAGCACCCCGTCGTCCACGCGGGACTGCAGGACGACCTGCGGTCCCCGGCCGTCTCGGTCGGCGGCGTGCATCCACGCGTCGAAGAAGCTGCCGCCGGGGGCGCACGACGCCCTGTACGGCGCCGAGTCGTCGAGCACCAACCCTGTCGCGGACGGTGCAGGGGCAGGGGCGTCGCGCAGCTCGCGGGCGAGCTCGGCGAAGGTGTGACCCGTCGGCTTCACACGTCCGTGCTCGTCGATCAGCCCGAGGTCGTACTCGACCGGCGGGAAGTCGAGCATGCTGCGCGAGACGTCGTGCGAGCACCACCAGGTGATGCCCGACAGCCCCGGCACGTCTGCGGCGTTCCGGACGGTCTGCTCGAGGAAGGACACGGCGTCGTCAGGCTCGACGACTGTCGTGGGGACCCCGACCTCTTGCAGCCAGACCGGGCGCTGCGCGTCCGTGTGCCACGCAGCCGCGAGCTGGACCAGGTACTCGGCGTGCCGCACCGACCCGGTCCCGAGCCCGCCGTGCCGCTGGGCCGCGCCGTTGAACACCCACGAGTGCACGACGGTCTCGTCGCCGAGCTCGGCGGCGTGCTGGGGCACGAAGGGCTGACGCTCGTCGTACCAGGTCGCGTCGTAGGCGGCGTGGGTGACGATCCCGTCGGTCACCTGCCGCGCGGCGCCGAGCAGCCGCTCCAACCAGGCCTGCGCCTGGGGCGCGTCGATCTCGTGCGGCCGGGGGTGCGGCCGGGCGGCGAACTGGTTGACCTCGTTGCCGAGCGTCAGCCCCAAGAGGTTGGGCTTGCCGCGCAGCACCTCGCCGAGCGCCCGGACGTAGCTCTCCTGGCCGGCGAGCGCCTCGGGATCGGTGAACATGTTGCGCTCGTGCCAGGTGGTCAGCCACGCGGGCAGGAAGTCGAAGCTCGATAGGTGACCCTGCAGGGCGTCGACGTTCACGTCGAGCCCAGCCTCCCCCGCGGCGTCGACCATGTCGGCGACAGCGGCGAGACCGGCTGGGCGGATGAGCCCCCGGTTCGGCTGGATGAGGTCCCACAGCGGGAAGATGCGCACGTGGTCGAGGCCGAGCCCGGCGATCTGCTCGAAGTCTCGGCGCACCTCGTCGAGGTCGAGGTCGAGCCACGAGTGGAACCAGCCGACGCGCGGCGTGTAGTTGACGCCGAACCTCATCGCTCGGACCTCCTGTCGGGATGCTCGGCAGTCCCGGGTGCCGGGTTCCGACCGGGCTCGTGCAGAGGGTGCCGGTCGAGCCGGTCGGGCAGGACGGATCTCATGGGTGTGCTCCGGGGGTATGGGTGCGAGGTACCGGTGCCGGGTTCGGCTGCGGGCAGCGGATTCGGTGGGTAGGCGCTCACCCCTTCACGCCGCCCTCTTCGATGCCCTTGAAGAAGTGCCGCTGCAGCGTCGCGAAGACGATGGCGATCGGGATGAAGGCGATCATCGAGCCGGCCGCGATCATCCGCTGGTCGTTGGCGAAGGTCCCCGACAGGTACTGCAGCCCGATGGTCAGCGTGAACTGGTCGGGGCTGGTGAGGACGATGAGCGGCCAGAGGAAGTCGTCCCACGCACCGATGAAGCTGAAGATGGCGATGACGGCGACCGTGCCTCGCACGGACGGCAGCGAGACGCTCCAGAACCGTTGGAACGCGTTGGCTCCGTCGATGACGGCGGCCTCGTCGATCTCGCCGGGCAGCTGGCGGAACGCGTTGTACATGAGCAGCACGTTGAGCGCGGCGATCATCCCCGGCAGGGCGACGCCGAGCAGCGTGTCCGCGAGGTTGAGGTTCCGGATGGTCACGAAGTTGGCGATGATCGTCGCCTCGCCGGGCAGGATCAGCGTCGCGAGGAACAGACCGAGCGCGATCTTGCGGCCGCGGAACCGCAGCCGTGCGAGCGCGAAGCCGGCGAGCGTCGAGAAGACGACGTTGCCCGCGACGGCCAGGGCGGCCACGAACAGGGAGTTCCCGATGAACGAGAGCACCGGGATCGCGTCCATGACGCGGGTGTAGTTGTCGAGGGTCGGCTCGCTCGGCCACAGCTGCGGGATCCGCGTGTAGATGTCTTCGCCGGTGCTCTTGAGCGAGGTCGAGAGCTGCCACAGGAACGGTCCGATCGAGATGAGCAGCACGAGCACGAGCAGCACGTACCGCAGCACGAGCTCGCGCCGGGTCACCGACCCGAAGACCTTCGACTGGCGGCGACGGGTCTTCTTCTCCGGCGGCGCGGGCGTGGACGGGACGACGGCGGGGGTCTTCTGGTCGGTCACGGGGCTCATGCGCTGCCCTTTCCGTTGAGCTTGCCGAGCAGGAGCAGCGGGACGAGCGTGATGAAGAACATGAGGATGCTCAGGGCGCTCGCGTAGCCGAGGTCGCCGGTGAACCCGCGGGAGTACTGCTGGATGAGCATGACCAGGGTCATGGCCTCACCTCCGGCGCCGCCCGTGCCACCGGTCATGATGAACACCTCGCTGAACACGCGCAGCGCGGCGACGCAGACGAGCACCGCGATGAGGAGCATCGCGCCGCGCACGGCGGGCAGGGTCACGGCGAAGAAGCGTCGGACGGCGCCGGCGCCGTCCATCGCGGCGGCCTCGTGGAGGTCTTTCCCGACGTTCCCGAGGGCCGCCAGGTAGATGATCATGTAGTAGCCGAGGCCCTTCCAGACGGTCAGGCTGACCGCGCTGAGGACGATGAGCCACCGGTCGGTGAGGAACGGCAGCGGGCCCTGGATGATCGAGAGCTCCTGTGCGAGGCCGTTGACGAGCCCGCGGTCGTCGAGCATGAACGTCCAGATGAGGGCCACGACTACGGCCGAGGCGATGACCGGCGTGTAGAAGGCCGTCCTGAAGAACGTGATGCCCGGAATCTTCTTCTCGACGAGCAGCGCGATGAGCAGCGGCAGCACTGTCAGCAGCGGCAGGCACACCAGCATGAAGACCACGCTGTTGACGAGAGCGTTGACGACCTGGTCGTCGCGCAGGATCAGCGCGAAGTTCTCGAAGCCGACGTACTTCTCGGTGCCGCCGAGAGGCTTCGCGTTGGTGAAGGCCATCCGGACCGTGTTGAGCGACGGCCAGATCGAGAACACCATGAGCCACCCGAGCGCGGGGGCGAGGAACAACCACGGCGTGATCCGGCGTGTGGTGCGTGTGGGCCCGGTGTCCCGCCGGGGACGACCGGAGACCGGTCCTCCCGCGGCGGGAGCGGAGACGTCGGTGACGGTCATCGCCGCGTCCTACTGGCGGGCCAGGAGGTCGTTGAGCTTCTCGACCGACGCGTCGAGAGCCTCCTGACCGGTGATGTCACCGCGGATCGCGAGCGCGATCTGCTGGGCCAGGTAGTCGTTCATCGCACCGTTCACGGTGTATGGGGTGAGGACCTCGGCGGTCTCGAGGGAGGCGAAGCCCAGCACCCGGGCGTCACCCGACGGGGTGCCGTCGGTCTCGGTGAAATACGAGTCGTCCGAGGACCCGAGGGTCGACGGGAAGACGTTGGCGACGCGGGCGAAGTCGTTCTGGTTCTGCGCGTTCGTCACGAACTCACCGAAGGCGATCGCGGTCGCGAGGTTCTCGCTGTTCGCCGAGACGCTCACACCCTGCACGTAGAGCGGGGAGATGTTGAGCGCCTTGCTCATCGCGACATTGCCCTCGAGGCTCGGGTTGTCCTTCTGGAAGTCGTCGATCGACGTCGCGCCGCCTGTAGTCCAGGCGACCTTGCCCTGGGTGAACAGCTGGGAGTTGCCGAGGTAGTCGGCGTTGAGCACGCTCGGCGGCATCTCGCCGTTGGCATAAGCCGCGGCATAGCGGTCGATGATCGCGGCGGCCTCAGGGGTGTTGAAGACGAACTCCGTGCCGTCCTCGTTGAGGATGTCGATGCCCTCGAGCGTGAAGTCTCCGACCCCGGGCACCCGGCTGATGAGGTAGTTCTCGGGGCAGTTCTCAGCCATCGTCGAGGCCTGCTCGAACAGCTCGTCCGTGGTGGCGGGCGGCGCCGAGGAGTCGAGACCGCACGCGTCGAGCTGCTCGGCGTTCCAGTAGTTGACGTCCGTGCCGAGGTACCAGGGGTAGCCGTAGACCCCGTCCTTGCCGGTGAAGCGGAACGCGTCGACCGACCCGTTGACGTAGGTGGAGTCCATGTCGGTGCTCTGGCTGACGTCGTACAGCAGGTCCTGCTCGGCGAGCGGGAGCACGAAGTCCGGCGGAAGGTTGACGACGTCCGGGAGCGTGTTCGTGGAGGCCTGCGAGAGGACCTTCTCGGAGTAGCCGTCGCCCGGCTGGTCGACGAGCTCGACCGAGGTGCCCGGGTTGGCCGCCTCGAAGTCGGAGATGACACCGTCGAGGTACTCCTTGTAGGTCGGCGTGAGCGACCAGGTCTGGAACCGGATCGAGCCGGTGACCTCTCCGTCGGCGTCGGAGCCGCCTGACGACCCTCCGCCGCCGCAGCCTGCGAGCAGGGCTGAGGCGACGAGGACGCCGACTCCTGTAGCCAGTGGTGTGCGGGAGAACCTCATGGTGCTGCTCCTTCGTTGGAGGGGCCGGCCGGCGGCGCTCGTCGTCGAGCGGCGTGCCGTGATGGGCCGAGGTGACCGTCGGGACACCGGGTAGATGACCGCGGTGACGCTGGGTGATGAGGTGTATCTTTGGCAACTAAACCGAGTAAGTCAAGGCCGTGTCAACCGGTTAAGTGCCGACTGAGGTGAGGATCGATGATGAGTCCCCGGGTCACCCCACCGCGCCGACGCGCGACGCTCAGCGACATCGCCGTGCGGCTCGGCGTCTCCAAGGCGGCGGTCTCCTTCGCCCTCAACGGGCGCCCCGGCGTGAGCGAGGAGCTGCGCGAGCAGGTGCTCGCGGTCGCCGCCGAGCTCCACTACCGCCCCAGCTCCGCGGCGCTCGCCCTCGGCGGGTCCAAGGCCGACGTCATCGGGCTGGTCCTCAACCGTCCCGCCCGGACCCTGGGCACCGAGGCGTTCTTCCCCGAGCTCATGGCCGGCATCCAGGCCGGCCTCGCCCCGACGCACACCGGCCTGCAGACCCTCGTGGTCGCGTCCCTCGCCGAGGAGGTCGACGCCTACCGCACGTGGCAGGCCACCCAGCGGGTCGACGGCGTCATCCTCATCGACCCGAGGCGCGACGACGAGCGCGTCGCCCTCGTGGCGGAGCTCGGGCTCCCCGCCGTGCAGATCGGCAGCCACCCGAGCCTCGACCCGACGGTCCCGACCGTCTGGGTCGACGACCACGAGGTCGCCACCCGCCTCTTCGACGCGATGTTTGCCCTCGGGCACCGACGTGTCGGGTACGTCATGGGTCCGCTCGACCTCGAGCACACCGAGCTGCGTCGCCAGGCCTTCCACGACTGCGTCGGGCGCTACGACGCCGGGACGCCCGTCTCTGTCGAGACCGACTACTCGGCCGAGCAGTCGGCCGCCGCGACCCTCGACCTGCTGCGCCGCGACGACCGCCCGAGCGCCCTCGTCTACGACAACGACGTCATGGCCCTCGCGGGGCTGCGCGTCGCGCAGGAAGAGGGGGTGACGGTCCCCCGCGAGCTGTCGATCGCGAGCTTCGACGACTCGATCGCGATGCGGCTCGTGCGGCCGTCCATCACGGCGCTGACGCGTGACACGTACGCGCTCGGGGAGCTCGCTGCGCGGACGCTGATGCAGGTGGTCACGGCTGCGGGGTCCGAGGCGATGGTCGGGTCTGTCGCGGGGATGACGCCGACGCTGTCGGTGCGGGAGAGCACGGCGCCGTCGCTCGACGCGCAGGGGTGACCTGCCGCCGGCCCGTCCTGCGTCGTCGCCTGTGAGACGAGCGACACGCCTCACCACCCACGTCGCGATCCCGCTGCTGCGCCCGCACTCCTGCGTCGGGTAGAGCGCCGCAGGTCGCGGCAGGGGGCGTACTGGTAGATCTGAGCCCGGATGGGCTATCGTCTGCCGCAGAGGGAAAAAACCCGCCTCGCCCCGGCGAGCGGAACCGCGTACGCGTCTCACCGGAGTCGCCACTTCTTCATCGAAGGAGTGCGCCCATGCCCGTGCGAACCGTCGCCACCACCACAGTCTCGTCGTCCCCTCCACGCCTCCGAGACGCGTGGGTCGCGCTGTCCGGTCTCTCCGCTGTGTTCCTCTTCGAGATGCTCGACAACTCGGTCCTCAACGTCGCGCTCCCGACGATCGGCCGCGACCTCGCGGCCTCCACAGGGTCGTTGCAGTGGGTGTCGGGGGCGTACTCGGTCGCCTTCGGCGGACTCATGCTGCTCTTCGGTGCGGTCTCCGACCGCGTCGGCCGCCGCCGCGTCATGCTCGTGGGGCTGACCCTGCTCGCGTGCACGAGCATGCTCACCGTGATCGTCACCTCCGTCGAGCAGCTGGTCGTCGTCCGCGGGCTCATGGGGGTCGCTGCCGCTATGACGACGCCGGGATCCATGGCGCTGGCCTTCCGCCTGTTCTCGACCGAGGACCTCCGCGTCCGGGCGCTCACGGTCATCTCGACCGCAGGGCTCGTCGGGCTCGCGGTCGGACCGACCGTCGGCGGGTTCGTCCTCGCCGTGGCCCCCTGGCAGGTGCTCCTCGTCGCGAACGCGCCGATCGCCGCGATCGCCTTCCTCGGCATCCGGGCCGGCATCTCCGCTGACCGGCCGGACGACCTGCACCGTGACCCCGTCGACGTCGCGGGCGCCCTCCTCGGCACCGCGACCGTCATCGGGGCGCTCGTCGCACCGACCCTCTTCGTCGTCTCGACCTCCGACCGGACCGCCTGGTTCGCCATGGCCGCGACCGTCGTCGCGGCGACCGGGTTCGTGGTCCGGGAGCGCACCGCACGGCACCCGTTGCTCGACCTGCGGCTCGTCACCCAGCCGCTGGTCGCCAGCGGCCTCGCGTACAAGGCGGCCGCCGGCCTGGCCATGGCGGGACTGTCGTACATGGTCGCCCTGCAGCTGCAGCTCGCCTGGGGGTGGTCGCCGGCTCTCGCTGCTGTCGGCACCCTGCCGCAGGTCGTGGTCCTGCTCGCCAGCGGACGGCTCGTCGGACCGTTCGTGCGACGAGTGGGCCTCGACCTCGCAGCATGGACGAGCGCCGCAGCGGTCGTCGCCGGCCTCGCCGTCTTCGCCAAGCTCGGGCGCTTCGGCTATCCCTGGGTCCTGACAGGACTCGTGCTCGTCGCCGCGGGGATGCGGGTGGTCGGTGTCGTCGCCGGCACCACCGTCCTCCGTGGCCTGCCAGCGGACCGCACCTCCGTCGGGGCTGCGCTCGTCGACACCGCCAGCGAGCTCGCGACGGCGGTCGGTATCGCCGCCACCGGGACGATCCTCGCCGCCCTCGTCGGCGGCAGCATCACCGCCACGACGTGGACCCCGGCCCAGTCCCACTCGTTCCAGGCGGCGATCTCGGTCGCCGGCCTCACCCTCACTGCCGTCGCCGCCGCGCTCGTCGGTCTCGGCACCGTCAGTGCTCGCCGCACCACCACCTCGACCACCCCGATCACCCAGGAGTCCTCCGATGTCTGACGCCATTGCCCGCCCCCCGTTCGACCCCGAGCTCGCCACCTTCCTCACCGCTCTCGAGGCACGTGGCCCCTTCACGCTCACCGCCGAGATGCTGCCGCACATGCGCCAGCTCGACGTGACCGAGGAGGTCCTCGACGAGCGCCTCCGGGCCCACGGCTACGCACGACAGACCGTGACGGTCCCCGGACACCTCGGTGACCCGATCCAGCTCGCCGTCATCCAGCGCGCCGACCGGACCGGTGCGACGACCGCCGTCTACGGCATCCACGGAGGCGGGATGATGTTCGGCCACTACCTGTCCAACATGGACTCCTACGACTGGCTCCTCGAGCACGACGTCGTGCTCGTCAGCGTCGACTACCGCCTCGCCCCCGAGCACCCGGACCCCTACCCGGTCGAGGACTGCTACGCCGGGCTCGTGTGGGTGGCCGAGCACGCCGAGGATCTCGGTATCGACCCCGAGCGCATCGTCGTCGCGGGGCAGAGCGCAGGCGCTGGGCTCGCCGCCGGCGTCGCGCTCCTCGCGCGCGACCGTCGAGGCCCGGCGCTGATGGCCCAGATCCTGGTGTCACCGATGCTCGACGACCGCGACGCCACAGTCTCGTCCCAGCAGATCGACGGGGTCGGGGTCGCGGACCGGCAGATGACCCGCTTCGGCTGGGACGCCTACCTCGGAGAGCGCCGCGCGACCGACGACGTGTCCGTGTACGCCGCCCCCGCCCGCGCGACAGACCTCTCAGAACTGCCGCGCACCTACATCGACTGCGGCAGCGCCGAGGTCTTCCGCGACGAGACTGTCGCCTACGCCAGCGCGATGTGGGCTGCTGGTGTCAATGCGGAGCTGCACGTCTGGCCGGGCGCCTTCCACGGCTTCACCAGCATGGTGCCGCAGGCGGCTGTCTCGAAGAGCGCGACAGCGGCGCTGGCCGACTGGACGCGACGCCTGCTGGCGACGCCGACGCCGGTCGCCGCGCTCGACTAGGCAGGCTGTACCCGTCGGCGGCCGAGGATCGGACGAGCGGGCTCGCATCCCAAGGGATGAGAGATGTCTTCGGCCGCCGTCACCACCAGATGTAAGGGCAGGCTAACCTTCTGGTCATGGACCTCACGGCGATCCCACGCCCACGCCCAGCACTCGCTCTTCTCACAGCTCTGACTGTCGGCCTCGTCGCCGCGTGCAGCACCGAGACCGACTCGCCTCCTGAGTCGTCTGCGACTGCCGCGACCACGACCATCACGCACGCCTTCGGTGCGACCGACGTGGGTATCACAGACCGCGTCGCGGTCCTCGACGGCGACCGCACGCTCGAGGCTGTCGTCGCACTCGGCATCGACCCTGTCGCTGCCGTCGTCCCGCCACTGACTGGCGACTACGCGCCCCTGGTGCGTGAGGAGCTCGACGGAGAGCCCGCCGACATCGGGACCTCCGACGGAGGCATCAACCTCGAGGCGCTGGCTGCCGCCGAACCCGACCTCATCGTCATGCAGAGCGAAGGTGCCGAGGATCTCTACGAGCAGGTCTCCCAGATCGCCCCGACCGTCGCCGTCGAGTACACGCCCTCCGGATGGAAGGACACGCTCACCCAGATCGGCGGGTTCCTCGGCAGGGAGGACGCTGCAGCCGACCTCGTCGCCGCGTACGACGAACGAGCCGCCGAGGCCGCAGCGACCGCGCCCCAGGACGCGGGCACGCTGTCGATCGTCCGGGTACGGACCGACGGGGTCCGGTACATGACGCAGGAAGGATCCTTCCCGTGGTCGGTCGCGCTCGACCTCGGCCGCCAGGCGCCGGCGGTCCAGGACCTCGGCGAGGACGGTACGCAGGCGGTCGACGTGAGCCTGGAGCGGCTCGACCTGCTCGTCGCCGACGACATCGTCATCCTCGTCGACGCCGGCGCCGAGGCTTCCGCGCAGCAGGTCGAAGACCTGCTGCGCGTCATGGCCCCGGACGCGACCTACTCGCAGATCCCGTCGAAGGACGTCTTGTTCGGGAACGTCCTGACCGCCCAGGCCTTGCTCGACACCCTGACGACCGGCTGACCGACGGCGTCAGTCGGTGCCGCCACCGGCACCCAGCGTGAGGTCCGGGCCGATACCCAGACGCTCCTCGCCCCGCTCCACGTCGGCGAATCGCTGCCCCTGCACGACGAGCAGCACCTTCTTGGGCACCGTCCTGAGCCAGATCCTGCCGCCGTTGTCCAGCTCCCAGTAGTGGTCTCCGTGCTGGGATCCGGAGGGCTGACCCAATCGCTCGCTCAGCGCTGACTGCAGCCCATCTGCGGCGCTCCGCAGCCCCCTCGAGTCGTCGCTCTTGTCGGAGACCGCGATCGTGACCTGGGCTAGCGCATCATCTGCGACGAGGGAACGGACGGTCGGCAGGTTCACGGAATACCCAGAACGGTGGTGGACTCCGCTCGACGTCTCCAGCTTCAGCTGCCATCCGAGGCGCTCCGCGAGTGCCTTGAAGTCGTCCCGACCGAGCGGCCACGACACCGAGACGAAGGCTTCGCAGATGGTGTCGATCTGAGCGTCGGTGACTCTGGAGAGCGCGTCCATCCGACGATCCTAGGGCGGCTCCGACGTCCTGGACCTCGTCGGGCCCGTCCAGCCGGCAGAGACCTCCGTGCACCCCCGCGATGGCGAACTCGCAACCTCTGCGTTGCGAGGTGCGCCTGTGGCCGCCCATGGTGAGCAGGTGCGCGTGCCGGAAGGGCGGACCGCCCCTGCCGAGAGGCCCGGCGCGTCCCCTGAAGAGCAAGCACCGGTCTGGTACGACACCTCATGAGGTCAGACCAGCTCAGCAGAAACAACGACCACGGTCAGGAACTGACGGGCTTGATGTGCACAGTCCGCCACTTGAAGCCATCCTGGTCCTCCACGGCTTCGTAGGTCGCTTCGACCCTCTGGCCTGCTTCCAGCGTCCGGTAGCCGTCCATCTCGATGTTCGAATAGAAGCCCCAGACTGCAGGACCGTCGTCGATCTGGAGATGACCGAAGCCGCCCTCGGCGTCCCAGGAGACGACGACGCCCTTGCCGTGCTCTAGGTTGTCCATCGCTCGCCTCTACTTGGTGATCTTGAAGGTCTTGCACATGTAGATCGTCGTACCACCGGTCGATACCGCGCCACGGACGTGAGAGCCGATTCCGCACGGCGCGCTCGTTCACTCGAGGGAGGCGGCGTGGAGCCGTGCAGCTGCACCTCTGGTGAGCGTCGCCAGCTCCGGTGGCTCGTGGATCACCACCGGGCAGTTCAGGGCGAGGATGACACCAGGAATCCAGTCCAGGTGCGAAGCGTGGATCGTTGCGACGTGCCACGGCCCGGGCGCACCGGTGGGGTCCGGTTCCAGCTGAGCGATGCTCGCCGGCATGAGAGTGCGGATGTGGCTCGCAGTGGCTTGGATACGCAGGACGACGTGCCACGTATGGTGTGCGCGCTGGAGCGCGTCCACGAGGAGAGCCTCGGCGTCCCGAGCCGGCGGATCAGGGAAGGACCCAGGCAGGGTCCGTGCGGACACCATGCGGTCGAGCCTGAACGTCCGTTCCTCAGCCTTGCCCACGTCGAGCGCCAAGAGGTACCACCTGCCCGCGTAGGCGACGAGGTCATAGGGATGGACTTCCCGCTGGGACAGCCGATCGGCCGCTGACCGATAGCGCAAGGACAAGGAACGATGCCTCCGAACGGCATCGGCCACGGTGAGGAGCAGAGACGACTCCACGTCCGCTGAACGCGTTCCTGGCGTCGCGCCCACGAAGGTGACCGCGCGGGCTAACGCGTCAAACCGCCGCGCCGTCGCGTCGGGAAGCGCCCTACGGATCTTCGCCCGTGCTGTGGCCGCCGCGGACGTCATCCCCGTCGCCGGGTCGCCTGCCGCACGAAGCAGGCCCAGGAGCAGGGCCACCGCCTCGTCGTCGGTGAGCACCAGGGGCGGCATACGGTACCCCGACCCCATGCGGTACCCGCCGTACCGCCCCCGCACTCCCTCGATCGGAACGTCGAGTGCGCGCAGGTGCTCGATGTCACGGCGTACGGTCCGCTCGTCGACGCCGAGGCGGGACGACAGCTCGACCACCGTTCGCGTTCCCCCTGACTGCAGGAGGTCGAGCAGCTGCAGGGCGCGCGAGACCACATCGGACATGGACTCATCATGCCCGTTGATACCGGGCGGATCACGTCCGGTATCACGCCTAGCGTGGACGACGGCGCTGATCCGCGGTGCCGTCGACCAACCTCACTGGAGACATCGTGCGACTTGCAGCGACCCGCATCATCACTGACGACCTCGAACCCCTGGTCACCTTCTACGAACGTGTAACGGACACGCCCGCACACCGCCTGCACCCGCTCTTCGCCGAGATCCGCACGTCATCGGGTGTGCTCGCGGTCGCCAGCTCGCAGACGGTCCCGCTCCTGGGTGACGGCGTGGCACGTGCTCGCGCCAACTCCTCAGTCATGCTGGACTTCCTGGTCGACGACGTCGACGCGCTCTACCTCACCCTGCGGGACGTCGTCGAGGAGTTCGTCAACGAGCCGACGACCATGCCCTGGGGCAACCGGTCGCTGCTGTTCCGCGACCCGGACGGCAACCTGATCAACTTCTTCACCCCGGTGAGGATCGACAGCGACGTTCGAGCTGAGGAGTGAGGAACGTCCGACGGGAAGATGGGCGGTGTGCGTTCCACATCCGCGACCGCGGGCGTGGCGGCCGCGGCGAGTTCAGGCGGTGAGCGCAACACCCTGAATCTCAGCCGTACGTCGCAAGACACGTTGGAGATTGCCCTGGGTACGTCGATCGGCGACGCGCGGGCCTCGACGAGAAGCCAGTCGACCGACCGCTCGACCGAAGACCCGCTCGTCGGCGGCCTCCAGCGTGACGATGTCTACATCGACCCCGGGGTCTCGGGCACTCGAATCCCCTGACCACAGCTCAACCGTGCCTCGAACCTCGATCGGTTCAGCGCCGCGCGACGTCGTAGGTCGCCCGCACGAGCCCGTCGCCAGCGGTCGCGTGATGGCCCCGGAGCGTCAGCAGCACGTCGTGGTCGAGGTCTCCGAAGAGGCGGCTGCCGCGGCCGAGGAGGACCGGGGCGATGGACACGGTGATCTCGTCGACAAGACCTGCTGAGAGGAACGACTGGATGGTCCGGCCCCCGTCGACGTAGACGCGCTCGGCTCCGACGCGGGCGAGGAGGTCGCTCGCCTCGTCGACGGAGCGCACCACCTGGGCGCGGCCGCTGGCGTCGAGTGTCGTGCTGAGCACGATGACGGTCTTGCCCTCGAAGGGCCACTCCTCGAATCCTGACACCGTGTCGTACGTCGTCCGTCCCATGACGAGGGTGTCGACGGTCGGGAAGAACGTCTCCCAGACGAGAGCAGGGTGATCACCCTCGTCGGCTGCGTGCTCTCGCGGCTCGGGGGCGGTGAGCCAGGAGAGGTCGCCGTCGGGCTTGGCGATGTAACCGTCGAGGCTCGTCCCGATGAAGACGCATCCGCGCCAGGTGCGGTTCATGGTCGTGTCCATTCCTTGAGGAGGTTGTCGATGGTCTCTTCGGGTGAGGTCGGGTCGAGCGAGACCGCTTGCCTGTAGAGACTCCCGTGGAGGGCGTCGAGCACGGTGAGGGCGGCTGCACGGTGATCGAGGTCAGCGCGGAGGGAGAGCTGCGCGAGGAGGCTCTCGATGTATCGCGCCTGCTTGTCCCAGCCTTCACGGAGCAGCGCCACCGCCTCGGGTGACCACAGGTCGCGCATGAGCTCTCCGAGCCCGGTGATCGCAGCTGACGACGACGCGGTCGCGAAGTTCGCCCGGCCGTACGCCCGGAGCTCGTCGAGTGCGTGCTCGGGGTCGACCGGGGCGGACGGCACGGTGTCGATCCAGCGTCGCGTGAGGGCGTGCAGCAGGCGCTCCTTGGACCCGAACCGCTTGATGAGGCCCGCGGCGCTGATCCCCGCGGCCGGCGCGACGTCGCCGAGACCCCAGGGCTCGGTCGAGGTGCGCTGGGACAGGGCGGTGTCGATGCGGTCCAGCAGCTCGGCGTCCGTCGATCGGGGAGGGCGACTCATGCAGTTAGTAAACCACGGTTGAATAACTGAGACGCGCTCTCCACTCTCAGCGCCAGCGGTGTCTTCCGACGACGAGATACGCCCAGCGCGGAGATGCCGTCTGTGGCTCCGACGACGAGGACGGGCACGGGCACGGGTCAGCGGAGTCGACGGCGCGTGAGGAACCGGAAGCTGACGTCCCAGACGTACTCGAGCGGTCCCCTGGGGAAGAACCGCAGCCAGACCTTGGCGAAGAGGATCACCAGAGCGCCGATGACGAGGAACATCAGGATGGTGCCGATCAAGGGGTCGAGCATCGGTGAGAGAGGAGAGCTGCCGATCCAGCGCTGGGCCACCCGGCCGAGGACGTTCTGGAGCACGTAGCAGCTCAGTGCCATCCGGCCCACGAGAGACAGGTGTCGCCCGGCCACACCGATCGGGCGCCGCTGGTAGAACGCGGCCATGAGCGCGAGGATCCCGAAGGCGGTGAACGGCGCAGCCAGGAACCGGCCGAAGCCGTACGACTCCTGGGAGAGGAAGAAGGCCAGGTCCAGCGGGATCCCGACCCCGAAGCCCACGACCATGACCCAGCGACGCAACCGTGCTCCTCGGGCGTCGAGGATCCCGTGGCGGTACACCATGGCGCCCAGCGTGAAGCACACGAGACCCAGGGTGAAGATGGAGCCGGTGTCGCTGCCGGTCGTCAGGTCGCTCAGCACCGTCAGAGCGTTGTTGTGGATCTCGTACGTATAGGGCGGCCTCCCCTCCGTCACCCAGAACTCACCCGGGAGGACGATGCCTGGGGTGCCCTGGTAGTCGGTCACGACCAGGGGAAGGAGGACGAGCGAGACGTGTGTCGTGAGTGCGACGCCGATGAAGATCCACTGGCGCTTCTCGGGCATCAGCAGGACGAAGGCCACGACGAACCCGAGGATCGCGTAGACGCGCAGGACGTCGAACTGCACGACGAAGATGTAGTTCAGCACTCCGTCGAGGAAGAGCAGGCCGGCACGGACGAGATAGGTGCCCGGCCACCGGAGGCCACGCCTCGACGCCGCCTGCCGCTGGATCTCGAGACCGATCCCGAACATGATCGTGAGCAGCCCGAGGAACTTGCCCTCCGACGTCCACGAGAGCAGCTCGGCCCACCGGACGTCGATGACACGCTCGCCGAAGAAGGCCTGGAACAACCAGATGTTGCTGGCCAGCGTGCCCAGGATGGCAAGTCCACGGATGACGTCGAGCGAGGCGATGCGAGGTCTCTTCGAGACGTCGAGGGGTTGAGGGAGAGGTGGCGTGAGAGATGTGCTCATGCCCACGAGTCCATCGTGAGGCGTGTTGCCAGGACGTCTGTGATTCTCGATATGCAGGCGACACGTCCGCGAACCCGGGCCCGGGCCCGCCTCTCAGACCGGGCCGAAGACCTCGATCTGTGACAGCTCGACCTGGGAGAGCGCGGTGAGGCGCACGGCGACGACCGCCCCTCCCCCGCCCTCATCGGGTCGCGTGCGGAACGGACGCGTCTGGCAGGCGAGGTCGAAGGTCTCCTCGCGCACGTCGAGCGGCACGACCGTGCCGTCCGCCGTGACACCCTCGAGCCGCCAGGCGGCAACGACGGGGTCGGGGACGGCGGGGAGGCCAGCGGGCTCCCCCGCGAGCGTCACCGTGTAGAGCGAGACCACCGCGGGCTCGGTGAGCGCGAGCTCGACCTGCTCACCCGCAGCGAGGGCGACGACGGTGTCACCGCGGTCGTCGGTGACACCTCCCGCCTCGACGACGAGCAAGTCACGCAGGGGCTCGCGGAGGCCCAGCTCGGTGCTGATCGACGTGGGTCGGCTGTCGCGAGCCCAGCCCGTCGGCTCGTCCGACAGCACGAAGGCGATGTGCCGCGCGGAGGAGAGGACGTCCGCCGGCACCGCGACGCGCTCCCAGACCTGCCCGTCGACGCGGACCTCGCGGACGTACGGCGCCCCGGCGTTCTCCGCGGTGATCTCGAGGGGGTGGTCGCGCCCCTGCGGGTGGAGCGTGACGCGCGGCAGCAGCGGCGGGGTGAGCACCATCTCCCCGGTCCCCGGAACCAGCGGGTAGAGCCCGAGCACCGCGAAGAGGTACCACGCGGACATCTCCCCGTTGTCCTCGTCCCCCGGGTAGCCCTGCCCGATCTCGGAGCCGACGAACAACCTGTCGCGCGCCTCGACGACCACCCGGTGCGCCTCGTCGTGGCGGCCCGCGAAGCAGTACGTGAGCGGGATGTGGTGCGCAGGCTGGTTGGACAGCCCGAGCATCCCCATCCGGACGTCGCGCGCCTCGGACATCTCGTGGATGACGAAGCCGTAGGACCCGACGAGGGCCGGGTCGGCGGTCTCCGGCGTCGCGAAGAAGGCGTCCAGGGCGGCGCCGAGCGCCACCTCTCCCCCGTGCAGCTCGGCGAGCCCGGCGCCGTCGTGCGGCGCCGTGAAGGCGGTCCCCCAGGCGTTGGTCTCGGTGTAGTCGTGGCCCCACTCGGCCGGGTCGAAGTCCGCCTCGGCCACACGCCACCTGCCGTCCTCGTCACGCCCGAGGAAGAAGCCGAGACCACGGTGGAACACGGAGCGGTAGCCGAGGGCGCGGCGCGCGAGGTAGTCGGCCTCCGCGGTCAGCCTGTCGATCTGAGCGGAGGCGTCGGCGTCGGCGATCTTGGTCGACACGGCGGTGGTGGACAGAGCAGACGGACCGGGCTGCGCGTCCGGCTGATCGAGCAGGGCGAGCGCCAGGCGCGCCGCCGAGGCGTCGTTGATCGCGTTGTCGAGGGTCCAGGACATGCCCTCGTGGACCCGCGTGTCGACGTAGCCGCGGAAGATCCCGGGCCGCAGCCCCTTCCGGCCGACCCGGGCGTCTGACGCCGGGACGGTGGCGTGGTGCAGCGCGGAGCGGTACGCCTCGTCGAGGCGGAACGGCACACCCTGGGCGGCGAGCCCGGCGAAGACCGTGTCGCTCGTCGTGCCCGTCATGCAGTCGACGGGACCGGGCGCGCTCCAGCGGGCCACCCATCCCGCGTCCGTGAAGTGCTGGACGAAGCCGTCGGCGAGCGCCCCGGCACGGTCCGGGGCGAGCAGCCCGAGCAGCGGCCAGGCGGTGCGGTAGGTGTCCCAGAAGCCGTGCGTCGCCGAGAAGCTCCCGGGGCGCAGCTCGCCGTCGACCGGGCTGCGGTAGCGCGGCCCCTCGGGCCCGGGTTCGTCGTAGGCGTTGGGGTAGGTGAGCACGCGTCCGAGGCTCCCCGCGAGCGAGCGGAGGGCGTCGGGCGAGACCTGGTCGGGATCGTGCACCTCGACGGCCGAGAGCGCGCGGCGCCACGCGGCCGCGGCCTCGCGGAGCATGTCGTCGACGGTCCCGGCCGTCGTCGCGTTGACCCGTGCCTGGTCGGCGTCGATCGTCGAGACGCCGATGATCACGTCGGCCTCGGTCTGCGCGAGGGTCACGGACCCGCGCAGCTCACCGTCGGCATGGGTGAGGGTGTGACTCACGACGTCGGGGATCACCGCGTGGACGTGGTGGTCGGGGCGGTCCCCACCGTCGCGGAGCAGGACGTCGAGTCGCAGCACCCCGCCTTCGACGACCCAGCGGGCGTCGGCGGCCTCGCCGAGGTGGTCGACGACGAGCGAGAGGGAGTCGCCGTGGGAGCGGGCGCGCAGCCCGATGGCGTGCCGGGCCGCGGTGAGGACGACGGAGACACCGTCGAGCTCGACCTCGTAGCGGTCGGGCCCGGCGTGCTCGTCGTCGCGCTCGAACCGGAGCGCCCGCGCGTCCCGGTCGGTCGGCGGGGTCGCCGACGCGCTGGGCATGAGCTGGAAGACGCCGCGGTCGCCGATCCACGGGCTCGGGATGTGGCTCGTCGCGAAGGCCTGGATCGTGGGGGCGGCCATCTGGTGGCGGTACGGCCAGTTCCCTGCCGAGGCATCGGTCATCGGCAGGCCGAAGACGCCGCCGTGCGGGATCGAGACGACCGGGGCTGTGTTCCCGCGGGAGAAGGTGTCGGAGGAGTGCGTGCCGCGGCGGGTGTCGACCCAGCCGAGGAGGTCGTCAGGACGTTGCGGTGCCTGACGGACGCGGACGCCGCCGACGAAGACGGTGGTCGCCTCGGAGGTGGCGCCGACGACGGCGAGCACGGCGTCGATGCGCCGCCCGACCCAGGGCGCGAGGTCGACCGTGCGACGGTTCCACTGGTCGACCCAGAGGCGCTTGTCGGCAGCCTGGGCGGCGGGGTCGAGAGGTGTGCCGTGCTGGTCTCGAGGGGCCGGGGTGCCGGTGGACAACCTGGTCCCGTCGTCGAGGCGCAGGTCGAGGGCGACAGCGGTGGCGGCGTAGCGGTCGCCGCTCCCGGCGACAGGGAGCACGTCGTAGACGAGCGCGTCACCGGGCCGGATGGCGACGCCTCGCTCTCCTGGGAGGTCGAGGAGCTCGATCTCACCTCCACCCGGCGGCATGTCGACCTGGAGGCACCGGCTCGGGTCAGGCTCTTCGGTGGCAGCGGGCGCGAAGGTGGGGACGGCTCGGGACAGTGACGGCGACGGTGTCTTCACCCGGATCAGGCTGGTCGACTTAACCGTATTAGTCAACGCCACGAGAGCATGTCCGTGCCAACTGGAGCGCAGACGCCCGCTCTCCCGTCTGGGACGGAGGAGCGGGCGTCCGGTCGTGTGATCGTGCAGACCTGGGCTACCTCACTCGGTGTACGTGGTGTCCTGCCCGTAGAGCTCGCGCGTCACCGCAGATACGTAGGCACTGTGGTCGCCGGCACGCAGGTCGTAGCTGACGAACACACCGAAGCCCTCGGTGACAGTCCGGGCTGCGAGGTCGGACGCGAGGGTCACGGGTGTCTGGTTGAGGTCGACCGCGGCGGCACCGAGCCTCGACCTGTCGACCGCGGGGAACTGCGGCGGGTTGAACTGGCCGTAGTACGGGTTCCAGATGTAGTCGAGAGTGTCGAGGGTCGCAGCCGGTGCCTGCTGCAGGGTCTCGGCCGTCTCTCCGATGTCGTAGAGCGTGATGAGGCTGTCGTCCGGGAGCTTCTCGCCGAGCGCGTCGACGAGCCAGACCGCGGAGTCCGGGTTGGCGGGCGGTGTGCTGCCCGTGCCGTAGGCGACCCACTCGTCGTCGATGTCGACACCGTCGAGGCCGTAGGTCTCGACGACGTCAGCCACCTGGTCGGCGAAGGCCTCCGCGGCCGCCTGCGACGGGAAGTTGGCGAACCCAGCGGCCTGGTGGTTGCCGAGCAGCGAGAGCGTCACCTTGATGCCCTTCTCCTGCAGCGGGCGGATCTGCGTGGCGGCGTCGTCGAGCGTCGCCTGCACCTGCTCGTTGAGGTGGAGGTAGGCATTCGTGCCATCGAAGTTGATGTTCGCCGCGAAGATGATCGCGACGTCGAAGGCTGGCGAGCCGTCCTCGAGCGCGTACCGGCCGACGTTCGCGAGGTCGTTGCTGTTGACCTCGACATAGGCGATCGAGACGGGTTCCGACGCCTGGTCCGACGCGGTGGGGCTCGCGGCTGCGGCGGGCGCGATCGCTGCGGCCGTCAGGCCGAGCGCCGCCGCGGTGAGCGTGGCGAGGACCACCGTCGGTCGTCGCGGACTGTTCTCGTGCAGTGATGATGACATCGATACTCCCCGTTGAGCGTGTGTCGTCGACCGTATGCCGACCACTCACCACGCAATCGGACTTAACCGGGTAAGTCAACAGGTGGGCGATATCGTTCCCGCATGGACGACGGGCTCGCGACCGCCGCTCTCCCGCTCGCGGAGTACATCAGTGCTCTCCGCATTGAGCTCGCCGCCCGCTCGGACGACGTCCGCGTGAAGATGCGGCACGTGCTCGACGCGATGCCGGCAGCCGCCCGCGAGGTCGGGGTGGATGTGTTCCCGGACCCCGACGGCGAAGGCACCTTCGACGTGCGGCTCCGGCTGGACGGACCCGACGCCTGGGTCCTCAACAAGGCCGTCGACCCGTGGCGCCACCTCTTCGGGGTCACCTGGACGGAGACCAGCACCGACCCCGAGCTCCCGTGTCTCCAGAGGACCCCGGACGTCGACGTGCGCGACGTGGTCGTCGACGCCGCGGCCGACTGGGTCGAGTCGCTCTGGCGCGAGGTCACAGAGGGACGCACGACCCTCCCCTGTCGCATCGACGGCGAGCACGGCTACGGGAGGACGACGCCGCGGATGATCTAGTCCTGGGTTCGGAACTGCGGATCGTTCAGCATTCCCATGGCGAAGAGCACCCTGTCAGCGGATCGGACTCTTCTGAATCAAGCAGTCCTACACCAAGGATCCAGGCGACAACGCCTGCACCCGGAGTTCCGAAACGAAATCGGCGATTAGGTACTGAAGTTCCCGGTCGGTCGCCTCACCCATTCTCTCCTCAAGGAACAGCTCTCTGTTCATAACACGTCTCGTCGAATCCGATGTCGCCACTCGGACGGCAAGATAATCCATGACGACCATCGAAGGATGATCAGCCCTGGGGCGCCCCTTATGTCCGGGAGCCAACCCAGAGAGCGTCTTGTGGCCCACGCTCTGCAATTTGAGCACCCCACTGCGGAACTCTGGATCGAACTCCATGCGCGCGCCTTCCCGACGAATCCTGCCGAAAACGACCTCAAGATCTGTCATTGCATCAAGCACCTCGGCCGATGAATTTTCGATCTCTTTCCGAGCGCTTGATATCTGAACAAGCACCCAGGTCGAAACCGCAAACAGCAAAGCAAGAGGAACGGCTCCACTAATTGCGTCGCGCCCAAGCGCGAGGATCGCGAGACCCAAGAACACAAAAATCGCCATGTATGCAGAAAGGCAGGCCGAGTGGATGCTTGACACTCGCGCCACCTTCGGCCTTAGGCCAAGCAAGGGCGGGGCCATTGCCAACCCGATATACGCGAGGACAGAAACGAGTCCTTGAAGCATGAGCAGCGCAGTCAGTCCAACCTCCGGCATGCCCTCCGACTCCCAGATCGTCACATAGAGCAGTCCGAGCAGCGCAAAAATCATCGAAACGAATCGGGACCCGTAAACGAAGATTGACCGAAGAATATCAGAGATTAGCCAAAGGACCGCAGTGGTGCGAGCAAAGGCTACGTCACCAAAAAGCACCATAGTCGCCAGGACGGTCACAAAGAAGAGAATCGCTGAAGCCGTGGCATACGAACTGAAGTACGATGGCAGTAGCCTTGGGTCGGGAAAGGTGAGAATTACGAGCACGATCGCAATCAAAGGCGTCAGACCCAACAGCCAGTTTCCCAACCTCACGCCTGCCCGCCCTAGCCGAGTCTCGGAATCCCGTCTGCGTCTTTTATCGACTCGCAGCACCGAGATCTCCCGCCCCACGCCCGCGAGGCCTTCGGGCCATTTCTCCCGGCAGGCCTCCAACTCACTCGTCGCCCATGGGAGACGTTCTCCCTCGTCGCTCTCATCTGAGTTCGGCGAGATGAGAACTCCCCCCTCCTGCACCGCTAGGCGCTCACCGAGCATGATGCTCGTCCGTCGCTACAGCGGGACGCACCTCGTACACGAGCCGTGCGAACTGACCGACCGCCGTCGCGGAGACGAGGTGCAGGCGGTCGGACTCGATGCGGCGTGGGAACAGCGGCGCGCCACCGGTGAGCGCGACGGGTGCGACTGACAGGCAGATCTGGTCTAGCTCCCCGATGTCGAGGAACTGGCCGGCGAGGTCACCTCCGCCCACCACCCAGATATCTCGGTCGGCGGCAGCCTCGCGGATCGCCGGGAGAGCATCAGCGACAGACCCGCTGACGAACCTGACGTCTGCCCCCTCGGGGACGGGCAGGTCTCTGGTGGTGAAGACGAAGGTCGTCTTGTCGCCGTGGAAGTCTCGCCACTTCTCTGGGTGGGCGAGGATGTCCTCTTCAGCGAGGATCCACTCGTAGGTGGTGGAGCCCTCGACGAGCACGCCGGCGTCTGCCGGGAACAGGCCCGCGTCCGGGGTGTCGCCGTTCTCGACGGCGAACAACCATGCCAAGGAGTTCTGCTCGTCGGCGATCCAGCCGTTGATGGTGGTGGCCGTGTCGAAGATGATCTGTCCCATGACCGCGACGGTAGAGCGGGCCACCGACACGAGGACCACACCACGACGCGACGGCTTCGTCCGACCGACCTCAGCCATCCATCACCGCTAGGCTCCATGCCCATGACGACCATCACGGAAGACTTCCTGCTGCTGGTGCTCGACGGGGCGACGGGCAAGCCGCGGCTCGACAGCTCGTCGCTCTCCCTCGGTCTGGCCGGAGGTGTGCTGCTCGATCTCTCGCTCGCCGGGAGGGTCACCGTCCCGGAGCGCGGAGCGCCCGACGCCGGTCGGGTCGTGATCATCCCTGGACCGACTCTCGGTCATCCCGTGCTCGACACCGCACTGTCGATCATCGCCCGCGACAAGCCCCACAAGCCCGAGACCGTCGTCTCCCGCCTGTCGAAGAACCTGCGTGAGGCCGTCTTCGCGTCGCTCGAGTCACGAGGGATCGTCCGGCGCCACGAGCGGAAGGTCCTGGGCATCTTCCCGAGCACAGCCTGGCCCGTCACCTCCCCCCTCGCCGGAGACACCGTCCGGCAGCGCCTCTGGTCCACGCTCGTGCTGAAGCAGGATCCTGACGCCCCGACAGCCGCGCTCGTGGCGCTGCTGCTCGCGACAGACTCGCTGCACAAGGCGCTCCCCGGGCAGGACCGGCGCGCGCTCAAGCAGCGCGCGAAGCAGGTCTCCGAGGGCAGCTGGGCCGCAGAGAGCGTCCGCAAGGCGATCAGCGCCGTGCAGGCCGCGATCATGGCGTCGGTGATGGTCGCGACCACGGCGGCCGCGACCACGTCGTCGTCCTGAGACTGGTCGGCTGGTCACCACCTGCATGCCGCGGAGGCGCTGTCCACAGGTCCGCGATCGCCTCTGTCCGTCGAGACGAGCCCGCCCTACGATGACGCCGTGACCACCGAAGACACCACCACCGACCGATCGACGCTCGTCGACCTGCTCGCGCGCTACCGCCGGGTCGCCGCAGCGCGCTCGTACGACGAGTCGCTCCAGCTCTCGCTCCCCCGTGTCACCGACGCGAGCCGAGCAGATGCGGAGATCCTCGCTGCAGCCGGGCGTCCGCACGACGCCGTCCGCACCCTCGGGCACGACGAGGCCGTCGCGGAGCTTCGACGTCTGGGCACGCAGTGGTCGGTGGCTGAGGCAGCCTCGGTCTGGGTCGCGGGCCTCTGGTCGGCGCCATGGTCGTGGCGCCCCGCGCTCACCGGGACCCTGCTCGCGAGTCGGCTCCCCGACCACCCCTTCACGCCGTACGGCGTCGACGCGGCTGGTGGCGCGCACGATGTCGACGGCCGGTCACCCGCGCCGGACCCCATCTCTGCGGCGGCCCCGAGCACGTCGCCGTGCCGGGTGTGCGGGACGCAGGGGACGACGAACGTCGCGGTGACCGACGCCTGGTCGATGCGCCATCTCGACGGTGCACCGATCGACGGTGACGTCGTCGGCCACGTCCTCGCGCTGAGCGAGCTCGAGGGTCACGAGCGGCCTGTGCCGACCGAGCACGACCTCTGGACCTTCCGCGCGATCCTCACGGTCCTGCGGACGCTGCCGCAGGGCACCAGCCAGTCGAAGGCACGCGCGGCACTCAAGCAGGCGCATCTCCTCGACACGGTCGCGCCCTACGCCGTCGGCTCGGTCCTCGAAGAGCTCGCGCTCGTCGGCGTCGTGGCGACCGCGTCACGACCGGGGCTTGCCGAACGCTGGTCCGACTACTCGGAACGAGACGAACGTCCGAGCGTCCGGGTCGAGGTGCAGGCGCCCCTCGCGTGGTGGAGCTCTTCCGACGGGCTGCGGGACCACGTCCTCCGCGAGGTCTTCGAGGGGCTGCTGCCGCCTGAGACCCTGTCCACGGACGTCGACCTCGACAGCCCGCACCCGACGCCGGTCCCCGCTCGCGGTGCGACCGTCGCAGCCGCGGGCCGTGCCCGCGAGCGCGCGCTGTCCCGGCCGGCGACGACGTCGGTGCCTCGATCGGTGGGGTCCGGCCCGGCCGCTGCCGGAGACGTGTGGGCCATGCGGGTCGCTCCCGACGCGTGGGTCACGCTCTACGTGTGGGCTGTCGAGGAGCTGGGCGGTCGCCCGTACGCGCGGGTCGAGTTCCTCGTGGGTCTCTCCTCCGCCTTCCCGAGCCCGGCAGAGCGGCCCGAGGTGCAGCCGCGCTACGACGGTCGGTGGTGGTTCTTCGCGCACTCCCTGGACAAGACACCGGGGGCCCGGCGGATCTTGCAGGACGCTCCGGCACCGATGGTCACGTCTCCCGCCCCGGACCGGACCTCGAACGGTGCGGCCAAGAACCTGGGTCATCTTGCCCGGGCCTGCTTCCCCGAGCTGCACTGAGCAGGTGGACCTGAGCGGTCCCGCGCGGTCGCCCAGATGCCTCCGGGCAGCGCGCCCGTCAGGAGGCTCGACCGTGACGCGGCTGATCAGCGGGAGGAGCTGTCGAGCAACTCGACGGCGTCAGCCAGGTCGTCGACAGGCCTGCGGCCGTCGAGCTCGACGTGAGCTGTCTGGCGGAGCAGCGGCTCGACCTCGGCCGTGTACCGGCGGATCTCGTCCTGCTCAGCCGCCGACGATCCGTAGGGGTTGTCGGAGCGTCGCGAGACACGCTCTACGAGGACGTCCACCGGGGCCGAGAGCAGCACCACGTGCTCGAACCGGTCGTAGAAGCGCCCCTGGTTCTCGACGGTGCCTGAGACGACGACATCAGCGCGTGCGGCGAGCAGGGCGGCCATCCTGGCTTCGTCCCAGGGGCCTCCTGAGCCGTCCGTCCACCCGTCGTGGTCGGTGTCGACGGTGACGTGGCCTCGCCTGGCCAGCTCGGCCAGGAGGGTCGACTTGCCCGCTCCGGACATGCCTGTGATGAGTATGCGTGGCATCAGCCCAACCTAGCCAGTCTCGATGATCTCGGACGGTGCCCGCTGAGCGCTCTTGACGCGTCGCTCCCCGCACGGAAGCATCACGCACACGTCGCCCCGTCAGACCAGCCCGAGGAGCTCCCGTGACGCGCACGACCAGCGAGCAGCACTGGGAGATGATCCGCGCCGAGCGCGGGCGTCTTGGGGACGACCTCGAGGCTCTGCGGCCTGCGGAGTGGTCCGCACCGACCCTGTGCGCAGACTGGTCGGTCGAGGACGTGGTCGCCCACCTGACCGCTGGGGCGAGCATCGGACGGTGGGGGTGGCTGCGGAGCATCGCGGGGGCAGGTTTCCGGCCCGCAGTCCACAATGCGCGGCGCCTCGCTGAGCACCGGGGTCCGACGCCTGCACAGACCCTCGACCGCTTCCGGGGTGTCGTCGACTCGCGCGTCGCACCGACCGGCGACCTGTGGGCGTGGCTGGGCGAGGTGGTCGTGCACGGCTGTGACGTCAGAGAGCCTCTGGGGATCAAGACTGCACCGGATCCTGACGCGGTCCTCGTCGTCGCGGAGGGATACATCCGCAAGGACTTCGCTGTCGCCTCCCGCTCCACGGCGAGAGGCCTCCGGCTCGTCGCGACCGACAGCAGCTTTCGCGCCGGCGACGGGCCGACGGTCGAGGGCACGACCCTCGACCTCGTCCTCGCGATGGCCGGGCGTCCGACCGCTGCGTCGCGGTTGCGCGGGGATGGTGCCTCCGTGCTCGTCGAGCGCCTGCCTCTCTGACAAGGAGCCCGAGAGAGCGAGCCTCCGAGACGCCGAAGCCGCGCAGTGATGTGGCGCAGGCGGTGAGAGCTCGACGGCCGGCACCCGCTGCCCATCCCTCGTAGGTCCGCGGACGAGCGCCTCACGGTGGTCTCGCAGCACGCCGCAGGCGGGCGCATACTCGTCGGGATGGACGACGACACGCACCAGACCCAGGCCAGAGCATCCGGCCCTGTCGACGACGCCTCGATCGAGGCGACGATCCTCGACCTGCTGGCCCAGCGGGCAGACACCTCGTCGATCTGCCCGTCGGACGCAGCGAGGTCGATCGGCGGCGAGGGCTGGCGGGACCTCATGGACGACACCCGTCGCGTCGCACGCCGGCTCGTCGCCGAGGGGCGGGTGCAGATCACGCAGGGCGGGAAGGTCGTCAACCCTCTCGAGGCTCGAGGCCCGATCCGGATCCGCTGGCCCCGCGGGTCCTGACCTGGCGCGCAGGGCGCGCGCAGCGGGAGCAGCGGCAGCAGCGGGCGCGCTGTCGGCGCGGCGGACGCACTGCTGGTTCCGAGGATTCGCCGCTGGCGAGAAGAGAGCTCACAGCCCCCAGACGCACTGAGCCCGCTCGCGCGGGTGCGAGCGGGCTCAGTCGACGAGTGTCCCGTCAGGACGCTCTCTATGCTGCGGCAGTCAGGACCTGCGGTCCCCGTCGGTGCCCTCGGGCACCGGAGCGCCGGTGACCGTCGGCGCACCGACAGTGACCGGGGTCCGCGACTCCGCCTGCGCGTCCTCGACGACGGCCTCGGCCTCGGCCTCGTCGTCGTCCGCGAACAGGTCCTCGGACGTCGCGGCACGGTACTGCTCTTCGTCGAGGATGCCTTCACGCTTGGCCACGATGACGGGCACCAGCACCTGGCCCGCGACGTTGACCGCGGTGCGGCCCATGTCGAGGATCGGGTCGATGGCGAGCAGCAGACCGACACCCGCGAGCGGCAGGCCGAGGGTCGAGAGCGTCAGGGTCAGCATGACGATCGCGCCGGTGAGCCCGGCGGTGGCAGCCGAGCCGATCACGGAGACGAAGGCGATGAGCAGGTAGTCGGTCACCGAGAGGTCGATGCCGAAGATCTGCGCGACGAAGATCGCGGAGATCGCCGGGTAGATCGAGGCGCAGCCGTCCATCTTGGTGGTCGCACCGAGCGGCACGGCGAAGGACGCGTAGGCGCTCGGGACGCCGAGGTTGCGCTCGGTGACGCGCTGCGTCAGCGGCAGGGTGCCGATCGACGAGCGAGAGACGAAGGCCAGCTGGATGGCGGGCCAGGCGCCGCGGAAGTAGCTGAGGACGCGGAGGCCGTTGATGCGCAGGAGCACCGGGTACAGCACGAGCAGGACGATCGCGAGACCGATGTAGATCGCCGCAGCGAAGGTACCCAGAGGTGCGAGCAGGTCCCAGCCGTAGGAGGCGATCGCGTTGCCGATGAGACCGAGCGTGCCGAGCGGGGCGAGGCGGATGACCCACCAGAGGATCTTCTGGATGATCTCGAGGGCCGACCTGTTGAAGGTGAGGAACGGCTCGGCCTTGCGCCCGACCTTGAGCGCAGCGATACCGACGGCGAGCGCCATGACGACGATCTGCAGCACGTTGAAGGACAGCGAGGTGCTGGCGGTGACGCTGCCGCTCTCGGCGACCTGCGTGCTGGTGTTCGCCCCGAGCCCGAGGAAGTTCGCCGGCAGCAGGCTGTCGAGGAAGTCGAGCCATGAACCGGTCCGGCTCGGCTCGGAGCCGTCGGCGATGTCGAGGGTGGTGTTCTGCCCCGGGCGCATGATGACGCCGAGCGCGATGCCGACGGCGACCGAGACGAGCGCCGTGATCGCGAACCACATGAGCGTCTTGGCGGCCAGGCGGGCGCCGTCGGCGACGTGCCGGAGGTTGGTGATCGAGGCGACGATCGCGGTGAACACGAGCGGCGGCACGAGGGTGCGCAGCAGGAGGACGAAGGACGAGCCGATGGTGTCGAGGGTTGTCGTCAACCAGTTGGCGCCGCCCTCGGGTGTGCCGTCGTCGACGGTGCCCATGGACAGGGCCCACCAGCCGAGCAGGACTCCGAGCACGAGCGAGCCGATGATCTGGACGCTGAAGGAGGGGGCACGCAGGCGGCGCCTGCGGGTCGACGGGGTCTGTTCCGTCGTGGTCGAGCTGGTCACGTGGAGCCTTTCGGATGGTGGCAGGCAAGCAGGCTGGCGGGCATCGTGGCGCAGCCAGGACGACGGGAGCCGACGTCGTGGAGGCGGGCACGCCAGAGGGCGCAGACGATGCGTGGGACGCGCCGGACCGGACTGTTCAGGTCAGGGGCGACGCGAGGGCGGCACGGGCGAGCGCGGACTCGACTCGGGGTGCGGCGACGGCGAGCAGGCGTCGAGGGTGGCGCAGGAGCGCTGGCGACGACGCGAGGTGAGACTCAGCCGAGGGTCAACAACAGCAGCAGGGCAGACAGCAGGTGGACTCCGTCAGCGGGCTCGCGTGACCGAGGTCAGCGGCGCGGTGAGCGGGGTCGTTCCACCCGAGTGTCACAGTCTGTCTCCTGAGGGATCGTGGCGCGGAGTACCCGCGACAAGCCATGCTAGCCACTACCCCCGACCTGTTCAACAGGTGGGAGGGACGAGCTGCTCCGTAGTGCACCGAGCCCTCCCCACCCAGCACTCTCAGCACTCCTGTGCGCCGGTCAGGGCACCTGCGTCGTATCGCCCAGGGGGCCACTCATCTCTGGGAGGGACACCACGAGCTTCTGAGCAGAGACCCCACCACGCAGCGTGTCGAGCGCGCCCTGCAGAGCACCTAGATCCGTCCCGACCACCTGCGGCCGAGGAAGCAGCTGGTGCCGGCCCTCGGCGAGAGCGCGCGGGAGATAGCGGGACCAGACGGAGGGTCCGACGTCGCTGGTCGCGATCGCGCTCCCCCAGACGAACCGCGCCCGCACACCGTGCCGCAGGCAGCGGGCCTGGAGCGCGACGTTCGACCAGACCAGGCGAGCCATCAGGCTCACCCGCGACCAGGCGAGACCGGGGCGGCGAGGCTGGTCGTAGAAGGACACCGACGGGCTGGTCAGCGCGACCCGCCGGGCGCCGGTCTTCGCAGCGATCTCGACGCAGGGCTCGGCCGAGCCCACGGCGATCGCCACGACGCCCACCACACGTGCTCCGCGGGTCGCAGCGACGACCGACGCGACGACGTCGTCGGCGCGGTAGTCGAAGACGGCCTCCGCTCCGAGCGTTTGCATCGTCCCGTGGTGCTGCGGCGAGGCTGTGGTGATCACTCGGTACCCGGCAGCGCGGGCGAGCTGGACGGCGTTGCCGCCCACGCTCGTGGACCCGCCCCACACCACGACGACCTCGTCGTCGGCGGTCCGGTCCTGGTCGAGCCGGATGTCGTCGAGCCGGGTGTGGTCGAGACCCAGCTGCGACGTCTCGAAGAGTGCAGCCGCAGCCGTGGACAGTGCGAGCGGCAGCACCACGGCATCCTCGAAGGCGACGTGGTCCGGTATCGGTGCCGCGAGCGCCTCGTCGACAGCCACGAGGTGCTGGAACCCTCCGCCGGACACGTGGTCGCGTCCCTTCTCCAGACCCGTCGCGTAGGCGACCAGCCGGTCTCCGGCGGCGAACCGGTGCACCCCTTCACCCACGGCCACGACCACCCCCGCGACGTCTTCACCCAGCACCACCGGGTAGTCGAGCCACCTGTACATGAGGCGACCGTTGGACTGGATGATGGCGTCGAGCGGGTTGACCGCGACGGCACGCACCTGGACCACCACCTGACCAGGGCCCGGAGTGGGGACCGGTGACGGCCGGACGACCAGGTCGGCGAAGGGAGCCTCGATCCACGCGGCGGAGTTGCTGATCATGGGGGCTCCAGAGATTGGTGATGACACGGTGTGACATCACTCTAGGTCCGATGTCACTCCGTGTCATCATGGAGCCATGCCCCGATGGTCACCCGACGCCGCCCTCGTCCTCGAAGAAGCCGCCATGGCCTTGTTCGCCGAGCACGGATACGCAGAGACGACGGTCCCGCAGATCGCCGAGCGCGCCGGGCTGACGACCCGGACGTTCTTCCGGCACTTCTCCGAGAAGCGGGAGGTCGTGTTCCTACGCGACCGGGAGCTCCCGACCGCGGTGCGCACGATCCTCGACGCCCTTCCCGCAGGCCTGGGCAGCAGTCAGCTCGTCGAGCAGGGGCTGAGCCGGGCTGCGGTCGAGCTCGAGCAGTGGCATGCGCCGATCAGCCGACGAGACGCGATCATCCAGACCGACGAGCACCTGCGCGAGCGCGAGCTCCTCAAGCTCGACCACCTCGCGGCCGCGATCGAGCAGGGACTCGTGGCCCGAGAGGTACCGGCGGCAGAGGCGCACGTGACCTCGAAGGTCGCCGCGCTCGCTTTCGACCTCGCCCTGCGGCGGTGGCTGGACTCCGAGGGATCGTCGCTCCAAGACGAGCTCGACCGAGCCTGGTCCGCCCTCCGTCAGGTGTAGTGCTTCTCCCCGCGCGCCGCCTTCTCGACGACGTCCTGGATGCGCGCCGCGCGGACCGCTGGCGTCTTAATCCCGCTGAGCCGGAAGTAGATGCGGAACTTCTCGACCTTGGTGAGGCCCTCGATGAAGGCCGCCGCGGCGGGGTTCGTTGCGAGGGCCGCGAGCAGGTCGGCAGGCGCGACCGCGTCCTTCTGTCGGTACGCGGCATCCCAGCGACCGTCAGCCTGAGCCCGGGCGATCTCGGCAAGGCCACCGGGCTGCATGCGCCCCTCCTCGATCAGCCGCGCTACGTGCTCGCGGTTGATCTGCGACCACGGGCTGTTCTTGCGGCGCGGGGTGAACACGTTGAGCATGAAGTTGTCGTCGAGGCGCTGCGCCTGGCCGTCGATCCACCCATAGCAGAGCGCCACGTCGAGCGCCTCGGACCAGGTCATGCCGACGGCCTTGGACGTCTTCTTCCGCAGCTTCAGGCGCACTCCGCCGGGATCGGGCGACCCGGCGAGGTACTGCTCCCACTGCTCGACGGTGACATCGAGCACGGGCTTGTCGGCGACACTGACCATGGTCGTCATCGTAGCGACGGGTGCTGACAGGGGTACCAGCAGCCCCTCCCGGGCTGCACAGACTGTGCCTAGGTTGGGAGGCATGGCACAGACACCCATCCCCACGCTGACCCTCAACAACGGCGTCACCATGCCCGCCCTGGGCTACGGCGTCTTCCAGACGTCTCCTGACGAGACGCGCACCGCGGTCCAGACCGCGCTCGAGACCGGGTACCGCCACGTCGACACGGCTGCTGGCTACGGCAACGAGCGCGAGGTCGGCGAGGCGGTCCGTCAGTCCGGCCTGGCTCGCGAGGACGTGTTCGTCGAGACGAAGGTCTGGATCAGCGACTACGGCACCGACGCGACGCTGCACGCCTTCGACAAGAGCGCGGGCAAGCTGGGGCTCGACCAGATCGACCTGCTGATCCTGCACCAGCCGCTCACCACCCGGTTCGACCTGACGCTCGAGGCCTACAAGTCTCTGGAGACGCTGCTCGAGGCCGGCAAGGTCCGGGCGATCGGCGTCAGCAACTTCATGGAGCGAGACCTCACGGCCCTCCTCGAGGCGACGACGGTCGTCCCGGCCGTCAACCAGATCGAGGTGCACCCGTACTTCAGCCAGCCCGAGGTCCGCGCTCTCGGCGAGAAGCACGGGATCCTCACCCAGGCGTGGTCACCGATCGGTGGGATCACCTTCTACCCAGGCTGGGGCGAGCAGCGCCGCAGCACCCTCGACGACCCGGCCATCACCGCCGTCGCCGAGGCGCACGGCGTGACCCCGGCCCAGGTGATGCTCGCGTGGCACCTGCAGCAGGGTCGCTCGGCGATCCCCAAGTCGGTCACGCCGCACCGCATCACCGAGAACTTCTCAGTCACCGGCATCGAGCTCACCGCAGCAGAGCTGGCCTCGATCGACGCACTCGACACCGGCGTGCGCGGCGGTCCAGACCCCGCCACGATGACGCTCGAGAGGTACCACCTCGAGATCCCGGAGGCCTGAGCGCGCCTGGAACGTCAGGAACTGAGGCGCGGCGCGAGCGTGTCCTCGTCGCCGTCGTGCCCCGATGCTGTCGCGGGTACCGGAGGGACCGCGGGCACGGCTCAGGCCAGCCCGAGCGACCGGCGGACCGCGCGCTCGACCCCGCGCAGCTCGGCGAGGCCGCGGAGCCGACCGACGAGCGAGTAGCCCGGGTTGGTCACGCGCGTCGCGTCGTCGAGCAGCACGTGACCGTGGTCGGGCCGCATCGGGATCTGCTCGCCGCGCCGCTCTTCCTCGACCACCAGGGTGGTGATGATGTCGACCATGTCGGCGTCACCGTCGAGGTGCGGCGCCTCGGTGAAGGACCCGTCCGGGTCGAGCAGCACGCTGCGCAGGTGCGCGAAGTGGATGTCCTCGGCGAAGCGCGTCGTCATCGCAGAGACGTCGTTGTCCGCACGGGACCCGTACGACCCGACGCACATCGTCAACCCGTCGCTCGGCGAGGGCGCAGCGTCGAGCACCTGCTGGGCGTCGTCAGCGGTCGAGACCACGCGCGGCAGCCCGAACATCGGCCGGGGCGGGTCGTCCGGGTGGATGGCCATCCGGACGCCGACCTCTTCGGCGACGGGGACGACGGCCTGCAAGAACTCCGCGAGGTGGGTGCGCAGCCGTTCGGCCGGCACGTCGTCGTAGGTGGCGAGCGCCTCACGGAACCGCACGAGGTCGTAGTGCTCTTCAGCCCCGGGGAGCCCGGCGAGGATCGTCGCCTGCAGTCGGGCTCGCGCCTCGGCGTCGAGGGAGGCGTGCAGCGCAGAGGCTCGTTCCAGCTGGGCGTCGGTGTAGTCGGCCTCCGCGCCGGGACGGCGCAGCTCGAAGAGCTCGAAGGCCGCGAGCGCCGTCGCGTCGAAGCGCAGCGCGAGGGCGCCGTCGGGCATCGGGAAGGCGAGCTCGGTGCGGGTCCAGTCGAGGACGGGCATGAAGTTGTAGCAGACCGTGTCGAGCCCGCAGGCCGCGAGGTTGCGCAGCGACTGCTGGTACGCGGCGACGGCCTCGTCGCGGCGCGGGCCGCCTGTCTTGATGTCCTCGTGGACGGGCACGCTCTCGACGACAGACCAGGTGAGCCCCGCTGCCTCGATCTCCTGCTGGCGGGCCCGGATCTCCTCGACGGGCCACACCGCCCCGTTGGGCAGGTGGTGCAAGGCGGTGACGATGCCCGTCGCGCCGGTCTGCCGGACCTCGGCCAGGGTGATCGGGTCGGTGGGCCCGAACCAGCGCCAGGTGTGCTTCATCGCAGAGTTCTCCTTGTGGCGGGGATGTCCTGATCCTATGAGGCCGGACAGTCGCGCGGGGCGACCGTCCGGCCTGTGGTGCGGGGTGGTGGAGCTGGGTCCTCAGCCCTGTCGCGACACGAACCGCACGGACACCTCAGCCGTCGTCGCACGCAGCCGCGCGTTCGGCAGCACACCTGGCCCGCAGGCCGCGCTGCCGAGTCCGTGCTGGGCGGCGTCGAGGTGGACCCAGAGCTTCCCGTCCGGGACCAGGTCGTGCGGGTGCGCGGCTGCGTCGAGGGCGGTGTCCGACCATGGGCGCAGCGACAGCTCGACCCCGGCCACGCTCTGCCCTCCGACCCGGCTCGGGCTCGCGTCGAGCGTGAGGTCAGAGCCGTCGGGGAACAGCAGCGCCGCATGCGTGACGCCACGCCGCGCGCCGTTCTCCTGCGGGTGCGTGTACCGCGTCTGCAGCTCGCGGACCGTGTGCTCGTAGGACCCGCCGACCGCGGCCAGGCGCGAGTCGGCGTAGGACTCCTCAGGCCCGAGGCCGTGCCACCGGACCTCGACGTCTTCGGCCCCGGGCTCGTCGAGGACGAGCAGCACACCGAGGCGGGCGATGCTCTGGCCCCAGCGCCCCTCCGGGACGATCGACACGTGGAGGTCGACGTTGCCAGAGCCGTCGGCTCCGTCGGGCCCCTCAGCGCTGGGCGTGACGGGACGCCAGGTGTAGACGGTCCGGAAGCCGTTGCGCGTCCGCGGTCCCGCAGTCCGGGCGGTGACGACAAACGCACCGTCGTCGGTGATCTCGGCGGAGATCTTCCGCTCGGCGAGAAGGTGCAGCCCGCTCTCCTTCCAGACGCTCTCGTCGGAGAGATCGGTCCAGCTGCCCTCGCGGCGGTCGTTGTCGGTCGGTGCCCGCCACGCGTCGACGCGCAGCTCGGCGACCGGACGACCGTGCAGCTCCAGGAGGGTGCCACGCGCGTCGAAGCGCGCGTGCCCGACGGTCACGGTTCCGTCGGCTGCCTGGTGCGCTCGACCTGTCGCGACGGGCTGGGCGACGGCCGGGGTCACCGTGACCTGCCCGGTCGAGACGACGAAGGGTCCGGCCGCGTCGTCGAACCACGGCTCGTCGAGCGCGTCGGCCGTGTGCTGCACGGCTCGCAGGGTCCACCACGTCGGTGTGTGGTCTTCGGTCGGCAGCGGCAGGTCGGTCGGTGGGCGGACGCGCGTCTCCTCACCCGGCGCGAGCCGCAGGTCGTCGAGGGTGCCCGACGCGAGGACGTCGTCGCCGTGGTGCAGCGTCCACTCGAAGGTCAGGTGCGAGGTGTCCCGGAAGGCGTAGCGGTTCCGGACGAGCAGCGCGTCACCACCCGGGACCTCGTCGATCCGGACGGGCGCGAAGACCGCAGCCACCTCGATCAGCGACGGTGCGGGTGTGCGGTCGGGCAGCACCAGACCGTCGGCGATGAAGGTGCCGTCGTGGAAGGCCTCGCCGAAGTCCCCGCCGTAGGCCGCGAACTCTGTGCCGTCGGCGTCGCGGCGCGTGAGGCCGTGGTCGATCCATTCCCAGATGAACCCGCCCATGAGGCGCGGGTAGCGGTCGAAGATCGCGTCATAGTCGCTCAGGCCACCCGGCCCGTTGCCCATGGCGTGCGCGTACTCGCACTGCAGGAAGGGCATCTGCCGTCGGCGCGCGTCGGCCTCGGCGCGGGCGAGCGGCGCCTCGATACCCTGCCCGATGAGCTCGGTCTCCTCGCTCGTGGCGTACATGCGGGAGTAGACGTCGACGTCGTCCGAGGACCAGTCGCCCTCGTAGTGGACCGGGCGGGTCGGGTCGAGGGCGCGCACCGCAGCCGTCATGGCGCTGACGTTGCGACCGCTGCCGGCCTCGTTGCCGAGGGACCACAGGATGATGCTCGGGTGGTGGGCGTCTCGGCGCACCGTGCGGGTCACGCGGTCGACGAGGACCTCTTCCCACGCGGGGTCGTCCACGGGGTTACCGGTCCATCCGCCGTCGATGAAGCCGTGGGTCTCGAGGTCGTTCTCGTCGACGACGTAGAGCCCGTGCTCGTCGCAGAGGTCGAGGAAGTGCGGGTGCGGCGGGTAGTGGCTGGTGCGGACCGCGTTGACGTTGTGGCGCTTCATGAGGAGCACGTCCTCGAGCATGCGCTCGGGTGTCACAGCCCGTCCGCGCAGCGGGTCGAACTCGTGACGGTTGACGCCGCGGAGCTTCACGGGGGCGCCGTTGACGAGGAAGACGCCGTCCTCGATCGACACGGTGCGGAAGCCGGCGCGGAGCGTGATGGTCTCCCCCGGTGCTGTGACGATGACGTCGTAGAGTCGCGGGCGCTCGGCGCTCCACGGCTCGACGCTCGCCGTGGCGGCCTCCCCCGCAGCGACGTCGATCCCGAGCTCGGGCACGGTGACGCGTGCGCCGGTCGGTCCCTCGACGTCGACCGTCAACGAACCCGTGCCGGTCAGGGGGTCGAAGCCTGCGAGCACGCGGGCGTGCGCGACACCAGCCTCGGGACGGTGTTCGAGCGTGACGCTACGGAAGATCCCCGACAGCCACCACTGGTCTTGGTCCTCGACATAGCTGAGCGCCGACCACTGGGTCACGCGCACCGCGAGCAGGTTCTCGCCCGGGACGGCGACGTCGGTGATGTCGATCTCGGTGGGAAGTCGGGAGCCGTGGGAGGTGGCGATGACGGTCCCGTTGAGCGACACCTTGAACCACGAGTCGACACCCTCGAAGCGCAGGTAGGCGCGCCCGCCGGTCGCCCACCGCTCGGGGAGCTCGAAGGTGCGGCGGTACTCCCCCGTCGGGTTGGCGTCCGGGACGAAGGGCGGCTCGACCGGGAAGGGGTAGAGCACGTTGCTGTACGCCGGGGTGCCGTAGGGCCAGGCGTCCGGCGCACCGGCGAGCTGCCAGTGTCCGGGGACCTCGATGGTGTCCCATCCGTCGCCACGGTCCGCCGGGTCCGCACCAGTCTCCGCCGACGGGAAGAGCCGGAAGCGCCATGACCCGTCGAGACTCACCGAAGCGGCATCGGAAGCTCCGATCGGCGGGCGGAACCTCGCGGGAACGGTCCCGGTCGGCAGGCTGACGGTGTCGTGACGGGTCACGGGCGCTCCTCAGAGGTCGGCGTCAGCGACGACCACCCGAGTCGACCGCACCAGATGGTGCCGCAGGTCAGAGCAGAGAGAGCCAGGGCGTCGTCGCCGTGTTCAACGATGAACACTATCCGGGTTCGTCGACAGCGCTCAACCGGCACGTCTCTCTGATCGAGACTGGCGACTCGATCCGATCGACCGTAGAGAGACAGCCCGTCACGTCCGCGAGCTACGGGGTCAAGACCTCGTCGAGGAGTTCCCGGCAGCACCGCCGCCGTCCGGCACGCGGTGGGTCGAGACTGTCAGGAGGAGTAGTGGAACCGGCATGCGGCGACACGTATCTCGTCTCCGACCACCTTGTAGACGAGCCGGTGCTCGTCCGTGATGCGTCGCGACCAGTAGCCGTGCAGCCCGTGCTTGAGGGCTTCGGGCTTGCCGATGCCGACATTCGGGGAGTCGTCCGCGGCACCGCGGGCGATGTCCCGGAGCAGATCGTTGATCCGCCGGAGGACGCGTCGGTCCTGACCTTGCCAGTAGAGGTAGTCGGACCAGGCGTCCTGGTCCCACACGTACCTCACTCGAGCAGCTCGCCCTCGGCCCCCTGGCCTGACTCGAGCCTCTCGATCGACGACAGCAACCGCCGCGCGTTCGCCGGGTTCTGCAGGAGGTACGCGGTCTCCTTGAGCGACTCGTAGTCCGCCAAGGACACGATCACCACGGGCTCACGCCCAGCCCTGGTGATGACGACCTCCTCCCGGTCGTCGAGGACCGCGTCGAGAGTCTCTGCGTAGTGCGCACGGGAGTGCGAGTAGGTCATGGTCTTCACGAGCACCTCCTGGGTACAGGATATTGTACGTCGGCAGACCAGGGCTCGGCAGCTCTTCTCCGGCACGATCACCACAAGCGCAGTGAGCGATTGACATCCTGGAGCTCAGTGAGAGCCTCGTGACGTCCTCCGGCGGCGAAGGCCACTCCGGACACGTCCGGTTCGTCGGCGGTCCAGCGGTCCTCGGCTTCTGTGCCGACATCACCAAGGGCGACTTCCGGACGTTCGGAGCAGGCCAGTGGATCGAGCACGACGTGATGGTGGGCCCGGAGGGACTCGAACCCCCGACATCCACGGTGTAAGCGTGGCGCTCTAACCAGCTGAGCTACAGGCCCTTGAACGAGCGGTCGACACACTACCTGGTCGGACGGCTCTGCGGCAGCCACCACCCGTACGACGATCAGTACCTCTCGTCACCCGACTGGCGATGCCGGACCGACTGAGGCGTCGCAGCAGCCGAGCAGCACCGCCTCGGTGCCGTCAGAGCGCCGCGACAGCATCGAGATACCCCGAGAGATCCCGTCGCTCCCCGCTGCCGTTGACGACAGCCCACCGCACGACACCCTCGGCGTCGACGAGGAAGCTCCCCCGCACCGATCGCCCGCGCTCCGCGTCGAAGACGCCGTACGCCCGGGCGGCCTCCCCGTGCGGCCAGAAGTCCGACAGCAGGTCGAAGCCGAAGCCCTCCTGCTCGGACCACGCCTTGAGCGAGTACATCGCGTCGCAGGAGATCGCGAGCAGCCGCACCCCGGCCGTCTCGAGAGACGACAGGTTGTCGCGGAGCTCGCACAGCTCTCCTGTGCAGATGCCCGAGAAGGCGAAGGGGTAGAACACGACCAGCACGGGTGTGCCGCGCAGTGCGCTGAGGCGCACGGGGGTGCCGTGCGTGTCCTTCAGCTCGAAGTCGGGAGCGAGGTCACCGACGACGGGGGCTGCGACGTCTTCCGTGCTGGTCGTCTGGTTCACTTGCCGCGGCCGCGGGTGGCGAGCTTGGTCGCCGCCCAGTCGGGTGCGATCGCGAAGGTGGTCGTGGCGTGCAGGCCTGCCGTGGTGCCGGCTTCCTGGATGTCGCTGTGACCCACGTGGCCCTCGCGTCCGGGCTTGGGCGTGAAGATCCAGATGATCCCGCCGTCGTCGAGGACGGTCTGGACGTCGACGAGGGCGTCGGTGAGGTCACCGTCGTCTTCGCGCCACCAGAGGATGACCCCGTCGCAGACGTCGTCGTAGTCCTCGTCGACAAGATCGGTCTGCGTGATCTCCTCGATGGCCTCTCGGAGGTCGTCGTCGACGTCCTCGCCCCAGCCGAACTCCTGGACAACGAGCCCTGAGGCGAAACCGAGACGGTCCGCATCTTGAGGCTCAGTGGTCGCTACCACGGTGATGTCGTTCCCTTCACGCGAGTGCCGGTCGCAGGTCCGCGCCGGATAGATCGATGGTGGCAAACGTAGCCCACCTCACGCCACGTCGCTCCCGGTATGCCTCAAGGATCGCGAACGTGTCGCCCACCTGGCAAGCAGATCGCCCCTCTCGAGACGTCGCCCGACCCGGGGAGCCCGGGCGCGCCGACGAGCCCGCAGCCCGTGCCTCAAGCGCGGAATCACCGCAGATCATCCCAGAACACCCGCTGTCACGAACGTCACGTGCTCTCCACAGCCCGGCAGGTGGCTTTACCCCTCGCGATGCGATGAGAATGGACGGATCGACCGGAGTTGACGAAGCCTTTGCGCGCAGCACACACGAGCGCGAGGGAGCGACGACCGGGCCAGGCGAGCGACGGGGCACACCGCCCCACAATGCTCTGAACACGATGTGAGGTTGCTGGTGGCAACGCATGACGAGACGAGGCCGTTGATCAACGGCCTGTTGAGCCAAGTCCCTGATATCGACCCCTCTGAGACCTCGGAGTGGATCGACTCCTTCGACGGGCTGCTCGAGGAGCGTGGCGGGCCGCGGGCTCGGTACATCCTGCTCAACCTGCTGAAGCGGGCTCGGGAGCGCAACGTCGCCATCCCGACCTCGATCAACACCCCCTACGTGAACACCATCGGTGTCCACGAGGAGCCGTACTTCCCCGGCGACGAGGTCATGGAGCGCAAGTACCGCTCCTGGAACCGCTGGAACGCAGCCGTCATGGTGACGCGCGCCCAGCGCCCCGGCATCGCCGTCGGCGGGCACATCTCGTCCTACGCGTCCGTCGCGACGCTGTACGAGGTCGGCCTCAACCACTTCTTCCGCGGCAAGGACCACCCGGGCGGCGGAGACCACATCTACTTCCAGGGTCACGCCTCCCCCGGTGTGTACTCGCGTGCCTTCCTCGAGGGTCGCCTCTCGGCGGAGGACCTCGACGGGTTCCGCCAGGAGCACTCGCACGAGGGTGGCGGCCTGCCGTCGTACCCGCACCCGCGCCAGATGCCCGACTTCTGGGAGTTCCCGACGGTCTCGATGGGCCTCGGCCCGGCGTCGGCGATCTACCAGGCGTGGACCAACCGCTACCTGCACAACCGCGGGATCAAGGACACCAGCCAGCAGAACGTCTGGGCCTTCCTCGGCGACGGCGAGATGGACGAGCCCGAGAGCCGCGGCATGCTGCAGCTCGCTGCCCAGCAGCAGCTCGACAACCTCACCTTCGTGGTCAACTGCAACCTGCAGCGCCTCGACGGCCCGGTCCGTGGCAACGGCAAGATCATCCAGGAGCTCGAGGCGCAGTTCCGCGGCGCCGGCTGGAACGTCATCAAGGTGATCTGGGGCCGCGAGTGGGACGTGCTGCTCAACGCCGACAAGGACCGCGCTCTCGTCAACCTCATGAACGAGACGCCCGACGGCGACTACCAGACGTACCGTGCCGAGGACGGCGCGTTCATCCGTGAGCACTTCTTCGGTCGCGACCCGCGCACCAAGCAGCTCGTGGAGAACCTCTCCGACGACGACATCTGGGCTCTCAAGCGTGGTGGCCACGACTACCGCAAGCTGTACGCGGCGTACGCGGCGGCGACGGCCCACACCGGCCAGCCGACGGTCATCCTCGCGCACACCATCAAGGGCTACGGTCTCGGTTCCGGCTTCGCCGGCCGCAACTCGACGCACCAGATGAAGAAGGTCGCCCTCGCGGACCTCAAGACCCTCCGCGACTCGCTGCACATCCCGATCACGGACGAGCAGCTCGACGCCGACCCGTACGCACCCCCGTACTACCACCCGGGTGCTGACGCGCCGGAGATCCAGTACATGCTGGACCGCCGCAAGAAGCTGGGCGGGTTCGTCCCCGAGCGTCGCTCGGTCTCGACCCCGGTCACGCTCCCGGACGCCTCGCGCTACGACATCCTCAAGAAGGGGTCGGGCACGCAGGAGGTCGCCACGACGCAGGCCTTCGTGCGCCTGCTCAAGGACCTCATCAAGGACAAGGAGTTCGGCAAGCGCATCGTGCCGATCATCCCCGACGAGGCCCGCACCTTCGGTCTGGACTCGATCTTCCCGTCCGCGAAGATCTTCAACACCCAGGGGCAGAACTACCTGGCTGTGGACCGCGACCTCATGCTCTCCTACAAGGAGTCCGAGGCCGGGCAGATCCTGCACACGGGCATCAACGAGGCCGGCTCGGCTGCGGCCTTCCAGGCCGTGGGCACCTCGTACGCCACGCACGGCGAGGTCACCGTCCCGTTCTACATCTTCTACTCGATGTTCGGGTTCCAGCGGACGGGCGACCAGTTCTGGGCCGCAGGCGACCAGCTCACCCGCGGGTTCATCATCGGCGCGACCGCAGGCCGCACGACCCTCACGGGTGAGGGTCTGCAGCACGCCGACGGCCACTCGCCGCTCATCGCCGGCACGAACACCGCGATCGTCCAGTACGACGCGGCCTACGGCTACGAGCTGCGCCACATCGTCCGCGACGGCATGCAGCGCATGTACGGCACCGACGAGTCCCGCGACCAGAACGTCATGTACTACCTCACGGTGTACAACGAGCCGATGGTCCAGCCGGCCGAGCCGGAGGACGTGGACGTCGAGGGCATCCTGCGCGGCATCCACAAGGTCGCGACCGCCGAGGGCGAGGGCCCCCGGGCCCAGATCCTCGCGTCCGGCGTGGGTGTGCCGTGGGCCCTCGAGGCCAAGGAGCTCCTGTCCAAGGACTGGGGAGTCCAGGCCGACGTGTGGTCGGTGACGAGCTGGAACGAGCTGCGCCGCGACGGTCTCGCCGCCGAGCAGCACAACTTCCTCAACCCGTCCGAGCCGGCCCGCGAGGCGTACCTCACGGAGAAGCTCAAGGACGCCCAGGGGCCGTTCGTGGCCACGAGCGACTTCGACCACCTCGTGCCCGACCAGGTCCGCCAGTGGGTCCCGGGCGACTACGCGGTGCTCGGTGCGGACGGCTTCGGCTTCTCCGACACCCGCGCAGCAGCACGCCGCTACTTCAAGATCGACGGCCCCTCGGTCGTCGTGCGCACGCTCCAGCAGCTCGCCAAGCGCGGCGAGGTCCCCGCTGAGGCAGCCGCCCAGGCGATCGAGAAGTACAAGCTCCACGACGTGAACGCCGGCACCTCCGGCAACGCGGGCGGCGACGCCTGACCGGTCCCCGCTGACAGCGCGAAGGCCCGCACCCTCCTCGGAGGATGCGGGCCTTCTGCGTTCGTGCCGGGCACCGGGCATGCCCGAGCCCGCTCACGCACGACGAGATCGGCACTTCGGAGCGAGATCGACCCTCATAAGGACCGATCTCGCTCCGAAGTGCCGATCTCGCACGTTTGCCTACCCGGACATCAAAACCAGCCGACCCAGCTGGCCGGCGGAGCTACCGCGGCCGAGCTGAGCCATCAGAGTCTCAGGTCCCGGAGAGCTTCTGCTCGGCCTGGGCGATGGCCTTCTCGAGCTCCGGACGGATCTTCGCGACGGCGCGCTTGTCGGGGCTGTACGAGAGCGAGTCGAGGTGGTGACGGGCGTCGAAGAGCCTGTCGGCCTCGAGGGCTGCCAGGACCACCTGACGGCCGACCTCGGGCGTGTGCTCCTTCGCGCGCCAGTGGCCGACACCGAGCCCGAGCCCCTCGACGGGCTGACCGGCATCACGGAGCGTCGAGATGGCCTCGACGAGAGCCTCGCCGCTCGGGTCCCGGTCTGCGGCCGTCGCGAGACGACGGATCGCTGCCTCAGGGTCGTCGTCGAGGGAGAGCCGGGCCAGCTCGACGAGCGGGTACCAGGCACGCGGGTTGCCCGCGAGCTCTTCGGCGAGGGCCCACACCGCGAGATCAGCAGCGCGCTGCTTCTCGTGGTCGGCGACCTCGGCCGCGAGCGGGTCTTCGTTGTGGGTGCTGTCCGCCGCACGACGGCGCACCACCTCGGACAGCGCCTGGAAGGCGCGGATGTTGTTGGGGTCGTCGACGAGCATCGCGCGCAGCGCGTCCTCGTGGAGGGTGTCGCCGCGGCGGTCACCCTTGGTCGGTCGACGGGTACCGATCGTGGACGCCGAGTGGTTGCGGCGCATGAGCTGACGGAGTCTGGGCATGAGTGCCATACGCCGACGATAGCCGGTGAGGGCCGAGAGCACCGGTCGGAAGGCTGTGGCCGGTCTTCGTCAGAGGCTCGCGACGCGCCCGCAGGCACGAGTCGTGGGGCCGTCACCGCGAGGCCGGACGGGCCCCGGCTTTGTCGCTTCCCCACAACTCTGCTCCCGCCTGCGACCTCGCAGGTCGTATGCTCTGGGGATGCCACCCGCTGCTCAGAACGCGAACGTCCCGGCGGCCAGCACCCCCGGGACTGCCGCGAACCTGCAACGCGTCCGTGACGGCAGCGGGCTGCTCACCGCCGCCGCGCTGCGACGTCTCGACGAAGACCTCCCCTGGTACCGAGCCCTGCCTGCCGACGAGCGGTCGTGGGTAGGGCTCGTCGCGCAGTCCGGCATCACGTCCTTCGTCACCTGGTACGCCGACCGGACGATGACACCCCACGGGGTCGGGGACATCTTCGCTGCGGCGCCGACAGACCTCACGCGGTCCATCTCGCTCCAGCACACGCTCCAGCTCGTCCGGATCGTCGTGGAGGTCGTCGAGACCCACTCTGACCAGCTCGCGGCCCCCGGCGGCGAGCGCGACCTGCGCGAGGCAGTGCTCCGGTACTCCCGCGAGGTGGCCTTCTCGGCGGCAGAGGTCTACGCCCGGGCCGCCGAGGTCCGCGGCGCGTGGGACGCCCGCCTCGAGGCGCTCGTCGTCGACGCGATCATCCGCGGCGACCAGGACAACTCGCTGCGGTCACGGGTCTCCGCCCTCGGGTGGTCCGGCCTCGGTGAGGTGCTGGTCATGGTCGGCACGACGGTCTCCCCGCTCGACGACATCCGCGCGGCCGAGCTCCGCAGGGCCACGAGCCGCGCGGCGTGCGACGTGCTCGTCGGCATCCAGGGCGACCGTGTGGTGCTGGTCCTCGGCGGCGAGGGCGACCTCATCGGGGTCGCGAACTCGCTCCTCCCGCGTTTTGGTCCCGGCCCCGTGATCATCGGCCCGTCGATGCAGAACCTCGACGACGCCTGGCGCTCGGCGACCGCGGCCCTCGCCGGGCTGCGCGCCGTCCCTGCGTGGCCGCAGGCCCCACGGCCTGTGCTCGCAGACGAGCTGCTGCCAGAGCGTCTGCTCACCGGAGACCACGAGGCGCGCCGCACCCTGGTGCGCCTGGCCTACACACCGCTGTCCGAGGCGACGGGCTCGGTCCTCGACACCCTCTCGGCCTACCTCGGCAACGGGCGCTCGCTCGAGGCCGCGGCGCGCGACCTCTACGTGCACCCCAACACGGTGAGGTACCGCCTGCGCAAGGTCGCCGAGCTCACGGGCTGGGATCCCCTCGACGCGCGCGAGTCCTTCGTCCTGCAGGTGGCCCTGGCCGTCGGCAGGCTCGCCGCAGCGCGCTGACCCTCGCGTGCGTGCGCCACGGCCCTCGGCCAGAGCGCACGCACCGAGGCCAGCCGTCGGCGACCGCCCCGTGAGCGGCCCGGCCACCTGATCACCCTCGACTTGTAGGGTGTGCACAAGGACCGCAGAGACACTTCGTGCGGGTCGTGACGGCCCGGACCCACAGAGAATCGGGCAGAGTAATACCGTGCTTGCCATCGTGTGCCCTGGACAGGGCTCCCAGACCCCCGCCATGCTCGCCCCGTGGCTCGAGCTGCCGGGTGTCTCCGACCAGCTCGCCTCCTTCTCGACCGACGGGCTCGACCTGCGTGCCCTCGGCACCGAGGCCGACGCCGACGCCATCCGTGACACGCGCGTCGCCCAGCCGCTCATCGTCGCCTCGTCGATCATCGCGCTGCGCGCCGTCCTCGACGGTCGTGACGCCGCGGACGTCGTCGACGTCACGGCTGGCCACTCGGTCGGCGAGCTCGCCGCTGCGGCTGTCGCCGGGGTCCTCGACGACGCGAGCGCCGTCGCCCTCGTGACGCGCCGCGCCGCCGTCATGGCCGAGACCGCAGCCGCCAACCCCTCGGGGATGTCCGCCGTGCTCGGCGGAGACCCTGACGAGGTGCTCGCCGCGATCGAGGCAGCCGGGCTCTGGCCCGCCAACGTCAACGGAGGCGGCCAGGTGGTCGCCGCCGGTTCCCTGGACGGCCTCGCGGCCTTCGCGGCGAACCCGCCGGCCAAGGCGCGCGTCATCGCCCTCAAGGTCGCCGGTGCCTTCCACACCCCCCTCATGGAGTCGGCTCGTGCCGCCTTCGCCGAGGTGACTGCCGGGTGGGCCGCCGCCGACCCGCGCGTCACCTTCCTGTCGAACGCCGACGGTGCGTCCTACGCGGGCATCGCCGACGACGCCTCGCTGCCCCTCGGCAGCGGCCGGGACGTGCTCGACCGCCTCACGGCGCAGATCACCGCGCCGGTCCGCTGGGACCTCTGCCAGGAGAGCCTCGCGGCCGCCGGTGTCACCGGTCTGCTCGAGCTCATGCCGGGCGGGGTGCTCACAGGCCTGGCGCGCCGCGCGCTGCCCGGTGTCGAGACAGTCGCCGTGAAGTCGCCCGCCGACCTCGACGCAGCCCGTGACCTCGTCGCCCGCCACTCCGGCACGACCACCCTCCCCACCGCAGAGGACGCGCAGTGACCCTCCAGATCAAGCAGTCGACAGGTCCCGAGTTCTCCCGCATCCTCGGCCTCGGTGCCGCGCGCGGCACGAACGTCGTCACCAACGACGACATCGCCGGCCCGATCGACTCCTCCGACGAGTGGATCCAGCAGCGCACCGGGATCATCACCCGCCGCCGCTCGGACGCCCACGTCACGGTCATCGACCTCGCGGAGGAGGCCGCCCTCAAGGCGATCGCCGCAGCGGGCATCACGGCGCAGGAGATCGACGCCGTGATCCTCTCGACAGTCACGTACTTCCACCAGACGCCCGCCGGCGCCGCGCTCGTCGCGGACCGCATCGGCGCGACCCCCGCCGCGGCCTTCGACATCTCGGCCGCCTGCGCCGGGTACTCCTACGGCATCGGGCAGGCCGACGCGCTCGTCAGGTCCGGCGGCGCCCGCAACGTGCTCGTCATCGGTGCCGAGAAGATGAGCGACTTCATCGACCCGACCGACCGGTCGATCTCGTTCCTCCTCGGCGACGGCGCCGGCGCTGCAGTCGTCGGCCCCTCCGACACGCCCGGCATCGGCCCGACCATCTGGGGCTCGGACGGCTCGAAGGCCCAGACGATCCGCCAGACGCACTCCTGGCAGGACCTGCGCACGCAGCCCGAGCTCGGCTGGCCGACGCTGCGCCAGGAGGGCCAGACGGTCTTCAAGTGGGCCGCGTTCCAGATGCCCGTCGTCGCCCAGCAGGCGCTCGACGCCGCCGGTGTGACGGCCGACGACATCCAGGTGTTCGTGCCCCACCAGGCCAACATGCGGATCATCGACCAGTTCATCAAGCAGCTGAAGCTCCCTGACACGGTTGTCGTCGGACGTGACATCGCCGACACCGGCAACACGTCGGCGGCCTCGATCCCGCTCGCGACGGACCGGCTGCTCGCCGAGGGCCAGGCGAAGTCCGGCGACCTCTCGCTGCAGATCGGCTTCGGCGCCGGCCTCGTCTACGCCGCGCAGGTCGTCGTCCTGCCGTAGGTTTCACCAGTACCTCTTTTCTCGACCCCCCAGCAGTTCACCAACACAAGGAGACACACCCATGGCTTACACCGAGCAGGACATCCTCGCGGGCCTCGCCGAGATCGTCGCCGAGGAGACCGGCCTCCCGGCCGACTCCGTCACGTCGGAGAAGTCCTTCACGGACGACCTCGACATCGACTCGCTCTCGATGATGACCATCGTCACGCACGCCGAGGACAAGTTCTCCGTCACCATCCCCGACGACGAGGTCAAGAACCTCTCGACCGTCGGCGACGCCGTCAGCTTCATCAACGGCGCACAGGCCTGACGAACGCCTGACCGCGGGGTCGGAGGTCCACCTCCGGCCCCGCGCCCAGCGGTCGCCCTGGCAGCACACCAGCGCCGGCGCCGCCCCCCACACTTCGCCCCTCTCCCCCCGTCACCCAGGAGCACTTCATGAGCAACGCCCGCGATGTCGTCGTCACCGGTCTCGGCGCCACCACGCCTCTCGGCGGCGACGTGGAGTCCACCTGGAAGGCCGCTCTGGCTGGTGAGTCCGGCGCACGCACCCTCGACAACGACTGGGCCGAGAAGTACGGCATCGCCGTGGACTTCGCCGCGCAGCTCAAGGTGACCCCCGACCAGGTCCTCCCCCGTCCCGAGATCAAGCGCATGGACCCGTCCGCGCAGTACGCGATCATCGCGACCCGCGAGGCCTGGGCCGACGCCGGCAGCCCGGACACTGACCCCGAGCGCATCGGCGCTGTCGTGTCGTCGGGCATCGGCGGCATCTGGACGACCCTCGACGCGTGGGACACGCTGCGCGAGCGCGGCGGCCGTCGTGTGCTGCCCATGACCGTGCCCATGCTCATGCCGAACTCCCCGACCGCGTACGTCGAGCTCGAGATCGGTGCCCGTGCGGGTGCTCACGCTCTCGTCTCCGCGTGCGCCTCGGGTGCCGAGGCCATCGGCTACGGCATCGAGATGATCCGCTCGGGCCGCGCCGACGTAGTCGTCGCCGGCGGCACCGAGGCAGCGATCCACCCGATGCCCCTCGCAGCCTTCGCGGCCTCGCGCACGCTCTCCCTCCGCAACGACGACCCGGCGGCTGCCTCGCGGCCCTACGACGTCAACCGTGACGGCTTCGTGCTCGGAGAGGGTGCGGCTGTCGTCGTGCTCGAGAGCGCCGAGCACGCCGCGGCCCGCGGAGCCCGCGTCTACGCCCGTCTCACGGGTGTCGGCCTGAGCTCGGACGCGTACCACATCACCTCCCCCGAGCCCACGGGTCGTGGCCAGATCGCAGCCATGAGGTCCGCTCTCGCCGACGCCGACCAGACGACGCGCGACATCGTGCACGTCAACGCCCACGCGACGTCGACCTCGGTCGGCGACCTCATCGAGGCCCGCGCCATCCGCACGCTCCTCGGCGACGAGGCGGACCACGTCGCGCTCTCGGCGACGAAGTCGATGACCGGCCACCTGCTCGGTGGCGCGGGTGCGCTCGAGACGGTCTTCACAGTCCTCGCAGTCCACAACCGGACGGCCCCGCCCACGATCAACGTGTCCGACCCGGACCCCGAGCTCGACATCGACCTCGTGCGCGACACCCCGCGTGCGCTGCCCGAGGGCGACATCGCGGCGATCAACAACTCCTTCGGCTTCGGCGGCCACAACGTCGCGCTGATCGTCCGCAACGCCTGATACCTGACGCGGTCGGCCGACGAGGGGGCTAGCAGCCCGGACGGCACCCACGGCGTCACGACACGAGAGCGGCTCCGACCTTCGAGGTCGGGGCCGCTCTCGTCGTCGGGAGCAAGTGCCGCAGCCAGGTTGCCCGGGCCCCTGGGCAACCCGTCTGGACGCCCCTCCGCTTCTCGAGGGACTGTCCCCGTGGTCTTGCGAGGCACGACCTATGGCCCGGGGGGCCGGACCAGCCTCGGAGGCGCGCTCGGCTCTCTCAGCCGGCCGAGGCCGGGTCGACGACCTCGCTGATGCTCTCCCACACCAGCGGTGCGAGCGTCCGTGAGTACGCGGGCGTGATGTGGTGGTAGTCGCGGTAGACCAGCACGCTGCCGATGACGGCCGGGCAGGTGTCGTCGGCGCAGAACCAGCCGAGGGTGTCGACCAGCGTCACGTCGGCCTCCGCCGCAGCCTCGACCTGGAGGTCGAGCGGCAGTGCCTCCGCAGCAGGCCGTGCGCAGACCGTCGGGTCGTCGGCGTTGGCCACCACGCACTCCGTCGTCGCGTCCTCCTGGAGCATCTGGGGGTTGTCAGCGAGCACGACGACCGGCAGGCCCTCGTCGACCAGCCCGGTCCAGGCCTCGACGAAGCCCTCGACAGGCCCGACAGCTCCGTCACCGACGACGAAGTCCACGTCGGTCCGGTTGGACGTGACGACGACGTCGATGCTCGCGTCGTCGAGGAGCGCCTGGGTGGTCGCCTCGTTCGACCGCTCGCAGACCCCGTCACGCTCCACGTCGGAGACCGGCTGGGCAGTCGTGTACGGGCAGCTGCTGCGGAGGTACGTGACGACCCGGACACCCTGCTGCTCGGCGACCTCCTGGAGCGCTGGCAGGTACTGCTCGGCGTGCGAGTCGCCGACGAGCGCGACCACGTGCTCTGCATCTGCCGGACCGAACTCGCAGCGTGGGGCGGGCTCGGGGCTCTCGGACGCCTTGCAGCGCCCCTCAGCGCCCTCAGGGAGCTCGTCGCGGGCGTCCTCCGGTGCCGGGACGATCACAGGGTCTCCCGGGGCGAAGGAGACGATCCCGGCCGACGAGAGCGATCCGGCCCCCAGCTCCGTCGGCGCCGAGGCGAGCAGGGTCTCGGCCAGCGCCGAACGCTCCTCGGCGCGTGCGGCCCCGAGCGCCCCCGGAACCTGCACGGTAGCCACGCTGACCAGGAGCACCGCTGCGGCGACAGCGAGGACCCGCCGAGCGCTGGCCTGCGGGGCGAGCCCTCGGTGGAAGGGCACCTCGACGACCCTGCGGGACACCCCCGCGAGGACGAGCGAGAGGACGAGCACCACGCCCAGGACGACGGTCGAGGCCTCGCTCGTGGTCGAGCTCCCGACCAGCCGAGCCACCGCGTAGGGGGCCAGGACGAGGAGCGGCCAGTGCCACAGGTACACCGAGTAGGAGACGTCACCCAGCCACAGCACCGGCCGGACAGAGCTGAGGCGCCTGACGGCCGGGGTGCTGCCAGCGCGCGCGGAGAAGATCACCAGTACGGCCCCCACGGTGGGGACGAGCGCGAGGGCCCCCGGGAAGCCGTCGAGCGGGACGAGCACCATGCCACCGGCGATGAGCAGCAGACCGACCCACGCAGAGACGGCGCGGGCTGCAGCCCCGGGCGTGCGCAGGGCGCTCAGCGCGAGCAGAGCACCGACGCCCAGCTCCCAGAACCGGGTGTGGCTGACGAAGTACGCCGCAGGGTCGCCGCTCCGGGTGATCACCACGGAGCAGGCGAAGGAGACGACGGTCAGCACCAGGACCAGGGTCAGAGCGGCTCTGCGGGCGTCGGCAGATCCCCAGGCCGCGCGTGCCGTGCGGGTCCGGGACCTCCACCACAGCAGCGCGACGAGCAGCACGGGCCAGACCACGTAGAACTGCTCTTCGATCGACAGAGACCAGAAGTGCTGGAAGGGGCTCGGTGCGGTGCCCTCGGCGAGATAGTCGACCGAGTCGGAGGCGAGCAACCAGTTCTGCACCCACAGGAGCGAGGCCGTGCCCTGGCGGGTGACCTCGGCCCAGCGGAGCTCGGGCAGCAGCGCGAGAGCCGCGACTGTCGTGGAGACGACCACGAGGGTGGCGGCCGGCAAGATCCGTCGGGCGCGTCGGGCGTAGAAGCGGGCGAGGCCGAGCCGTCCGGTCCGCTCGACCTCGCCGATCATGTGCGAGGTGATGAGGTAGCCGGAGATGACGAAGAAGACGTCGACACCGACAAAACCAGCAGGCAGCAGAGTCGGCCACAGGTGGTACAGCACCACCCCGGCGACGGCGAGGGCACGCAGCGCCTGGATCTCCGGGACGATCGTCGTCGACCGCCGCGGGACGCCGACGGCTGTCGTGGCGTCCGGGTCGGGACGCGAGAGAGCGCTAGCGATGACGCCCTCCCGGGCCGCGTGCGTCAGCCGACGCGGTGCAACCAGCGGACCGGTGCACCCGCACCGGCGTAGCGGAAGGGCTCGAGCTCGTCGTCCCAGGCCTGGCCCAGCGCGAGGCCCAGCTCTTCCTGCAGGCGGTGCGGGTCGTGAGCGTGCACGAGGGCCGCACGGATGCGGTCTTCGGGCACGACGACGTTCCCGTGAGCGTCGGTCGCAGCATGGAAGATGCCGAGCTCAGGGGTGTGGCTCCAGCGTGAACCGTCGACGCCAGGGCTGGCCTCCTCAGTGACCTCGTAGCGCAGGTGAGTCCATCCGCGCAGCGCCGAGGCGATGCGCGAACCCGTGCCCTGGGGGCCCTGCCACGAGTACTCGGACCTGAAGAGTCCGGGCGCAGCAGGCTGCTCGATCCAGTCGAAAGACACACTGGAGTCGAGGACGTTGCTCGCCGCCCACTCCAGGTGCGGGCAGAGCGCGCGCGGTGATGAATGCACAAAAAGCACGCCGCGGGTGATGGCACCAGCCATGTGTGTCCCTCCTAGAGTCGAGATTCGTCTTCCCCAACGACCTCGAGCATCTGGACGAGAAGTCACATGCTCCACGACATATATGTACTGCTGAGGACATCATGCCTCACGGACCCGCGGTTGACCAGCAGGGCGGCGCACCCTGTGCACAGAGCGCACCAGGCTCGCCGGCCTACGCCAGCGTCACGCGACAGTCTGTGAGCGCGGGGCGCTGGCCGGGTCCGGCATAGATGTCAGAGCGACTCGCGGAGCGCGCGCATCGCCTTCTTCCGGACGGCCTTGTCCAGGCGGTCCAGGTAGAGGTAGCCGTCGAGGTGGTCGACCTCGTGCTGCAGGCAGCGCGCCATGAGCTCCGTGCCCTCGACGACGACCTTGTTGCCGTCGAGGTCCGTCCCCTCGACGCGGGTGTACCAGGCGCGCTCGGTCGGGTACCAGAGACCGGGGACCGAGAGGCAGCCCTCGTCGCCGTCCTGGTACTCGTCCTCGGACAGCTCGACGATCTTCGGGTTCAGCACGTAGCCGATCTCGTCGTCGATGTTCCACGAGAACGCCCGGAGGCTGACACCGATCTGGTTCGCGGCGAGGCCTGCGCGTCCGTCGTCGTTCACGGTGTCGAGGAGGTCCTCGACGAGGCCCCTGACCCTGTCGTCGATCGTCGTGATCTCTTCGCACGGGGTGCGGAGCACGGGGTCGGGGACGACGCGGATCTCTCGGATAGCCATGGCTGTATCTTCCCACGACAGCACCAGCGTCTGCATCACTGACCGCGCGCACCGGCGCGTCCCCAGCGATGCCACCGCGAACTCGCGAGCGAACGCCGTCCAGCCCTGTCCACGGCGTGCCCACACCCGGTGGGCCGCGCGTCACGCACCCGCCGACCTGCGCCGACTCCTGCACCCGCCCGCTAGGATCGTGCGCGAGCCCCGTTAGCTCAGATGGTCAGAGCGTCCGACTCATAATCGGCTGGTCGCCGGTTCAAGCCCGGCACGGGGCACCGAAGACGACCCGGAACCCGCGGTGGTCCGACCGTCGATCAGTCTTCACGCCCGCCGCACTCGTGCGCGGTCTCCGACATGGGCCTCCGCACGACCAAGCCCCCGACCTCTCCGCGAGGTCGGGGGCTTCTTGCGTCATGCGCACTCCCCGCTCCCTCCGCGGGTGATGAGCGACCGCCGAGGCTGCTCTCGGCCGAGCACGCCGAAGCCCCAGGGCCGAGCAGCAGCCCACCAGGGTCTAGGGCCCCGCTGCCCCGCACCCTAGATTCGTACATGTGTTCGAACACGACTTCTTTCCACCACTACTACTCAACGAAGGAGAGACATGGCCACATCAGTCAACGGCTGGCCCCTGGTGCCCGCTGGCTCACCACAGCTGGCGCAGCTCCCAGGGGTCCCCACCGGACCGGTCGCGCTGGCCGGGCCCGTAGCGACACTTCTCGGCTACGTCGCCACGGAGTTCCACGCCCGGGTCGAGGCGATCACCTCGACGAGCTCGCACAGGCCCGGCGCCAAGATCGGCTCCACCGGTTGGTACTCCAACCATGCCTCAGCAACGGCGGTCGACCTCAACGGCGGTCGACACCCGCAGTTCCGCCGAGGCACGTTCACAGCAGCCCAGGTTGCTCAGATCCGCACGATCCTCGCAGCCACCAAGGTCATCGACTGGGGCGGCGACTGGGACGACGCCTCAGTCGACGAGATGCACTTCGAGATCCGACCCAGCACCACAGCACAGCAGGTCGCAGACGCGGCCAGCACACTCAACCAGGAGGACGACATGACACCCACTCAGGCAGCACAGCTCACCGCAATCCTCGACCTGCTCACCCCCGGCGTCGCAGGCGTGAAGTTCGACGGTGACATCTTCAAGCGACTCGCCCGCATCGAAGACACCGCCGTTCGCACCCGCGCAGACGTCGCCACGGTCCACGACTCCGTGCTCCGCCAGAAGTAGGCCCACCTCAGAGACGATCGACAGCGTCGTTCGTCGACCACGGTGCCCCGCCCACCCATGGTGCGCGGGGCACCGCTCCCTGCGTCGAGCGAGTCAGAGCACTGCGGTGGTCTGACTCGCCGTGGCGTGCCGGGCGTCTCGGTCGGCAGCCGGCTCACGATCGAGCACGGCTCCCACCCGCACGCTAGGTTGGCGGGATGGGTCTCCTGTCACGTCCCGAGAAACTCCCCGCCGACGTCCGTGCTGCGCTCGACCTCGAACGCGCAGATCGGGTCCTGGCTCAAGGGCGGCTCCATGACGGTTCATGGGTCGTCGCCACCAGCGCCTCGCTGATCCGGTCCGACGGCACCTCGACCGCCTCGTGCACGTGGTGCGACGTCGATCGTGGCTCGTGGGACCCCGAGTCGTCGACCCTGACGGTCACGTGGGTTGACGGCCACGCCCCGCTCCGGCTGCGCATCGCCGAACCCACGAAGACCTCCCTGATGCGGGTCTTCCGGGAGCGGGTCCAGGCCTCGGTCGTGATGTCGGAGACGGTTCCTCTGGGCGCCGGTTTGACCGCACGTGTCGCCGTGCGCAAAGATCACGTCGGCAACCTGCTCACCCAGGTCGTCGGAGACGCGGGAGCAGACCTGTCTGCCCCGCTCGCCCAGGCCGCGGTGCGGTCCGCGCTGGCCCGTCTGAGGTCGGCGTCAGGAGCACCACCTGAAGCCTGGTAGTGTTTTCTCCGGTCGATCCCGCGTAGCTCAGTTGGCAGAGCATCCGACTGTTAATCGGACGGTCACTGGTTCGAGTCCAGTCGCGGGAGCCACACAGAAGGCCCTTGATCAGCAGCACTGCTGATCAAGGGCCTTCGTCGTGTCCGCCGAGCATCGGCCCTATGGTGAGGTCAGAACGGCGCCGGAGTCACCACCGCGACACTGCCCCGAGTGGCTTTGGTCACCATCGCGTTCTCTCAGCGGCGTGTCCCTCGCCCCAGGAGCGCACGCGAGGCCAGACGGAGCGGAGCCGTCCCGAACCTCGCGTCGACGATCTCTCGGTAGGCGGCGCGCATCGCTGAGCGTCCGCGGTCGTCCTGCGCCAGATAGGTCGCGCCGATGGCCGCGATCCCTGCCTCGACCCCTGTCCACAGCAGATCTGCGTCCATCTCGAAGTCCCAGGTCACCACGTGCGCCTCGGCCTCCAGCCCGGCCCCGGCCAGCAGCTGGGTGAGCCCGTCCTCGGTACGGGCGAAGTCGTCCCGCGCGGGCGTCGCGGTCGACGCAGGCCGCTCGACGCCTGCGCGCTCCACGACCTCGGCCCACATCGCGTTCATCGCCGTGAGCTCGGAGGGCCAGATCGTCACAGCGAGATCACCACCGGGACGCAGCACCCTGACCATCTCCGCGACACCTGCTCGTGGGTCACGGAGATGGTTGACCACATATCCGGCGACCACGGCGTCGAAGCTGTCGTCGTGGAAGGGCAGATCAGGCAGCGCCGCCTCGATGCACGTCGCGGGAGGAGCGGTCACCGACGCGATCGCGAGCATCTGTGCCTCGGGGTCGACGGCTGTGACGTCCCATCCCCTCCCGGCCGCTGCCAGCGGCAGACGCCCAGGCCCCGTGCCGACGTCCAGCAACCTGCCGCCGGAGGGCTCGACCTCGTCGAGGATCGGGTCGATCGTCCCGTCGCACAGCCGCCCGAAGGTCCGTGCGTAGGTCGTCGCGTCGTTCCATCCTCTGGCCAGGCCTGTCGTCGTCATGCCGGGAGGCTAGACCAGTGGCCGTCACCTCCCCCTCGTGGCCTCGAAGTGTGGGACGTCTGTGCTGGGACGGGCCGTCGTCACACTCTCACCCCGACATCACCCCGATCTCACCTCCCTCTCACCTCTGTCTCGCCTGTCGTGCTCCGCGAGCCACGGCTACTGTCGGCCCATGAGCGCCAGTGACCCGTTGAAGGCCAGCACGGTCTACCTCGACGCGCTGACCGCCAAGGACAGCGACCACGACGCCTCGGTGCTCGGGATCGCCACGGCGATGTCGGGCCTCGAGTCGTTCATCACCCCGACCCCGGACACCAGCACGGTGTTCTTCGGGGGCTTCATCGCGCTCGAGGCTGCGGTGACCATGCTCAGCCATGCACGAGAGGTCGACAGGCTCCAGGTGATCGCGGAGCTCCGCAACGTCATCGAACGAGCTGACGGGTACTGAGACCCAGACCAACCCGCTCGACGACAGGCGTGAGCAGCAGCACGACCACGAGGACCGTGACGCAACCCAGCACGGCGCCTGCGATGACCTCGTGCGGCGCGTGGACGCCTTGGAGCACACGTCCCGCACCCGAACCCACGGCGAGCGCCACGACGGCCCAGCGCGCTGCTGGAGGCCACCTGCGCACGAGGAGCAGGATCGCCGTCGCACCCGCCACGGCGACGACCGTGTGGCTGCTGGGGAAGCCCCAGTCCCCCGGGGCCGGGCAGTCGACCGCCGTGATGTCCCTGCACACACGGTCCGCCGCGACGACGACTTTGATCCCTTCGCTGGCGGCGTAGGCCGCGACGGCCCCAACCGCGGCAGAGACCGCGAGCGCCGCACGGTGGACGCCGGAGCGCAGTGCACGCCACCCGACGGTGACAGCAACCAGGCCCAGCACGATCACGAGGACCTCGGCGAGACGGCCGGCACCCCAGATGCCTGCAGTCGTCGGGGCGATGCTCCGGGCAAGCTCGCTGCTGGGTCCGCGCAGTGCCCAGGCGAGTCCCATCCCGGCCGCGCACACGACCAGGAGCGCCGTGACGTCCAGCACGCGGGTACGGGCAGACTTCCGTGTCCAGGTCCGGGTCGGCGTCCTGTCCGGACTCTTGTCGGCGTCATGCATCGGGGCGAGCCGGTCCCCCCGGTGTGGCTGGGTCATGGCGCGAGGCTACGAGGGCCGTCGACAGGTGCTCGGGAGAGTCGGTGTCGTGCCTGCGAAGGGTCTGCACATCCGCTCGGTCACACCCGTCTGGAAGAGGCCGTGCCTGTCCTGACGAGGCCGAACCCTTCCCGACGACCTCGGGAGAACGCGCGTCAGTCCCGGGCACCCTGCTCGCGGATCTCGCGGCGCTGCTGCTCGAGGGTGAGCAGGTCGGTGAAGGCCTGGTTGTAGGCCTCAGCCTCGGCGACGGGGTCAAGGCGCTGGAGACGGCTGCGGGCGTTGCCGATCTTGCGCGTGATGCCGAGCTCGACGAAAGCCCGGACGACGCCCTGGACGTAGTCGTCGATCGCCCCGGGGCGGTCTTCGGGCAGGGGCGCGACCGAGAGCTCGTTGACGAGGGCGAGCACGGGTGGCGAGCACTCTTCGGTGATCAGGCCGACCCACTCGGAGTCCTGACGCTGAGCGGCGGTCGCCAGCCCGCCAGCCGCGCGGATCGCCTCGTGGACGGCTCGCCAGGCAGGCACGGTGAAGGCGTCGCCGGGGAGGTCGTCGACAGCAGCAGCCGGGATGTGGTGGGGGTACTGGAGGATCACCTCGAGGGTCTGGCGCTCGAGGCGGGCGATCGGGTCAGACTGGCTCGGGCGCTGAAACCCGTCGCCGGTGTCGGCTCCCGGCAGACGTGAGCCACCGTCGCCGCTCTGCTCGGTGCCCGACGGGCGGCCACGGTCGTTGCCTCGCTGCTGTGAGCTCTGCCCGCCCTGACCGCGGCCGGCGGACTGGACGGCGCGCAGCACAGACTCTCCGTCCATGCCCAGCCACCCGGCGAGCATGCGCGCGTACTCGGGGCGCAGGGCAGTGTCCCGGATTCCTGCGACGACCGGCGCGGCGGCCCGCAGTGCTGCGACCCGCCCCTCGGCCGTGTCGAGGTCGTAGGTCGCGAGGGTGGTCTTGATGACGAACTCGAAGAGCGGCTGGCGTCCTTCGACAAGAGCCTGGACGGCCTGGGGGCCGCGAGCCTGGCGCAGGTCGCAGGGGTCCATGCCGGAGGGCTCGACGGCGACGAAGGTCTGCGCGTAGAACTTCTGGTCTTCGCCGAAGGCGCGCATGGCGGCCTTCTGCCCGGCGGCGTCTCCGTCGAAGGTGAAGATGATCTCGCCACCCGAGGAGCCACCCCCGGCGAGCTGGACGCCGCCGCCAGCGCTGGTGTCACCGACGAGGCGGCGCGCGAAGCGCACGTGGTCGGAGCCGAAGGCCGTGCCGCAGGTCGCGACCGCTGTGGTCACACCTGACAGGTGCGCGGCCATGACGTCGGTGTACCCCTCGACCACGACGATCTGCTTGTTCTTGGCGATGTCGCGCTTGGCGAGGTCGATGCCGTAGAGGACCTGCGACTTCTTGTAGAGCGCGGTCTCGGGGGTGTTGAGGTACTTGGGACCCTGGTCCTCGTCGTAGAGCTTGCGTGCCCCGAAGCCGATGGTCTCGCCGGTGACGTCGCGGATCGGCCAGATGAGCCTGCCCCGGAAGCGGTCGTAGATCCCCCGGTTGCCCTGGCTGACCAGACCCGAGGCAGTGAGCTCGGCCTCGGTGAAACCCTTGCCGCGCAAATGCTTGAGGAGCCCGTCCCAGCCCTTGGGGGCATAACCGATGCCGAAGTGCAGGGCGTCGTTGCGGTCGAAGCTGCGCTCGGCGAGGAAGGCGCGCCCGGTGGCTGCCTCGGGGCTGAGCAGCTGCTCGGCGAAGAAGGCCCCGGCGATGCGGTTGGCCTCGAGCAGGCGCTGGCGCTTGCCCGGCTCTTCGGTGCGACGCGGGCCGCTGCCCTCGTCGTAGCGGAGCTGGATGCCGACACGACCGGCCAGGTACTCGACAGCCTCAGAGAACCCGAGCCCGTCGATCTTCTGCACGAAGGAGATGACGTCGCCGCCCTCGTTGCAGCCGAAGCAGTGCCACCGGCCCACCTGGGGGCGCACGTGGAACGACGGGGAGCGCTCGTCGTGGAAGGGGCACAGGCCCTTCATGGAGCCCACGCCAGCGGGACGCAGGGTGACCTGCTCGCCGACGATCTCCTCGATGCGCGCCTTGTCACGGACAGCGTCCACGTCTTCGCGTTTGATGAGACCAGCCACGTCGTCGAGTCTAGGCGTCCCCGACGCTCCGGATGACCTCGTCGCTGCGGCCTGTGGACGCCGAGTCGTCCAAGTTCCCCTGTGGACGCGGCTGGAACACACGTCCGGCCCTTCGAGCTTCCGCGCCTGCCCGGAGAGACGTCTACGCTCGCGGGGCAGCACAGCCCTCGCTCCGGCTCGCGCCCTCCTTGTGCACATCGCGCTGAGTCCACAGGGCCTTCGTCTCGTCCGACCTCGGCACGTCGGCGCAGGTACAGTCGCTCAGAGCTGCCCTCGCCGTCGCAGGCACCTGCCCAGAGCCTTCCCGAGTGCTCTGGAGCGGTCGTCACAGGCCGCGAGCAGGTGCCCTCCGCGGCCCGCCGGCAGCACGACAGACAGAGAAGGCCGGGCGCGCCCGGGAGCGGAGGACACATGACGTGCGAGGCGATCAGCGGAGCCCTGGACCGGGCCGAGCAGACCGGCACGACGACGCAGGCAGACGCTGCCCTGCTGCTCGGCGCGCGCGGCGACGACCTCGAACGGCTGCTCGTCCTGGCCTCACGGATCCGCGACGAGGGCCTCGAGCGCAACGGTCGCGCGGGCATCATCACGTACTCGAAGAAGGTCTTCGTCCCGCTCACCAAGCTGTGCAGGGACCGCTGCCACTACTGCGTGTTCGTCGAGACGCCCGGGAGCCTGCGCGCCTCGGGTGAGCAGTCCTTCATGGAGCCCGAGGACATCCTCGCCGTGGCGCGCGCCGGGGCCGCGCTCGGCTGCAAGGAAGCGCTCTTCACCCTCGGCGACCGTCCCGAGGACCGGTGGCCGTCGGCGCGAGAGTGGCTCGACGAGCACGGCTACGGCTCGACCCTCGAGTACGTGCGGGCCATGGCTGTCCTGGTCCTCGAGGAGACCGGTCTGCTCCCCCACCTCAACCCCGGGGTCATGTCGTGGGCCGAGCTCCAGCGGCTGCGGCCCGTCGCACCCTCGATGGGCATGATGCTCGAGACCACCGCGACCCGGCTGTGGTCGGAGAAGGGCGGCGTGCACTACGGTTCCCCGGACAAGGACCCGGCGCTGCGGCTGCGTGTGCTCGAGGATGCCGGCCGCTCGAAGGTCCCCTTCACCACCGGTGTCCTGCTCGGCATCGGCGAAGACCACGCCGACCGCGCCGAGGCGCTCTTCGCGATCCGTGCGTCGCACGAGCGGTACGGGCACATCCAGGAGACGATCGTCCAGAACTTCCGCGCCAAGCCGCGGACCGCGATGCAGAACGACTCTGACCTCGAGCTCCAGGAGTACATCGCCGCGGTCGCCGTGGCGCGTGTGGTGATGGGTCCTGACGCGACGGTCCAGGCACCGCCGAACCTCACCGACCCGCACGAGCTCGGGCTGCTCGTCCGCGCCGGGATCGACGACTGGGGCGGCGTCAGCCCGCTCACCGCCGACCACGTCAACCCTGAGCGTCCCTGGCCGCACATCGGCGACCTCGCAGCCCTGACCGCGACCGCCGGTTTCGAGCTGCGCGAACGCCTCACGGCCCACCCGCCCTATCTCGCCGACGCCAGGACCTGGGTCGACGACCGCATCCGCCCGCACCTCGACCCGCTCGTCGACCCCGACACCTACCTCGCGATCGAGGACGCGCCCGTCGTCGGTCGGCCCTTCGACCCACGGGTCCTCCCTGTCCTGCCGACCCGCGCGTCGACAGCCGCACTCAGCCCCGCTGTCGCCGACGTCCTCTCCCGGGCCGCGAGCGCGCCCGCCGGTCTGTCGGACGACGACTACCTCCTGCTGCTCGAGGCGGACGGAGCCGACCTCGACGCCCTCGCGGCCCTCGCCGACGAGGTCCGGCGCGAGACCGTCGGTGACGACGTGACCTTCGTGGTGAACCGGAACATCGACGCGTCGCTGTTCTCCCCGGACCGTCTGACGGTCGAGCGGGTGGGTGCCCTCGTCGCCGAGGCACGCTCGCTCGGCGCGACAGAGATCTGCGCGCAGGGCGCCGTGAGCGGCGGACCCGGCTACGACTACCTCGACCTGGTCGAGGCGATCCGCGCCCAGGCACCCGAGATGCACCTGCACGCCTTCAGACCACCCGAGGTGCACGAGGGTGCGGCACGGCTCGGGCTCTCGCTCGCTGAGTATCTCGCTGCGCTGCGAGCAGCCGGGGTCGACACCGTGCCCGGCACGGGTGCCTTCGTGCTCGACCAGCGCGTCCGTGAGGTGCTCGGTGGTCCGTCGGTCCTCACGGTCGAGCAGTGGGAGCGGTCGATCACGACAGCCCACGGGGCGGGGTTGCGGTCGACCGCGACGATCGTCTACGGGCACGTCGAGTCGCCCGAGCAGCAGCTGGCGCACCTGCGTCGTCTCGGCGCGCTGCAGGACGCGACGGGCGGGTTCACCGAGCTCATCGCGATGCCCTTCGTCCCGCTGGACGCCCCGGGCGTCACCGGGACGAGAGGCGGGCCGTCGCTGCGTGAGACACGCGCGCTGCACGCCGTCGCGCGGCTCGTCCTCACCGGTCGGATCGACAACATCCAGACGGCGTGGACCAAGCTCGGCATGCGCACGAGCCAGACGCTGCTGCTCGGCGGGGCGAACGACCTCGGCGGGCTGCTGCTCGACGGCACGCTCGATCCCGAGGCCGGTGCAGAGGCCTACAGGGCGCTCGACCGCAGCGACGTCGCCCGCCTCGCCGACGAGATCGGTCGCCCGGTCCGTCAGCGCACGACGGACTACGGTCCGGTCACCACGCCCTCCGTCTCCACGTCTGGGGCTGCCTCTGCGGACCGGGATCCGACCACGGCACGCGGGACAGATGCCGGTCGAGAGGCTGGCGCAGCTGGCTCGACCGGCACCGGAGCACACGGAGGAGACGGCGGCGCAGGGGTCGCCGCGCCCGCAGACCGCGAGCGCACCGACCTCATCAGCGGGGCACGCCTGCCGTGATGGCGAACCCTCGGCCGAGCACGGTCGTCCTGGTGCCCGGCCTCTCCGGGAGCCCTGACGACTTCGCCTTCGTCCACCCGATGCTGGCTCGCCGCGGCCGCGTGGTCACCGTCGACCTCTCGACAGAGGCTGCTGGTGTCTCCTTCAACGCGCAGGTCGAGCACGTCCGCCGCACGATCGACGACCTCGCCGACCAGCGCCACCAGCACGACGGCGGGATCGGAGAGCAGGAGGACGACGGCCCGCACCCGATCGTCCTCGTCGGTTCGTCCTTCGGTGCGCTCGTCGCGACGGCCGTCGCTGCGGCCGACCCGCGTGTGACCGGGCTGGTCCTGCTCGGCGGGTGGCTCGCGCCGGACGACCGTCTCCGAGACGCCCTCGACCACCTGCTCACCGTCCGCGAGCGCACCCCGGACCTTCTCGATGCCGTCGCGCGTCTCCTGCTGCTGAGCCCGTCGGCTCCGAGCGGTGCGGCGCCTCCTCTCATCCCAGCAGGCGAGCTCACAGCCCGACGCCTGGCGTGGGCACGCTCCGTAGACCTGCGCCACGTGCATGTGACGGCCCCGGTCCTCGTCGTGACCGGGCGAGCAGACGCGCTCGTCTCCCCCGCCCTCTCGCAGGAGCTGGTCGGCACCTTCGACGACGTCCGTCACGCGGAGCTCGACGCCGGTCACGCGCTGCTCGCGGAACGTCCCGCCGAGGTCCTCTCCCTCGTCGAGGCTTTCGTCGACGGCCGACTCGCGCCAGGTCCTGTCCAGGCGGCCCAGGTATGAGCACCGCTGCGACCGTGACGCAGGTCGAGACCGTGATCGTCGGCGCTGGCTTCGCAGGCCTGGGGACAGCCATCCGGCTCCTGCGGTCCGGGCGCACGGACTTCGTCGTGCTCGAGCGCGGCGAGGGCGTCGGCGGCACCTGGCGGGACAACCACTACCCAGGGGTCGGGTGCGACGTGCCGTCGCACCTCTACTCGTACTCCTTCAGGCCACGTGCGGAGTGGTCGGCGGTCTTCGCGCCAGGTGAGGAGATCCGCGAGTACCTGACCGAGGCTGTCGAGGACGAGGGTCTCGCCCCGTATCTGCGGCTCGGCACCGAGGTCCTGTCGATGCGCTGGGACGCCGACGCCCAGCGGTGGTCGGTCGAGACGACGACAGGCGCGTACAGCTGCCGCACCGTGGTGGTCTGCGCGGGGAGACTGTCCGAGCCGCGTGTCCCGGCGGCTCCTGGCCTGGGGTCTTTCGACGGGCCCGTGTTCCACTCCGCCCGGTGGGACCACAGCGTCGAGACGGCAGGGAAGCGGGTCGGGATCGTCGGGTCCGGGGCGTCTGCAGTGCAGATCCTGCCGCAGGTGGCCCGGGATGCCGGCTCGGTGGTGCTGTTCCAGCGCAGCGCTCCGTACGTCGTGCCGCGGCAGAACCGTCAGTACTCACCCGCCGAGCGCCGGGGTCTGAGCAGGGTCCCGGGTGCTGTCGAACGGCTGCGGTCCCGGATGTTCTGGGACATGGAGCAAGGCCTGGCGGCTCGTCGCGCCGTCCCAGGCTTCATCGACAGCCTCCGGGCGACCGCGCTCGGGCACCTCGCCCAGCAGGTGCCCGACGAGTCGCTGCGGGCCGTCCTCACCCCGGACTACGAGATCGGCTGCAAGCGCGTGCTGCTCTCCGACGACTACTACCCCGCCGTCGCGTCGAGCACCGTCACCGTGGTCCCGGCAGCCCTGCGCGAGGTGCACGGGTCGACCGTGGTGGCTGAAGACGGCAGCGAGCACGAGCTCGACGTCCTGGTGCTCGCCACAGGCTTCGAGTCGACCCGCCCACCGTGGGCTGAGCGTGTGGTCGGACGGGACGGCGGGACGCTCGCCGAGCACTGGGCCGCGGGGATGAGCGCCTACGCGTCGACGAGCGTGCACGGGTTCCCGAACCTGTTCGTCATCAACGGACCGCAGGCGAGCCTCGGGCACAACTCGGCCGTGTTCATGATCGAGACGCAGATCGAGCACGTCCTCGGGGCGCTCGAGCACGTGCGGTCCTCCGGGGTGCTCGAGGTGTCGCGCACCGCCGAGGAGGAGTACTCCGCGTGGCTCGACGAGGCTGGAGAGGGCACCGTGTGGCGCACCGGTGGTTGCACGAGCTGGTACCGCGACGACCGCAACGGGCGCCTCACACTGCTGTGGCCGGACTTCGCCTTCACGTTCCGCGAGCGCTTCGGCACCTTCGACCCGGCCGGGTACGCCGGCACAGGTAGTGTCCTGGGGTGAACGCGACCCACCCCGACGACTCCCCCACCGCTGCTCCCGTCGCGGAGGCGCCGCCCACCCACGTCGCAGGCGACGCCCATCAGCCGGACCCGCGCACCGACGCCCTCGCCGACGTCCTCACGTCCTGGGAACCTCGCGCAGAGCACCTCCAGGTGCTGCGCACCGAGTACCTCGCGTACCTCGCCGGCGGCGGGACCGCTGACCGGGACGCGTCGCCCCAGCACCTCACCGCGAGCACCTTCGTGCTCAGCCCCGACCTGCGGCACGTGCTGCTGTGCTATCACCGCAAGGGCCGGTTCTGGGTCCAGCTCGGTGGTCACGTCGAGCCCGGCGACAGGTCGGTCGCTGCGGCAGCATCGCGCGAGGCCCACGAGGAGAGCGGCCTGACAGGTCTCGAGCTCACGGGCCTCGTCCCGGTCGACCTGGACCGGCACAGTCTCGGCGACGGCTTCGGCCGCTGCGCCGTTCACTGGGACGTCGGCTACGTGGCGTTCGCCCCCGCGGACAGCGTCCCGGTGGTCAGCGACGAGAGCGACGACGTCGCCTGGTGGCCCGTCGACGCTCTGCCTGTCGAGGTGCCAGAACAGTTCGTCGGGCGTCTGACCCGCGTCCTCGCAGAGCTCAGCATCGGTCTCTGAGCCGTCAGTCGTCCGTCTCACGCCGTCAGCAGCGAGACTCCCGGCAGCTGCGGCCTGTGGTCGGTCACCCGTCAGTCGTCGGACGCCAGTCCACCGCGGTCCGCTGTCAGTCGTAAGTCCTCAGTCGTCAGCCGTCAGCCGTCAGCCGTCAGCCGTCAGCCGTCAGTCGTCGAGCTTCCCAGGCTGGACGAGGCGAGCGTGCCACTGGGCTGCCGAGACGTCGGTGAGCGACGCCACCTGGTCCACGACGACGCGCAACCGTGCGGCGTCGTCGTCGGCCTCTTTCCAGTCGATCGCGAAGGCCGGCTCGAGGGCGATGGGGGCCCGGTCGCTCAGCACCTCGACGAGATCGGCGATGAGCTCGCGCTGGTGGATGTACAGCGGCTCGCCCTCGCGCGGCGCCATGATGTACGCGACGGCCAGCCCCTTGAGCACGAGGATCTCGGCGAGGGTCTCCTCAGGCACGATCAGCATGGCCGCATAGCGGGTGAGCGGACCGTCGCCGTACTGCGCCCGGGTCGCACGCTCGGCAGCCTTCGCGAAGCGCCCGATGAGCTGGCTCGTGGTGTCCTTGAGCGTCGCGAGCGCCCGGCGCGACCCGTCGAAGCCCTGCACCAGCAGACCGGCAGCGTCGAGGCGGTCGATCGCGTCGCGCAGGCCCTCGGGCGAGACGAGGTGCCCGTACCAGGTCTGCACGGCGTCGATGACGCGAGCCCGCTCTTCGTCGCCCTCGAGGATCTTGAGGTCGAAGCGGCCGCCGACGATCCCGTCCTCGACGTCGTGCACGGAGTACGAGATGTCGTCGGCGAGGTCCATGACCTGCGCCTCGAGGCACTTCACACCGTCCGGGGCGCCGTCGCGCAGCCACTCGAACACGGGCATGTCGTCGGCGTAGACGCCGAACTTGTGCGTCGGGCGCCCGTCGAGGCGCAGCGGTCCCTGCCGGTACGCCCACGGGTACTTGACCGAGGCGTCCAGGCTGGCGCGCGTGAGGTTGAGGCCCACAGCCCGGCCGTCCTCGGCGAAGACCTTCCCCTCGAGGCGGGTGAGCAGCCGCAAGGTCTGGGCGTTGCCCTCGAAGCCGCCGATGTCCTTGGCGATCTCGGCGAGGGCACGCTCGCCGTTGTGCCCGAAGGGCGGGTGACCGAGGTCGTGCGCGAGGCATGCTGTGTCGACGACGTCAGGGTCGCAGCCGAGCGCCTTGCCGAGCTCTCGCCCGACCTGCGCGACCTCGAGAGTGTGGGTGAGCCGGGTGCGGATGAAGTCGTCCGAGGCAGGGCCGAGCACCTGCGTCTTGGCGCCGAGCCGTCGCAGCGCTGAGGAGTGCACGAGCCGCGCACGGTCCCGCTCGAAGGGGGTCCGCGCCTTGCTCTTGGGCGCCTCGTCGACCCAGCGCAGACGGTCGGCCTGCGTGTAGCCGGACTCGGCAGTCTCACGTTCGGTGGTGTGGGGCACGAGACAAGCCTAACGACGCGATGGACGGCTGGTCGACGCGCGTCTTGCAGCACTTCACGGACTGTTCTCGGGCACGGGGCGACCCGGCACTCAGCTCGCAGCCAGATACTGGTCGACGACGTCACGGACGAAGGTCGAGAGGTCCTTGCCCTCCCTGGCCGCCCGTTCGCGAGCAGCTCGATCGAGAGGACCGGGTGCCTGGACATGCCATTCCGGTCCTGGGGTGACGGGTTGCGCTGCGGCCTCCTCCGATGACGCCGTCGACAGCCGCTCGTGGTCCAGCGCATCGACATCGATCCCTGCCGCTGCGAGGAGCGCCCGGCCAGCAGAGCGAGCCTCGTCGCCGACGAGAGCATGACCCGCGGAGACTCCGACGAAGTCTCCAGCCTCGGCCCAGGCCTCGAGCTCTGCCACATCGTCTGACGACAGCCCCTGGGGGTGAGAGCCGTTCATGTTCCTTCTCCTTCGTAGCCGACAGCCGCAGCGGTCGAGTGTCGTAGGCGCATCACGTGGAAGATGAAGACGTGACGGGGTGGCTCGTGCATCGCGAGGATCTCCAACGTCCCGCTTCGTGACGGCCCGATATACAGCGCTGGGGGCCGAAGACGCCCTCTCGGTCGCGGGCCGAACGGGTCGACGACAAGGTGAGCACGACTCATCGCGAAGATCGCCTCGTCACGGGGGATCCCGTGCTTGTCTGCTGCGGAGCTCCAGATGATCGACATGCTAATAGCATGATTCGCCCCTGTCGAGACATATCAAGGCAAAACCCTCGCTGTGGATACTTGTCTGAACCTCGCCCTTGGGGACGACGAGATTCGTCTCAGCGCTCCGCCCGACGACGGGCTAGCGCAACCGCCACACGTGCACACCAGGACCGTCGCCGGGAAGCCTGTACCCGTCGCCATCCCCGACCAGCTGCACGTCGCCGTAGACGGTCACGGGCAGCGCGCCAGGAGCGACGGCCTCGGGCAGCACCGCCCCGCCCCACGGCGCACGGGCCACGAGCACGAGCACGGTCTCCTCAGGCGACTCGCGCAGGAACGCGACGGCGTCGTCCTCGACGAGGACCCAGCGCAGACCACCGGTCTGCAGCGCGACGCTGGACCTGCGCAGAGCGACGAGGCGGCGGTACACGTCGAGGGTGTCACCGTCCCAGCGCTCGGGCTCGTCCCACGGCATGGTGACGCGCGCGTGCTCGCCGTTGACCCCTTCGGCCCCGATCTCGTCGCCGGCGAAGACCACCGGCGTCCCTGGGTACGTGAACAGCAGACCTGCTGCGACCTCGACCATCTCGAGGCTCCCGACGAGGGAGCGAAGCCGCGGGGTGTCGTGCGAGCCGAGCATGTTCCACTGCGAGGCGACGACCTTCCACGGGACGACCGAGTCGAAGTCGCGCATGGCGGCCACCATGTCGTGGCCGGACCGGCGCGGCAGCGTGCTGGGGAGCCCGAGCGCGGGCACCTCGCTGTCCTCGGCGACCACCCAGGACCACACAGGTCGGGTGAAGGCCGAGTAGTTCATGTTGGCGTGCCAGCCGTCGCCCATCATGTCGAGGCCGGAGTCGTGGAAGTGCTCGGAGACGAGCACGGCGTCCGGGTTGATGGCCTGCATCGTGCGCCGCACGGTCCGGGCGACCTCGTGGGTCATGTCCTGGTCGGCGTAGCGGCCGGTCATGTTGGCCACGTCCACCCGCCAGCCGTCGAGGGCGAAGGGCTGGGCGACCCACCGACCGATGACGGAGTCGGGACCCTCGATCATCCGGCGCGCGAGCTCCTCCGAGGTGTAGTCGAGCTTGGGCAGCGAGGCGTGCTCGAGCCAGCCGACGTAGCCGGGCTCGGCGTCCTGCCAGTAGTAGAAGGACGCCTCGGGGCTGGACCTGTCGGCCTGCGCACGGACGAACCACTCGTGCCCGTCGCCCGTGTGGTTCGTGGTGATGTCGCCCATGATCCGCATGCCACGCTCGTGCACGGCTGCCGAGAGCGACACGAGCGCCTCGTCGCCGCCGAGCAGCGGGTCGACGTGGTCGAAGCTGCTCGCGTCGTACCGGTGGTTGGACCTCCCCGGGAACACGGGCGTGAGGTAGACCGTGCTGACGCCGAGGTCGACGAGGTGGTCGAGGTGCTGCTCGATGCCGGGCAGGTCGCCGCCGTACAGCTGCGTGCCGACGCCAGGGCCCGAGCCGATCGGCTCGTCGCCCCAGTCGGCGTCCTGCGCCCACGCGGGTGTCGGCTTCTCGGCAATGCCGCGTGCGAAGCGGTCCGGGAACACCTGGTAGACGAGCGACCCGGTCATCCACGACGGCGCCGGCTCGTAGACGGTCAGCCTGAAGTCCGAGACGTCGGGGACCTCGCGCGCGAAGAGCCCCTTGCCGTTGAGCCAGCGGTAACCACCGGGCTCGTCGACGAAGAACCTGTAGCTCGTCACGGGGTTGTGCACCAGCACCTGGGCCTCGTACCACCGGTCTGTCGCCGTGGTCTCCACGAGCGCGGCGGCCGACATGCGCGGCTCGCCGTCCCGCACGACACGCAGGTGGATGCCGCGCTCGGTGCAGGCGAGCGGGACACGCACCCGCACGGTGACCGTCTCCCCCAGGCTCGGCGTCTGGTTCGAGACGTAGAGCGCCGAGCCGTCGTGGTGCGGGTGGTCGAGGAGGTGCGGCACGGTCATCCCTTGACGGAGCCGGCCGTCAGGCCGGAGACGATGTACTTCTGCAGGAAGATGAAGAGAGCGACGACGGGGATCGCGCTGATCACGGCGCCAGCCGCGAACAGACCCCAGTTGGCCGAGAGCTGGTCCGAGACCCACTGGTACAGACCGACCGCGAGTGTCCAGTTCTTCTCGGACTGCAAGATCAGCTTGGCCAGCAGGAAGTCGGAGAAGGTCCCGACGAAGGACAGCAGCGCGACGACAGCGAGGATCGGTGCAACCAGGCGCAGGATGATCGTCCAGAAGATCTGGGCGTGGGTCGCGCCGTCGATCTTCGCGGCCTCGTCGAGCTCCCCCGGGATCGTGTTGAAGAACCCGTACATGAGGAAGGTGTTCACGCCGAGCGCCCCACCCAGGTACACCATGATGAGCGCGACCCGGGAGTTGAGCCCCAGCAGCGGGACGACCTCTCCGAGGCTGATGAGCAGCAGGAACACGGCCACGAAGGCCAGCACCTGCGGGAACATCTGGATGACCAGCAGGCTGGTCAGGCCCAGACGACGGCCCTTGAAGCGGAAGCGCGAGAAGGAGTACGCGGCAGCCGCGCCCATGAGCACCGTCGCGATCGCCGTCACGGTGCCGATGACCAGGGTGTTGACGGCCCAGGTCCAGAACCGGGTGTCCCCGAGCGCGGTGAAGTTGTCGGTCGAGAAGGAGCTGAACAGCGTGGTCGAGCCTGTCAGCGTGCCGCCGTCGGAGACGGAGGCCGAGATGATGTAGAGGATCGGGAAGCCGGCGTAGGCGATCGCGAGCACACCCACGATGTAGCGCCACCCGACCTCGCGCCACCAGCGGCGGCGGGAGGAGCGGACGCGGTCCGGGGCGAGGGCAGTCTGAGACGCTGTGGTGGTCGACATGTCAGTTGATCTCCTCGAGGGTCCGCGACTTCTTGAAGCTGATCACCGAGATCGTCGCCACGATGACGAAGATGATGATCGAGAGGGCGCTGGCGAGGCCGTAGTTCTTCGGCGCTCCTCCGTCCAGCCCGGAGATGGAGTAGACCATCGTGATGAGGATGTCGGTCGAGCCGATCGGCACCGAGGCGTCCGAGAACATCGGACCACCTGCTGTCAGCATCTCGATGATGTTGAAGTTGTTGAAGTTGAACGAGAACGACGCGATGAGCAGCGGTGTCACGGCGATGAGGAGCAGCGGCATCGTCACCGAGCGCCAGATGCGCAGCGCGCCGGCGCCGTCGATCTTGGCCGCCTCGATGGTCTCCCCCGGGATCGACTGCAGAGCGCCCGTCGCGATGAGGAACATGTAGGGGAAGCCGACCCACATCTGCACGCCGAGGACTGCCAGCCGCGCTAGCGTCGGGTCGCCGAGCCAGTTGATGTCCATACCGCCGAAGAACGTCTCGTTGATGAAGCCGTACTTCGTGTTGAGCATCCCTCGCCAGAGCAAGAAGGACATGAAGGCCGGGAAAGCGTACGGCAGGATCAGCAGCGAGCGCATGATGCGCCGGTACTTCAGGCGCGGGTCGTTGAGGACGATCGCGAAGAAGAGACCGATGAGGAAGGTCCCGACGACCGAGGTGATCGCGAAGACGAAGGTCCAGATCAGCACCTTGACGAAGGGCACGGAGTAGCGCTCGTCGCCGAAGGCCGTCTTGATGTTGTCGAGCCCTGTGAACACGCGCCAGCCGACGTTGAGCGTCTCGCCGTCGGGCGAGGCGAACTGACCCGAGTCGTTCTCGGAGTAGACCACTCCGGTCTCGGTGTTCGTCATGGTGTCGGCGGCCTCGTCGTACTCGAGGATCGACTCGTAGATGTAGCCGTTGCGGCCGTCCTGCGTGCGGATCGAGCCGTCGTTCGGGTCGTCGGAGAAGGCCACCCGCAGCGAAGCGACGGCCTTCTGCTCGGCGAGCACACCCTGACGGTCGAGGATGTCGAAGCCGGAGATCGAGGTGATCGCACCGTCGGAGACCTCGGCGTCGACCTCGGCGAGGGGCTCCTCGGCCGTGCCCGCGCGGACCTCGTCGCCGTCGATGATCGCGAAGCCGAGCTCGTCCCCGTCGCGCACCACGACGAGCGGGTAGGCGTCGGTGCCCTCGACCCGCTTCTCGTTCTGCGCGAGGAGAGCCTCGATGGCCTGCGGCTTGGTGCCGTTGTGGCCGTCACCGTAGTTGGTGAACGCGATGTAGCCCGTGTAGGCGATCGTGAACACCTGGTAGACGAAGAGGAAGGCGAGGCCTGGCAGCAGGTACTTCATCGGCAGCGCGCGCTTGGTGAAGTACACGACGTTCGCCACGAGGAGGAGCACGATCATGCTCCAGGCGATGATCGTCGACCCGACCGTGAAGGCGGTGATGACGACGTAGACGCCGAGGGCGTCGAGGACGGCCATGACCGCCAGCTTGACGAGGAATCCTGGACGGAAGTCTCGCGCGTGCGAGAGCAGGGACGAGGGCGTCCGCCGAGGGCCGTCCACCTGCGCCTCGGGCTTCTGCTGGGTCGAGCTCATCTGTTCCTCCGTGCGACGTGCTGCGGACCGCGTCGCACACGAGGTGGAGCGGGAGTTCGGGGGTGGGGGTCACGGCTGCGTGAGCCCAGGCGTGGCGCGGGCCCACGAGGAGCCCGCGCCACGGAGGTGGTACGGAGGATCAGGACGTGGCGTCGATCGCGCCCTGGATGTCGCTGACCATCTTGTCCCAGGCCTCGGCCGGGGCGGCCTTGCCGGAGACGATCGCGGCCTCGGTGTTGCCCCAGAAGGTCCAGACCGATGCCATCTCGGGGATGGACGGTGCGGGGACGGCGTCGGCGGCAGCGTCACGGAAGCCCGCGACGATCGGGTCCTTGGCAGCGACCTCGTCGGCAGCAGCGGTCAGCGCCGGGAGACGGTTGCCGGCCTCGTAGAGGGCGACCTGGGCCTCGGTGGTCGACATGTAGTCGACGAGGAACTCGTTGGCGAGCAGCTGGTTCTCGCTCTGCGCGTTGACGAAGAACCCGGGGGCACCCATGAACGGCTGCGACGGCTGTCCACCGGCGGACGGGACGGGGTCGATCGCGAGCTCGAGGCCCTCGAAGGAGTCGACCATCCACGGTCCGCCGATGATGAACGGCGAGTTCCCGTTCTTGAACTCCTCGAGGACGATGTCGTACGTGGTGTCGACGTCGAGGATCCCGGCAGCACCCTGCTCGGCGAGCCATGCGGCGTAGGCCTGGCCCTCCTCGCCGGCGAGCGTGAGCTCGGAGGTGTAGCGGCCGTCAGCGTCCTGGGCGAAGACCTTCGAGCCGAAGGACGTCTGCATCGGGTAGTGCGTGTACGGGTCGCCTGCCTCGCCGTCGCTCTGGATGAGCACGGGGAACTTCGTCCCGGCGGCCTGGCCAGCAGCGACCATCTCGTCCCAGGTGGCCGGAGCCTCGGGAGCGAGTGCGGTGTTGCGGATCAGCGCGACGTTCTCGACGCCGTAGGGCAGACCGTAGAGCTGGCCGTCGAGCGTGTAGACCTGGAGCGCGACCTCGTCGAACTCCGAGGCCTTCTCACCGATCTCGATCGGCGCGACCACGCCGTTGTTGACGAACTCTCCGAGCCAGTCGTGCGCACCGACGGTGATGTCGGGGCCCTCACCGGTCGGCACCTGGGCGAGGAAGTCTGGGCGGACGTCCGCGAAGTTCTTCTGGACGAGGTCGACCTCGACCCCGGTCTCCTCAGTGAAGGACTCGGCGGCAGCACCGACGGCTGCCTCACGGGTCTCGTCCACCCAGATCGTGAGCGAACCGGCGCCGCCGGCGGCAGCCGTCGTCGCGTCGCCCGAGGCCGTGTCGTCGTTGCTGTCGTCGCTCGACCCGCAGGCCGCGAGGGTGAGGCTGGTGACCAGCGCACCGGCGAGAAGGATGCTCCGTCGCATCGTTGTGCTCCCAAAGATGAGTGATGAACCCGGCCTCCTCCGGCGAGATCCACCGTCCTTGGCCCTGATGGACCAGACCGTAGCCCGTCCCGGCGTCCCCTTGCAAGCCGTTGCAGTAACTTTCAGGCAACGATGCGAGAGTCCTTGCAGGCGAGAGGGTGAGATCACCCAGTTCTTCACTGATCACGCGGATCTGTCGTAGCATGAGGCGCCGGTCGTCGCTCTGCAACGTCTTGCAACATGCCTCGGGGGCCACCCTCCGTGGCCACGCCCATCAGCGCTACGACAGCCCTGACGCACGACAAGGAGGTCTGGTGTGTCTCTCATCCCGCCCGAAGGCTCAGGTGCCGGCAAGACCCGCCTGACCGACCTCGCCCAGCAGGCCGGGGTCAGCACCGCGACGGTGTCGCGCGTCCTCAACGGCAAGGTCGGCGTCGCGTCCGAGACGCGACAGGCCGTGCTCGCGGCCCTCGACGTGCTCGGCTACGAGCGCCCCGAGAAGCTGCGCAACCGGTCCGCGGGGCTCGTCGGGCTGATCGTCCCAGAGCTCACCAACCCCGTGTTCCCGGCCTTCGCGCAGACGATCGAGAGCATGCTGTCCCAGCGCGGGTACACCCCGCTGCTGTGCACCCAGTCCCCCGGCGGTACGACCGAGGACGAGTACATCGAGATGCTGCTCGACCACTCGATCGACGGCATCATCTTCGTCTCCGGTCTGCACGCGGACACCCAGGCCAGCCGCGAGCGCTACGACAGGCTGCTGGCCCGGGGCATCCCGCTCGTCTTCATCAACGGTTTCGCCTCCGACATCGAGGCTCCCTTCGTCTCGGCCGACGACACCGCCGCCATGGAGCTGTCCGTGCGCCACCTCGTCTCGCTCGGGCACCAGAAGATCGGCCTGGCCACCGGCCCGGACCGCTTCATCACGGCCCGCCGCAAGCTCGAGGGCTTCCAGGACGCCGTGCAGCGCCACCTCGGCATCGAGGACGCCAGCCCGCACGTCGCGACCTCGCTGTTCACCGTCGAGGGCGGCCAGGCCGCCGGCGGCGACCTCATCGACTCCGGGCACACCGCGATCGTCTGCGGCTCCGACCTCATGGCCCTCGGCGTCGTGCGCGCCGCCCACCAGCGCCGGTTGACGGTACCGCACGACCTGTCGGTCGTCGGCTACGACGACTCGCCGCTCATCGCCTTCACCGACCCGCCCCTGACCACGGTGCGCCAGCCCGTCTCGGCCATGTGCCACGCGGCCATCAGCGCTCTCGTCGCCCTCCTCAACGGGGGCAGCGCACCGAGGTCCGAGCTGCTGTTCCACCCCGAGCTCATCGTCCGCAACTCCACGGGCGCCTCGCCCGACATGCGGATCCACGCCGCCCAGCGCCCGAGCTGAGCCCCCACGCCACCCCCCGATCCACCGTCTCCGACCACGAAGGACCTCTCCGCCGTGACCAACCTCGACTCGACCTCAGCTGCCGCCCCGGCCGCCGACGCCCTCGAGCTGACCAGCACCAGCCCCACAGTCTCCGTGATCCACGCGGCGAGCGACGCAGCCCGTGAGTGGTGGCGCACCGCCGTGATCTACCAGGTGTACCCGCGCTCCTTCGCCGACGCCGACGGCGACGGCATCGGTGACATCCCCGGCATCACCTCGAAGCTCGACCACTTCGTCGACCTCGGCGTCGACGCGATCTGGCTCTCGCCGTTCTACCGCTCCCCGCAGGCCGACGCCGGCTACGACGTCGCCGACTACCGCGAGGTCGACCCGCTGTTCGGCACGAACGACGACTTCGAGGCTCTCCTGGCCGGCGCGCACGAGCGTGGCCTCAAGGTGATCGCCGACCTCGTCCCGAACCACACCTCGGACGAGCACGCCTGGTTCCAGGCCGCCCTCGCCGCCGGCCCCGGCAGCCCCGAGCGGGCCCGCTACCTGTTCCGCGAGGGCCAGGGCGAGCACGGCGAGCTCCCGCCGAACAACTGGAAGTCGATCTTCGGCGGACCGGCCTGGACGCGCGTCAGCGAGCGCGCCGCAGCCGCGACCGACGGCATCACCGACGGCCAGTGGTACCTGCACATGTTCGACACGCGCCAGCCCGACCTCGACTGGAACCACCCCGAGGTGCGCAGCGAGTTCGAGGACATCTTGCGGTTCTGGCTCGACCGCGGGGTCGACGGCTTCCGCATCGACGTCGCCCACGGCATGGTCAAGGCCCCGGGTCTGCCCGACTGGGACGGCGAGGTCGCGATGGTCGAGGGCTCCTCCGAGGCTCCCGGCCCCGAGGACTCCCACGAGGCCGCCGACGACGGCTCGACGGGTGCCGGCAACTCCGGGCCGATGTTCGACCAGGAGGGTGTCCACGACATCTACCGCGCCTGGCACAAGGTCCTCGCACCCTACGAGGGCGACCGTGCCCTCGTCGCCGAGGCGTGGGTCGAGCCGCTGAGCCGCCTCGCACGCTACGTGCGCAGCGACGAGATGCACCAGGCCTTCAACTTCTCGTACCTGACGACGGCCTGGGACGCCGCCGCGCTGCGCGGCGTCGTCACCGCGTCGCTCGAGGCCTCGGACGCCGTCGGCGCGCCGACCACCTGGGTGCTGTCGAACCACGACGTGGTCCGTCACGCCTCCCGCATGGGCCTCACCGGTGCTGCGGTGCGCCCGAACGGGATCGGCAAGACCGACCCGCAGCCCGACGCCGAGCTCGGTCTGCGCCGCGCCCGCGCCGCGACCCTCCAGATGCTCGGCCTCCCCGGCTCGGCGTACGTGTACCAGGGTGAAGAGCTCGGGCTGCCAGAGCACACCGACCTCGACGACGACCTCCGTCAGGACCCGGCCTGGTGGCGCTCCGGCTACACCGAGGCCGGCCGCGACGGCTGCCGCGTGCCGCTCCCCTGGGTCGCCGACGCGCCCGGCTACGGCTTCGGCCCGACCGGCAAGACCTGGCTGCCCCAGCCCGACACCTACAAGGAGTGCGCGGCCGACGTGCAGCGCACGACCGAGGGCTCGACGTACTCCATGTACAAGGCGGCTCTCGCCACGCGTCGTGCGAAGGACCTCGGTCTCGGGTCGCTCGGCTGGGTCGAGGACTTCGCAGGGTCGGCCTCGGTGCTCGCCTTCGTCAACAACGACGTGCTCGTGCTGACGAACTTCGGCGAGTCGCCGATCGCTCTGCCCGCTGGCGCCCAGGTGCTCATCACGAGCGGTCCGCTGACCACGGTCGGCGAGCAGACTGCCGTGCCGCAGGACACCACGGTGTGGGTCCAGGCCTGACGGTCTCTCGGTCGCTCGACCTCTAGGACGCCCGCAGGGGGCGGTCCCGTCTGGGGCCGCCCCCTGCGGCGCGTCTGGCCGGTATCTCCTGCGGCGGGTCGGGCGGACCGCCTCCTGACCACGGGTGGTCACCGCACGGCGGCGTACCGGGCGTATGCCTCGGCGACCGTAGGCTCGAGCCATGAGCCACGTGTTCGTCAACGGTCCGGCGTCCTGGAACACCCTCGTCGAGGTGGAGTCGCTCCCGGGACCGGTCAGCCAGACCATCTTCGCGTCCGGGTACCGCGACGGTCTCGGTGGTACCTCGGCGGGAAAAGCCGTCTCGCTCGCGGCGCTGGGCGTCGACGTCGTCCTGCGGACGATCCTGGGAGACGACGAGCCGGGCGCCCTGGTCCGCGCCGCCCTCACGCACGAGCGCATCAGGCTCGAGACCGCCGAGGCTGACGGGGGGAGGAGTGAGCGTCATCTGAATCTCATGGCGGCTGACGGAGGTCGACTCTCGATCTACCTCGAGCTGCCGCACGCCCCAGAGGCCCCCGACACAGGTGCCTCCCTGCACGGTGCAGCCGTGGCCGTGCTGGACCTCGCCGCCAGCAGCATCCCGTTGATCGCGCAGGCCCGGGCTCTCGGGGTGCCGGTGTGGTGCGACGTGCACGACGATGACGGGAAGCAGGAGTTCCAGCGCCCCTTCGCCGACGGGGCAGACGTCGTGGTCGTCAGCGAGTCTCGCCTGGACGACCCGAACGCCTACCTGCGCGACCGCGTCTCGCGCGGAGCGAGGCTCGCGGTGTGCACACGTGGCTCCCGCGGCGCGCTGGCCCTCGACGAGCACGGCTTCATCGAGGTAGGGACCGCTCCTGTCGACGTCGTGGTCGACACCAACGGCGCCGGGGACGGCTTCGTCGCGGGCATGATCGCCGCGCACCTGGCCGGCGGGGCGACCCTCGAGTCGCTCGCACTCGGCGCGGCGACAGGGGCGATTGCCGTGACGACCACTGACCTCGGCGCGAGGACCGCGACACCCGAGCACGCCGCAGCGCTGGCTCGACGCGTCGAGGTCCGCCGGGTCTGACAAGGCCTGCTGCGCGGAGGCGGTCGACCCCACCGAGGCATCAGCAGCCTGGCGGGTCAGCCGCCCGAGACGCTCAGCTCGGCCTCGAGCAGCTTGGCGCGGTGCTCGTCGCTCAGCTCGCGGGACGAGAGCCAGCCGTCGGGGACGTGCGGCTTCTTCGGGCTGCCCTGGCGTCCGCGCTGACCCTCCGCGTCCTTGCCGGGGTACGGCTGGTCGTGGTCGAGGGTGTCGAGGTGCGTGCGCAGCTCGGCGAGGGTCGAGACCATCGCGAGGGCGCGTCGCGCGTCGCCGCCGACGGCGTAGCCCTTGAGGTACCAGGCCATGTGCTTGCGGAGGTCGCGGGTGCCCTTGTCCTCGTCCTGGAAGAACTCGGCCATGAGCTCACCGTGCCTGTAGATCGTCTCGGCGACGTAGCCGAGGCCTGGGGTGACCCGCTCGTCCGAACCGTTGAAGGCGGCCATGAGGTCGGCGAAGAGCCACGGGCGCCCCTGGCAGCCGCGTCCGACGACCACGCCGTCGCAGCCGGTCTGGCGGACCATCTCGAGAGCGTCCTCGGCCGACCAGATATCGCCGTTGCCGAGCACCGGGATGCTCGTGACGGTCTCCTTGAGCTGGCGGATCGCGGACCAGTCGGCCGTCCCTGAGTAGTACTCGGCAGCGGTGCGGGCGTGCAGCGCGACGGCCGCGACACCGGCCTGCTCGGCGATGAGGCCGGCCTCGAGGTACGTGAGGTGCTCGTCGTCGATCCCCTTGCGCATCTTGATGGTCACCGGGACGTCGTGCCGTGCGCCGGCCTCGACGGCCGCGTCGACGATGCGGGTGAAGAGCTCGCGCTTCCACGGCAGCACCGCGCCACCGCCCTTGCGGGTCACCTTGGGGACCGGGCAGCCGAAGTTGAGGTCGACGTGGTCGGCACGCCCCTCGCCCGCGATGATCTCGACGGCTGCGCCGACGGTAGCCGGGTCCACGCCGTAGACCTGGGCAGAGCGGGGCGACTCACCGTCCTCGAAGGTGACGATGCGCAGCGCCTGCTCGTTGCGCTCGACGATCGCGCGCGACGTGACCATCTCGGCGACGTACAGACCGCCCGGTCCGTGCTCGCGGCAGAGCTTGCGGAAGGCCGTGTTCGTCACGCCCGCCATGGGTGCCAGGACCACGGGCGACGGCACAGTGTGCTGGCCGATGCGCAGCGGCGGGAGGAACGGCGTGGCCTGGGCGGACGTGCCCGGCCCGTCCGTAGGCGCGCCGGTCGCTTCGAGGGTGGTCGTGGAAGTCATTGCTCCAGTATCCCACCGCCGCCGCGAGAGGCGGGTGCTCCGGCGGACGAGATGCCTGTCACCGATGCGACCGGACGACCGCCTGCCCTCGGCTAGGGGACGCGGGACGGCCCCGAGCATGCCGTGAGCCTCAGCACCCGCCGATCTCCTCGACGCTGCTCGCGCGCCACGAGCTCCACCGGGCGGGCTCGACGCCCCGCACGCAGGCGTGGGTCTCCGGGGCGCCCGGTGTCGGCGTGCGCTCCGCGCAGACCACGAAGGTCGTCGAAAGGTGACGGATCTCGACGCGTGCGCTCGTGCCGTCCTTGTCCACCTGCTCGGAGAGGATCGCGAAGCCGTCGACCTCGGTGATGCCGGTGTGCTGCCGCACGGCGTGCTCGGCCACCTGGGCCGGCTGGCTGAAGGCCGAGCGTCCCCGCAGGTGCTCGGAGACCACCCGTCCGTCGACGTAGGCGTCGAGCACCGCGGCGGCGCTCTCGTCGACGAGACGGCTGTAGTGCAGGCCGTGCGGCAGCAGCACGACGTTCGCGGCGAAGCGGTCGCCGCCCACGTGGGTGCACTCCCACACGTCGACGTCGTCCCGTGCGGACATGCCGGGGAGCAACGGCCGGCCGAGCTCGGCGCAGCACACGTCGCGACGCCCGTGGGTGCACACGAGGACGAGAGGGAGGTCGTGCGGCTCCCCCGCCACGGGTCGGACTCCGGCGGCGGCGGCCGCCACGTCGAGCGTCAGCAGGTCGTCGTAGGTCTCGATCTCGACACGGCGGACCCAGGGGCCGTCGGGGTGCGTCGACGCGACGAAGCAGGCGGGCCTGGTGACGGTTCGCGAGCGCGGGCGGCGGACGAGCACCACCCTGACGCCAGGCTGCCCCAGGTGCTCGATCACCGCGTCGGGGAGGATGCCCTCGGGTGCCTCGGAGGGCCAGGGACCAGGGTGCTCGACGAGCACCCATGCGTCTGCCCGGCCCGCGGCTCCTGCCATCGGCTCGTCGAGGTCGCGAGAGATCCGCGCGCAGCCGACGCGGCGTGGCTTGCGGGACGCACCGTCGGGCTGTCGGTCGCTCATGCTCGCTCCCGAGGACCGCAGGCGTCGTCCGTCGTGTCTGCTGAGGTGGTCCGCGCGCACGGTGCTGGGGAGGAGATCATCGCGGCAAGGCTACCCTCACCTAGCGGGCCGAGAGGGCGTCAGCTGCTGCCGAAGCCGGCCCGCGTCATGGTCCCCCAGACGGCCTTCTTCTTGCGCAGGCTGGCCCACCATCCCTGCAGGCGCCACAGCGCGGTGAGCTGCCTGTAGCCGATGTTCTCGGCGACGGAAGCGAGGACGATCGCGCCGAGGTCGCGCCAGCGGGCGTACCTGTGGAACGAGATCTCCTCCACGAGCAGCGCCGCGCAGGTGACGAAGAAGGCGTACACATAGGCCACGAGGAGGAAGGCCACGGCGAACGGGACGTTGACCACCCCGAGGAGCAGCCCGAGCGGGACGACGATCACGCCGACGACCTCGAGGAGCGGGGCGAAGAGCTCGAAGAACCAGTAGTACGGGAGCGCCACCATTCCGATGCGCCCGTAGCGCGGGTTGAAGGTCATGCGCCTGTAGCCCCAGAGGACCTCCCACAGACCACGGTGCCAGCGACGTCGTTGACGTCCGAGGACCGCGAGGGTGTCGGGGACCTCGGTCCAGCTCACGGGTTCGGCGACGAACACGACCCTGTAGTCGCGCTTCGAGTCCTTCATCATCTTGTGGATACGCATGACGAGCTCGAAGTCTTCGCCGATCGAGTCGGCGTCGAGCCCGCCGGCCTCGAGGAGGATGTCCCGTCGGAACATGCCGAAGGCCCCCGAGATGAGGATGAGCGCGTCGGCCTGCGACCACCCGGCACGGCCGAGCAAGAAGGAGCGGAGGTACTCGACCACCTGGATGCGTGCCACGACCGAGCGTGGCATCCGCACGTCGACCACACGGCCGCCGACCACGCGGCAGCCGTTCGCCGCGCGGATGACCCCGCCGGTCGCGACCACGTTCTGCGGGTCGTCGGCGAAGGGCTTGGACACGACGAGGAGTGCGTCAGGGTCGAGGACGGAGTCTGCGTCGACCATGACGACCAGGTCGCGCGAGGCGACGTTGATCCCCATGTTCAGGCTGTCCGAGCGCCCGGAGTTCTCCTTGTCGACGACCACCAGCGGGATGCTCTCGTCGGCGGGGACCCACACGTCACGCACCGCCCCGCGGACCTCGATCCGCCCCGCGACGTCCCGCCCGCTGCGCACGAGGCCGAAGGTCTCGACGAGCCTCTCGAGGGTCGCATCGGTGCTGCCGTCGTTGATGACCACGACCTCGTGGTCCGGGTACCGCAGGTCGAGGACCGAGCGCACCGAGTCGAGGATGACGTTCGCCTCGTTGTACGCGGGCAGCAGGACGGAGACCCCCGGGGTCAGGGGCGACCGTGCGGCGCTCGTCGTCCCGGAGAACTGCGTGCGCCGCAGGTGCCTGCCGAAGTTCACGCTCGCCAGGATGATGAGCACGAGGTACGAGGTGTTGATGAGGAAGAAGTAGAGCAGGAGCCACGGGCCTGAGACGTCGAAGAACGTCAGGAGGGCGTCCCGCACCGGGTCGAGCGTCATCGGTCGCCTCCTGCGGTCTCGCGGGACGGTGTCGCAGCGGTGGCGAGCCGGCGGACGTCGGGGTCGTCGTCGTCTCGGAGCAGGGCGAGGTGCGCCCTGGCCGGCGGGAAGGGCATCTCGGCCAGGGTGCGCGTCGCCGCGACCCTGACGACAGACGCCTCGGTCGGGACGGTCGCGGCCGCGAGTGCCGGGACGGCCCAGGCACCGCCGAGCCGCGCGAGCGCTCGGGCAGCCTGGACCCGGACCGTCACCGACGGGTCGGTCAGCCCGCGGTCTGCGACGGCTCGGGCTGTCGCGAGGACGAGCAGCTCCGCCGACACGGCGATGGCTGTGAGCCGGACGACCTCGTCGTCGGCGGCGAGACCGGCCTCGAGGGCGGCCGTGTCGGTCTCGCCCGACCCGAGGAGCGCCGTCCCCACGACGCTCGGCGGGACGTCGGATCCCGGGCGCAGGGAGTCGAGGAGGATCGACGTGAGGTGCGGGTCGCCGATCTGCCCGAGAGCACGGGCGGCGACGGTGCGGACCTCGATGTTCGGGTCGGACAGAAGGCGGACGAGAGCTCGTCGTCCGGAGACGTGCCCGACGATCCCGATCACCTCGGCGGCCCGAGCCCGCCTGACGGCGCTGCGGGACTGGGTGGCGGCCAGGGCGCGGTCGAGCGTGCCCCGCGCGATGAGGACCTGGACGAGGGCGTCACGGACCTCGCCGCGCACAGAGTCGAAGGCGGCCAGGACGAAGGTCTCGGCAGCGGGCCACAGCGCGTCAGGGAGCGCTGCGACGGCCTCGCAGGCCGGCGCGACCTCCTCGTCCTCGGCGGTGAGGACCTCCAGGACGAGGGGCTTCACCTGGGCGGTGCGCTCGTCGTGGCGCCGCGCCCGGCGTGCTCGGGAGAGCCTCACGGCGACTGTCGCGACCAGCAGCGCCGTACAGCACACGGCGAGCACCACCAGCGTGCCGATCAGCACCGACCAGGAGAGCGTCAGCACGTCAGGACTGACTGCGTGCGAGCATCGCCTTGACGCGTACGAGCAGCTCCCGGGGGCTGAAGGGCTTGGTCATGTACTCCCCGGCGCCTGCTCCGAAGCCCGACTCGACGTCGCGCTCCTGGGTCTTCGCGGTGAGCAGCAGCACCGGGGTGGTCGCGGTCTGCTCGGCGTCACGGAGCCTGCGGAGCACGTCGATGCCGGACATGCCCGGCATCATGACGTCGAGCACCACGAGGTCGAAGGACCCGTTCAGCCCGAGCTCGAGACCGGTGATCCCGTCGTTCGCCTGGGTGACGTCGAAGCCCGCGTTCGTGAGCTTGAGCGCGAGCAGGTCGCAGATGTCGTAGTTGTCGTCGACGACGAGCACCTTGCCCAGTGTCATGTGCCTTCAGCCCCCTGGAAGATCATGCCGACCACCCTAGGTCAGGTCTTCGCACCTGGCACGGGGAGGACGACGTGTGCTCGGTGGCTCGACGTGGCCGTCCGACGGCTCCGCCCAGGGTGATCGAGGCGGGCTCTCGCGGAGCGGTCACGAAACATGCCTGAAACACTGGGGCCCTTCCATGAAACACACGGGCCTTAGCGTGCCCAGAGCGAATGTCACCGATGGAGAGCTGGATCATGACTGCCAACCACGTCCGAAGCCAGGCGATCACCGAGGTCCTCAACCGCCCCGCCGTGCAGACGGCCGAGACGCAGCCGCTGAGCGAGACCTGGGCGACCGACGTCTTCAACCTCGCGAAGATGGAGGAGGCGCTCTCCAAGACCGCCTTCAAGGCCGTCAAGAAGACCGTCAAGACCGGCGAGCCGCTCGACCCGGCCACGGCTGACATCGTCGCCGCCGCGATGAAGACCTGGGCGATGAGCAAGGGCGCGAAGTTCTTCTCGCACGTGTTCTACCCGCTCACCAACATCACGGCCGAGAAGCACGACGGGTTCATCGTCACCAACTCCGACGGTCACGCGATCACCGAGTTCACGGGCAGCCTGCTCATCAAGGGCGAGCCCGACGGCTCGTCCTTCCCCAACGGCTCGCTGCGCATGACGAACGCTGCGCGCGGCTACACAGCCTGGGACCCGACGAGCCCCGCGTACATCATGTGGACCGCCAACGGCGCGACCCTGATGATCCCCTCGGTCTTCATGTCCTGGACCGGGGAGTCCCTCGACAAGAAGATCCCGCTGCTCCGCTCGATCTCCGCGATGGACGCCTCCGCGCGCCGGGTCCTGACGCTCATGGGCGAGACCGACATCGCACCGCTCGACGCGAGCTGCGGCCCTGAGCAGGAGTACTTCCTCGTCGACCAGCACTTCGCCGCCGCCCGCCCGGACCTGCTGCTCTCGGGCCGCACGCTCTTCGGCGCCCCGCCCGCCAAGGGCCAGGAGTTCGACGACCACTACTTCGGGGCGATCCCCGAGCGCGTCCAGGTCTTCATGCAGGCCTTCGAAGAGAAGCTCTACCGCCTGGGCATCCCGGCCAAGACCCACCACAACGAGGTCGCCCCGGGGCAGTTCGAGATCGCGCCGTACCACGAGTCCGCCAACGTCGCCGCGGACCACCAGCAGCTGCTCATGACCGTCATGAAGGCGACCGCCGCCGAGCACGGGTTCCTGTGCCTGCTGCACGAGAAGCCCTTCGCCGGCCTCAACGGCTCGGGCAAGCACGTCAACTGGTCGGTCGGGAACTCGACCCAGGGCAACCTGCTGGACCCGGGGACCTCGCCCGAGCACAACCTCAACTTCCTGCTCTTCTGCGGTGCGGTCATCCGCGGCGTGCACAAGTACGGCCCGCTCCTGCGCGCCGTCATCGCGTCGGCGTCCAACGACCACCGCCTCGGTGCCAACGAGGCGCCCCCGGCGATCCTCTCGGTGTACCTCGGCGACCAGCTCGAGGGTGTCTACAACGACATCAAGGCCGGCAAGATCTCGGTCTCGACCGACGGCGGCATGATGGACCTCGGCCTGTCGCAGATACTCAACTTCCAGCGCGACCCGGGCGACCGCAACCGCACCTCGCCCTTCGCCTTCACGGGGAACCGCTTCGAGTTCCGCGCCGTCGGGTCCTCGCAGTCGATCTCCGGGCCGCTCACAGCCCTCAACACCATGCTGGCCGACTCCCTCACCTGGGTCGCCGACCAGCTCGAGAAGCAGCTCGACGCCGGGCTGACGCGCCCCGAGGCCGTCGCTGTCGTCGTCAAGGAGCTCATGGAGCTGCACGGCGACGCCGTCTTCGGCGGCGACGGCTACTCCTCCGACTGGCACGAGGCTGCTGTGTCCGAGCGTGGCCTGCGCAACCTGCCGACGAGCGCCGAGGCGCTCCCGGTCTACACCGAGCCTGACGTCATCGCGCTCTTCGAGCGCACCGGCGTGCTCTCGGCGGTCGAGCTCAACGCCCGGTACGAGGTGTACTCCGAGCAGTACATCAACTCGATCGCCGTCGAGGCTCGCCTCGTGATCGACATGGCCCGGACGGTCATCTACCCCACCGCCCTCAAGTACGCCGCAGACCTGGCGACCACGTACTCGGTCGCCAACGAGGTCGGGGTGTCCTTCGACACCACGCAGGTCAAGGTCATCGCCGAGAACGCGAACCTGCTGCTCTCGACCGTGACGGAGCTGGAGTCCGCGCTCGCGCAGCACGACTTCGCGGACACCAAGGCCCACATGGAGCACTCGGCGTCCTCGGTCCGGACCCTCATGGAGACGGCCCGCAGCTATGCGGACGCCCTCGAGGCCCAGGTCGACGACGCCGTCTGGCCGCTGCCGAAGTACCGCGAGATGCTCTTCATCAAGTAGGGACGGCGGTCCCTGGAGCAGGCTGACGACGCCTGCCAGGGACGAGCCGATCAAGCCTGGCCCGGCGCGCCGAGATGTGCGCCGGGCCACGCTTGCTCTCTGAGCAGAGGCATGGGAGGGCTCCTCGTGGCACGCTCACCGGACGACCACGGCTCGGTCGCCCTCACCTCTCAGGTGGACCGATGCCCCTAGGCCGCATGTTCTCCGTGCTCTGGAGTGCGAACGCGCTGTCCAACCTGGCTGACGGGATCGCCTTCGTCTCGATGCCGCTCCTTGCGGCGTCCATGACTGACGACCCTCGTCTCGTGGCAGGGCTCGCGACGCTCTACGCCCTCGTCCGCCTCCTGGTGGCGCTGCCCGTCGGCGTGTGGGTCGACCGGGCAGACCGCCGCACGCTCATGGTGACCGCCAACCTGCTGCGGGGTGGGGCTCTCGTGGCCCTGGCGCTCACGGTCCACCTCGGCGTCTCGTCGCTGGTCCTCCTCTACGCGACGATGGCCGTCGTCGGGACGTTGGAGAGCATGGTCGACAGCGCGGCCCTGACCATGGTGCCCTCGCTCGTCGGCCGCGACCGTCTCGACACCGCCAACAGCCGGATCGCTGCGGGTCAGCTCATCGCCGACGAGCTCGCCGGTCCACCGCTCGGTGGGTTCCTCTTCGCGCTCGCGGCGGCTGCCCCCGTCCTCGCGATGGGAGGGCTGTGGGCGCTTGCGGGCCTCGTCGCCCTCGCTCTGCCGGTGCGTCGACCGTCGAGGGCATCTGCGGACGCCGTCGTGCCCCGCCCGTCGGTCTCCGCAGAGGCTCGTGCCGGCATCGTCTGGCTCGCGCACCACAGGGTCGTGGGCAGCCTCGCGCTGGTCGGGGCGCTGGCCAGCGTCGGGTACATGCTGCCGTTCTCGATCCTCGTCCTGGTCGCCGAGGAGCGGCTCGGGCTGGACGGCACCGGATACGGCCTGCTGCTCGCCTTCTCTGCGCTCGGTGGGCTCCTCGGGTCTGCCCTCGCGCCTCGGCTGCGGCGTCGCCTGGGCTACAGGTGGACGATCGTCGCCAGCCTCGCCCTCGCCGCGGTGACGCTCACAGGGCTCTCCCTGACGAGGGACCCGCTGGTCGCAGGCGTGCTGCTCGCGCTGTACATCCTGCACGCGGTCATCTGGAGCATCTGTGCCCTCTCGCTGCGCCAGCGTCTGGTCCCGGACGAGCTGCTCGGACGCGTCGGGGCCACCGCGCGCGTGCTCGGGCTCCTGGGGCTGGCGGTCGGGTCGGCCCTGGGCGGCGTGCTGGCAGCGGTCGACCTAGTGATCCCTGTCGTGGCCGGGGCCGTCGTCTTCGCGGGGTGCTGCGTGCTCGCGGCGGTCACGCTGCGCGGCGACCTGACGGCGGACTCGTCACGCCACTCGGACGGCCACCCGGTCGCCAACACGCCCGTCGAGGGGCACTGACACCTGCTCTGCGCCCTGCCCTGCCCGTGCAGCAGACCACCGGTCCGGCAGGTCAGCGCCGGCGCGTCCCATCCCGCAGCAGGGTCGCGAGGGCTGCGGCTCCGCAGAGCGCGGACAGCGCACCGAGCGCACCGACGGGTCCGTCGCCCGCAGTCCCCACGAGGAGCACGATCCCGACGACGAGCGCTGCGCCACCCAGAGCCGCACGCCACCGTGCCGCGCGCCGCGGGTCGGGGCGAGCCTCAGGCATCGGCCACGGCACCCGGCGACCGTTGCGGGGCCAGCCCGGGTGGTCGAGGGGACCAGGACCGTCAACCACGCGACCGGCGGCGTCGACCCACGCTCCCGTGCCGACCTCGGGGCAGCTGTGGTGCACGGTCCGCGACACCGTCTCGAAGTCTGCTGGGGACCGTCGGTACATGACGGTGAGCCGCACGTCGGTCTCGACGTGGCCGTCGTGGTGCAGCGCGTCGTAGCGGCACATGCGCAACTGTCGACCGCGCCACCGCGAGGTGCGCACGGAGGCGACGGCGCGGACGGCGAGCGGGCGGTCGTCGAGGTGGGCGTCGGAGGGCACCCGACGATGGTCACACGACGACACCCGCCGGGCACGGTCTGCCACACCTCTCCCCCGGACGACGAACGCCCGCGCCACGACCCGTGGAGGGCCGAGACGCGGGCGTCAGACGCGGCAGCACCGGACGACGCGTGGCGCGGCGCCCAGCAGGCGTCAGGCTCCGAGGAGCCTGGCGCCGAGGTACGCGGTGACCTGGTCGAGGGCGACGCGCTCCTGCGACATGTCGTCGCGGTGGCGGATCGTCACCGCCTGGTCGTCGAGGGTGTCGAAGTCGACCGTGATGCAGAACGGCGTGCCGATCTCGTCCTGGCGGCGGTAGCGGCGCCCGATCGCACCGGCGTCGTCGAAGTCGACATTCCAGTGCTTGCGGAGCTCGGCCGCGAGGTCGCGCGCCTTGGGCGAGAGCTGCTCGTTGCGCGACAGCGGCAGGACTGCGGCCTTGACCGGCGACAGGCGCGGGTCGAGCTTGAGCACGGTGCGGGTGTCGACGCCACCCTTCGCGTTGGGGGCCTCGTCCTCGGTGTACGCCTCGGCGAGGAACGCCATGAGCGAGCGGGTCAGACCGGCCGCGGGCTCGATGACGTACGGGACCCAGCGCTCGTTCTTGCCCTGGTCGAAGTAGCTGAGGTCCTTGCCGGAGTGCTCCGAGTGCGTCTTGAGGTCGAAGTCGGTCCGGTTCGCGATGCCCTCGAGCTCGCCCCACTCGCTCCCTGTGAAGCCGAAGCGGTACTCGATGTCGACGGTGCGCGTGGAGTAGTGCGACAGCTTCTCCTGCGGGTGCTCGTACAGGCGCAGGTTGTCACGGCTGATGCCGAGGTCCACGTACCAGGCCGTGCGCAGGTCGATCCAGTACTGGTGCCACTCGGCGTCCGTGCCGGGCTCGACGAAGAACTCCATCTCCATCTGCTCGAACTCGCGCGTGCGGAAGATGAAGTTCCCGGGCGTGATCTCGTTGCGGAAGGACTTGCCGATCTGGCCGATGCCGAAGGGCGGCTTCTTGCGGCTCGCACCGACGACGTTGGCGAAGTTCACGAAGATGCCCTGCGCGGTCTCGGGGCGCAGGTAGTGCAGCCCGGACTCGTCCTCGACGGGGCCGAGGTAGGTCTTGAGCATCATGTTGAAGTCGCGCGGCTCGGTCCACTGCCCACGGGTCCCGCAGTTGGGGCAGGCGATCTCGGCGAGGCCGCCCTCGGGGGCGCGGCCCTTCTTCTCCTCGAACTCCTCGAGCATCTGGTCTTCGCGGAAGCGCTTGTGGCACGAGAGGCACTCGGTCAGCGGGTCGGTGAACACCCCGACGTGGCCGGAGGCCTCCCAGATCTTGCGCGGCAGGATGACTGCCGAGTCGAGGCCGACGACGTCGTCGCGGCTGGTGACCATCGTCCGCCACCACTGGCGCTTGATGTTCTCCTTGAGCTCGACACCGAGGGGCCCGTAGTCCCAGGCGGAGCGCGAACCTCCGTAGATCTCGCCGGACTGGAAGACGAAGCCACGACGCTTCGCGAGGGAGATGGCGGCATCGAGACGGGAGGGCGCTTGGGCCACAGTGATCACTCCAAGAACATCGGTGCCCGCACGTGGCTCGTGGGGCAGAGGTGGTCGACGCACGTCGTGCGCCGGCTCCCAGGTTACTCGCCGGCGCGTGCCCGGCCTGCGTCGGGCTCGCCCGCGACGGCCCGGCCGTCCACACCGAGGCCGCACCGGCTTCCCGTCCACAGCCTGCGCGGACGAGCGCCCGCGCCCCTGGCTCACCTCGCTAGCCTGGCCAGGACAGATCGAGGACGACCGAGAGCCTGACTCACCAGCGACCAGCACCTGGAGCACCATGACGACACCACGACCGGCAGGCGCCTGGTACCGCACCGCCCAGGCCGCAGGGTTGCTCGCACCCGACGGGTCCGTCGCACCGACGATCTTCGCCGAGATGTCCGCGCTGGCGGCCTCGACCGGGGCGATCAACCTTGGGCAGGGCTTCCCCGAGGACGACGGACCGGAGTTCGTCCGTGAGGCTGCGGTCAGCGCGATCCGCGCCGGGGTCAACCAGTACCCGCCAGGGCCGGGCACGCCCGAGCTGCTGCGCGCGGTCGCCCAGCACCAGGAGCGCCGCTACGGGCTGCACGTCGACCCGAGCTCCGAGGTCCTCGTCACAGCCGGCGCGACCGAGGCGATCACCGCGACGCTGCTCGCACTCTGCGAGCCCGGGGACGAGGTCGTGACCCTCGAGCCCTTCTACGACTCCCACGCGGCGGCGATCGCGCTCGCGGGGGCCGTCCACCGGACGGTGCCGCTGCGACGGGCTGCCGTCTCGACGAGCACGGACGTCCGGGAGCCCGCCGCAGGTCGAGAGCACGCCGAGCCACCTGCCCGCTTCGCGCTCGACGTCGAGGCGCTGCGGGAGACCATCGGACCGCAGACCCGGATCATCCTCGTCAACACCCCGCACAACCCCACCGGCACGGTCCTGACGCGGGAGGAGCTCGAGGAGATCGCGGCCGTCGCGCAGCGTCACGACGTGATCGTCGTGACCGACGAGGTGTACGAGCACCTGACCTTCGACGGCGCAGCGCACGTCCCGGTGGCAACCCTGCCGGGGATGGCAGACCGGACCGTGACGATCTCCTCGGCCGGCAAGACCTTCTCGCTCACGGGATGGAAGATCGGCTGGTTGCACGCGCGCGCCGACCTGGTCACCGCGATCCGCACCGTGAAGCAGTACCTCACCTACGTCAACGGTGCGCCGTTCCAGCCGGCCGTCGCGCTCGCGCTCACCGACCCTCGCGGGGAGGAGGCGGTCCAGGCGCTCGCGTCGTCGCTCGCACGGCGCCGGGACCTGCTGTGCGACGGGCTGGTGACGGCCGGCTTCGACGTCGTCGTGCCGCAGGGCACGTACTTCGTCGTGGCCGATGGCGCTCCCCTCGGCTACGACGACGGGGTCGACCTCGCGCGGCGGCTGCCAGAGCTCGCCGGGGTAGTCGGTGTACCCGTGAGCGCGTTCTGCCGTGCCGGTTCGGAGACTGCAGCACTGTTCAGGTCGAGCATCCGCTTCACCTTCGTCAAGACGGAGGCGAGCATCGAGCGTGCGACCCAGCAGCTCGCCGCGATGGGCCGTGGCTGACGTGACCAGCGCACAGCCGGCAGACGATGCCCCCGGCCGGCGGCCGACGGCGGCGCACGGCACGGAGACTGCACCGCTGGTCCTCGACGACCTGCTGGCCGGCCCGCGCGGCAGGCGCGTGTGCCTGGAGATCGCGTTCCAGGTCCTCGAGGTCTGGCAGGTGCCGTGGCGCTGCCACGACGACCCCAGGCTCATGTCGGGAAGGCTCGCGAAGATCCTCGGTGCGCTGACGCTGGTCGCAGCGACACCAGACCAGGTCGCGGAGCGAGCGCACGAACGAGAGACAGGCCGCCCGCCGCTCGCCCCTGACGAGGAGGCACCTGGCAGGTCGCGCGCCACCGGGACGGTCCCGCTCGACCTCTCCGTCGAGAGCGTGTCCCTCGCGCTCACGGCCTCGGTCGACGCCGCCCGGTACTGGGAGCCACCCGACGAGTGGGACCTCGCGCTCGCGCTCCCGGTCGGCCGTGAGGCACTCCGACAGGTCGCCGAGCTGCTCGTCACCTCCCCGGCGACCAGGTGGTGGACGGCCCCGGTCGACACCGAAGACCTGCACGAGGTCGAGATGCTCGACGACGAGGTCCCCTCAGCACGCTCACCGCTCACCGGGGTGGACCGCAGGCTCGCCGCGTGGCGTGCTGCGCAGGACGAGGCGGAGGCCCGGCACATCGGCTCGGACCGTGGGGCCCGGCACGCGATCGGCGGCGACTGGTGGTCGCCCCCGTTCTCCGCGCGTCCTGTCGTGACCTCTGCGGTCGTCCCCTCTCTCGGGCCCAGCGGGCTCTCCACCACAGAAGACAGCTTCGGGTGGGACCGGGCCAGGACCTGGCCGCTGCGTACCGAGCACCCGGTCGAGGTCTACGAGATCGACGGCCCGGACGACCTCGCGCGGCTGGTGGCTCGGTTCCCGCTCGACGTCAGCAGGTCGCGGCGCAGCTGCTGGTGGGAGGCCACAGGGGTCGACACCGCATGGTGGATGCCGGACTGGGAGGCGGCGTCCCACCATCTCGACGCCGTCCACCTCACGGTCCGCGGCTACCTGTCGACTGCCGGTCGAGCGGTGCCGGTCCCGGGAGGGGCCATCCGTGGCACGTCGACCGTGCTCGCGGGGTGGGCACCTGGCGAGACGCTCTGGCTCACCGACGCCCTGAGTCCCGACGGTCCGCAGACCCTCTGGCAGCGCCGCCCGGACGAGGTCCTCTGGGACCCGGTCGCTCCCGGCACCCCCGTGACCCACGAGACAGCGCAGGGGTTTGACACCCCTCCCCCGCACAATTGAGAATGATGCTCATGAACATGTCCCGGTCTCGTGTCCCAGCTGCCCTCGCGGTGAGCGCCCTAGGCGCTGCGCTCGCCCTCACCGGCTGCAGCAGCTCGGACACCCCGGACGACGGACGCCTCCAGGTGCTCGCCTCGTTCTACCCGCTCCAGTTCATCACCCAGGAGATCGGCGGCGACCTGGTCGACGTCAGCTCGCTCACGCCCTCGGGTGCCGAGCCGCACGACCTCGAGCTCTCCCCCGCCGCTGCACGCGGCGTCGGCGAGGCGGACCTCGTCGTCTACCTCTCCGACTTCCAGCCGGCCGTGGACGACGCGATCGCCCAGCGCGAGCCCGCCCACGTCGTCGACGCCGCCGACTCGGCGGACCTCGAGGCGCACGAGCTCCAGGGCGAAGAGGGCGACGAGCACGAGGGCGAAGAGCACTCGGCCGACGACGGGCACGACCACGGCGCGCTCGACCCGCACTTCTGGCTCGACCCCGAGCGCCTCGCAGCCGTGAGCGCCGACGTCGTCGCCGAGCTGTCGGCGATCGACCCCGACAACGCCGACACCTACGCGCAGCGCGGCGAAGAGCTCGCAGCCTCGCTGACCGAGCTCGACACAACCTTCACCGAGGGCCTCGCCCAGTGCGACTCTCAGCTGCTCGTCACCTCGCACGAGGCATTCGGGTACCTCGCCGAGCGCTACGGGCTCGAGCAGGTCGGGATCTCAGGCATCGACCCCGAGGCCGAGCCGTCGCCCGCGCGCCTCAAGGAGGTCTCCTCGATCATCAAGGACCGCGGCGTGACGACCATCTACTTCGAGACGCTCGTCAGCCCGAAGGTCACCGAGACTCTCGCCTCCGACCTCGGCATCACGAGCGCCGTCCTCGACCCGATCGAGAGCCTGTCCGACCCCGACGGGGACTACCGTTCTGTCATGCTGACCAACCTCGAGGCGCTCCAGGCAGGCCTGGGCTGCGCATGAGCCAGACCATCACCTCCGACGAGACCAGCGCGAGCGACGGCCCCGGCTCGTCGGCCGCCCCAGCGATCGAGGCGCACGGCATCCACGTGTCGATCGACGGCAGCCACATCCTGCGCGGGATCGACCTCACGGTCCGCTCGGGCGAGGTCGTGGCGCTCCTCGGCGCCAACGGCTCGGGCAAGTCCACGCTCGTCCGCTCGCTCGTCGGGATCTTGCCGACCACGCACGGCACCGTCGCCATCCACGGCACCCCGCTCGGCCGCGACGTCCCCTGGCAGCGCATCGGCTACGTCCCGCAGCGCGTGAGCGCCTCGACGGGCGTGCCGTCGACAGCCCTCGAGGTCGTCTCGTCAGGGCTGCTCTACGGGCGTCGCATCCGGCTGCCACGCTCGGCACGCGCCGACGCCCTCGACGCGCTCGAGCGGGTCGGTCTCGCCGACCGGGCCGACCGCGCCGTCGGAGAGCTGTCCGGCGGGCAGCAGCAGCGCGTGCTCATCGCACGTGCCCTAGCCCGCAAGCCTGACCTGCTCGTCCTCGACGAGCCCGTCGCCGGGGTGGACCACCCGAGCCAAGAAGCCTTCGCCGCGACCCTCACAGCCCTCGTCGAGCTGGGCACGACCATCCTCGTGGTCCTCCACGAGCTCGGGACCTTCGCACCGCTGATCTCGCGCACCGTCGTGCTCCAGCACGGCACCAAGGTGCACGACGGAGCGCCTCTGGTCCCGCTCGGCGACCACGGCGCCCCCGGCCACGACCACGTGCACCCGCACCACGACGAAGAGCCCGGCTCGTCGCTCATCCAGGACACAGGATTCCCCTCATGACGACCTTCTTCGCCGAGCTCAGCGGCATGCTCACCGACCCCTTCATGCGCCGCTCGCTCACCGCTGCGATCATCGTCGGCCTCACAGCGCCGGTCATGGGGACCTACCTCGTCCAGCGCAAGCTCTCGCTGCTGGGCGACGGGATCGGGCACATCGCGCTCACAGGTGTCGCCGTCGGCTGGCTCGTCGGCTCGACGATGGGCCTCGTAAAGAGCGACGCCCTCGCGATCCCCGGCGCCGTCGTCGCCGCAGTCCTCGGCTCGGTCGCGATCGAGCTGGTCCGCGAGCGCGGACGCACGAGCGGAGACGTGGCACTCGCGCTGATGTTCTACGGCGGCATCGCCGGCGGTGTGCTGATCATCGGGATCGCTGGCGGGACCAACGCGAACCTCATGTCGTACCTCTTCGGGTCCATCTCGACGGTGACCATCACCGATCTGTGGTTGACGATCGGCCTGGGCGCGATCATCCTGCTCGTCGGGGTGGGGCTCAGCTCGGCGCTGTTCAGCGTCTCCCACGACGAGGACTTCGCACGTGCCTCAGGTCTGCCGGTCCGCGGGCTCAACATCGCGATCGCGATCATCGCGGCACTGACCGTCACGGTGTCGATGCGCGTGGTCGGTCTGCTGCTCGTCAGCGCGCTGATGATCATCCCTGTCGCCGTGGCGCAGCTGGTCACCACGTCGTTCCGCCGGACGATGATGGTGGCTGTCGGGATCGGTGTCGCCGTGTGCGTCGTCGGGCTGTCCATCACGTACTGGCTGCCGCAGTCTCCCGGCGCGATGATCGTCGTCCTGGCGATCGCCCTGTACGCCGTCGTGGCGGCCCTGCGGCCGCTCGTGGTGAGGCGCCGCACAGAGTCGCGCGACCCCCACCCCGATATACTCGACGACGTCACACTCGACCAGGGAGCCCCCAGATGCAGCGCATGACCCGGCAGCGGACCGCGATCGCGGACCTGCTCGAGTCCGTGGAGGACTTCCGCAGCGCGCAGCAGCTCCACGAGATCCTGCGGGCCCGCGGCGACAGCACAGGCCTCGCGACGGTGTACAGGACCCTCCAGGGACTGGCCGACGCCAAGCAGGTCGACGTCTTGCGGACCGCTGAGGGCGAGAGCCTCTACCGTCGGTGCGAGCGCTCCGAGCACCACCACCACCTGGTCTGCCGCAGCTGCGGTGCGACGGTCGAGATCGACGGCCCGACCGTCGAGTCCTGGGCGACCCTCGTCGGCTCGACCCACGGCTTCACCGAGATCGAGCACACCATCGAGCTGTTCGGCACTTGCTCCGACTGCGCCGCCGCCGCAGCCACGTCCTGATCCGAGGGCGTGCGCACCATGCCTGATCAGCTGGAGAGCGCACCGTTCGCCGGCATCTTCGGGTTCTTCTTCGCTGTGGCCTTCGTCCGGACGCTGGTCACCTACGGGGTCGCGCGCGCCGTCGCCGGCACGACCCTCGACGGCGCCCGACCCGACAACCGGGTCCTGGCACGGGTCCACGCCTGGTCGCTGACGCCCGGAGCGCAGCGGGCCACGACCTTCGTCCACCGCTGGGGTGTGCTCGCCGTGCCGATGAGCTTCTGCGCTGTCGGCACCAAGACCGTGGTCAACGCCGCCGCGGGTCTGACCCGCATGCCCTTCGCGACGCGGTACCTGCCCGCGCTCGTGGTGGGCTGCCTCGTCCACGCGACGATCTACGCGACCGTCGGGTGGGCGGCGTGGACCGCGGCGCTCGCCGGCGCGACCGGGTCGGGGTGGGTCGCCGTGGCTCTCGGAGGGTTCGTCCTGCTCGTCGTGCTCGTGGTGCTCCGCGCACGGCGCGTGCGCCGGAGCCGGACGACGTCCGAGACGTCAGGGTCGTGAGCAGCCAGCCCCCCAGGTCAGGACGGCGCTAGGCCGCAGGGCAGCGCGCAGCAGTCCCCAGCTGCGCGCAGCAGTCCCCAGCAGGGCTCGCGCAGGTCCCGTCGCTGTCCTCCCCCTCCCCGACGACGGGTCCTCGCACCGCCTCGGTCGCACGGTCCTACTCGGCCGAGAGCGCGAGGGTGGGTGCGAGCCGCGCGGCCCTCACGGAGGGGGCGATCCCCGCGAGCACCCCCGTGACCAGCGCAGCCGCGATCCCGACGCAGACCACGCCGAGGGGGATGACGACAGGCCACCCGCGGGAGGTGGCCCAGACCACCGTCACGACTGCCCCGCCTGCGCTGCCGAGCGCACCGCCGGCCAGGCACAGGCAGAGCGCCTCGGTCATGAACTGCGTCCGGATGGACGCACGCTGGGCACCGAGCGCACGTCGGAGCCCGATCTCGCGCCTGCGCTCCAGCACGGAGGCGAAGAGCGTGTTCGCGATCCCGACTCCCCCGACCAGCAGGGCGACGCCCGCGAGACCGACGAACATGCCCTCGAAGGTCGCGCCGCTCGCCTGCTTCGCCGCGATGACGTCGGACGGGCGGCTGACGAGCACCCGCCCAGGAGACTCGGGCGAGAGCGTCGAGGCCAGGACAGGACGGAGCTCGCCGATAGTCTCGACGGGTGCGGTGACGTAGGCGACGGTCGGGCGGACGTCCGGGTCGAGCCAGACCTCGGCGTCCTCCCAGTCCATGAGGACTGCCGACTGGAGGTCGACCGCGAGCGGGCTCGGCGCGAGGACGCCGACCACCGTGAAGGCGACCCCACCGATGTCGATCGTCACGGGTGCTGACGGCAGCCGGTCGAGGCCGAGGCGCTCCGCTGCGTCGGAGCCGAGCACGACAGTCGGTTCGACGTCTCCGTCGAGCGCCCGACCGTCGGCCACCCTGAGCCGCAGCAGCTCGTCGAGCGAGCCGCTCACAGCGAGCGCCGTGATGGCCCCGTCACCCTGCGAGCGCAGAGCGCTGCTGCGGACCTGGGCGTGCGTGTTGGCGACCACCGCCGCACCGGTGACCGGGCCGACGCGTTCGAGCATGGCCTGGCTCTCGGTCGGCAGGGTGCGGACCTCGTCCCCGGACTGCACGGGGTCGGCCCGCAGGAGGTCCGCTCCGAGCGCCGACAGACGACGGTCGAGGTCCGCCTGCGACGAGGCCGGGATGCTCGTGACCAGGACGACCGTGGCGATGCCGATCGCGATGCCGAGAGCGGCCAGCACGGACCGCAGGCGGCGGGCGCGCAGCCCGACGGTCCCGACCGCGAGGGTGTCGAGCACGGACAGGCGCGCGCGGATCATCGCTGCTCCTCGCTGAGGCTCGCTGCACCCGCACCCGGGTCGCCACCACGGGCAGCAGCCACAGGACGGGCAGGGTCGCCAGGCCCGGCGACGTCGGCAGCACGGTCAGCGCCGACGATCACGCCGTCGTGGAGCGCGACCCTCCGCGGCGACCGGGCGGCGACCGTCGCGTCGTGGGTGATGACGGCGATCGTGGCACCCTCCGAGCTGAGCTGTTCGAGCAGGCCCATGACCAGCTCGCCGTTGCGGCTGTCGAGCGCACCGGTCGGTTCGTCGGCCAGGACGATCGTGGGGTCCTTGGCGATGGCGCGGGCGATCGCGACCCGTTGCCGCTCACCGCCCGAGAGCTGGGGCGGACGGTGCAGCAGCCGGTGGCTGAGCCCGACCCTGTCGAGCGCCTCGGCCGCGAGCCCGCGCCGCAGCCGTCGAGGCACACCGGCGTAGAGCAGCCCGGTCATGACGTTCTCGGTGGCGGTCTGGCCGTCGTCGAGGTGGAAGCTCTGGAACACGAAGCCGATGGACCGCGCCCGCAGCTCGGTGGTCTCTCGGTCTGTCAGGCCGCTGGTGTCCTGGCCGTCGACGCGGACGGTGCCAGAGGTCGGTGCGTCGAGGGTGCCCATGATGTTCATGAGCGTCGACTTGCCCGAGCCGGAGCGTCCGACGATCGTGAAGAGCTCGCCGCGCTCGACCCGGAGCGACACCCTGTCGAGCGCCACGACGTCGGGCCCGTAGGTCTTGGTCACGTCCTCGAGCTCGAGGACGCTCACGAGGCGGTCACGACCTTCAGGCCCTCGTGCACGCCGTCACCCGAGACCTCGACCCGCGTGTCGGTGAACATGCCGGTCTCGACCGGCACCAGGGTGCCGTCCTCGAGCTGGAGCGCGTGCCCGCCCTCGCGCAGGGCGAGCAGCGCGGCCGGAGGTACGGCGAGCACCTGGTCGTGGCGCTCGGTCGTGACGCGCACGGTGACGGGCCCGCTGTCCACCCCGGTCAGCGTCTCCTGGTCCGCGACATCGACGAGCACCGACGTCGTGGCGTCGCCGGCCTCGCTGGTCGTGCCGACCTCGGTGACGGTCCCAGGGACCTCGGCACCGCCGGGCAGCAGGACGGTCACCTCGCCCCCCTGCTGCACGGCAGCGCTGGGGACGTCGTCGCCCTGGAGCCGGATCACCTTGTGCGTGCTCGTGACCCGCAGGACGGCGGCCCCCTCCGCAGCGTCTCCAGGCTGAGCCAGGACCGCCGAGACGCGCACGTCCTCGGGGAGCACGACCACCTCGCCGGTCTGGACCGAGGTCGTGCTCGTCGTGCGGACAGGCGGGGGCTCGACGGCGCCGGCGTCAGCCGCGGCTGAGGGCTCACCGCCCTGATCGTCGGTCGGCACGACGGGCTCCTGGCTCTCACCGTCGGTCGAGGCCGTACCCTCGGCCCCGGCCCCTCCCTGGTCGCCGTCCACGGCACCGGGCAGCGCCGGAGCCCCGGTCGGCTCGTGGTCGGTCTGCGAGCCCGTGGGCCCCGCACCGTCGGGCGAGGCGGTCTCGACGGGACGGAGCCCGTTGGCCGTCCGCCACCGGCTGACGGCGGCGGCGAACCGTGGGCCGGTCACGTCGCCGGGCGGGAATGCGGCGAGATGCCCGAGAGCCACGAGGTTCTGCGCGACCACGTCGACGTCAGACCCACGCATCCCCGAGCCGTCCAGGGTCCTGTAGAGCGGGGTCTCCCCGAGGAAGAGGACGACGGGCTGGTCGTCGGTCCGCAGCACCGTGGACCCTCGGGTCAGCACGGTGCCGACGTCCGGCAGCCAGGTGATGGTGCCCGGTCGTGAGCTCTTGATCTCCCGGGAGCCGGAGAACTCGACCACCCCCTGCGCCTCCTGCGTGACGACGAGGTCTTCACGCGTCACCTCGACCGTCGCCCGCGCCGGTCGCTCGACCGCAGTCGGGCTCGCCCCACCGTCGGAGGAGCCGCTCGGCCAGGCGGTCGTCACCAGGGCGCCGACCGCGACGAGAGAGGCGGCGGCGACACCTGCGACCACGACCGCCCGGCGGCCGGGGCGGGCTGTCCTCACTGCCACGACCCGGCGTCGACGACGCTCGTCTCGCACTGGTCGTAGAGCTCCATGCCGAGGCTGATCGACCGCGAGTCGTTGGACGGCCCTCCGAAGGCGACCCCGATCGTCCCGAGGTCCTGGACGACCTCGACGTAGGTGACCCCGCGGTCGTGCAGGCAGTCCACGACAGCCTGCACGAAGTTCAGCGCGTCGGGGTTCTGAGGGTCGTGCTCCCACGGCGGGAGCGCGGCGAGGGGTGCGCAGACCTCGCTGGCGGCCGCGTCGGCGGCAGCCTGCTCGGGCGAGGCGGGGCCGACGCCCCCCTCGATGCTGCCGCCTGTCGAATCTGCTCCCGAGGGGATGCCGGTGCGGTCGGTCATGCAGCGGTCGTACCCGGCCTGCGCCTCGATCTCCTCAGCCTCGGTCATGTCGAGGCGCAGCCGGACCGGTTCGCCGTAGGTGGCCACCAGGTCGTCGGCGGGCGGGCCCGCCTGCGTCGGGTCACCGGACCCGGTCTCGGGCGGCGCCGCGGGCTCGGCGGGCGCAGCAGTCGTCGGGATGCTCGCGATCTCGCCCGCGCCGGTCTCGGCCGCGCCGCCCTGCGCTCCAGAGCAGGCGCTCAGGGCGATGACGAGAGCGAGCAGCGGGACGGCTGCCCGTGCGTGGGTGGTACGGAGGTGGACGTGCATGGTCGCTCCAGGGGTCGCAGGTGCTGGGAGGTGCGCGACGAGACGCTAGCGAGCGAATGTGAGGAACCTGTCTGGTGCTGTTGAGGTGCTCGTGAGCCGTGCTCCCAGGCGCTCTCCCAGCGGTCCTGCGCCCCTAGGATGGCGGCGTGACGACGATCGTGATCGCAGAGGACGACGAGCTCCAGGCAGAGCTGGCGCGGCGCTACCTGACCCGCGAGGGCTACCAGACGACGGTCGTCGGCGACGGGCGCTCCGCCCTCGAGGCGGTCCGCAGCTCGGTCGTCGACCTGCTGGTCCTCGACGTCATGCTGCCCCAGATGGACGGCTTCGCCGTGTGCCGTGCGCTGCGCGCCGCAGGGGACGAGACACCGATCCTCATGCTCACCGCCCGCTCCGAGGAAGACGACCTGCTGGTGGGGCTCGAGCTCGGAGCCGACGACTACCTGTCGAAGCCGTACTCCCCCCGCGAGATGGTGGCCCGGGCCCGCGCCCTGCTCCGCCGCCGTCGCACCGTCGACGACGGACCCGTCACGGTCGGTCCGCTCGTCGTGGACCCCCGACGCCACGAGGCGTCCGTCGGCGGCGCCCCGATCGACCTCACCCGGGCGGAGATGCAGCTCCTGACCCTCCTGGCGGAGCACGCGGGCCTGGTCCTCAGCCGACCACAGCTCTTGCGGCACCTGCACGGCTCCGACGAGTACACGACCGAGCGCACGATCGACACCCACATGAAGAACCTGCGGGCCAAGGTCGACGCGGTGTTCGACGGGCCCGAGCTCCTGCGCACCGTCTACGGCGTGGGCTACAAGCTGGTCGACCCGACCGCGACGGAGCCAGGGGCCGATGCGCCGTAGCCTCGTCGCACGCCTGCTCCTCGCCGTCGTCGCGGTCGCACTCGTCGCGGTCCTCGGGACCGTCTGGCTCACCCGCACCACCCAGCCCAGCTACAGCATCGAGCAGGCGGGCATCAACCTCGAGGCGGACGTCGCGATCGTCGACGAGCTGCTCGACTGGAGCGGGTCGCACGCGACCTGGGACGACGTCGGCCCCCTCGTCGACAGGCTCGCGCGCGAGCACGGGCGCCGCGTCGCGGTCGTCGAGCAGGGCCGCACCGTGGTCGACACCCGACCAGGGCTCCCCCACCCCGACCACGCCCGCACGGAGGTCGACCCCTGGCAGGACCTCGTCGACCAGGTGCTGGCACCTGGCGGTTCTCCGGGGACCGGGAGCGACGACCTCGCCCCGCTCCCCGACCACCTCAGCGGCGCGCTCACCCTCGACGACGAGCAGCGTGCAGAGAGTCTGCGCAGGGTGTCGGCGGTCGTCGAGTGCCTGGGGCTGGCCCCGGAGACGTCGATCGGATTCTGGCCGACAGGCCGGGCCGTGCTCGACGTCACGCCACAGCCGGAGGGCTGCGGCGCTCCGGGCCTGGCGCAGCCGATCGGCCCTGAGCAGCGCGTCCTCGACCAGCTCACGGACCTGACCAACCCCTGCCTCATCGACGCTGGGCTGCCGCCTGTGGACCGTGTGGTGCTCCGGCCTGTCCGCGCCGACCCGGCGGGCATCGTGCTGGGGCTCGAGACCGGCAGCGACCCGGTCCGCCGACCCGCGGCCGGAGACGAGCTGCGCTGTGTCGCGGCAGCCTTCACGACGGCCTCGGCCGGGTCGGTCGCCCCGTCCGTCGAGGTGTTCCTGACGGACGAGCGCGGAGACCAGCGTGGTGCGCTGGACCTCAGCCCCGGGTCTCAGGCGCGCATCGCCCTCGTCTCGGCGGTGGTCGTGACGCTCGTGCTCGCCACGGCGGGACTCGTGGGTGTGCCGGCGGTCCGCCGGGTCCGCTCCGTGACACGCGCGGCACGCGAGCTCGCAGCGGGCGACCTCTCCGTGGTCGTGCCGGTGCGCGGGGGCGACGAGGTGTCCGATCTCGCCCGGGCCTTCAACACCATGGCTGCCGAGCTCGCGCGTGCGCGGGAGCAGCAGCAGCAGATGGTCGCCGACGTCTCGCACGAGCTCCGCACCCCGCTGACCACGCTGCGCGGCTGGCTCGAGGGCGCGCAAGAGGGCGTGGTCCCGACCGACGCGCGCCTCGTCGACCTGCTCCACGGCGAGACGATGCACCTGCAGCAGATCACCGCGGACCTGCACACCCTCACCCGTGCCGACTCCGGGCACCTCGTGGTGCGCCCCGAGCCGACGGACGTCGCCGCCCTCCTGCTCGACGTGCGCCGCGCGTCGAGCGGCAGGGCCGCCGCGGACGGTATCGAGCTCGTGGTCGACGCGCCCGACGGACTGGTCGCCGACGTCGACCCGGGTCGTGTGCGGCAGGTCGTCGACAACCTCGTCGCCAACGCCGTGCAGCACTCGAAGGGCGCCCGGGTCGACCTGCGCGCGTCGCAGGTCGAGGGAGCCCTGGTGCTGGAGGTCGTCGACGACGGGGTCGGGATCAGCGCAGAAGACCTTCCCCGCCTGTTCGACAGATTCTGGCGTGCGGACGACTCGAGGACCAAGGGCTCGGGCGGCTCTGGCCTGGGCCTGGCGATCAGCCGCACGCTCGTCGAGCTGCACCGCGGGACGCTGACCGCGGCCAGCGGGCTGGGCGGCGGCACCGTCTTCACCGCCACGTTCCCGGGGTCGGTGCCCCCTGGCGGACCGGACGCACAGCGTCCTGCCTCTCTCAAGGTATAGCCGGGCCGGGGGCTTGCTGCAAGGCCCCCTGCGCGGTGGAGGATCGTCGCCCGAGACACTCGACACCTCGGGCAGAGGAGCAGCACCGTGCACACCACCACCAGCGTCTTCGACCTCCCAGAGCACCTCTCTGCGAAGGCAGACCCCCGGCTCGTCGAGCACGACGAGCAGCACTTCGCCGCCCTGAGCGGATCGCTCGAGCAGACCGTCACCAGCCTCACTGCGCGCCTGGCCGCCGTGCGGCGCTCCCCCGCGGGCAGCGGCCAGACCGCCGTGGAGCGTGACGCGGAGATCCACCGCCTCGTCGCCCGGCTGCGGGGACTGCGCAGGTACGGGCCGGACCTCTGCCTCGGTCGCACCGTCTCCGACGACGCGGCCGACCACCACGTCTACGTGGGACGGCAGGGCCTCGTCGACGCTGCAGGCGACCCGCTCCTCGTCGACTGGCGCTCCCCCGCCGCCGAGGCGTTCTTCGCCGCGACCCCGGCGCACCCGATGAGCCTGGCCAGCCGCCGTCGCTACAGGTGGCACCTCGGCCGGGTGCGCAACTACTGGGACGAGCCGCTCACCGCCGCCGTGGTCGACGGCGCTGCGGTCGACGGCGCCGCAGAGGACGGGCACGGCACGCTGCCCGACGCGCGGTCGGCCTTCGTCGCCAGCCTCGGCGGGAGCCGGACCGGTCGCATGCGCGACGTGCTCGGCACCATCCAGGGCGACCAGGACGCGATCATCCGTGCCGGCTCGCGCGGCACGCTCGTCGTCGACGGCGGGCCGGGGACCGGCAAGACCGTCGTCGCGCTGCACCGCTGCGCCTATCTCCTCTACACCGACCCGTCGCTCGGGCACCGGCGCGGCGGGATGCTGGTGGTCGGACCGCACGAGCCCTACCTCGACTACGTCGCCGACGTGCTGCCCGACCTCGGCGAGGACGGCGTCCTCACCTGCACCCTCGCCGACCTCGTCCCCGAGGGTGCGGACGCGGTACCGGAGGCCAGCCCAGAGGTCGCGCGGCTCAAGGGGACCATGCGGATGGTCGAGGCTGTCGACGCCGCAGTCCGGTTCTTCGAGCAGCCACCAGCCGAAGGCCTCCTCGTTCAGACCGCCTGGGCCGAGGTCTGGCTCAGCCCGGGTGACTGGACCCGGGCCTTCGGCTCCCCCGACCCCGGCACCCCGCACGACGAGGCGCTCGACAGCATCTGGGAGGAGATCCTCGACATCCTCGTGGGCAAGCACCAGGACGAGGTCGCGCGAGACGACGACGTGGAGGGCTCGCACAGGCTCGGTCGTCTCGACGGTGTCGACGAGTTCGACGTCGTAGACGACGTCGTGGACGACGGTCTCGACGTCGACGACGGCAGGTACGACGGCAGAGGGCACGGCGACAGCTCCTGGCCCGACGATGGCGCGGGTGGTGCGAGCGGCGCAGGCGGCGTCCCGACCGAGGTGCTCCGCGTGACGCTCCGCCGCGACCCTGAGCTCGTCGCAGCAGTCGACCGAGCCTGGCCGATGCTCGACGCCGCCGAGGTCGTCGCCGACCTCTGGTCGGTCCCGGCGTACCTGCGGCTGTGCGCACCGTGGCTGAGCCCGGACGAGCGCGAGGCGTTGCGGCGCCCGGCGGGCAGCCCGTGGACGGACGCAGACCTCCCCCTCCTCGACGCGGCACGCCACCGCGTCGGCGACCCGACAGTCGCGGCTCGCCGGGTCCGCCACGACGCGACCGTCGCGAGCGAGCGCGAGTACAGGTCGCACGTCGTCGACTCCCTCGTCGAGGCGGACGACGACCCGGAGGGCACCTCCGTGATGCTCCGCAGCAGCGACCTCGCCGACGCGCTGGCCGGTGCCTTCGACACCGTCGACCGGCGGCACGACGCCCTCGCCGGGCCCTTCGCGCACGTCGTGGTCGACGAGGCGCAGGAGCTCACGGACGCCGAGTGGCAGATGGTGCTGCGGCGCTGCCCGTCACGCAGCCTGACCGTCGTCGGCGACCGCGCGCAGGCACGCCGCGGCTTCCGCGAGCCCTGGGGAGAGCGGCTCCAGCGGGTCGGGATCGACGAGGTCACGGTCGCCCCGCTCACGTACAGCTACCGCACCCCGGCCCCGATCATGGCCGCGGCCGAGGCGGTGGTGCGCGCCGAGATACCGGATGCGAACGTGCCGGTCTCCGTGCGGACGGGCGGGCTGCCCGTGCTCTACGGTCGCCTCGCAGACCTCCATGCCATCGTCGACGACTGGCTCGACAAGCACCCCGACGGCACAGCCTGCGTGGTCGGCGCACCGGACTTCACCACGACGGAGCGCGTCCGCTCGCTGCCTCCGCAGCTGACCAAGGTTCTCGAGTTCGACCTCGTCGTGCTCGTCGACCCAGCCGCGCTCGGCACCGGCCTCCAGGGAGCCGTTGACCGTTACGTCACCATGACCCGCGCGACCGAGCAGCTGGTGCTGCTCACGCCCGACCCGACCTAGCCGCGACGAGCATCCCCAGCGCAACCTGTCCCGCCGTGGCCGAGCAGTCTCCGTCGACCCCGGCCGTGGAGCCGGTCGGTCCCTGAGAACACCGCCACGGACGAGGGTCAGTCCTGGTCGGTCTCCTGGACGTGACGCAAGGTGGTCACCCAGCCGGCGCTTCGCTCGCCCTGTCGACCGCTCCCCCGTACCGGCGGTCACGCTGCGCGTACTCCTCGACGGCCCGCCACAGAGTGCGGCGGTCGACGTCGGGCCAGAGCTGGTCCATGAACACGAGCTCCGCGTAGGCCGACTGCCAGATCATGAAGTTGGAGATGCGCTGCTCGCCAGAGGACCTCAGGAAGAGGTCGACATCGGGCAGGTCGGGCTCGTCGAGGTACTTCGCGACGGTCTTCTCGGTGATCTTGCTCGGGTCGAGGCGACCGGCGGCGACCTCCCGGCCGATGGCCTGGGCGGCGTCGGCGATCTCCGCGCGGCCTCCGTAGTTGACGCACATGGTGAGCGTGCAGACCGCGTTGTCCTTGGTCACCTCCTCCGCCGTCTCGAGCTCGGCGATCACCGAGCGCCACAGGCGTGGGCGGCGTCCAGCCCACCGCACCCGGACGCCCCAGGAGTTCATGGTGTCGCGCTGGCGGCGCAGCACGTCGCGGTTGAAGCCCATGAGGAAGCGGACCTCCTCGGGCGAGCGCTTCCAGTTCTCGGTCGAGAAGGCATAGGCCGAGATGTGCTGCACACCGATCTCGATCGCCCCGGCGACCACGTCGAGCAGCGCTGCCTCGCCGGCCTCGTGCCCTGCGGTGCGCGGCAAGCCGCGGGCGTTCGCCCACCGCCCGTTGCCGTCCATGACGACGGCGACGTGCTTCGGCACGAACTCGAGCGGGATCGCTGGCGCCGTGGCCCCCGACGGGTGCGGGTCGGGACGGACCGGCGGACGCCGGTCGGCGGGCTCAGGGGTTCGGGTGCGAGCCATGGAGAGCTCCTTCTGTCGCCGAGATGGAGGAGGGGGCTGCGGGTACCGTCGCTGACGGCGGAGCCGGGCTGGGCGCAGGACTGTCGCCGTCGGGCCGCGCCGCGGTGGGACCGGTGAGGGCTGACGCGGGAGCGGCCGGACTGGTCCGGTCGACCATCCGCAACGACCGCAGCGCGCGCTCCAGGTGGTACTGCGAGTAGGCCGCGACGATCCCGTTGGCCTCACGGCGGCACCGGTCGTCGGTCGCGTCGGCGACGGCCCAGTCGCCGCTGAGCAGCGCGGCCAGCAGGTCGACGGTCTCCTGGGCTGGCGCTGTGGACCCCGGTGGGCGGCAGCGCGGGCAGACGGTGCCACCCTGCGCGACAGAGAACGCCCGGTGCGGGCCTGGCTCGCCGCAGCGGGCACAGTCGGAGAAGGTCGGTGCCCAGCCGGCGACGGCGAGAGCACGCAGCAGGTAGGAGTCGAGGACGAGACCCGGGGCGTGTGCGTGCTCGGACAGCGCACGCAGCGCACCGGCGAGGAGCCAGAACTGCTGGACGCTCGGCTCGCGCTCGGCCTCGACGAGACGGTCGGCAGTCTCGAGCATCACGGCGCCCGCCGTGTAGAGCCCGTAGTCGGCGAAGATCGCGCGGGCGTAGGGCTGGACGGTCTCCGCTTGGGTGACGATGTCGAGGTTGCGTCCGACGTGCAGCTGGACGTCGACGAACATGAAGGGCTCGAGGCGGGCGCCGAAGCGCGACGACGTCCGCCGCACGCCCTTGGCGACAGCCCGCACCTTGCCGTGCTCGCGCGTCAGGAAGGTGATGATGCGGTCTGCCTCACCCAGCTTGTGCGTGCGCAGGACGAGCGCTTCGTCTCGGTAGAGGACCACAGGCACCATTCTCCGTCATCCCACCGACAAGCGGAGCCGTCGCCGCGCGCCGTCACACGACGTCCACAGCACGAGGCCAGCGCAGCGAGGCGACACCGGCACGCGCAACGGGACCGGACCGACAGACGAGCAAGAGACAGCGGAGCGACACCGGCAGGCCAGCACGCCGGTGCGAGACCGGCAGGAAGGCACAGCGGGGCCGGCCCGGCTCCGGACCCGAGGTCCGTCTGCCAGGTCCGACCCCGCTGGCTGCGTGCCAGGTCGTGCGTCAGGCCGTGCGGCCCTGGCGGTTCACTGCCGAGATGATCGCCTTGAGCGAGGCGGTCGTGATCGACGGGTCGATGCCGACGCCCCACAGGACCTCGTCACCCACGGCGCACTCGACGTACGCGGCCGCTGTGGCGTCTCCACCCTCGGAGAGTGCGTGCTCGGCGTAGTCGAGGACCCGCACGTCGACGCCCACCTTGCTCACGGCGTCGACGAAGGCCGCGATCGGACCGTTGCCGCTGCCCTCGAGCGTCACCGGGGAGCCGCCGTCGACGAGGTCGACCGACAGCGTGTCGAGGCCGCCCTCGACGCTCGACGCGCGGGTGCCGCGCAGCGACAGGCGCCCCCAGGGCTCGAGCGGACCGCCGGCCGGGGCCGGGAGGTACTCGTCGGCGAAGATCTGCCAGATGTCCTCACCCGTGACCTCGCGGCCACCCGAGTCGGTCACCGACTGCACCACGCGCGAGAACTCGATCTGCAGGCGACGCGGCAGGTCGAGGTGACGCTCGGTCTTGAGCAGGTACGAGATGCCGCCCTTGCCGGACTGCGAGTTGACCCGGATGACAGCCTCGTAGGAGCGCCCGAGGTCGCGCGGGTCGATCGGCAGGTACGGGACGCCCCAGACGAGGTCGTCGACCGTGACGCCCTTCGACTCGGCCTCGGCCGCCATCGCGTCCAGGCCCTTCTTGATGGCGTCCTGGTGCGAGCCGGAGAAGGCCGTGAAGACGAGGTCGCCCGCGTAGGGGTGACGCTCGTGGACGCCCAGCTGGTTGCAGTGCTCGACGGTCCGGCGGATGTGGTCGATGCCGCCACCGACCGTGAAGTCGATCTCGGGGTCGACCCCTTGGCTGAAGAGGTTCATGCCGAGGGTCACCAGGTCGACGTTGCCTGTGCGCTCGCCGTTGCCGAAGAGGCAGCCTTCGATGCGGTCGGCGCCGGCCTGGTAGCCGAGCTCGGCGGCGGCCACGGCGGTCCCGCGGTCGTTGTGCGGGTGCAGCGACAGCACGACGTTCTCGCGGTGCACCAGGTGACGGTTCATCCACTCGATCGAGTCGGCGTAGACGTTGGGCGTCGCCATCTCGACCGTCGCGGGCAGGTTGATGATCACCTTGCGGTCGGGGGTCGGCTCGAAGATCTCGATGACCTCGTTGCAGATCCGCGCGGCGAACTCGAGCTCGGTCCCCGTGTAGGACTCGGGCGAGTACTCGTAGAAGACCTGGGTGTCGGGGATCGTCTGCTCGAACTTGCGGCACAGGCGTGCACCCTCGAGGGCGATGTCGACGATCCCGTCCATGTCCGTGCGGAACACGACGTCGCGCTGGAGCGTGGACGTCGAGTTGTACAGGTGCACGATGGCCTGCTTGGCGCCAGCGATCGCCTCGTAGGTGCGCGCGATGAGGTGCTCGCGGGACTGGGTCAGCACCTGGATGACGACGTCGTCGGGGATCAGACCGTCGTCGATGAGCATGCGGACGAAGTCGAAGTCCGTCTGCGAGGCCGACGGGAAGCCGACCTCGATCTCCTTGTAGCCCATCGAGACGAGCAGCTCGAACATGCGCAGCTTGCGCTCGGGGTTCATCGGCTCGATGAGCGCCTGGTTGCCGTCGCGCAGGTCGACAGCGCACCAGCGCGGGGCCTTCGTGATGACCTTGTCAGGCCACGTGCGGTCGGGGACCTCGACGCGGAACTGCTCGGAGTACGGCACGTACTTGCCGAAGGGCATCGGCGAGGGCCGCTGGGCGGAGGCTGAGCGGGTGCTCGTCGCGCTCGTGCTGCTGGCTGAAGACTGGGGGTTCATGGCGGTGGTTCCTTCGTCGTCCTGTGCTCGAGTGGGTGTCGTTCGTGTAAGCCGGCACACCAACCACCGCGACGAGGAGACGGCCTACGAGGCCTCGTCGCGGCACAGAAGGAGGAGCTCAACCCGCTGGACGCCAATCACGTCGTCCACTGTACTCCTCGGTGCGCGACGCGCCAGGGCGTCTCATGGTCGCCCGTCCGACAGGTCGGCGACGCACGACGCCCGCCCCGCGCAGGCGCGAGACGAGCGTCGTGGTCCGGCTGGTCTGGGCCTCAGAACATGTCGGCGAGGTCGCCCAGGCTGTCTTCGAGCCACTGCGGGTCGTCGAGCTTGCCCTCGTCCTTGAGGCGCAGGACGTTCGACAGGATCAGACCCGACGAGTCACCCCACGTGGCCGCGCCGCTCATGTACCAGGAGCCGTCTTCCTCGACCGCGACGAGCGAGAGGTCGGTGACACCGAGCTCTTCGAGCAGCGGCACCTGGTCGGCGCAGCCCTCGACGGTCTCGCCGTCGGCCTCGGCCTCGATGCACTCGGCGTCGAGGGTCACCGAGAAGTCCGTGCCCTCGACCGAACCAGAGACCTCCAGCGACTCGAGCTTGAGCCACGCGACGCCGTCCTTCTCGTCACGCACCGAGAAGGACGCGTCGACGTCGACGTCCTTGAGGTCCTCCTGGAAGTCCTGGAAGAACTGGTCGTCGATGCTGCTCAGGTCGCCGTAGAGCGTGAGGGCCCGACGGTCGGCAAGAGGCAGCGCCTTGGCGAGCTCCGACGTCGTCCCCGTCTCGAGGTAGTCCTTGATGCCGAGCACCAGGCCCTCTCCCGCAGCCTCGGGTGAGTCGAAGGCCCCCGCGAGGTCGTCACCGGGCATCTCGCCCCGCTCGACACCCGCAGCGAGCGAGGAGTACTCGGCGAGGGTGAGGTACGGGCTGACGTACCAGTCGCCGCCCTCCTCGACCACGACGAGGAAGGGTGCGATCGGGTCGTCGCCCAGGTCGAGACCGAGGTCTCCCCCGAGGTCGGCCGGGTCGAGCATGAGGTCGTCGGCGGTGACCGTCGCGGGCAAGGACTCGGCGATCGCCTCGTCGATCGACGTCCGGATCTCGTCGTCGCTCGGGATCTCTGCGCCCTGCTCCTGGAGCGTGGCCCAGAGGGAAGACTTCTCGATCTCGTCGAAGAGGTCGATCGTCGCGTCAGCGAGCTTCTCGGCGTCGGCGTCGACCGTGAGCGAACCGCTCGTGATGCTCACCTTCGCCAGGCCGTCACCCAGGTCTTCGCTGCTCACCTCGAGGTCCTCGAGGGCGAGGTCTAGGGCGTCGAGGTAGTCCTTGTAGGACTCGGTGAGGTCACCGACGTCGTCGCCGTCCGGCATGCGCGCGTCGAAGAGGTCAGCAGCCGTCGTCAGCTGGGAGATCTCCGTCGGCGACGTGACGCCGTACACGGAGACGAGGTCCTTCGCGGCGATCCCCTCGATCATCTGCGTGGCGGCCTCTTCGGGGGTGGCAGCGCCGCCCACCTTGGAGAACCAGAAGTGGTTCGCGGCGAAGGCGCCTGCTCCGAGGAGGACGAGGACACCCGCACCGACACCGATCCACAGGCCCTTGCGGGACTTCTTGGGGCTGGTGCCCGCAGGCGGCTGGCCCCACGCGGCGTCCTGCGGTGGCTGCTGGCCCCACCCGGCGTCCTGTGGGTTCTGCTGGCCGTAGCCCTGGGGCTGGCCCGTCTGCTGCTGCCAGGCGGACTGGGCCGGGTAGCCCTGCTGCGGCTGCTCACCCTGCTGGGCGGGCGAGCCCTGCCACAGCTGCTGGGTCTGGTCCTGCTGACCGGGCTGACCGCCCTTCTGCCAGACCGGCTGGGTGTGCTGAGCGTCCCCGCCCTGCTGCACGTCGGGGGTCGGCTGCCAGTCGGGGACGGGCGGGGCAGGCGGTGCGGGCGGCCCGGCAGCCGTTCCCTGCTGCGCGCCCCGCGCGTCGATCGCCGCCGCCACTGCGGGGTCCCCCTGGGCACGCAACCACGCGAGCAGCTCGGGATAGGCCACAGGGTTCGCTGCGACAGCCGCACGGAGGTCCGGGCGCTGGGTCGCGATGTCCGCGAGGACGGCGGGCGGGGTCGATGGGTCGGCCGCGGTCGCCGCGGTGAACTCGCTCGGGGTGGTCATGGTGAACCTGTTCTGGTCGGTCGTGAGCAGGGAGGGCGGTGGTGGACCGGCGGGCAGCGCGGTCCTCAGACGGGAAGAGCCCACCCACCACAAGGGCGGCTGGGCTCTTCCCGCACGTCGTCGGTGACCTGGGAGGTCAGCTCTGACGGTTGCGGAGCGCCGCGTCGACGGCCGGGTCGCCGAGCTGGCCGAGCCAGTCGAGGAGCGCCGGGTAGGTCGTCGGGTTGGCCGCGACCTGCGGACGCAGCTCGGGGGCCTCCTGGACGATCTGCGACAGGACCAGACCCGTGGTCGACGGGTCGAGGGCCTGCTGCGCCGTGTAGCCGTGCGACGGGGCGGCGGCCGGGGCCGGGGCGTGCTCGGGCTCGGAGGCCTTGGGCTCACCCGGCTGCGGAGCGTGCTGCTCGTCGTGCGACGCACCGTGCTGCGGAGCGGCCGCAGCGGACACGCCCGGGGCGTGGCCCGCGAGGTGGGTGTCCTGGTCGATCTCGCTCTCGGGCGTGGTCGACGGAGCCTGCCACGCAGACTGAGCAGCCGGGTTCTGCGCGACCGGCGCCGAGCCGTAGCCGCCCTCGGAGGCGGCCGGTGTGCCGTAGGACGGCTGGACCGCCGGGGTGCCGTAGGCACCCGTCGGCGCGCCGTACTGACCCTGCTGCGGGGCACCGTACTGACCCTGGGGAGCGCCGTACTGCCCCTGCGGTGCCTGACCGCCCTGCGGCTGGCTCCACTGGTAGGCAGCGTCACCCGCAGCGCGAGGTGCGGGACGGTTCTGCGCGAAGTACGTGCGGATCTCCTTGGGCACCGTCAGCGCGATGACGACGATGGCCGGGAGGGCGAAGGCGAGGAGCAGGTGCCCCTCGGAGACGATCTTGTACTCGGCGTACCCGGTGCCCACGGTCGGGGAGATCACGAGGATCACGATGCCCAGCACGAAGGCGAGACCAGCGGCCGCGAAGGCGACGTTGCGCCCGTTCGCCGGACGGGACGCGAGCGAGAGGCGAGCGAAGACCGCGGCAGCGGCGACGACGAGGCCGAGGATGATCGACGTGATGAGACCGCCGAGGCCGACGTCGAGGCTCTCGCGCTGCGGGAAGCCGATCCACAGTGCCGAGAGCACGACGGTCGAGCCCGCGACGAGCGCGAGGTAGTCGAGGGCGTGGACGGCTGCGCCGATCCAGGTCGCGCTCGGCTCCTCGGTGCGCACGGTGCGGCGGAAGGCGGGCGAGGAGACAGCGGCGGCGAGCGCCGGGAGGAAGATCGCGCCGAGGCCGGCCTGGAGCGACAGGCTCGTGGCGGGGGCGAAGGGGAACAGCGCGTGCACGGACTGCGCCTGGATGAAGGAGCTGCTGTCGCCGGCGCCGAACAGGAAGATCACGGCGAGCGCGGCGCCGAGCGCCACGAGGAACAGCCGCCAGGAGGCCGAGCGCTGGACGAGGACGCCGTAGACGGCCCAGCCGAAGAACCCGACGAGGAACAGCCAGGAGACGATGCCGATGGTCACGATGATCGCGCTGTCGTAGTCGCCTGCGTCGACGAGGAACATGATGAGCGAGATGACCATCGTCACGGCCGCGAGACCGGCGATCGAGATCGTGACCAGGCGCCACGTCTTGGGGGCGGCGAGGTCGAGGTGCTCGGGGCCCATCTCGGTCTCGCGCGGCTGCGCGGCGAGGAGGGCACCGGCGAGCCCGAGACCGAAGGCGGTCCCGACGCCGTAGCTGTCGCCGACCTTGAAGATGTCGAGGACCACGTAGACCACGACGGTGATCACGTACGGGGCGTTGGCCAGCTGGCGGGCCAGGCGCGTCTTGTGGACCGTCCAGGACGCGGGGAAGATCCCGCCGCGAGCGAGGTAAGGGATCGCGAGGGACAGCACCGAGATCACCGTGACGATGATGACGACGAAGTTGAAGCTGTCGCCGACCTTCGCGCCCGGCGTCACCCAGAGGGCGAGCGAGACGAGGAGCAGCAGCGCTGCGACCCCGTCACGGACGAAGTCGGACACGGGGATGCCCGTGAAGGGGTTGGGGCGAGGGGCCTTGGGAGCCTGAGGCGCGTAGCCACCCTGCTGACCGGGGGCGTAGCCACCCGGCTGGCCCGGCGCGTAGCCGCCCTGCGGGTACCCGTTCGGGCCCTGCTGGCCGGGCTGCGGCGCGTACTGGCCCTGCTGCGGGGCGTACTGCCCCGGCTGGCCCTGCTGGCCGGGCTGCGGTGCGTACTGGCCCTGCTGTCCGGGCTGCGGGGCGTACTGGCCGGGCTGGGGGGCCGAGGCCTGAGGGTTCTGCGGCGGCCCCTGGTGCGGGTACCCGCCCGGCGTAGGCGCCTGGCCTTCGTGGCTCATGTTCTCCCTTTCGTCGTTGCCGTCCGTGCGCGAGCCGGGCGCCGGGCGCGCCCACCCTCGCGGGGGGCGCGGCCCTGCGGCGACCGCGTCGGTGACGGGCGGCTGCCGTGCCTGGCCGACGCGCTCGTGACCGGCACTGATGTGCGTGCACGACACGTCTCACGGACGAGCATGGACCAGATCCGGGCTGCGTGCACCGTCTGACCCCCGGTAGAACTCCCCATGCGGGCCCCGACGGGCCCGTCAGAATCCGAGGCGGCGCATCTGCTTGGGGTCGCGCTGCCAGTCCTTGGCCACCTTGACGTGCAGGTCGAGGTAGACGCGGTTGCCCAGCAGCGCCTCGATGCCGCGGCGTGACTCGGTGCCGATGTGGCGCAGGCGGGATCCTCCACGGCCGATGATGATGGCCTTCTGGCTGTCGCGCTCGACGAAGATGTTCACCCGCACGTCGAGGAGCGGGTTGGACCCGTTGCTGCCCTCACGCGGCAGGATCTCGTCGACGACGACCGCGAGGGAGTGCGGGAGCTCGTCGCGCACACCCTCGAGGGCTGCCTCACGGACCAGCTCGGCGACCATGACGGCCTCCGGCTCGTCGGTCAGCTCACCGTCCGGGTAGAGCTCGACACCCTCGGGCAGGTGCGTGACGAGGACGTCGGCGAGGGTGCTCACCTGGTAGCCGCCCTTGGCGGAGACGGGGACGATGTCAGCCCACTCCCCCAGCTGGTCGACGGCCAGCAGGTGCATCGCGAGCTCTTCGTGGCTCACGAGGTCGGCCTTGGTGACGACAGCGATGACGGGTGTGCTGCGGCGACCGCCCTTGAGCTCGGCGAGCTGGTTCGCGATGTACCTGTCGCCGGGTCCGATCTTCTGGTCGGCGGGGAGGCAGAAGGCGATGACGTCGACCTCGGACAGCGTGTCGCGGACGAGGTCGTTGAGGCGCTCGCCGAGCAGGGTGCGCGGCCTGTGCAGCCCAGGGGTGTCGACGAGGATCAGCTGGGCGTCCGGGCGGTTGACGATGCCGCGGATCGTGTGACGGGTCGTCTGGGGCCGGTCCGAGGTGATGGCGACCTTCTGCCCGACGAGCGCGTTGGTGAGCGTCGACTTGCCGGCGTTGGGGCGGCCGACGAAGCAGGCGAACCCCGACCTGTGCACTGTGCCCTCGGGCGCGTCGGTGGGTGTGCGGGTCATGAGGCGTTCTCCTGCTGGTTGCGGTGCGTGCGGAGGTCGTCGCGCGCACGGTGGTCGTCGATCACTCGTCGTTCCTGGGTCGTGACCGGGTCTCCGGCCTCGCTCCTGGAGACGAGAAGGGTGGCGAGCTGGCGCCTGCGTCCGTCGACGCGCTCGGCCACGAGGTGGACTCCGTGGACGTCGGCGGTCGCACCTGTGAGCGGCACCTTGCCGAGGGCCTTCGCGAGGAGGCCACCGGCGGTGTCGACGTCGTCGTCGTCGATCTCGAGGTCGAAGAGCTCACCGAGCTCGTCGACGGGCATGCGGGAGGAGACCCTGTAGGTCCCCGGTGAGGTCTCCTCGACCTCGGGGGCTGCGGCGTCGTGCTCGTCGGTGAGCTCGCCGACGATCTCCTCGATCGCGTCCTCGATCGTCACCAGGCCGGCGATCCCGCCGTACTCGTCGACGACGAGCGCGATGTGCGACGAAGCACCCTGGAGCTCGCGCAGCAGGTCGTCGACAGGCTTGGACTCGGGCACGAAGGTCGCCTGGCGCATCACCTTGGCGACGGTCCGCGAGGCACCGTCCTCGGCGTCGTTGAGCACTCTGACGACGTCCTTGAAGTACACGACGCCGAGGAGCTCGTCGACGGAGTCGCCGACCACCGGGACGCGGGAGAACCCTGACCGCAGGAACAGCGAGAGCGCCTTGGGCAGCGGGGTGTACGCGGCGCAGGTGACCATGTCGGTGCGCGGGACCATGACCTCGCGGGTCAGGGTCGACCGCAGGCCGAAGACGGAGCGCAGCATGGTGCGCTCGTCGTCCTCGATCGCGTCGGAGTCGTTGACCCTGTCGACCATGTCGCGCAGCTCGTGCTCTTCCTCGGCCTCGGCCGTGGCGCGGGCGGTGCTGGTGAGCGCGGTGACGCGGCCGGCGACGGCGAGCGTCACGGACAGCAGCCCGCTGAGCCGCACGAGGGTCTGCGCCGGCCGGTGCCGCCCGATGGTGCGCGGGCTGATGCGGACCAGCACGAGCGCCACGAGGGCGCTGCTGAGGACCGCGAGGACCAGCACGAGCCACCACTCGTCGACGAAGGCGGCGAAGCACACGGTGATGCACGCCGTCGAGAGCATCTCGGCGAACACCCGCAAGAACGCCGCCGAGGCGGCGGTCTGGCCGGGTTCTGCGACGAGGCGCTGCACGCGCGACGCGAGGTCTGAGCGGTTGTCGACGATCTCCGCGACGGCCGACCGGCTGATCCGGGTGACTGCTGCCTCCCCGGCGCTGAGCAGCGCCGCGAGGAGGATGCCGACGACGGCCAGCACGACGAGCAGGCCGACCGGTGCGTCGTCGAGGATGTTCATCTGGTCGGACGCCCCGCGAGGAACGTGAGCAGGAGCCGGCGCTGCAGGCCGAACATCTCCTTCTCCTCCTCGGGCTCGGCGTGGTCGTAGCCGAGCAGGTGCAAGATCCCGTGCGTGGTGAGCAGGAGCATCTCCTCGACCGTCGAGTGGCCGGCCACGGCGGCCTGGGCGGCGGCGACCTCGGGGCACACGACGACGTCTCCGAGCAGGCCGGCCGGGGTGACCTCGCCCTCGCGCCCGGGACGGAGCTCGTCCATCGGGAAGGAGAGGACGTCGGTCGGGCCGGGCTCGTCCATCCACTGGATGTGCAGCTCGGTCATCACCTCGGTGCCCACGAAGAGGATCGACAGCTCGGTCTGCGAGTGCACGTGCATCTCGTCGAGGACGAACCGTCCGAGGGCGGCGAACTCGGCCTCGTCGACCTCGTAGCCGGACTCGTTGTTGACTTCGATGCTCACCTGCGGTGGCCTTTCTCGGTGGTCCGGTCGGTCGACCGGGCGTCGTGACGGGTGGAGTGACGGTCGGTGGTGAGGTCCCACCGGGAGTAGGCCTCGATGATGTCGCCGACCAGCCTGTGGCGGACCACGTCGGTCGAGGACAGCCTGCAGAACTCGATGTCGTCGACGCCTGTCAGGACGTCTTCGATGACCCGCAGGCCTGACTGGGTCCCGCCCGGCAGGTCCACCTGGGTGACGTCGCCGGTGATGACCATCTTCGACTGGAAGCCCAGGCGGGTGAGGAACATCTTCATCTGCTCGGTCGAGGTGTTCTGCGCCTCGTCGAGGATGATGAACGCGTCGTTGAGGGTCCGGCCGCGCATGTAGGCGAGCGGGGCCACCTCGATGGTCCCGGCCTCGATGAGCTTGGGGATCGACTGCGGGTCGAGCATGTCGTGCAGCGCGTCGTAGAGCGGACGCAGGTACGGGTCGATCTTGTCCGAGAGCGTGCCGGGCAAGAACCCGAGCCGCTCCCCGGCCTCGACGGCCGGGCGGGTCAGCACGATCCTGTGGACCTGGCGGGCCTGGAGCGCCTGGACGGCCTTGGCCATCGCCAGGTACGTCTTGCCGGTACCGGCCGGACCGATGCCGAAGGTCACGGTGCTCGCGTCGATCGCGTCGACGTAGTGCTTCTGCCCGGCGGTCTTGGGGCGGATGCTCTTCCCGCGGCTCGACAAGATGTCGAGGGAGAAGACCTCGGCCGGGCGCGACGTGCTCGACGCCGTGAGCATCGCGATGGACCGGGCGACCACGTCGGCGGTCAGCGGTGCACCCGACTGGGCGACCTCGACGAGCTCGTCGACGAGGCGCGCGGCGAGCGCGACGTCTCCGACAGGGCCCCGCAGCACGATCTCGTTCTCCCGGACCCTGACGTCGACCGTCGTGAAGCCGGCCTCGAGGGCCCGCAGCACCGAGTCGACAGGCCCCAGCAGGCTGGCGATGGACACGTCGGCCGGGACGACGATGCGGTGCTCGACGTCGGTGGGTGACGTCCCACCTGTGCTCTCTGCAGCTGTCATAGGGCGGTGTGCTCGGTCCTTCGGCTCGTGGTGCGGTGATCGTGCGGGTGGGGTGCAGCGGACGGGGGTGGTGCGGGGCCTCAGTCTAGGTGGCTCAGCCGACGAGGGCGCCGAGCTGTGTGCCGCCCAGGACGTGGGCGTGGACGTGGAACACGGTCTGCCCGGCGTGAGGACCCGAGTTGAAGATCAGCCGGAACTGCCCGTCGGCACGCTCGCCGGCGACCTGCTCGGCGACACCGACCAGCTCCGCGAGCACGTCAGGGGCTGCTGCCGCGAGCTGCGACACGTCTCCGTGGTGCGTGGTCGGGACGACGAGCACGTGCATCGGCGCGCTCGGGTTGATGTCCTCGAAGGCCACCACGTTCTCGGTCCGCGCGACGATGGTCGCGGGCACCTCCCCCGCGACGATGAGGCAGAACAGGCAGTCGGGCTCAGGTGCGCTCGTGGTCATCCTCCGAGGCTATCCGGTCGACCGGACGGCGTCAGCCTGAATCGTGTGCGCTGCGAGGCGCTCACGCCCAGCGCCCCAGGCGCTCGGAGAGCAGCGCCACGGCGATCGGTCCGGCGGTCGAGGTGCGCAGCACGTGCGGGCCGAGCCTGACGAGCGTGGCACCAGCCTCGGTGAGCAGCGTGCACTCCCGCTCGCTGATCCCGCCCTCGGGTCCGACGACCACCAAGATCTCACGCAGTGCGTCCGAGCCCGTCGCGCTGTCTTCGGGCGTCTGGGCAGCCGGTTCTTGGGCCCCTGCTCCGAGCGCCGGGAGCGCAGGCAGCGCAGCCTGGGCGATGGGCAGCGTCGCCTCTTCGTGCAGGACGAGGACCGTGCCACCTGCGGCGACCACCTGGGCCGTGCGGGCGGCGAGGCCCTTCGCGTCGACGACGTCGCCGACACCTGGCAGCGCGGCACGCCGGGCCTGCTTGGTCGCCGCGCGGACCGTCGCGACCCAGCGGGCCCGAGACTTCGCGGCGCGGTCCCCGCGCCACACCACGACAGACCTCTCGGCCTGCCACGGCAGCACGGCATCCACGCCGGCCTCGGTCGCCGCCTCGATCGCGAGCTCGTCCCGGTCGCCCTTGGCCAGAGCCTGGACGAGCACGACGGACACCCCGTCGGACGGCTCGCGCTCGACCGAGACGACCTCGAGGGTCACCTCGGAGGCCTGCACAGCCGTCACCCGGCAGGTGAGCCGCAGGCCCGCGCCGTCGACGACGTCGATCCGCTCGCCGACGCCGCGACGCTGGACGACACCTGCGTGCCGCCCCTCGAGCCCGTCGAGGAGGTACGTGTCACCCGGGGCCAGAGACCCCAGGTCCCCGGCCTCGGCCAGGAAGACAGGTGCGCTCATCAGCGGCCGGTGAGCTTCTCACGCAGCCGGCTGAAGACACCCGGGTGGGCCGCAGCGACGCGCCCCTCGGGACGCTCTTCGCCGCGCAGGACCGCGAGCTGACGCAGCAGCTCTGCCTGCTCCTCGGACAGCGACGTGGGGACCTGGACCTCGACGTGCACGTTGATGTCTCCGCGACCGCCACCGTGCAGGTGACCGACGCCGAGGTTCTTCAGCGTGATGACCTGGTCGGGCTGCGTGCCCGGGCGCAGGTCGACCGACTCGGGACCGTCGAGGGTCTCGAGCTCGATGACCGTGCCGAGGGCGGCAGCGGTCATCGGCACCTCGAGCGTGCAGTGCAGGTCGTCCCCGCGGCGCAGGAAGGTCTCGTGCTTGCGCTCGCGGATCTCGAAATAGAGGTCACCGGCAGGACCGCCGGCAGGACCGACCTCGCCCTGCGAGGTGAGCTTGATGCGGTTGCCGGTCTCGACGCCCGCGGGCACCTCGACGCTGACCGTGCGGCGGCTGCGGACGCGGCCCTCGCCGGAGCACTCGGCGCAGGGCTCGGGGATCGTCGTGCCGAAGCCCTGGCAGGCCGCGCACGGGGCCGTGGTCATGACCTGGCCGAGGAAGGAGCGGGCCACGCGCTGGACCGTGCCGCGTCCGTTGCAGACGTCGCAGGTGCGCGGGGAGGTGCCGGGGCGGCAGCACGAGCCGGAGCAGGTCCCGCAGACCACCGCGGTGTCGACCTGGATGTCGCGGCGCACGCCGAAGGCTGCCTCGGAGAGGTCGATGTCCAGGCGCACGAGGGCGTCCTGGCCGCGGCGCGAGCGCGGGATCGGGCCGCGCTGGGTCTGGCCGCCGCCGAAGAACGTCTCGAAGATGTCCTGGAAGCCGAAGCCGCCGCCACCGTTCATGCCGCCGCCCGGAGCCGACGGGTCGTGACCCATGTCGTAGGACCGGCGCTTCTCAGGGTTCGAGAGCACCTCGTAGGCGCGACCGACGTCCTTGAACCTGTCCTCGGCGTCCGGACCTGCGACGTCAGGGTGCAGCTCGCGGGCGAGCTTGCGGTACGCCTTCTTGATCTGGTCCTGGCTGGCGTCACGGTCGACGCCGAGCACCTCGTAGTAGTCGCTCACTGGTTGGTCTCTGCCGTTCGTCGAAGGGGGCTGGTGCGGCGTCCTGTCGCGGCACCACGGTGCTCGCTCTGAACTCTGCAACGTCTGGACGGGGGTTCTTGTTTCATCGCGTGCGTCACGTCGTGGCCAGACCGCCGGGCGACGGGGCCACGACGCGCCTCATGCACCGAGGATCCTGGACAGGTAGCGGGCGACGGCCCGCACCGAGGCGATCGTGGCGGGATAGTCCATGCGGGTCGGGCCGATCGACCCGATGGTCGCGACCGAGTCGCCGTCCGAGCCGTACCCGGTCGTGACGACCGAGGTCTCGAACAACCCTGTCAGCTGGGTCTCGTGACCGATCCGCACGTTGACCCCTGAGGAGTCGTCGCCCATCTCGGTGAGGAGGTTGAGCAGCACGACCTGCTCCTCGAGAGCCTCGAGGACAGGGCGCAGGGCGTGCTCGAACCGCATGCTCGCGTGCGCGAGGTTCGCGGTCCCGGCGAGCACGATGCGCTCTTCGCCCTCCTGGGAGAGCGTGTCGGTGACGACCTCGGCGACCCGCGCGACGAGCGCCTGGTCCTCGGGGTCGAAGGTGGCCGCGAGCGCGTCGAGGGCCGTGCGCAGCTCCGGGAGGCGCCGGCCGGCTGCGGCGGCGTTGAGCCGGGCGCGCAGCGCGACCAGGACGATCTCGTCGGGGGTCGCGTCGAGCTCGAGGGTGCGCTGCTCGACACGGCCGGTGTCGGTGATGATGACCACGAGGAGCCTGCGCTCGCCGAGGACGACGAGCTCGAGGTGGCGCAGGCCGGAGCGGCGCAGCGAGGGGTACTGGACGACTGCGACCTGGCCCGTCAGCTGGGCGAGCAGCCGCCCGGCCCGGGTGACGACGTCGTCGAGGTCGACCGCGCCGTTGAGGAAGGTCTCGATCGCGTTCTTCTCGGCCGCGCTGAGCGCCTTCACGCCCGCCAGGCGGTCGACGAACATGCGGTAGCCCTTGTCGGTCGGCACCCGTCCCGCGGAGGTGTGGGGCTGCGCGATGAAGCCGCCCTCCTCGAGGACCGCCATGTCGTTGCGGATCGTCGCGGGCGAGACGCCGAGGCTGTGCCGTTCCGCGAGGACCTTGGAGCCCACGGGCTCGCGGGTGTGGACGTAGTCCTCGACGATCGCGCGCAGGACGTCCAGCCGTCGCTCGTCGCTCGCCGCCACGGACCTCTCCTTCACGTCGTCGCCTGCCTGGGGCCTCTGCGCTGCCTGCGCGGTCTGCCCTGTCATCGGCCTGTCGTCGGGCTGTCGTCAGGCCTCCATCAGCACTCGGGAGGCCTGAGTGCTAATTCTACGACAGGGCACCGTCACGGTGCACGCGGCGGTCACGCATCCCCTGGAGACAGCCGTGCGACCCGGGGCTATCGTGTGAGCAGACCTGGACCGGCACGCGACGGAGCGTGCCGGCGACGACGGGAGGTCCGGCGCATGCACACTCCGTCGGACGCACCGGCGGCGCTGCCGGTCCTGTCCGCCCGCTCTGGTCTGCCCGTCCTCCCCCCGCTGCCTGCACAGCCCGGCGGCGTGCGTGATCTGGTGCACGCCTCGTGGGTGCGCTCGTCGGCCTCACGTCTCGACCCTGACGCCGTACCCGAGCCGACCCTGCTCGACGACTCTCTCCGGGCCGTCCGAGACCAGCACCCGCTCACGCGCGTCCTCGGCACGATCCAGACGCTCCTCGTGCGGCACACGACCGACACCGGTCTCATGGTGGCCGTCGGAGACCAGGCCGGCCGGCTGCTCTGGGTCGACGGTGACCACGACGTCCGCCGTCGGGCGGAGAGCATGGGTTTTGTGGCCGGGACCGACTGGTCCGAGACCGCCGTGGGCACCAACGCCCCCGGGACGGCGCTCGTGCTCGACCGTGCCGTGCAGATCCGACGGACCGAGCACTTCGCGCGGATCGTGCACCCGTGGAGCTGCACAGCCGTCCCCGTGCACGACCGCGCGACGGGCTCGCTGCTCGGGGTCATCGACATCACCGGGGGTGACGACGCCGTGGCGCCCACGACCCTCGCCCTCGTCGAGGCGACGGCGCTCGCCGTCGAGGCCGAGCTGCACCTGCTCACCCTCGAAGACCGGCTCGCGCGCAGGCCGGTGCGGCGGCCGTCGGGCTTCACGCTGCGGCGGCTCGCAGCACCCACCGCGGCGAAGGCCGCACCAGCAGCAGAGACGGCGCAGCCCGCCGGGCAGGCTGGCACCACCCGCGGGCGCGCCCCGCTGCTGCGGGTCCTCGGGCGGGACGACGCGCTGCTCGAGGTCGACGGAGACAGGCTGGTCCTGAGCGGGCGGCACGCCGAGATCCTCACGCTGCTCGCCTGGCACCCGCGCGGCCTCGGCGCCGAGGAGCTCGCGACCGCCGTCTACGGTCGCGACGACGCCCTCGTCACCCTGCGCGCGGAGATGGTGCGCCTGCGCAGGGCGCTCGAGCCCGCATCGCTCCAGGTCCTCTCGCGTCCCTACAGGGTGGGCACGCCGCTCGACCTCGACGCCTCTCAGGTGCTCGCCTTCCTCGACCGCGGCGCTCACAGGGTCGCCTTCGCGGGGTACGTCGGCCCCGTCCTGCCAGGGTCCGCCTCGCCCGGGGTCGCCGCTGCGCGCAGCGAGGTGAGCCGCCGGCTGCGCGAGTCGCTGCTCGCCGACGCCGGGGTCGACACCCTCCTCGCCTTCGCGCGGACCGCCGAGGGCGCGGACGACGTCGAGCTGTGGACGGCGTGCCTGCGGCTGCTGCCCGGTCGCTCGCCCCGCCGGGCTGCTGTCGTCGCGCACCTCGAAGACCTCGAGGTGAGGCTCGGCCGGGCGACGCCCTGACGACCTGGGCGAGAAGTCGCGGCGCGCCCGGCGTTCGACCGCTCGACCGCTCGACCGCTCGACCGCTCGTGCAACTCGATGCAACCTCGGCGGGCCTAGCGTCGAGGAGAGCCCGGTCACCGCCGGGCGCTCATCAGACAGCGTCGTCGAAGGAGCACACATGACCGTCTACGCAGCCCCCGGCACCCCGGGAGCACTCGTCACCTTCAAGCCCCGCTACGAGCACTGGATCGGCGGCACCTGGGTCGCCCCCGTCAAGGGCCAGTACTTCGAAGACATCTCCCCCGTCAACGGCAAGCCCTTCGCCGAGGTCGCCCGCGGCACGGCCGAGGACATCGAGGCGGCCCTCGACGCCGCGCACAAGGCAGCCCCCTCGTGGGGCAAGACCACAGGCACCGAGCGCGCCGACGTGCTCAACAAGATCGCCGACGTCATCGACGCGAACCTCGAGCTGCTCGCCGTCGCCGAGACCTGGGACAACGGCAAGCCGGTCCGTGAGCCGCTCAACGCCGACCTGCCCCTCGCCGCGGACCACTTCAGGTACTTCGCGTCGGTCATCCGCGCGCAGGAGGGCGAGTTCACCGAGCTCGACAACGACACCGTCGCCTACCACTACGCCGAGCCCCTCGGTGTCGTCGGGCAGATCATCCCGTGGAACTTCCCGATCCTCATGGCCACGTGGAAGCTCGCACCCGCCCTCGCAGGCGGAAACACCATCGTGCTCAAGCCCGCCGAGCAGACACCCGTGTCGATCCTCGTGCTGATCGAGCTCATCGGCGACATCCTCCCGCCGGGCGTGCTCAACGTCGTCAACGGCTTCGGTCTCGAGGCCGGCAAGCCGCTCGCCTCCAGCCCCCGGATCCGCAAGATCGCCTTCACGGGCGAGACGACCACGGGCCGGCTGATCTTGCAGTACGCGAGCGCGAACCTCATCCCCTCGACGGTCGAGCTCGGTGGCAAGAGCCCGAACATCTTCTTCGAGGACGTGGCCGACAAGAACGACTCGTACTACGACAAGGCGCAAGAGGGTTTCGTGCTCTTCGCCTTCAACCAGGGCGAGGTGTGCACCTGCCCGTCGCGGTCGCTGATCCAGAAGCCGATCTACGACACCTTCCTCTCCGACGCCCTCGACCGGACGAAGAAGGCCGTCCAGGGGAACCCTCTCGACACCGACACCCAGGTCGGCGCTCAGGCCTCGAACGACCAGCTCGAGAAGATCCTCAGCTACATCGACATCGGCAAGCAGGAGGGCGCACGGCTGCTGCTCGGCGGCGAGCGGGTCGACCTCGGCGGCGACCTCACCGACGGCTACTACGTCGCCCCGACGATCTTCGAGGGGCAGAACTCGATGCGGATCTTCCAGGAGGAGATCTTCGGGCCGGTGGTCGCGGTGACGAGCTTCGACGACTACGCCGACGCCATCGCGAAGGCGAACGACACGCTCTACGGCCTCGGGGCCGGCGTGTGGTCGCGCAACGGGAACCTCGCCTACCGCGCAGGGCGAGACATCAAGGCGGGACGCGTGTGGGTGAACAACTACCACGCGTACCCGGCCGGGGCGGCCTTCGGCGGGTACAAGAGCTCGGGGATCGGGCGGGAGAACAGCAAGCTCGCGCTCGACCACTACCAGCAGACGAAGAACCTGCTGGTGAGCTATTCGGAGTCGGCCCTCGGGTTCTTCTAGGAGCGTGCTGGGACTCATCGAGGAGGATCCATGATCGACGCCGACGTCGTCATCGACGGCGAGACACAGTCGCGGGTCGCCGCGACGGACAGCGCTGTCGAGCTGCTGCGCAGGTTGTGGGAGCAGCACGGGCCGCTGATGTTCCACCAGTCTGGCGGGTGCTGCGACGGCTCGTCGCCCATGTGCTACCCCGCGGGCGAGCTGTTCACCTCGGCGGCCGACGTCCTCCTCGGGCGCTTCGACATCGCCGACCAGGGAGCCGGCGGCGCGCAGTCGCAGACCATCGACTTCTGGATGTCGACCGAGCAGTTCGCGTACTGGCGCCACACGCACCTGACGGTCGACGTGGTCCCAGGGCGCGGTTCGGGCTTCTCGGTCGAGAGCCCCGAGGGGGTGCGCTTCATCATCCGGTCGCGGCTGATGGACGTGGCGGACGCCTTCGCCTGATCGGCGCACGGCCCCGCGTGCGACGGACGGCGAGGCTCCGCTCGTCCGTCGCACGCGGGGGCTAGCCTGCTGCGGTGAGCTCAGACCGCTACTCCCAGGACGTCCTCGCCGCCGGACCGCACCCCTCGGCGCGCCGCCCCACCTCTCGGCCCGTGCCCGCCGACCGCGGGCTCGTCGTCGAAGAGGTCATGACCGGGTGGGTCGGGGCTGTGACCCGTGTCGAGAAGTCCGGCGGCCTGCACGTCGTCGTCCTCGAAGACCGCGCCGGGCGCACCCGCACCTTCCCGCTCGGCCCTGGGTTCTGGGTCGACGGCGCCCCTGTCACGCTCACTCCCCCGGTCACCTCCACGGCCCCCGCGGCACCCACCCGCACGGCGAGCGGCTCACGCGTGGTCGCCGACGCCCGGGCGCGCGTCGCCCGCGGCAGCCGCATCTGGGTCGAGGGACGCCACGACGCCGAGCTCGTCGAGAAGGTCTGGGGCGACGACCTGCGCGTCGAGGGTGTGGTCGTCGAGCTGCTCGAAGGAGTCGACAACCTCGCCGACGCGCTCGCCGACTTCAAGCCGTCGAAGGGCCGCCGGGTCGGTGTGCTCGTCGACCACCTCGTCCCGGGGAGCAAGGAGCAGCGCATCACCGACGACGTGCTACGCGCCTTCCCCGGCGGCAACGTCAAGGTGCTCGGCCACCCCTACGTCGACGTGTGGCAGGCCGTGCGCCCGCAGCGCATCGGGCTCGACGCGTGGCCGGTGATCGACCGTGGCACCGAGTGGAAGTACGGGATCCTCCAACGCCTGGGCTGGCCCGCAGAGAACCAGACCGACGTCGCCCTCGGGTGGAAGAAGATCCTCGGGACCGTCCGCAGCTACGCGGACCTCGAGCCTTCGCTGCTCGGCAGGGTCGAAGAGCTCATCGACTTCGTGACGGTCACCGACTGATCCGGCCGGTCCACACGCTCCTGCGGTCCTGCCGGGTGAGGGTCTTGCCGTGCCATCCTCGGAGACAGCCCGTCATCGACGAGAGCCTGCACCCCGGCCGGGGTGCAGGCTCTCGTCATGGTGCGTGGAGCTGGTCGTCGTCAGACGGGCTGCTCGTTGATGAGCTTCCTGTAGACGTACGCCGAGGCGATCATGGACACGGGGATCGCCACGAGCAGGCCGACCAGCAGGAGGATCGCGCCGACGGCGTTCGCGAGGTAGACGAAGACGTACAGCAGGATCGCGGTCGACAGGTTGTCGAGGACCAGGCGGACGCTCGCCTTGATCGAGTCGATGACGCCGAGACCCTTGTCGATGATGAAGAACAGCGCGAACTGCCCGAAGAACGCGACGATGATCGACCCGATGAAGGTGAAGCTGACGATCGTCGACACGAGGGAGACGAGCAGCGACGTGAGGATGATCGTGCCGAGGCGCGAGGTCGAGAAGAAGTCGGCGAGCGTCGGGCGGCGGCCCTGGGTGATGACGAGCGCACCGCGGATGATGCCGGCCTGTGCGAGCATCACGAGCACGAACATGATGAGCGTGAAGACGACAGCACCGAAGCCGAGACCAGCGATCCCGGCAGCGCCGACCCCGTCGTCACCTGCGCTGAGGCTGCTCCCGACGAGGATGGCGAAGAAGATGCCCCCGACGACCGCGAAGACCGCGAGGTAGGCGAGCGCGGCCAGCAGGAACACGCCGATGTTCTGCGTGAACTTCTCCCAGCCGTAGCGGAAGCCGTCAGGGACCGGAGACTCGGGAGCCCCGTACTGCCCCGCGGAGATCGGCGGGGCGCTCGGCGGCGGGTAGGCGGACCCGGGCGGCGGGTAGCCGCCGGTCGAGTACTGGTCCTGAGCGCCGTAGGCGGGCTGCTCCGGAGTGGTCTTCTCCCAGCCCGAGGGCTGACCCGGTGCCGGCTGACCGTAGGCGGGCGGCTGCTGGCCCGCTGCGGGCTGGCCGTAGGCCGGGGGCTGCTGGCCGTAGCCGGGCTGCTGACCCTGGGCCGGCTGGCCGTAGACGGGCGGCTGTGCCGGCCCGGGGGGCGGCGGATATCCCGACTGTGCGTAGGGGTCCTGCGTGCCGTCGTCCGGCGTCTTGTCGCTCATGCGATCTCCTCGGTCCTCGGTCCCGGCGGACGACCGCGGGATGCGGTCGGACCACGGCCGGGGGCTGTCTACCTCACCCTAGGGGCGCGGCAAAGGTCCAGGCTAGAGCCCCCGACGACCGTCCGCCTGCGCAGACCACACCCTGGCACGCGCTGCCCGAGCACTCAGAGGACGAGCGCCTGCACTCAAGGGACGAGCGCCTGCGCTCCGGTGAGGGCGTCCGCCACGGTGCGGGCGTAGAGGTCCTGCCCCGCGGGTGCCGGGTGGACACCGTCCTTGCCGAGGACGTCGGGCTGGGCAGCGACCGCGGCGGCCCAGTCGGCCACGACCACGTTCTCGGGGTGGCGGGCCGCAGCGGCCCGCATCTGGTCGTTCGTCGGGCCGATCCAGCTGCGGTCCGCGGAACCCGTGACGAGCACGAGCACGTGGTCGGGACCGACGGCGGCGACGACGTCCTCCATGACCCGCTCGGTCACCGTGCTGTTGGTCCCCAGGGACACGACCACGTACGTGCGCAGGGTGCCCGCGTCCCGCATGGCCGTGATGATCTCGGGTGCCGTGCTCATCTGGCGCGAGACCTCGGCGTCGACGAAGACCCCAGGCAGCGCCGCCTGGAGGGCCGGCACGCTGATGAGGCTCACCGAGTCGCCGACCAGGGTCACCTGGTCACCCGGCGGCGGGACCGTCGGGACGGGGGCCGGTGTCGGCTCTGCTGGCGCTGTCGGCTCGGGCGTGGGCTCGACCGTGGGCGCAGGCGCTGGCTGCGCCGCGTTGGCCTCCTGCGCAGCCTGTGCCCCCTCGAGGATCTGCGCCTCGAGCGAGGACGTGGCGGGCTCGCGGACCCCGGCGAGCACGAAGGCGCTCACGAGACCGAGGGCCAGCACCGCGGCCACCGCGAGACGGACCCGGGCGAGGGGCGAGCGGCCCGGTGCCGCCTGCTCGGCGCGCGCAGCGACGACCAGCCGCCGTGCGCGGCCCGCGACCCGCGTCCACAGCGCGCGGATGCCGGCGATCATCACCGGACGCTCGAGGTACTTGTACGACACCCAGGCGGCGACCGCAGTGACCACGGTCGCCACCGCGGCGACCGACCACGACGTCGACCGACCCGGGTTCTCCGCGCCCATGAGGCTCGCGACGAGGACGACGATCGGCCAGTGCCACAGGTAGATCCCGTAGGAGCGCACGCCGACCCAGCGCAGGGGCCGGACCTCGACCCGTCGCGCGAGCGGCTGGCTGCGGATGAGGAAGGCGATGAGCCCGAGGGCGAAGAGCGAGGCGAGCACGAGCCCGCCGCGGTAGGTGAACGCGTCGTCGACGGACATCGTGAGGGTCAGGACCACCAGGCCCACGGCGCTCGTGAGGCCGAGGGCGTGACGCCACCACCGCCGGCGCGACGTCGGGAACCAGCGCGCGAAGCGGCTCTGCACCGGCAGCAGAGACTGGCTCGCGAACTCCACGTCAGGGACCTGCGGGGTGTCGCGCGGGGTGCGTGGGGCGAACCACAGCGCGAAGAACGCCCCGGCCATCAGACCGAAGAGGTGCGTGTCGGTGCCGAAGTACACCCGCGACGGGTCGCCCGCCGGGTCGTAGGCGACGGCCATCCACACCGCCGACCCCACGGCGAAGAGCCCCGTGACCACCAGACCGGTCACCCGAGAGCGCCGCACCGAGAAGACGGCGAGCAGCACGAGCGGCCAGAACAGGTAGAACTGCTCCTCGACCGCGAGGGACCAGAAGTTGGCGAAGAGCTGCGGCACGAGGTCGGCCGAGTACGAGGTGCCCTGGGCGATCGCGAACCAGTTGCTCGCGAAGGTCAGCGCCCCCAAGACCTGCAGCTTGATCCCGACGAGGACGTCGCCGCCGATCACCCCGGCCGCAGCTGTGCACACCACCACCACGGCCACCATCGCCGGGATGATGCGTCTGACCCGCCTCGTCCAGAAGTGCCGCAGGGACACGCGCCCGGTCTGCACGCGCTCGCGCACGAGCAGCGTCGTGATGAGGAAGCCGGACAGCACGAAGAAGACGTCCACACCGATGAAGCCGCCCGGGAGCAGCGCTGGCAGGAAGTGGTAGACGAGGACCGCGAGGACCGCGACGGCTCGCAACGAGTCGAGACCGTAGATGCGCGGCGGCCGCGACGACGAGCGCGGCGCGACGGGCTTGCGGATCGTCCCGAGCGGCACCGCCGGACGGTCCATCCGTTCGAGCCCTTCGGGCAGCGTGACACGGCCGAGCTCGCGGACCGTGGTCGACGGTCCGCGGTCCGAGCGTGGCTGACGAGGAGTCGAGGCAGCCATCGTCAGTCGGTGAGGTCTCTGACGACGGTGTCGGCGAGCAGGCGTCCACGACGGGTCAGCACGACACGCCCGGCGATGGCCGCGCGCCCGTCGACGAGCCCGTCGGCCACGTGCTGGGCGACGGCCGTGCGGGCACGGGGCGACAGGTCGGCCGTCGCGAAGCCCTCACGCAGGCGGACACCGAGCATGACGCGCTCGAGCTGGGCCGAGTCGTCGTCGAGGGTCTCCTGACCTGCCGACGGGCTCAGGCCCTGACCGAGCCGGTTGGCGTAGCGCACGGGGTGCTTGACGTTCCACCAGCGCAGGCCCCGGGTGCCCGGGACGTCCGAGCCGAGGTAGGAGTGCGCACCAGGACCGACGCCCCACCAGTCGTCGCCCCGCCAGTAGGCGAGGTTGTGGCGGCAGGCCCGCTGCACGCCGTCGACGGTCCGCGCCCAGTTGGACACCTCGTACCAGCCGAGGCCAGCCTCGGTCAGCAGCTCGTCGGCGAGCTCGTACTTGGCGGCCTGGTCGTCCTCGTTCGGCAGGGTCAGCTGACCGCGGCGCACCTGGGCGGCCATCTTGGTGCCCTGCTCGACCACGAGCGCGTAGGCCGACACGTGGTCGACACCCGTCGCGAGCGCCGACTCGACACTCGTGCGCCAGTCGTCCAGGGTCTCCCCCGGTGTGCCGTAGATGAGATCGAGGGAGACGTCGAGACCGAGGTCGGTCGCCCACCGGACCACGTCGGGGATGCGGCGCGGGTCGTGCGTGCGCTCGAGGGTCGCGAGCACGCTCGGGACCGCCGACTGCATGCCGAAGGACACCCGCGTGAACCCGGCGTCGGCGAGGACCTTCAAGGACTCCGGGGTCACCGAGTCCGGGTTCGCCTCGGTCGTCACCTCGACGTCCTCGGCGAGCCCCCACGTGCTGCGGACAGCCGCCAGCATCGTCGCGAGGTCGCGGGCAGGCAGCAGCGTGGGCGTGCCACCGCCGACGAACACCGTCGACACCTCGCGGCGCGGCAGACCTGCCGCGTCCATGAGGCGCCCGGCCATCTCGATCTCGGAGACGGCCGTCGTCGCGTACGCAGACTGGCTCGCGCCACCGCCGAGCTCGCTCGCGGTGTACGTGTTGAAGTCGCAGTACCCGCACCGCACGGTGCAGAACGGGACGTGCATGTAGACGCCGAACCGGCGGTCAGCCGCACCGGACGCCACCCAGGTGGGCAGCGTGCCGTCGTCGGGAGCCGGGTCGCCGTCGGGGAGAGCCGGGGTCACGACTGCCTCACTTCTTCTTGTCTCGGGACTCCGTCTGCTCGGAGGTCAGGGCGGCGATGAAGGCTTCCTTCGGGACCTCGACAGACCCGATGGTCTTCATGCGCTTCTTGCCCTCCTTCTGCTTCTCGAGGAGCTTGCGCTTGCGGGAGATGTCTCCGCCGTAGCACTTGGCGAGGACGTCCTTGCGGATGGCACGGATGGTCTCGCGCGCGATGACGCGCGCACCGACGGCAGCCTGGATCGGCACCTCGAACTGCTGACGGTTGATGAGGTTCTTCAGCTTGCCGACCATCGACAGGCCGTAGGAGTACGCGTTGTCCTTGTGCACGATCGCGCTGAAGGCGTCCACCTGCTCGCCCTGCAGCAGGATGTCCACCTTGACGAGGTCGGCCGCCTGCTCGCCGATCACGTCGTAGTCGAGCGAGGCGTAGCCGCGGGTGCGGGACTTCAGCTGGTCGAAGAAGTCGAAGACGATCTCCGCGAGCGGGAGGATGTAGCGCATCTCGACGCGGTCGGCCGAGAGGTAGTCCATGCCCTGCAGCTCGCCGCGGCGGCCCTGGCACAGCTCCATGACGGCGCCGATGAACTCCGAGGGGGCGATCACGGTGGCCTTGACGATGGGCTCGCGGACCTCGCCGATCTTGCCGCCCGGGAACTCGCTCGGGTTGGTCACGGTGACGATGCTCTTGTCCTCCATCGTCACCTCGTAGATGACGTTGGGGGCCGTCGAGATGAGGTCGAGGTTGAACTCGCGCTCGAGGCGCTCGCGGACGATCTCGAGGTGCAGCAGACCGAGGTAGCCGACGCGGAAGCCGAAGCCGAGCGCGACCGAGGTCTCGGGCTCGTAGATGAGCGCGGCGTCGTTGAGCTTGAGGCGATCGAGGGCGTCGCGCAGGACCGGGTAGTCCGAGCCGTCGACCGGGTACAGGCCGGAAAAGACCATCGGCTTGGGGTCGGAGTAGCCGCCGAGCGCGTCCTCGGCAGGCTTGGCCGCGTTCGTGACGGTGTCACCGACCTTGGACTGGCGCACGTCCTTGACACCGGTGATGAGGTAGCCGACCTCGCCGACGCCCAGTCCCTTGGTCGGGATGGGCTCGGGGGACGAGACGCCGATCTCGAGGAGGTCGTGGGTCGCCCGGGTCGACATCATGATGACGCGCTCGCGCGGGGCAAGGTTGCCGTCGACCACGCGAACGTAGGTGACCACGCCGCGGTACGTGTCGTACACAGAGTCGAAGATCATCGCTCGCGCCGGGGCGTCGGGGTCGCCGACGGGCGCGGGCGTCTTGAGCACGATGCGGTCGAGCAGCTCGGGGACGCCGACACCCGTCTTGCCCGAGATCTTCAGCACGTCCTCGGGCTCGCAGCCGACGAGGTTCGCGAGCTCTTCCGCGTACTTCTCGGGCTGGGCGGCCGGCAGGTCGATCTTGTTGAGCGCCGGGATGATCGCCATGTCGTTCTCCATGGCGAGGTACAGGTTGGCGAGCGTCTGGGCCTCGATGCCCTGCGCAGCGTCGACCAGCAGCACCGCGGCCTCGCAGGCCGCGAGGGAGCGCGAGACCTCGTAGGTGAAGTCCACGTGGCCCGGGGTGTCGATCATGTTGAGGGCGTAGCCGGTCGGCACGCCGTTCTCGTCGGCGACCTCCCAGGGCATGCGCACGGCCTGCGACTTGATGGTGATGCCGCGCTCGCGCTCGATGTCCATGCGGTCGAGGTACTGCGCGCGCATGGCACGCGGGTCGACGACGCCGGTCATCTGGAGCATGCGGTCGGCCAGGGTCGACTTGCCGTGGTCGATGTGCGCGATGATGCAGAAGTTTCGGAGCAGCTCCGGAGCAGTGGCCGCGGGCTGGATGCGGGCGAGGTTGGCCGCTGAAGGGATGGGAGTCACGTGGTCGATTGTCCCACGGACCCGCCGCGGGGCGGCACCCTCTCGACGCGCCGTCGAGCGGTGCCGCCCCGCGGGGCCCCGGCCAGGTGCCGGGGACCGCCGGGACTCGCGGCTGCGGACGGGGTCAGTGCTCGGTCGCGGCCTTCTCGGAGCCTGCACCCGTGAGCGACCTCACCTCCATCTCGGCGAACTTCGCCTTCACGCCCTTCTCGCGGCTCGTCAGCGTGCCGACCACCCCGAGAAGGAACCCGAGCGGGATGGTGACGATCCCCGGGTTCTCGAGCGGGAACCACGCGAAGTCGATGCTCGCGTCGCGGATCATCGACAGGCTGTTGCCGGCCTCGTCAGTCTTGCCCGAGACCACGGGCGAGAAGGCGATGAGCACGAGGCACGAGCCGAGCCCGCCGTACATGCTCCACAGCGCGCCCCGCGTGTTGAACCTCTTCCAGAACAGCGAGAAGAGGATGGTCGGCAGGTTCGCGCTCGCCGCGACGGCGAAGGCCAGGGCGACGAGGAAGGCGACGTTCTGGCCGTTGGCGAAGATGCCGCCGACGATCGCGAGGAGACCGATGACCACGACGGTCATCCGGGCGACCTTGACCTCGCCGTCGGGGTTCACCTCGCCCTTCTTGATGACCGAGGCGTAGATGTCGTGGGCGAAGCTCGCCGCGGCCGTGATGGTCAGTCCCGCGACGACGGCCAGGATCGTCGCGAAGGCGACTGCCGAGATGAGGCCGAGCAGGATCTCCCCGCCGAGGGCGAAGGCCAGCAGCGGAGCCGCCGAGTTCACGCCGCCGGGTGCGGCGTTGATCGTGTCGGCGCCGACCAGGGCTCCGGCCCCGTAGCCGAGCACCAGCGTGAAGAGGTAGAAGATGCCGATCAGCCAGATGGCCCAGACGACAGACCTGCGGGCCTCTTTGGCTGTCGGGACCGTGTAGAAGCGCATGAGGACGTGCGGCAGGCCGGCGGTGCCGAGCACCAGGGCGAGCGCGAGGGACAAGAAGTTGAGCTTGCTCGTCTCGCTGCCCCCGTACTGCGCGCCAGGCTCGGCGAGCCCGGGGATGCCCGAGGTGGTGATCGCGCCCTGGATGACGTCCGAGAGGTTGAAGCCGAACTTCGCCAGGACCCAGACCGTCATGATCCCGGCGCCCGCGATGAGCAGGATCGCCTTGATGATCTGCACCCAGGTGGTGCCCTTCATGCCGCCGATGAGCACGTAGACGATCATCAGCGCACCGACCACCGCGATGACCAGGCCCTGGCCAGCCCGGCTGTCGATGCCGAGCAGGAGCGCGACGAGACCGCCCGCCCCGGCCATCTGCGCGAGGAGGTAGAAGAACACGACAGCCAGGGTCGTCAGCGCCGCGGCCATGCGCACGGGCCGCTGCTTGAGACGGAAGGAGAGGACGTCAGCCATCGTGAACTTGCCGGTGTTGCGCAGCAGCTCGGCGACGAGCAGCAGCGCCACGAGCCACGCGACGAGGAAGCCGATCGAGTAGAGGAACCCGTCGTAGCCGTTGATCGCGATCGCGCCGACGATCCCGAGGAAGCTCGCGGCCGAGAGGTAGTCCCCCGCGATGGCCGTGCCGTTCTGGGGGCCTGTGAAGGACCGGCCGCCCGCGTAGTAGTCCTCGGCGGTCTTGTTCGTGCGGGAGGCCCGCAGCACGATCACGAGGGTCACCGCGACGAAGGCGAGGAAGATGCCGATGTTGACGACGGGGTTGCCGATGTCCTCGGAGGCGGCGACCACGGATGCTGCGTGGGACTGCCCGGCGAGGTCGAGCGGGAGGTGGCCCGAGAGCTGGGCGGGGACGGCGCCGGAGAGGCCCGGCAGGACGACGGCGGTCATACGAGATCACGTCCCTCGATGCGCTGACGGAGCTCGTCCGCCATGGGGTCCTGCTTCTTGTTGGCCCAGCGGGCGTAGATCATCGTGATCGCGAAGGTCGTGACGAACTGGCCGAGCCCCATGAGGAGACCGACGTTGATGGTCCCCCACACCTTCGTGCTCATGAAGTCGTGCGCGTAGTCCGCGAGCAGCACGTAGGTGAGGTACCAGAGGAAGAAGAAGGCCGTCATCGGGAAGACGAAGCGCCTGAAGCGCCGTCGCAGCGCCTGGAACTCCGGGCTGTCCTGCACCTGCTCGTAGTCGAGGAGGTCGCTGGTGCGGTCGTGCGGTCCGGGTGGACCCGTGGGGGGC
>NZ_JACBYE010000049.1 GCF_013415325.1 Sanguibacter inulinus | reverse complement strand
ACGGCGGTCATAGCGAGGGGGAAACGCCCGGTCCCATTCCGAACCCGGAAGCTAAGCCCCTCTGCGCCGATGGTACTGCACGGGAGACTGTGTGGGAGAGTAGGTCGCCGCCGGACAACCATTCAACAAGAGCCCACCCCTTTCGAGGGGTGGGCTCTTGTCGTACCCGGATACTCTGAGCTTCGAGCGTGACGTTTCTCGCATCAACGTCAACATCGATCGCGTGACTGCGTGACTGCGTGGCTGCGTGGCTGCGTGGCTGCGTGGCTGCGTGGCTGCGTGGCTGCGTGGCTGCGTGGCTGCGTGGCTGCGTGGCTGCGTGGCTGCGTGGCTGCGTGGCTGCGTTGTGCCGCGATGCCGTGCCCGCGAAACTCCCTGACGCCGCGATGCCGAGACCGCGCGACGCCGTGTCCCCGTGACCCCCTGGCCCCGCGGCCGGATGTCGGGCCCGGTCGACCGCGAGATCCACAGACGGTCGAACCTGTGATCCGCGCTCTTGCGCAGCACCGATTGTGAACGTTAACATAGCTGAGTCGAGGGGGTCAGGTCCGATACCCGGTCTCGTCGACGCGGAGGCGGGCGGGAGCCCGTACGCTCCGTCCCCTGTCTCCCGACGTCGGGTGGCTCGTCCGGTCGTGGTCGATGTCGTCCAGCCGTCTTCACAAGCAACGAGGCTTCGAATGACTGACTCGCAGCGCGCCCTGGTCGTGGGCGTGGACTACGGAACTCTCTCTGGCCGTGCTGTCGTCGTGCGCGTGCACGACGGAGCCGAGCTGGGCACCGGGGTGCACGAGTACCCGCACGCGGTGATGGACCGCCAGCTCACCACGGGCCCTGCCTGGGAGGCCGGCACACCCGTCTCTCTCGCACCCGACTGGGCGCTGCAGGTCCCTCAGGACTACGTCGACGTCCTCAAGGTCGCCGTCCCTGCTGCCATCGCGCAGGCTCAGGCGGACCACGGGATCGACGTCGCCGACATCATCGGCATCGGCACAGACTTCACTGCCTGCACCATGGTCCCCACGACCGCCGACGGCACGCCGCTCTGCGAGCTCGACGGGCTCGGCGACCGTCCCCACGCCTATGTGAAGCTGTGGCGTCACCACGCCGCGCAGGGCCAGGCGGACCGTATCAACGAGCTCGCGCACAGCCGCGGCGAGTCCTGGATCTCCCGCTACGGCGGACTCATCTCCTCCGAGTGGGAGTTCGCCAAGGGGCTCGAGATCCTCGAGGAGGACCGCGAGGTCTACGACCGCATGGACCACTGGGTCGAGGCTGCTGACTGGATCGTGTGGCAGCTCAGCGGGGACTACGTCCGCAACGCCTGCACAGCCGGGTACAAGGGCATCTACCAGGACGGTCAGTACCCCTCCGAGGAGTTCCTCTCGGCGCTCAACCCCGACTTCGGCTCCTTCGTCTCCGACAAGGTCGAGCACACCATCGGACAGCTCGGAGCCGCGGCAGGTCGTCTCTCCGCCGAGGCGGCCGGCTGGACCGGTCTGCCCGAGGGCATCGCCGTCGCTGTCGGCAACGTCGACGCCCACGTCACGGCCCCGGCAGCCAACGCCGTCGAGCCTGGTCAGATGACCGCGATCATGGGGACGTCCACCTGCCACGTGATGAACGGCGAAGAGCTGCACTCGGTCCCCGGCATGTGCGGGGTCGTCGAGGGTGGGATCGTCGACGGCCTCTGGGGCTACGAAGCGGGTCAGTCCGGTGTCGGTGACATCTTCGGCTGGTTCGTCAAGAGCGCCGTGCCGCCGGCCTACGTCGAGGCCGCTGCTGCAGCCGGTCGCTCGGTCCACGAGCACCTCACCGAGCTGGCCCGCCCGCAGCAGATCGGCGAGCACGGCCTGATCGCCCTCGACTGGCACTCGGGCAACCGTTCTGTCCTCGTCGACCACGAGCTCTCGGGAGTGGTCGTCGGCCAGACGCTCGCGACCACCCCGGAGGACACCTACCGTGCGCTCCTCGAGGCGACAGCCTTCGGCACCCGGACGATCGTCGAGGCCTTCCAGGGCTCGGGCGTCCCCGTGACCGAGCTCGTCGTGGCCGGTGGGCTGCTGAAGAACACGCTGCTCATGCAGATCTACGCTGACGTCACGCGCCTGCCGCTGTCGACGATCGCCTCGGACCAGGGACCCGCGCTCGGCTCGGCCATCCACGCAGCAGTCGCTGCCGGTGCCTACCCCGACGTCCGTGCCGCGGCCCAGGTGATGGGCAAGCGCACAGTCGCCGCGTACCTGCCGATCGAGGAGAACGCCGTCCGCTACGACGCGCTCTTCGCCGAGTACACGGCCCTCCACGACTACTTCGGCCGTGGGGCCAACGAGGTCATGCACCGTCTCAAGGACATCCGCCGTGCCGCCAAGAGCGCCCCGGCCTCGGCCGCGCAGACCGGCTCAGCGCACGACGGCGCCGAGCAGACCAGCAGCAAGACCGCCGGGGCCGACGCGTGAGCGCCGCCCAGGCTCCTGGCCTCGCAGGATATTCCGACGAGGTCCGCGAGGAGGTGGCCCGTGTCCGTGAGGTCGTCGCGCGCCTGCACGCCGAGCTCCCGCGCTGGGAGCTGGTCGTGTGGACCGCGGGAAACGTCTCGCAGAGGCTCACCACGGCCGACCTCTTCGTCATCAAGCCGTCGGGGGTGACCTACGACGAGCTCACCCCGGAGTCGATGGTGGTCTGCACCCTCGACGGCGAGCTCGTCGACGGGACGCGGTCGCCGTCGTCGGACACCGCGGCCCACGCCTACGTGTACAGGCACATGCCGCAGGTCGGGGGCGTGGTGCACACCCACTCGACCTACGCGACCGCCTGGGCGGCCCGCGGTGAGGCCGTCCCCTGCGTCCTGACGATGATGGCCGACGAGTTCGGCGGTGACGTCCCGGTCGGTCCCTTCGCCCTCATCGGCGACGACTCGATCGGCCAGGGGATCGTCGAGACGCTCTCCGGCAGCCGGTCCCCGGCGGTCCTCATGCGCAACCACGGGCCCTTCACGATCGGTGCCGACGCGAAGGCTGCGGTCAAGGCCGCCGTCATGGTCGAAGAGGTCGCCCGCACGGTGCACATCTCGCGGCAGCTCGGCGAGCCCACCCGCATCCCGCAGGAGCAGATCGACTCGCTCTACGACAGGTATCAGAACGTCTACGGACGCTGACCTGCCCCGAGCGCACAGCACGTCACACCACCCATGACAGCGGCCCCGTGCCGCGTCGCCTACCGGCACACCCCGCCGGAGTGAGGACACACCATGAAGAACCCGTTCGAGGGCAAAGAGATCTGGTTCCTGACCGGGTCGCAGGGGCTCTACGGAGAAGAGACCCTCCAGCAGGTCGCCGAGCAGTCGCAGGCGATCGCCGCGGCCATCGACGAGGCCGGCGAGGTGCCGATCCGCGTCGTGTGGAAGCCCGTGCTCAAGGACTCCGAGTCGATCAAGCGGACGGCCCTCGAGGCCAACGCCGACCCGGCGTGCATCGGCCTCGTCGCCTGGATGCACACCTTCTCGCCCGCCAAGATGTGGATCCGCGGTCTCGACGCCCTCGACACCCCGCTGCTGCACCTGCACACGCAGGCCAACGTCGAGCTGCCCTGGGCGGACATCGACATGGACTTCATGAACCTCAACCAGGCCGCGCACGGCGACCGGGAGTTCGGGTACATCCAGACGCGCATGGGCGTCCCGCGCAAGACCGTCGTCGGGCACGTCTCCAACCCGGCCGTGATCGCGAAGATCGCCACCTGGTCGCGTGCTGCCGCCGGCTTCGACGCTGTCCGCTACCTGCGCCTCGCGCGCTTCGGCGACAACATGCGCAACGTCGCCGTCACCGAGGGGGACAAGACCGAGGCCGAGATCAGCCTCGGCGTCTCGGTCAACACCTGGGGCGTCAACGACCTCGTCGAGGCTGTCGACGCCGTCGAGGACTCGGTGATCGACGCCCTGGTCGCCGAGTACGAAGAGCTCTACGACGTCGCCCCCGAGCTCCGTGCAGGCGGGGCGCAGCACGACGCGCTGCGCTACGGCGCGCGCCAGGAGGCCGGGCTGCGGTCCTTCCTCGAGGCGGGCGACTTCGGTGCCTTCACGACAAACTTCGAAGACCTCGGCGCACTGCGCCAGCTCCCCGGGCTCGCCGTCCAGCGGCTCATGGCCGAGGGCTACGGCTTCGGTGCCGAGGGCGACTGGAAGACCGCGCTCCTTGTGCGCGCCGCGAAGGTCATGGGCTACGGCCTCCCGGGTGGGGCGTCCCTCATGGAGGACTACACCTACGACCTGACCCCCGGTGACGAGAAGATCCTCGGGGCGCACATGCTCGAGGTCTGTCCCTCGCTCACCACCTCCAAGCCCTCGCTCGAGGTGCACCCGCTCGGCATCGGCGGCAAGGAGGACCCGGTCCGCCTGGTCTTCGACACCGACCCTGGGCCTGCCGTGGTGGTCGCGATGTCGGACATGCGCGAGCGTTTCCGCCTCACCGTCAACGTGGTCGACGTCGTCGAGCCCGGCCACGAGCTGCCGAACCTGCCCGTCGCCCGCGCCGTGTGGAAGCCGCAGCCGAGCTTCGCGGTCTCAGCGGAGGCCTGGCTGATCGCCGGCGCCGCGCACCACACCGTGATGAGCACGGCTGTGGGCCTCGAGGCCTTCCAGGACTTCTCCGACATGGCGCGCACCGAGCTCGCGACCATCGACGAGACGACCACGTCGCGCGGCTTCGCCCAGGAGCTCCGCTGGAACCAGGCGTACTACAGGCTCGCGCAGGGCTTCTGACCCCCTGACCAGCACCTGAGCCCAGGGGCAGTCCACAGCCACCGCACTGCACGGACCGCCCCCGGGCTCTAGGATCGAACCGTCACAGACTCTCGGGACGTCCTGCGTCCCGAGCTCAGACCCGCCGTCGTCCTCGACGAGCGCCGCAGGGGGCGCAGACCGAGGGCGACGGCGGTCTTGTCTTCTCTGGGCCAGTGCTCCCGGTCGACGTCCCCCGTCTGTGCCCCGACGCTGGCCGGACGATGCCCCGTCGACGCCACTGAGCGTCGCGGCGTCGTCGTCAGCTTGCCTCAGCTCCGTCGGCAGACTGGCGCGAGCGGCTCAGCCGTCCCGGCGGCCTAGGTGGTCCCCGGCCTGGGGCGCACGCCCACAGCTGCACGGAGAGCACCCCGCACCGTCACGGCGACGTTCCGCCGAAGGCGCGTGCTCCGGCTCAGCAGGCCCCGTCCAGGGGCGTGACGGGGGCTCTGCGGGCCTGTAGGCCCCCAGGCGGGACATCCATCCCGTGCGGCCCTCGGCGGCTGCGACGGCCTCGCGCACGGGCAGGCTCAGGACGGACCTCGTGCTGAGGTCCGGGGTGAACCGCAGGCGCGACGGCAACGGGGGTAGTCGGTCGAGCATCGGGGTCGGCATCTCCTCGAGGGGTGCGGGCGCAGGGCTCCGCAACAATGCCTCGAGCGTGCCAGTGCTGGCTGCGAAGAAGCAGGGAGATAGGTGGTGGAGCGGAGGATCTACCGTGCAGGGAATGTGGTGCTGAGTGGTGGTCTTCCACCCGTCAGGGGCGCGCTGCGAATCTCTCGAGGAGATCAGAGTGACCCGAGACCACGAGCAGGTCTGTGGCGGCGATCCGGGTCTGCGGCTCGGCGTAGACGAACTCCTGCCCGGGCGACTTCACCCCGATGATCGTCACGCCGTACCGTTCGCGGACCTTCGACTGCGCGATCGTGAAGCCCTGCGTCTCGCGCGGGGGACGCATCTTGACGATCGTGAACCCGTCTTCGACCTCGATGTAGTCGAGCAGCTTGCCGGACACGAGGTGCGCGACCCGGTTGCCCGCGTCGGCCTCGGGGAAGACGACGTGGTGCGCCCCGATGCGCTGGAGGATGCGCCCGTGCTCGGCCGAGATCGCCTTCGCCCAGATCTGCGCGGTCCCCAGGTCGACGAGGTTGCCGGTGATGAGCACGCTCGCCTCGAGGGAGGTCCCGACCCCGACGACCGCGACCGAGAAGTCGCGCGCGCCGAGCTGCTCGAGAGCCTCGGGGCTCGTCGCGTCCGCCTCGACGATCGGCAGGCGGTCGGAGAAGTGCGCGACCAGCTGAGGAGACCTCTCGACGGCGAGCACGTCCTGCCCCAGCCTGTCTAGGGTCATGGCCATCGCGGAGCCGAAGCGGCCGAGGCCGACGACGAGGACGCCGGCGTCGGACTTCGACGCCTTCGCGGCGCGGTCCACGCGTCCGGCAGTGCTGTCAACCAATGATCGGCCTCTCCTCGGGCAGCCGGATGACCCGGCGGCGGTCGCGCAGCGCAAGAGCTGCAGCAAAGGTCATGGTGCCGGTACGGCCGATGAACATCAAGGCGACGAGCACGTACTTCCCGGCCTCGGGGAGCTCGTGCGTCACGCCTGTCGTCAGACCGACCGTCGCGAAGGCGGAGATCACCTCGAACAAGACCACGTCGAGCGACCAGCCGGTGATCTCGAGGAGCAGCAGCGACGACACGAGCACAGCTGTCGCGCCGACGAACACCACGGCGACGGCGAGCCGCAGGGTCTCGCGCGGGATGCGCCGGCCGAAGGCCTCGACGTCGCGGTCGCCGCGGGCCTCGGCGACGATCGCGATCATCATCACGGCGAGGGTCGTCACCTTGATGCCGCCCGCGGTCGAGGCCGAACCGCCTCCGACGAACATGAGGGAGTCGGTGACGAGCCAGCTGGCCTCGTGCATCTGCCCGATGTCGACCGTCGAGAAGCCCGCGGACCGCGGCATGACCCCCATGAAGAGGCCCGACAGCAGCTTCTCGCCGACGGGCATGCGACCGAAGGTCCCGGGGTTCGTCCACTCGAGCAGGACGAACATGAGGGACCCTGCGACCACGAGCAGCCCCGAGGTGACGACGGTGAGCTTGGCGTGCAGGCTCCACCGGCGGAACTGACGGCGGTTCCGGGCGACGTTGAGGATCACCGGGAACCCGAGCGCCCCGATGAACGCGCCGACGATGATCGGCAGGAGCAGCAGCCAGTCGCCCGAGTGCGGGGCCAGGCCCTCCTCGGTCGGGATGAACCCGGCGTTGTTGAAGACCGACACCGCGTAGAAGATGCCGTGCCACACGGCCTCGCCGACGGTCTCGCGCAGCACGATGAAGCGGGGCACCAGCAGGAGCGCGAGCGCCACCTCGATCGTGGTCGAGGTGATGATGACGACGCGGATCAGCGACCCGACCTCGCCGAGCCGGGTGGTCTTGGTCTCGGAGGCCGTGAGCAGCTTCTGCGTGAGCCCGATGCGGCGCGAGACGGCCATGCCGAGCAGCGAGGCCAGCGTCATGACGCCGAGCCCGCCGACCTTGATGGCCACGAGGATGACGGCCTGCCCGAAGGTCGACCAGTACGTCCCCGTGGGGACCGTCACGAGGCCCGTCACGCACACCGCAGAGGTGGCTGTGAAGAGGGCGTCGACGAACGGGGCGCGGACCCCGGAGGTCGTCGCGAAGGGCGTCGACAGGAGCCCTGTGAAGACGGCGATGACCGCGGCGAACACCGTGAGGGCGAGGCGGGCGGGGGACTGGCGGGCCATGCGGTCGACCAGCTCGCGGCCTGCCCAGAGGCGTCCCGAGAACCCGGATGCCATGACTGCTCCCTGCGTCGAGATAGACACGTACCACCGAACTGTGCCACGAGAAGGGCCCGAGCGAGGGTGGGCGCGCTACCGTGGACCATGCCCTTCAGCCCGGACCGCGCGGACAGCCCGGACACGACGGACGTCGCGTGGAGCCCAGAGCTCGCGCTGCACGACTTCGGCCCTGGACACCCGATGTCCCCCCTGCGCCTCGACCTCACCCTGCGCCTGGCGCGTGAGCTCGGGCTGATCGATCCCGACGACGTGCGCCTGGTCGACGCGGGCATCGCGTCGGACGCCCTCCTGTCGACGGTGCACGACCCCGCCTACGTCGCAGCCGTGCACGCCGCGGGCCGCGGGGTCGAGGACGAGAGCCGTGGTCTGGGGACCGAGGACGACCCGATCTTCCCGGGGATGGACGACTCGGCCGCGCGGATCGTCGCCGGGACCGTCGCCGTCGCGCTGTCGGTGTGGCGCGGCCAGACACGCCACGGGGTGAGCATCGCCGGTGGCATGCACCACGCGATGCCGGGCGCAGCCTCAGGGTTCTGCGTCTACAACGACGCCGCGGTCGCGATCCAGGCCCTGCTCGACGACGGCGCCGAGCGGGTCGCGTACGTCGACCTCGACGCGCACCACGGAGACGGGGTCGAGGCAGCGTTCTGGGACGACAGCCGGGTGCTGACGGTCTCGGTGCACCAGAGCGGGGCCACGCTGTTCCCCGGCACCGGGCACGCGACGGACACCGGGGGTCACGGCGCGCCCGGGGGAGCTGTGAACGTCGCGCTCCCGCCGCGGACGAGCGGGTCGCAGTGGCTGCGCGCGGTCGACGCCGTGGTCCCCGAGGCCCTGCGTGCCTTCAGGCCTGAGGTGATCGTCTCCCAGCACGGCTGCGACGCCCACGGGCACGACGCGCTGAGCGACCTCGACGTGGCCGTCGACGCGCAGCGCCAGGCGGCCGCCTGGGTGCACGACCTGGCTCATGAGCTGAGTGACGGCCGCTGGGTCGCTCTCGGCGGGGGCGGGTACGCGATCGTCGAGGTGGTCCCGGTCGCGTGGTGCCACGTCCTCGCGATCGCCCAGCACCGCCCCGTGCCGCCGACCACCCCGGTCCCCGCCGCCTGGCGGACGCACGTCGAGGACGTGCTCGGCCACAGCGCCCCGGAGGTCATGTGCGACCGGGAGGGCGAGGTCGGCTTCAGCCCGTGGGCGCAGGGCTACGACCCCGAGCAGGAGGTCGACAGGGCCATCCGCGCGACCCGTCAGGCCACCTTCCCGCTGCTCGGTCTCGACGTCAGCCTGGACGTCTGAGGAGCAACGCGACGAAAGCGGCGCGGGGGCAGAGTTTCCACCTTTCCTCCGCGCCTCCCAGCCTCTAAGGTGTGGCCAGGGCGAACGTCACGTGAGCCTCAGGTGTCACACGGGCCACACGTCAGACGTCGTGGGCCGAGGACGACCACCCTGACGTGCCGCCTCCAGCGGCACACCGCACGGCCCCTCGAGGGTCGCGACACGAAGGTTCACACGATGAGCTCTGAAGCACCGCGCGTTCAGTTCCTGACCGTCGCCGAGGTGGCCGACGCGATGCGGGTGTCGAAGATGACCGTCTACCGCCTCGTGCACTCGGGCGAGCTGCCCGCCGTGCGCGTCGGAAAGTCGTTCCGGGTGCCGCAGGACGCCCTCACGACCTACCTGTCGACCTCGGTGATCGAGGGCGACCAGCTGTCCTCCTGACCGCTGCTGCGCTGTGGTCAGACCACCGCGTCGCGTCGAGCCTCCCGAAGAAGGTAGGCTAGTGCAGGACTTTCCCGAGCGTGGGCGTCGCATGTACCTCTCCTAGTCTTCCGGCCAGCGGCCGGGCAGAGGCTCTGAGCGGTTCTACGGCGTGCTGCGCGAGCAGACCCGATCAACATTGCGAGGACCCATGGGCTCCGTCATCAAGAAGCGCCGCAAGCGTATGGCCAAGAAGAAGCACCGCAAGCTGCTTCGCAAGACGCGCCACCAGCGTCGTAACAAGAAGTAGTCTCGTCCGGGCCCGGTTTCGACCGGGCCCGAGTCGTTCCCGGAGGTAGGCGCTGCCGCCGCACCTGACCGGGGTGGAGAAGGGGCTGTGGTCCAGCGGATGTCAACGACGATGCACGACGTCGCCCAGCTCGCGGGCGTGTCGATCAAGACCGTGTCCAACGTCGTCAACGGGTACCCGTACATCCGCGACACGACGCGCGACAGGGTGCTCGCGGCCATCAAAGAGCTCGACTACCAGATGAACGTCTCGGCGCGGAACCTGCGCTCGGGGCGCACGGGCATGATCTGCCTGGCGGTCCCCGAGCTCAGCCTCCCGTACTTCGCCGAGCTCGCCGACTCCGTCATCCGGGCCGCCGAGGCCGTGGGCCTCACGGTGCTCATCGAGCAGACCGGCGCGGTCCGTGAGCGCGAGCTCGAGCTGCTGTCCGGCAAGCGCAAGCACCTCACCGACGGGGTGATCTTCTCCCCGCTCGACCTCGGGCCCGAAGACCGCGCGGCCTTCGACGTGGACTTCCCGATGGTCCTGCTCGGCGAGCGCATGTTCGGCTCCGGCCACGACCACGTGACGATGCACAACGTCGAGGCTGCGCGTGCCGCGACGGCGCACCTGATCAGCCAGGGACGGCGCAGGATCGCGATGATCGGGGCGCACCTCGGCGAGCAGGTCGGCACGGCCGCCCTCCGCACGCAGGGGTACCTCCAGGCCCTCGAGGACGCCGGGATCGCCCCCGACCCTGCGCTCATCGGCGAGGCTGGTCTGTGGCACCGAGCCGACGGCGCCGAGGCCATGCACAGGCTGCTCGACTCGGGCACGGAGATCGACGCCGTCTTCGGCCTCAACGACGCCCTCGCGCTCGGCGCGATGCACGCCCTGCACGTGCGCCGGGTCTCGGTCCCCGACGAGGTCGCCGTGATCGGCTTCGACGACATCGACGAGGCCCGCTACGCCTCGCCGCCGATGTCGTCGGTCTCGCCGGGCCGCGAGGAGATCGCCACGACGGCGGTCCAGCTGCTCCAGGCCCGGATCGCCGCACGCGGCGAGGGGTGGACGCCGACGTCGGTGGTCGCGGGCTTCGAGATCGTCGTGCGTGAGTCGACGGGTCGCGCGGGCGCAGGCTCGGACCTGCGAGCCCGGACGCTCTGACGCGCCTGACCTCCCCAGGGCGTAGGGGACGGTGCGTCGCCGGAGCACCCCCTCTGGACTGTCGGGCCTGCGGCGTGGAGAGTGGGCTGGACGCGTGGACGACGACCGCCCGCGGACCCTGCCGACCGAGACGAGGAGCGTCATGGCTGACGTGCTGCTGTTCCACCACGCGCTGGGGCTGACCCCCGGTGTCCAGACCTTCGCGGAGCTGCTCCGCGCCGCAGGGCACGACGTGCGGACCCCCGACCTGTTCGAGGGCAGGCTCTTCGACGACATCGACGCGGGTGTCGCCCACGCCTCGGAGATCGGCTTCGGCACGATCATGCGACGCGGCGCTGAGGCCGCCGAGGGCACACCGCCCGGCGCCGTCTACATCGGCTTCTCGCTCGGGGTGGTGCCGGCCCAGCGGCTCGCGCAGACGACCCCGGGGGCGGGTGGCGCCGTGCTGGTGAGTGCGTGCCTGCCGGTGAGCGAGTTCGGCGAGGAGTGGCCTGCGGGGGTGCCCGTCAGGGTGGTCGCGACCGAGGCAGACCCCTTCTTCGTGGACGAGGGCGACATCGACGCAGCCCGTCAGCTCGTCGACGCGAGCCCGGACGCCGAGCTCGTGCTGCTGCCGGGTAGCGCCCACCTGTTCGCGGACCCCGGGCACGAGTCCTACGACGCCGAGGCTGCCGGGGTGCTCACCGACCACGTCCTCGCCCTGCTGGCCCAGGTGGATGCCGCCGCGGGGCGCGGCTGACCTGCAGCAGCACCGCTGCGCAGCACAGTGGTGGCACAGCGCGACGGTGGCACAGCAGACGCTGACACAGCACGGCGGCCGTGCCAGCACCTGGGTGCTGGCACGGCCGCCGTCGGTCCGTGGTGCTGGTCGTCTACTGGCCGGCGATCCCGGTCGTCGAGATGCCCTTGATGATCTGTCGCTGGAAGAACAGGAACGCGACGATCAGCGGTAGGGCGGCGAGCACGGCCTGCGCCATGTTCTGCGCGTACTGGATGCCGTAGGCGCTCACGACGGTCTGCAGGCCGACAGGGAGCGTCATGAGGTCCGAGTCGTTGATGACGATGAACGGCCACAAGAAGTTGTTCCACGCGCCGATGAACACGAAGATCGACACCGCGGCGAGGATCGGGCGGGACAGCGGCACGATGATCTGCCGCAGGATGCGCAACCGGCTCGCGCCGTCGACGAGCGCGGCCTCTTCGAGCTCGCGCGGGATCTGGTCGAAGAACTTCTTGAGGATGAACACCATCGGTGCCGCGACGATCTGCGGCAGGATCACGCCCCAGTACGTGTCGACGAGGTCGAAGTCGAGCATCTGCTGGAACAGCGGGACGATGAGGATCTGCCCGGGGACCATGATCGAGCCGATGATCACGGCGAGGGCGATCTTCTTGCCCTTGAAGTCGAGCCTGGAGAGCGCATAGCCAGCCAGGGCGCTGATGACCAGGGTGATGAGCGTGACGGCCGTCGCCGTGATGAGGCTGTTGAGGGCCCACCGCGGCACCTGGCTGGACGAGAGCACCCGGGCGTAGGCGTCGAGGGTGAACCCGCTCTCGGGGACGATCGTGATCGGTGCGGCAGCGGCCTCGGACTCGGTCTTGAGGGAGGTCATCACGGCCCACAGGACGGGCACGAGCCAGCCGAAGGCCAGCACGGCGATGACGACGTAGGAGACGATCCGGCCTGCGCGCGGCTTCCGCCGCGGCTTCTTGGTGGCGCCGCGCACAGGGGCGACAGGTGTGCGTTCGAGAGTCTGAGCAGTCACGACCGTGCTCCTCTGCGGTTGATGACGACGATGTTGACCACGGACACGACGACGATGAGGAAGAAGAAGATGTACGAGATCGCCGAGGCGTAGCCGAGGCGGTACCCGGTGAAGCCGACCTCGTAGACGTACTGGAGGATGGGCCGGGTCGCGCCTCCAGGGCCACCGCCGGTCATCTGGTAGATCTGGTCGAAGACCTTGAGCGAGGCGAGCAGCTGGAGGATCGACACGAGGACCGTGGTCGGGCCGAGCTGCGGCAGGGTGATCGAGAAGAACTGGCGCGTGGTGCTCGCGCCGTCGAGGCCTGCGGCCTCGTACTGGTGGTCAGGGATGTTCTGGAGCGCCGACAGGTAGAGCAAGAAGTTGAAGCCGACGGTCCACCAGACGGTCGTGACGACGACGGACATCATGGCCGTCGAGGGGTCCTGCAGCCAGGCCTTGGGCTCGATGCCGACCCAGCCGAGGACCTCGTTGACGAGGCCGAGCTGGGGGTTGTACATCCACAGCCAGAACTGCGAGACGACTGTCGAGGCGAGCAGGAACGGCATGAAGAACGACAGCCGCCAGACCCACTGGCCCTTGAGGTTCATGTTGACCAGGGTCGCGAGCAGGAGGGCCACGACGACGAGCGGGATGGTGCTCAGGACCGTGAACACGACGGTGTTCCACAGCGACTTCCACATCTCGGAGTCGCCGAAGGCCTCGGAGTAGTTGGCCAGGCCGACGAGCTCGGAGCCCGCGCCGGTGAGGCTGCGGGCCGTGAAGCTCATGTAGAAGCCGGAGATGGTCGGCCAGACGAGGAACAGCACGAAGGCGATCGCGAACGGCGCCATGTACATCCAGCCGCGGATGGTGTCCGAGCGTCGGCGTGCGCTCAGCGAGCGCGATGCGGCGGCTGTCGCCGCGGGGGTGGGGGGCGCGTCTGTGCGCCCCTTCAGGTCAGGTGTGGTCATGATGAGACTTCCTCGTCCCTCTCGTCGGTCAGACCGGGCTCGGCCGGGACATCAGCGTGTTGATGCGGTCCACGAAGGCGTCGAGCCCGTCGGCGGGCTTCACGCTCCCCATGTAGACGCTCTGCATGGCGTCCCCGAAGTGGCGGTGCAGGTCGGACCCCGACCCGCTGAACCAGGCCTCCGGGTCGTAGACGACGTAGTCGACGGCGTCGGCGTAGTCGCGCTGGGGGACGAGCTCCTGGTACGCCGGCGACTCGAGCACCGGGGTGTACGCGGGGATGTGACCGGCCTCGGCCCACTGGAGCGAGGACTTGAGGAGGTCGGCGACGAACTCGTGCGACTTCTCACGCTTCCACGCGTCGGGCGAGCTCTGGTGCGGCAGGACGAAGGAGTGCGAGTCGCAGAAGGCGACAGGGTTGTCGAAGACCGTGGGGATCACCTGCATGCCCAGGTCGATGTCGTTCTCCTTGAAGGTGCCGATCTCCCACACGCCACCGAGGAACATCCCGGTCCGGCCTGTGGCGAACTCGGAGATCGCGGTGCCGCCGTCGTTGCTGCTCGAGGCGACCTCGTCGTCGAGGAGCGAGACGATCCACTCGAGCGACGTCATCGCGGCGTCGCGGTCGTACTGGACCGTTCCGCCCTCGGGGAAGGACATCTCGGCGCCGGTCTGCTTGTACCAGGTGTAGAACATGCGCCACATGTTCGACGGGTCGTTGAGGAAGCCGTACGCCAGCCCGTGGCCACCGGTCACCTCGGCCATCGCGAGCGCGACGTCGCGGAAGCCCTCGGGGGAGTCGGCGCCGGTGATGAGACCGCGCGCGTCGAGGACTCCTGCGGTGCTCGCGGCCGTCTTGTCGTAGTAGAGGACGAAGGGGTGGGTGTCCATCGCGACCGAGAGGACGCGGTCGCCGTTGAGACCCTTCTTCCACACGAGCTCGGGCACTGTCTCGGCCGAGACGCCGAGGTCGGCGAGGAGGTCGGCGTCCCAGGCGTCGAGCAGACCGCCGGGTGCGTAGCCGGGGACCCGTGCGCTGTGCATCACGGCGATGTCCGGGGCGCGTCCACCGGCCGAGGCCATCGCGAGCTTGGTGTAGTACGGGGAGCCCCAGCCGAGGATCGTCTGACGGACCTTCACGTCGGTGTTCGCCGCGGTGAACTCGTCGATCATGGTCGTGAGGGTCCGGCCGTCGCTGCCTGTCAGCAGGTGCCAGAAGCTCAGCTGTTCTTGCGGGCGGGCGACGGCTCCGCAGCCGCCGAGAGCCATGAGCGCCGTGCCCCCGGCGAGGAAGGCCCCGCCGCGCAGGAAGGAGCGTCGGGAGAAGCCGTCGGCCTCGCTCGCGGTTCCTCGTCCGGACCGGAACCTGCTGGGCGGTGTGCCCGGGCTCCGTCGGTCTGGGATCGCCCAGTCGTTCATAGCCACTCCTTCGTTGCTACGTTCTCGCGCGGCACCGGTGCCGCGCGCTGCTCGGTCGCTTCTTCTCCGGCGGGCGGCGCCGGTGCTGCTCGTGCTGCCGTCCGGAGGCCACGGGACCTCCGCCCCGCCGTTCTTCATCGTTGTACAACCTCGGGTAAGGAGCACAGTAACCCCACCCGGACGGTTTTGCCGACCCCTCTCGGTCGGCCCGACGTGGAGTCGTCCGCTCTGTCCGAACTGTCTGGCGGGGGAGCGGCACCCCTCGGCGCCTCGATCGGCAAGACCTCCGGACGCGGGCGGGCGGGGTGGTCCTGCTCCGCACGGGCGAGGCCGAGCGCCGCTGTTGACGCTCTCAGAGTGCTGGTGCATGATCTCTCTACAACGATGTAGAACCTGGCGCCAGAGGCTCGCCCTGCGCCCGGGACCCACGCGGCACCGACGCCCGTGCACACGACAGGAGAACCATGAGCCACGCCACCCCGACCGACGCCGCAGGCGCGAACTCCTCGGCCGTCACCCTGACGCTCGACCCGGCCTTCACCGTCGGACCTGTCCGGCGCCGCACCTTCGGCTCCTTCGTCGAGCACCTCGGACGCTGCGTCTACACAGGCATCCACGACCCTGAGCACGAGAGCGCTGACGAGCACGGCTTCCGCGGGGACGTCGTCGAGCTCACCCGCGAGCTCGGCGTCTCGACGGTCCGCTACCCCGGTGGCAACTTCGTGTCCGGCTACCGCTGGGAGGACGGCATCGGCCCGAAGGACCAGCGCCCCACCCGCCTCGACCTCGCCTGGCACTCGAGCGACCCGAACCTCGTGGGTGTCGACGAGTTCATGCAGTGGGCCCGCAAGGCTGGTGTCGAGCCGATGATGGCCGTCAACCTCGGCACGCGCGGGATCCAGGAGGCGCTCGACCTGCTGGAGTACTGCAACGTCCCGGGCGGCACCTACTACTCCGACCTGCGCCGGGCGAACGGCCACGAAGAGCCGTACCGCATCACGATGTGGTGCCTGGGCAACGAGATGGACGGACCCTGGCAGATCGGCCACAAGACCGCCGAGGAGTATGCGCGGCTCGCCACCGAGACAGCCCGCGCCATGCGGATGATCGACCCGAGCATCGAGCTGGTCGTCTGCGGCTCGTCGTCCTCGTCGATGCCGACCTTCGGCGCGTGGGAGGCCACGGTCCTCGAGGAGTCCTACGAGTTCGTCGACTACATCTCGGCGCACGCGTACTACTTCGAGGAGGACGGCGACCTCGGGTCCTTCCTCGCCTCGGCTGTCGACATGGACCACTTCATCGAGTCCGTGACGGCTGCGGCCGACTACGTGCGGGCCGCGGGCAAGCACACGAAGCGGATCAACATCTCCTTCGACGAGTGGAACGTCTGGTACCAGAAGCGCGCGGAGTCGGTCCCGCCGACGGGGGACGACTGGCCTGTCGCGCCGGTCCTGCTCGAAGACCGCTACAACGTCGCCGACGCCGTGGTCGTGGGCAACCTGCTCGTCTCGCTGCTGCGCAACACCGACCGCGTGCACGCGGCATCGCTCGCCCAGCTCGTCAACGTCATCGCGCCGATCATGACCGAGCCGGGCGGGCGGTCGTGGAAGCAGACCATCTTCCACCCCTTCGCGCAGGCGTCGGAGCACGCCGTGGGCGACGTCCTGCGGGTCGGCATCGAGGCGCCGACCTACCCGACGGCACGCTTCGGCGAGGTCCCGCTCGTCGACGCCGTCGCCACCCGCGACCCTGAGACCGGGGCCGTGAGCCTCTTCGTCGTCAACCGCTCGACCGACGGCTCGACGGGCGTCACCGTGGACCTCAGCGCCCTGCGCCACGCTGCTGGCGGCGCTGACGTCGACGTGGTCGAGGCGCTCACCCTGTCCAACCCCGACCACACCTGGGCTGCCACGGCCGACGACTCGACCTCGGTCCTGCCGCAGGACAACAGCACGGCGAAGGTCGTCGACGGTGTGCTGACCGTCGACCTGCCGGCAGTCTCGTGGACGATGGTCCGCCTCGGCTGAGGTCGCCGCGCACCACGAGAGGGCCGGGGCACGCAGCCCCGGCCCTCTCGTCGACTCTGCTAGTGCCCCAGACGCCCGCGGACCGCGCGCGTCGCCGACCTGACGACGAGCCCAGCGGCCCAGGCGAGGCCCGCCCAGCTCGCGGTCTTCATGCCGCGCTTGGCGGCGCGGCGCTTCCCGCGGAACTCACGGATCGGCCAGCCGATCGTCTTGGAGTGCTTGCGCAGCCGCGGGTCGGGGTTGATCGCGCACGGGTTGCCGACTGTCGACAGCAGCGGCACGTCGTTCATCGAGTCGCCGTAGGCGGACGAGGCCTCGAGGTCGATGTCGAGGTCCGCTGCGAGGACCTGCACGGCGTTGGCCTTCGCTGTGCCGTGCATCATGTCGCCGACGAGGCGCCCTGTGTAGAAGCCGTTCGAGTGCTCGGCGACGGTCCCGAGCGCGCCCGTCGCGCCCAGGCGCCGCGCGATGAGGTCGCCGATCTCGACGGGCGTCGCTGTGACGAGCCACACCTGGTGGCCTGCGGCCTGGTGGGCGTCGAGCAGCTTCTGCGTGCCCGGGAAGATCCGCTGCGAGAGGACCTGGTCGTAGACCTCTTCGCCGATCGCCACGACCTCGGCGACTGAGTGGCCTGTCATGAGGAACAGCGCGCGCGAGCGCACCTCGTCGATCTGCTGGTTGGTCTCGCCGAAGGCGAGGTAGCGCGCCTGCTGGAACGCGAAGTTGAAGATGTCCCGCTTGCGGAAGAAGCCTCGGCGCCACAGCGCGCGGGCGAGGTAGAACGAGCTCGCCCCGCGGATGATCGTGTTGTCGACGTCGAAGAACGCGGCGACCGGCCGTGCGGCTGCGGCGCCCTGCTCGTCGGGGGAGGCGCCGGGGGCTGGGGAGGTCGTGCTCACGTCGGCCGTCGTCAGGGCCGTCTCGGCCACCACCTCGCCCGACTCCGGGTCTGTCCTGTCGATGCGCACGCCACCCACTCTAACCAGGGACGGGCTGCGGGGCAGGTGGGCGGAGCCGACCGCCTAGTGTGGGTCGCGTGAACCCTGAAGAACGAGTCGTGGTCTTCACCCGCGACGACTGCCACCTGTGCATCGAGGCCCTCGAGGTGGTCGCGCGCGTCTGCGACGACCTCGGCGAGGCGTGGCGCACGACCGACGTCGACGCCTCCGAGGAGCTCCGTGCGCGGTACGGCGACCACGTGCCCGTCGTCGAGGTCGACGGTGTGCAGCAGGCCTTCTGGCGGGTCGACGAGGCGCGGCTGCGCAGGTCGCTCACGGCCTGAGCCGCTCGGTGGTGCCACCCTCCTCGCCGTTCTCGCCGTTCTCGCTCTCACCGTCGCCCTCGACGTCGTCGACACCGGCCTCTTCCTCGGCGCGGCGCTCGTCGGCGTCCGCCCCGACCGACCTGAGAGTGCGGTCGAGGCCGAGGACCAGCGCACCAGCGGCGAGGAAGTCGCCCTCCCGGCGCGACCGCTGCTCGCGGACCGCGTCCCGCAGCGCGTCGACGGCATGCTGGAGGGCTGTCGGCGGGTCGGGGATCGAGTCGTCCGTGGAGACCTCGAGGGCGCGGAGCGCGGCTGCGTACTCTGCGAGGGCGTCGGCCGCCGGCGGACGCAGGTCCGGGCCGAGGGCGGGGTCGCGTGCGGTCTGCGTCTCGGTCTCGGTCAGCAGGTTCGTGAGGTGGTCGACGAGGTTCGCGTGCTTCTCGAGCATGACCGACCGCCTGGCCTGGGCGACCGACCAGGCGCTGTAGCGCCGGGCGTGCCAGTTGCCCTTGCTGGCCTCGCCCGCGTACGCGACGGCCGCCCGGCTCTTCTCGAGGACCGGGCGGATCGCGAAACGCCTGTCGTCCCACTCCTCAGCGGTCGGGGGCCTGTCACCGCGCAGCCCGTCAGCGAGGGAGTCGAGCTGGTCGGCGAGCGTGTCGCGCAGCCCGTCGAGCGCCACGTCCGAGGGGGACAGCGGCAGGGGTGGGAAGGCGAAGTTCACGCCGATGCCGACGAGCGCCCCGGCGACCACGAGTCCCGCGTAGGCCCCGACGAAGTCGCCGGGGTCGCCGCTGCCGATCACGAGGACGAAGAGCGCCGTCGTGGTGACGTACGCGCCCATCTCGCCGAGACGGCTCCACCCTGCCCCGAGCGTGGCGAGGCACACGACGACGGCGATCGACAGCGCACCGGGGTCGAGGAAGGCGTCGGCGAGCCGGGCGATCACGACCCCGAGCAAGATCGCGCCTGTGGTCTGGGCGGTCTCCCGGACCGACCGGGCGACCGTGGTCGACGTGGCGATGACCGCGCCGAGCGGCGCGTAGTAGGGATAGTCGGAGAAGGGGGCCGGGGCCAGCACGCCGACGTACCAGGCGAGGGCCGCGGCGACCGACGCCTTGACGGCCATCGACCAGCGGGGGTTGAGGGCCCACAGCCGCAGCGCGCGCCCGGTGAGGACCCCGGTGCGGCTGGTCCGGACGCGGGCGGTGATCTGAGCGGGACGTGGGGGCACGAGCCCCACCGTACGAACCTGTCGACGGGCACGCGCGCCGAGCGGCTGTGCACGGCCCTACCCTGAGGGGATGACCGCGCCCCGCCCCGAGCCCACCACCTCGGCAGCCGAGGCCGTGGGGCTCCGCGAGGTCGTGGAGATCCGCCGCACCATGCCGCCGGCGAGCGTCGAGCGCCTCCCGGGGTACCTGCGGGTGCTCACCGACCTGGCCGCCCGAGGCGTGACGAGCGCCTCCTCGCAGCAGCTCGCCGAGCTCGCAGGCGTGGGCCCGGCCCAGCTGCGCAAAGACCTCAGCCACCTCGGCTCGCACGGGCGGCGCGGGGTGGGCTACGACGTCGACACGCTGCGCGAGCGCGTCCAGTCGGCCCTCGGGCTCGTCGTCGAGCTGCGGGTCGCGATCGTCGGGGCGGGCAACCTCGGTCACGCCCTCGCCAACTACTCGGGCTTCGGAGCCCGCGGCTTCACCGTCGCGGCGCTGCTCGACTCGAACCCCGCGCTCGTGGGGACCGAGGTGGCCGGGGTGGTGGTCGAGGACGTCGCCCGGCTCGCCGACGTCGTGCGCGACCTCGACGTGTCGATCGTCGTGATCGCGACCCCCGGCGAGCACGCGCAGGGGGTGTGCGACGTGGTCGTCGCAGCCGGCGTGCGGGAGATCCTCAACTTCGCCCCGCGCGCGCTCCAGGTCCCCGACGACGTCGAGCTGCGCTCGGTCGACCTCGGCAGCGAGCTGCAGATCCTCGCCTTCCACTCGCGCGAGCGGTCGGGCCGGGAAGCCGCGGGGCTGTAGGTCGCCGCCTCGCGACCGAGATGCCGCCAGACCGAGAGCCTGCGAGGCCGAGATCCCGCCAGACGCCGAGAGCCCGCCTGCGCAGGGGCAGGCGGGCTCTCGGGGGCCGGTCGGGGAGCCGGGGGTCGCTCCGTCCGGTGGCCAGGTGACAGGACCAGCGGCGCCGCCGCGGTCAGGTCGTGATGCTCGGGTCAGGCCTTGATGGCCGAGATGTCGAGCGAGATCTTGACCTTGTCGCTGACGAGCACGCCGCCGGCCTCGAGGGCCACGTTCCAGGTGAGGCCGAAGTCCTTGCGGGAGATCTCCGTCTTGGCCTCGAAGCCTGCGCGCGGGTTGCCGTAGGCGTCGACCGCGGTGCCGTCGAACTCGGTCTCGAGCTCGACCGACTTGGTCACGCCGTTGATGGTGAGGTCACCGGTCACGATGAAGTCGTCGCCGTCGGAGGAGACCGAGGTCGAGGTGAAGGTCCAGGTCGGGTTCTTCTCGGCGTCCCAGAAGTCGGCGCTGGTGAGGTGGGCGTCGCGGTCCGGCGAGCCGGTGTTGACGGCGGTCGCGTCGAGCTCGGCGACGACGGTCGAGCTCTCGACGTCCTCACCGATGGTGATGGTCGCGGAGTTCAGGCCGAGGGTGCCGCGGACCTTGGAGATGCCGGCGTGGCGGACGACGAAGGCCGCGGTGCTGTGGCTGGGGTCGGCGTTGTAGGTGCCGGCGACGAGTCCGTTGGGGAGTGCAGTCATGATGTGAGCTCCTGAGGTGTTCCGTGCTCGGACGGGCTGGACCCGGACGAGCGGCGAGTGGACGGCGGGAGGTTCTCTCTCACCTTCAATAATTGAATCTTCTACTAAGTTGCCGCGAGGCGCAAGTCCCCCCCGTCTCCCGATTCTTGCGCCGGAGTCTCCGTCACGCGCGTCGGGCCGCTAGGGTCCAAGAGGGGGATGGCAGGCCGACCCCTGCCTCCGCAGGCCTGGGACCAGGAGATACGTGAGTGATGAGCAGCGACAGCGGACCGATCCCGTGGCTCGACGACGAGCAGCAGGTGAGCTGGCGATCGTTCCTCGAGGGCAGCGCGCGCCTCACCGAGGCGCTCAACCGTGACCTCGACGCCGAGTCCCAGCTCTCGCTCCACGAGTACGAGGTGCTCGTCAGGCTGTCCGAGAACCCCGAGCGCACGCTGCGCATGTCGGCGCTCGCGGACACCCTCGCGCACTCGCGCAGCCGCGTGACCCACACCGTCCGACGGCTCGAAGACCGCGGGCTGGTCCGGCGCCAGGCCTGCCTCGACGACGGGCGCGGGGTCGACTGCGTGCTGACCGACGCCGGGATGGCGACGCTCGCCGAGGCTGCGCCCCACCACGTGAGGTCGGTCCGGCGCCACATGGTCGACGTCCTGAGCCCTGAGCAGATGCGGGTCCTCGGCGAGGCGATGTCCCTCGTCGCCGGGGCGTGCCGCAGGTCCGACGCGGACTGAGCTCGGCCGTGCGTGAAGGGGGCGGGCGAGAAGTTTGGGAGGATGGGCCCATGGCCACCACCACAGTGCACCTCATGCGACACGGCGAAGTCTTCAACCCCGAGAAGATCCTCTACGGACGGATCCCGGGCTACCACCTCTCCGAGCTGGGGCACCAGATGGCCCAGCGCGTCGCCGACCACTTCTCGGCAGGGGACTTCGACATCACCGTCGTCACCGCGTCGCCGCTCCAGCGCGCGCAGGAGACCGCGACCCCGATCGCCGCAGGTCTCGGCCTCGAGCTCGGGACCGACGAGCGCCTCATCGAGGCGGGCAACTACTTCGAGGGCAAGACCTTCGGCGTGGGCGACGGGTCCCTGCGGCACCCCGAGCACTGGCCGCACCTCATCAACCCCTTCCGCCCGTCGTGGGGCGAGGCCTACAAGGAGCAGGTCGCGCGCATGCACGCCGCCGTCGAGACCGCCCGCCAGCAGGCCGAGGGCCACGAGGCCGTGCTCGTGAGCCACCAGCTGCCGATCTGGATCGCGCGCCAGGCCTTCGAGAACAAGCGGCTCTGGCACGACCCCCGCAAGCGTCAGTGCTCGCTCGCCTCGGTGACCTCGCTGCGCTTCGACGGTGACCGCCTCGTCGGGCTCCACTACACAGAGCCTGCGGCGGCCCTGCTGCCCGGTGCCTCGGGCGTCTCGGGAGCCTGACGGTCGTCCTCGTCAGGGAGGCCGGTCGCCCACGTCACACCGTGGGACGACCGGCTTCTCAGACATCTCTCAGTGACATCGGGGATAGTGGGCGGGTGCACCCTGCTCTTCTCCGCCCCCGCCTGACGTCCGTCTCCCAGCCCGGCCGACGAGGTGCCCGACGACCCCGCGCCGCCGTGGCGGTGTCCGTCCTGGCCGGCGCAGCGCTCCTGCTCGCCGGCTGCGCCTCCGACTCCGGCAACACCAACCCTGACGACGTCCAGGGCCAGGGGTACCAGTCGGGCGACGGCAGCCTGCGGACCTGGTCGCTCGACGAGCGGGGCGACGTGGTCGACCTCTCGGGAGTCGACTTCGAGGGCGAGGCCGTGGCCACCCGCTCCGACGAGGACGCCGTGGTCGTCCTCAACACCTGGTACGCGGCCTGCCCGCCGTGCCGCGCCGAGGCACCCGACCTGCTGACCGTCGCGACAGACCGCGCGGACGACGGGGTGAGGTTCATCGGCATCAACGGCGTCGACGACGCCGGTGCCGCCCTCGCCTTCGAGCGTGAGCACGACATCACGTGGCCCTCGATCGCCGACACCGACGGCTCGGTCGTCGCCTCCCTCCAGGAGGTCGTGCCGGTCCGCGCCGTGCCGACGACAGTCGTCCTGGACCGCCAGGGCCGGGTCGCGGCACGCGTCCTCGGCCAGGTCGACGCGACCACGCTCGACGGGCTGATCGACGACGTCCTCGCCGAGCCGGCAGGGGCTTGATCTCCACCGTGCACACGCTCATCGGGGCCGGTCCGGCCCTGCAGACCCAGGCTGCCGGCATCGGCGAGACCTTCGCGACCACGGCGTTCAGCGGCGCGATGATCCTCGCGGTCCCTGTCGCGCTGCTCGCCGGGTTCATCTCCTTCGCGTCGCCCTGCGTGCTGCCCCTCGTCCCCGGCTACCTCGGCTTCGTCAGCGGGCTGTCGGCGTCGAGCGTCTCCGACCCCGGCGCTCCCGGCCGTGCCTCGGCCGGTCGCGGCAGGCTGCTGCTCGGCGTGAGCCTCTTCGTCCTCGGCTTCACGGTCGTGTACGTGGCCATCGGGATCGTCAGCGGCACCGTCGGGTCCTTCCTGATCCGCTGGGAGGACGTCATCACCCGGGTCCTCGGGGTCGTCGTGATCGTCATGGGTCTCGCCTTCCTCGGGGCCGTGCCTGCCCTCCAGCGTGAGCGGCGGATGCACGTCAGCCCCCGCGCCAGCCTGTGGGGCGCGCCGCTGCTCGGCTTCGCCTTCGGGCTCGGCTGGGCCCCGTGCATGGGCCCGACCCTCGTGGCGATCAACGCCCTCGCCTTCCAGGAGGGCTCGGCGCTGCGCGGCGGCATCCTCGCGGTCGCGTACTGCATCGGCCTCGGCCTGCCCTTCTTGCTGCTCGCCCTCGGGCTGCAGTCCAGCACGCGAGGCGTCGCGTTCCTGCGCAAGCACCGCCTCGCCGTCATGAGGATCGGCGGGGCGCTCCTCGTCCTCGTCGGCCTCGCCCTCGTCACCGGCCTGTGGGGCGAGCTCACGAGGTCCATGCAGGGCCTCATCAGCGGGACGGAGACTCTGGTCTGATGGCCGACGACACCAGCGGGACGACCGCAGGCGGCTCGTACCGCCCCGAAGGCATCGCCGACGAGTTCAGCGGGGCGGCCGACACCTCGACGACCAGCCCCGGGCCGACAGTCCCCAGGCTCGGCGTGGTCGGGATGCTGCGCTTCGCGTGGCGCCAGCTCACCTCGATGCGGGTCGCGCTGTTCCTGCTCATGCTGCTCGCCGTCGCGGCGGTGCCCGGCTCGGTGTTCCCGCAGCAGAAGCAGGACCCTGCGGCCGTCGCGCAGTACATGATCGACAACCCGACGCTCGGCGAGTGGCTCAACCGTCTCGGGTTCTTCGACGTGTACGCCTCGGTGTGGTTCTCGGCCATCTACATCTTGCTGTTCACCTCCCTCGTCGGGTGCATCCTGCCGCGCACCAAGGCGCACCTGCACGCGCTGCGCACGGCGCCGCCGCGCACGCCCCGCCGCTTCGCGAGGTTCCCGGCACGAGGTCGCTACCTGGCCCCGGCGGATCTCGTCAGCCCCGAGGACGTCTCGGCCGCGGCCGTGAAGCACCTGCGCCGCCGCTATCTCGGTCTGCCTGCCTTCCGCGTGGTCACCGACGTCGAGCCGAGCGGTGCGCTGACCGTGAGCGCGGAGCGCGGCTACCTGCGCGAGACCGGCAACCTGGTGTTCCACATCAGCCTGCTGGGCATCCTCATCTCCTTCGGGGCCGGGCAGATGCTCGAGTACCGCGGGCAGGCGATCGTCGTCGAGGGACGCGGCTTCGCCAACTCTGTCGTCGACTACGACACCTTCGAGTCCGGGGCGCTCTTCGACGAGAACAGCCTCGAGCCCTTCTCGATGACCCTCGACTCCTTCGAGTCGCAGTTCCGGATCACCGACGCCAAGGCGCAGGACTTCACGGCCTTCGTCACGGTCCGCGAGACCGACGGCACCGAGCGTGCCGACCAGATCAAGGTGAACCACCCGCTCGACCAGTCGGGCGCCAAGATCTACCTGCAGGGCAACGGCTTCGCGCCGAGCGTCACGGTCCGTGACTCTGCCGGCGAGATCGCCTTCGCGGGGTCGGTGCCGTTCCTGCCGCAGGACGACGTCTACACCTCGCAGGGCGTCATCAAGGTCCCCGACGTCTCGACGGGGGAGCAGGTCGGCCTCGTCGGCTATCTGCTCCCGACAGCCGAGGTGACAGACTCCGGTGCCCGGTCGATCTTCCCGGACCCCATCAACCCGATGCTCGTGCTGACCGTGTTCCACGGCGACCTCGGGCTCGACGACGGCGTGCCGCAGAACGTGTACAGGCTCGACACCGACGGCATGACGCAGTCGCTCGAGGAAGACGGCACGGCGGTCACGCTGCTCGTCGGCCAGGGCGAGACCGTGGACCTCCCGGACGGGCTCGGGACCATCGAGTTCGACGCGCTGCCCCGCTTCGTCGCCCTCGACCTGCGGCACGACCCGACGCTCGGCTGGTTGCTCGCCTCCTCCCTCGGTGCCCTCCTCGGCGTCTCTGTCTCGCTCTTCACCCCGCGCCGACGCATCTGGGTCCGCGCGACCCAGGACGAGGCGCCGGACCCCGACGGCAGCGGCCGGACCGTCCGACGTACAGTGGTCGAGGTGGCCGGGCTCGCGCGCGGCGACGACACCGGCCTCCAGGGCGAGGTCGACGCGCTGCTCCACGCCCTCCCGGCGCTCCCCGAGGACCTGACCCACCCGCAGCACGGCACCAGCACCCCCGACAGCAGCACCCGAAAGGCCGACCGATGAACCTCTCTGAGATCAGCGATCTCCTCGCGTGGGGGGCCGCGACCGCGTACACCGTCGCGATGATCGCCTTCGCGATGGACCTCTCCCAGGTGACCGACGCGATGGTGCAGCGCAAGACCGCACGCGCAGCCAAGACCACCGTCCTGGCCGGCAGCGGTGGCCCCGAGCAGTACGGCGTGTCGTCTGCGACCGCGCCCTCCGAGGTCGTCGAGGAGCGTCGTCGCAGCAAGGCCCTCGGCATCGCGATGTCGACCACGACGATCGGGTTCCTGATCCACGCGGCCGCCTTCGCGACCCGCTGGGTCGCGGCCGGGCACGTCCCGTGGGCCAACATGTACGAGTTCTGGCTCAGCGGCACCTTCGTGGCCGTCGGGTTGTTCCTGCTGCTCCAGCTCAAGGTCGACGTGAGGTTCCTCGGCGTCGTCGTGACCTTCCTCAGTGCGATGTTCCTGGTGCTCGGGCTCAACGTGTTCCACGTGGTGGCCGACGAGGTCCAGCCGGCGTTGCAGAACTACTGGCTCGTGATCCACGTCGGTGTCGCCGTGACAGCGACGGGCATCTTCACGGTGTCCTTCGCGACGAGCGCGCTCCAGCTGCTCCGTGACTCCCGCGACAACGGCTCGACGCTGCTCCGCGGCGAGGGCACAGTCGTGCGGGGCCGCAATGTCGCCGCCTGGCGCCTGATGAACTGGCGCTTCCTCGACCAGATCCCCACGCCCACGGCTCTCGAGGCCCTGAGCTTCAGGCTCAACGCCGTGGGCTTCGTGCTGTGGACCTTCACGATCATCGGTGGCGCGATCTGGGCCGAGGACGCCTGGGGCCGGGCCTGGGGCTGGGACCCCAAGGAGGTCTGGAGCTTTGTCATCTGGGTCGTCTACGCCGCCTACCTCCACGCCCGCACGACCCGCGGCTGGGCCGGTCGACGTGCCGCCTGGTTCGTCGTGGTCGGCTACGCCTGCGTGCTGTTCAACTTCACGGGCGTGAACCTGCTCTTCACCGGGAAGCACTCCTACTCCGGCATCTGAGCCTGGTTCCCCGGCAGCTCTCCCGGCACGAGATGACCCCCAGCACCGTCACGGTGCTGGGGGTCTTCTCGTCGGCGGGGTAGCCGTCGTGCGGTGGCGCGTCGTCCGGGATGGCTGTCGTGCGCTGTGCCCGTCGTGCGGGGTGCGCCGGGGCGAGCCGGCACGGAGCTGCGTCGGCGTCAGACCGAGGGGCCGCGGCTCGGGGTGCTGCCGTCGGTGTCGTCGTGCCCGTCGGTGCTCTCGCTGCTCGCGTCGCCGTGCGTCCCGTCGGTCCCGAGGCTGCTCGGGTCCTGGGGGGCCCGAGGCGGGTCGACCACGTCGCCCGTGGGGGCTGCCGGGCCGTCGGCGCGCGGGTCGCCGTCCAGGAGGTCGTCAGGCTGGACGGCTGCGCCCTCGCGGCGGGCCTGCTCGCGCTGCTCGCGAGCCAGGCGCCACAAGAAGTCGGGGTCGTCGTCGGGTGCGACAGGCTGGTTCGGACGGCGGCGGCCGCGGGCCGGGGCGCCAGGGAAGGAGGCGCGTCCGGAGGCGGGGGCTGCGGCGGAGCGCCGCGACCGGCTGTACGCGATCCAGGCGAGCGGACCGAAGTACACGAGCACCACGATGATGATCACCCACAGCCACTTCGGGATCCCGCCCCTGTCGCGCTCGTCGCTCGTGGCGAAGTCGCTGAGGGCATAGACGAGCAGGGCGAAGGCGGCGATGACTGCGAGTACTCGGAGCATCCCTCCAGCCTAAGCGTTTAGGCTGGGAGCGTGCCCTTCATCATCTACTCCGCGCTGCGGATCGCCCTGATCGTCGTCGTCGGCGTCGTGCTCTACCTCGTGGGGATGCGCGGCTGGCTGCTCGGGGTCGTCGCGATCCTCGTCGCGCTGCTGGTCTCGTACCTCGCGCTGAGCCGTCAGCGGGAGGCCGCGGCGCTGTACATCGCGACGCGTCGCACACAGCGTCAGACGAGCGGGGTGCAGCTCACCGAGCGCCTCGACCGCGACAACGCCGACGAGGACGAGGCGATCGACGCGTCCGCCGGGCGGCCGGCGCGTGGGGCGACTGTCCCGGTCGACGACCAGGCCCCCGCCGTTCAGGCCGCGCCCGCTCCCGGCGAGGTGCCTGTCACGTCAGATCGCGAGACCGATCCCGAGAAGTAGGCCGAAGCCGAGCTCGTACATGCCCGTCCCTGCGAGGACGGGCACGAGCAGCAGGCCGCGCGCCCCGGCGATCACGGGCAGCGTGAGCAGGACGGCCGGGAAGGCCAGCAGCAGCACGATGACGGCCCAGCCGTTCGCGAAGGCGCAGAGCAGGCCGAGCAGCAGCGGCAGCCAGATCATCAGCACGTAGACCCGCCGTGCCCGGAACTCTCCGAGGCGCACGGCCAGCGTCCGCTTGCCCACGAGCATGTCGGTCGGCACGTCGCGGATGTTGTTGACCATGAGGATCGCGCACGCGAGCAGACCGACCGCGACGGCTCCCAGGACCGCGGGGACGGTGATCTGGTCCGCCTGGGTGTAGGTCGTGCCGAGCACGGCCACGAGGCCGAAGAAGACGAAGACGCCGACCTCACCCAGACCGCGGTAGCCGTAAGGGTTCTTGCCTCCCGTGTAGTACCAGGCCGCTGCGATCGAGAGCACGCCGACGGCGACGAGCCACCAGTGCCCGGTGATGACGACGAGCGCGAGACCCGCGAGGGCGCCGACGCCGAAGGCGGCGAAGGCTGCGGTCTTGACCTGCGACGCCTGTGCGGCGCCCGAGCCCGTCAGGCGCAGCGGGCCGACCCTGTCCGCGTCTGTGCCGCGCACGCCGTCGGAGTAGTCGTTGGCGTAGTTGACACCCACCTGGAGCGCGACGGCGACCACGAGGGCGAGCAGGGCGGCGCCGAGGTGGAAGGCGTCGATCTGCGCCGCTGCGCCCGAGCCCACCATCAC
>NZ_JACBYE010000048.1 GCF_013415325.1 Sanguibacter inulinus | reverse complement strand
GGAAGAGGGGCTGGACGGGGGCCGCGACGGGCTCGACCGGCGCGAAGGAGGCCGGGCCTGTCCGCGTGACCGGCATGACCGGCCGCGGTGCGACGGCGGCAGGAACCTCGTCGACCTCGTCCTCACGCTTCTTCTTGCGACCGAAGAGGCTGCGACGTACGGGCGCCTCGCGCTGCTTGGTCGACCGCCGGGTCGGCGCGTCGGCGACGACGTCGGCGAAGCTCGGGAGGGCCGCTCCGGTGCCCCATGCTGCTGCGGGCTCGACGGCCGGGGCCGCCGGGGCCCGGGCTGCTGCGGCAGCAGGCGCCTGGACGACCGGGGCCTCAGCGACGACCGGCTCAGGCTCGACGACCTGCTCGGCAGGTGCAGAGAACACCGACGACGCGGGCTCAGGCTCGACCAGCGCGCGGCGGGCCGCCCGGGTCGTGAGCGCGGGCGTCGCCGCTACGGGTGCGGGTGCGGCCTCGAAGGTCTGCTCCGGCGCGGAGGGCTCCTCGGCCAGGGCTGCCGTGGGGAGCGCGCTGTACGCCGTCTCGGGCTCCCACAGGGCGGCCGGCTCGACGACGGGATCGGGCGCGACGACGGGTTCGGGCTCGAAGACCGGCTGGGGTTCGTACGCCGGCAGGGGCTCGTAGGCCGGCAGCGGCTCGAAGGCCTCGGCCGGCGCGTAGGCAGGCTCGGGCTCGAAGTCGGGGAGGGGCTGGTAGGCACCCGTCGGGTCGTAGGTCGCCGTCGGCTCGAAGGCGGCGGCAGGCTCGGAGGCCGCGGCGGGCTCGAACGCAGCGGCGGGCTCGAAGGCCTCAGCAGTCTCGTAGACAGCCGAGGGCTCGTAGGCAGCAGCAGGCTCGAACGCCTGCGACGGCTGGAAGGCCCCGGCGTGACCCGCGACGGGCTCGTCCGCAGGGAACGGCTCGTCCAGCACCACGGCCGGTGCCCACGCGTCCTCGACGGCGGGAGCCGCAGGAGCCCAGGGCTCGTCGTCAGGCTCGAGCGCCGGCACCACGAGGGAGGGTTCCTGGACGGGCGCAGGCTCCGGCGTGCGCAGCCCGAGGCTGTCGAGTGCGGAGGTGCTCCACGTCGGCTCCTGGTCGTCCTCGACGAGGGCCGGGGGCGGCGAGGTCGCACCGCGCTCGGCGGCCACGGCGTCGAGGGCCGACGCCCCGTCCTCGAGAGCGTTGAGGGTCCGGAACCTGGAGAACATGGCGCTGCGTCGTCCGCCGTCGAGCAGCGGGGCGTCCTGGACGGGCTCGAGGACCGCCGGGCCAGCAGCCGAGGCTCCGCCCGGGGACCGGCTCGGCAGCGACGGCGGGAGCGCCTCGGCGAGGGTCTGCTCGGGGGCCCAGTCGACGTCGGTCGACGCCGACAGCTCGACCTCGGGGTCCGCTGACTCGAGAGCCGGGAGCACGATCGAGTCGTCGGCCGGCGGCAGGTTCGCGGGCGCACCGGCGGCCGCGGCGTCAGGCAGCGCGGCACCGAGCGGCGTGGACGCACGACGACGAGGCATGCCGAGGGAGGTCGAGCCGTCGGTCAGCGCGTCGAGGTCGACGGGCTGGGCGGCCGGGGCGGCCTCGGGCGCGCTCCAGTCCTGGGTGGCCTGCTGCGTGGCGGGCACCAGCGGGTCCGTCGGCATCTGCAGGGGGACGTCGGACTCGTCGACGAACAGCGCGAGCGGCAGGGAGACCGTGACGACGGTCCCGGCGCTGCCGTCGACAGGGGCGCCGAAGACCACGTGCGCACCGAGCCTGTCGGCGAGGCGCCCGACCACGAAGAGCCCGAGGCGCTGGACACCGATCACGTCGGAGGGCGAGCGCGAGGCGACCTTCTCGTTCGCGGTGGCGATGTCGGCGGCGCTCATGCCGAGCCCGTGGTCGCGGACCTCGATGGTCACGAAGTGCTTGGTGCGGGTCGTGGTGACCTCGACGGCGGTGTTCGGCTCCGAGAACATCGTGGCGTTCTCGAGGAGCTCGGCGACGAGGTGCGCGGCGCTCAGCGCCGTGTGCCCGAGCATGAGCGGGTCGGACTCGAGGTTCAGGCGGACCCTGTCGTACAGCTCGATCTCGGACGAGGCGGTGCGCACCACGTCGGAGACGGGCATCGGCTGGCGGACACGGCGCCCCGAGTCGATCCCGGCGAGCACGAGCAGCGACTCGGAGTTGCGGCGCATGCGGGTCGCGAGGTGGTCGAGGCGGAACAGGTTCGCGAGGATGTTCGGGTCTTCCTCGGACCTCTCGAGGTCGTCGAGGAAGGCGAGCTGGCGGTTGAGCAGCACGTGGTCGCGGCGGGCCACGTTGACGAACATCTCGGCGATCGACCCGCGCAGCGCGGCCTGCTCACGGGCGACCTCGACGGTCGTGTGGTTGACGTCGTTGAAGGCGGCGGCGAGCTGGCCGACCTCGTCGTCGGACTCGACCGGGATCTCGGCGAGCGTGAAGTCCGGCATCTCGCCGGGGACCGCGCTCTGCTCGACGAGCTTCGGCAGCTGGTCGCGGACCTCGGTCGCGGCCTTCGTCAGGTGCTTGAGCGGCTCGGTGATGCGCCGGGCGATGAGCAGGGCGACGACGACGGAGGCGGCGACGGCGAGCATGGCCACGAGCACCGTGACGACGGCTGTCGTGCGGGCGGAGGCCGTCGACCTGGTAGCCGCGTCCGACGTGCGGGTGGCGAGGGTGTCGACGAGCGGGTCGAAGCGGTTGATCTCAGCCTGGACGGCGTCGGGCCACCGGGCCGCGAGGTCGGGCGTCACGGCGCCGAAGTCACCCGTCGCGAGGAGCCTGCGCAGACCCGCGTACTCGACGTTCGGCCGCGGGACCAGCAGTCCTTCGACGCCCAGGGCGCCGACGGCGCTGGTCGCCGTCGACCGGGCCGCGTTGGTGTCGGCCACGATCCCGGTCAGCGCGTACACACGGTTGACGGCGAGCTTGCTGCGGGAGGCGTCGACGAGCGCAGCCTGCATCAGCGGGAGCTCGGCACCGAGCTGGTCGGCGGCGTCGAGCGAGGTGACATACGCGGTGACGTCAGCCGCGAGCGGCCGGTCGGTCAGGGTCGCGGCGAGCGCGGCGAGGCCGGCGGGCAGCCCGCGGATGAGCTCCGTGTAGCTGGTCGAGAGGTCGTCGGTGTCCGCAGACCCGCGCTTCTGCTCGTCACGGATGATGACCAGCTCGAGCCTGTTCTCGCGCAGCGCCGTCTCGAGCGCCTCGCTGACCCGCGCGTCGAGCGCGCCGGTGTCGACGGCCTCGAAGGCCGTCGCGAGGTCGGCGAGGGCCGCGTCGGTGACCTTGCGGGCCGCGACGATCTTCGCGGTCGTCTCACCCCGCTCGGTGTTGACCGAGACCGTCCGCTCGTCCGACAGGGCCTGGGTCGCGGTCTCGATCGCAGGGCCGAGGTCGACGACGCCCTGCGCCTGCCCAGCGACCTTGGCGTCGTCGAAGGCGGCGAGGGAGAACATCGCGGCGGCGATGAACAGCACGAGGACAGGGACGGCGAGGGTCGCCAGGATCTTCCCTCGGACGCTCAGCTTGCGGAGCATCTGTACCCCTCCTCTTCCTCGGCTCGTGCGGTCTGGTGATCGGGTGTGCGGGGTGCGGGTCCGCCCGAGGAGACCTCGTCCGACACCCGCCGCATCGAGAGCATCGGCCCGAGCTGGCAGCACCTTGAGCGCCTTCGCGGAATTAACCCGCACGGCCCTCGTCAGGCGGCCGTGCGGCGCCGCCCGTGCCGGACCACCAGCGCGGTCGTACGCTGGGACGATGCGCGCAGTGATGATCGACGAGTTCGGCGGCCCCGAGGTACTCACCTGGCGGGAGGTCCCGACCCCCGTCCCCGCGGCGGACGAGGTGCTCGTGCGGGTCGCGGCCGCCGGGGTCAACCGGGCCGACCTCCTCCAGCGCCAGGGTCACTACCCGCCGCCCGCAGGCGCACCCGACTGGCCGGGTCTCGAGGTGTCGGGGGTCGTCGAGGCGATCGGCGACCAGGTCGCCGGGTGGCAGGTCGGCCAGCGCGTCGCGGCCCTCGTCGACGGCGGCGGCTATGCGACGCACGTGACCGTCCCGGCCACCCAGCTCTTCACGGTCCCTGCGGGCATGACCCTCGTCGAGGCCGCGTCCCTGCCCGAGGCCGTGTGCACGGTCTGGAGCAACCTGGTGAGCACGGCCCACCTGGAGGCGGGCGAGACCCTGCTCGTGCACGGCGGAGCCGGCGGAGTGGGGACCATCGCCGTCCAGGTGGCCGTCGCCCTCGGTGCCCGCGTCCTCGTGACCGCCGGCTCCCAGGACCGCGTGGACGCCTGCGTCGCGCTCGGAGCAGCGGGCGGCTTCGTCTACAAGAGGACCGACGGCTCCTCCTTCGCCGAGGCCCTGCCAGACCTCGTGCGCGAGCACACCGACGGCCGCGGCGCCGACGTCGTGCTCGACGTGGTCGGTGCGGCCTACCTCGACGCGAACCTGCGCTCCCTCGCGACGGGCGGGCGGCTCGTGGTGATCGGCATGCAGCAGGGCAGCCGGGCCGAGCTCGACCTCGGACGCCTGCTCACCTCTCGTGCGAGCGTCTCGGGCACCACGCTGCGCGCCCGTCCGCGCAGCGAGAAGGCGAGCATCGTCGAGGCGGTCCGCGAGCACGTGTGGCCGATGCTCGAAGACGGTCGGGTCCGCACCGTGGTGCACGCCGAGGTCCCGATGCAGGAAGCGTCCCGCGCGCACGAGCTCATGGACTCCGGCGCCGTGCTCGGCAAGATCCTGCTCGTCCCCTGACCGTCCGGCCGGACTCCCTGCCGTGCGCCACAGGCGCTCCCAGCAGCCGCCTGCTGCTCCCGCTGGCTCCCCGCCGTGCGCCCCGCCCGTTCTGGACGAGACTGGGAGCATGGCAGCGAACCAGAGCTCACCAGACCAGGGTGACCGGCCGGCCGGGAGTCACGGCCACGGCGGGGCGGCACCACGTGACGACAGCGCGGCGCCGAAGCCGACCGAGCCTTCCCGGGCCCACCGCGAGGCTCAGGGGCCCCAGGTGCCCCGCGACGAAGATGCCCGCGGCGTCGAGGTCCACCCGGCCCAGGCTGCCGCAGCGCCCGCAGCGCCCGCAGCCCCCGAGGACGAGGGGACCCGGACGACGGTCATCCACGAGCCCGCGAAGATCCTGCGGATCGGCGAGATGATCAAGCGCCTCCTCGAGGAGGTGCGCAGCGCACCCCTCGACGAGGCCGCCCGCGCGCGGCTGGCCGAGGTCCACGAGAGGTCCATCACCGAGCTCGAGGACGGACTCTCCCCCGACCTCGTGGCCGAGCTGCACCGCATCACGCTGCCCTTCACCGACGACGCCGTGCCCTCGGAGGCCGAGCTGCGCATCGCCCAGGCCCAGCTCGTCGGATGGCTCGAAGGCCTGTTCCACGGTCTGCAGACCGCGATGGTCGCGCAGCAGATGGCCGCCCAGGCGCAGCTCCAGCAGATGCAGGCCGGGCACCGGGTGCTCCCGCCAGGTCTTGCCGGCGAGGCCCCCCGGACAGCAGGGAGCCCGGGGCCGGACAGCCGTCCGACCCCGGGCCAGTACCTCTGACGCGCCTGCCTCGTCCCGGAGGCTCGTGCAGAGCCTCCGACGAGCCTGTGACCTGCACAGCGCGCCGTACGTCCAGAGCCATCGGGCCCGCCGCCCCTCCCCGGTGCAGCGGGCCCGCGCTCAGCCTTTGACGGACCCCGCGAGGAGTCCCCTCACAAAGTACCGCTGAAGTGCCAAGAACACGATCAGCGGGACGATCATCGACACGAATGCACCCGCTGAGAGCAGGTGCCACTGCGAGCCGCGGGTTCCCGCGAGCTCGGCGATGCGCACCGTGAGCGGGAAGGTGTTCGTGTTGCCGAAGGTCAGCGAGACGAGCAGGTCGTTCCACACCCACAAGAACTGGAAGATCGCGAACGACGCGATCGCCGGGGTGAGGAGCGGCATGAGCACCTGGAAGAAGATCTTCACGTGCCCGGCACCGTCGACCCGCGCAGCCTCGACGAGCGACGGCGGGATGTCCTTCATGAAGTTGTGGAGCAGGAAGATCGCGAGCGGCAGCGCGAAGATCGAGTGCGACAGCCAGATCGACCAGAACGAGCCGTTGACACCCCACTGGACGTACTGCGAGAGCAGCGGGATCAGGGTCACCTGGATCGGCACGACCTGGAGCGCGAAGACCGCGACGAAGAGCAGGTTGCGTCCCTTGAAGTCGATCCACGCGAAGGCGTACGACGCGAGCAGCGCGAGCGAGATCGGGATGACCACGGCCGGCAGCGTGATGACCAGGGAGTTGATGAAGAAGGTCGCGAAGTTCGTCGACGACCCGAACAGCACCTCGGAGTAGTTCTCGAGGGTGAGCTGCGGGTCGCGCCACAGCGTCCACCAGCCCGAGGTCCGGATGTCCGCCCGGGGGCGGAAGGACGTGACGAGCAGACCGAAGGTCGGGATCGTCCACAGGATCGCGAGGACGATCGCGACGAAGGACGCCCACGGGGAGGTGAGACGGCCCTTGGCGGCGATCGCGCGCTTCTCCGCGCGGCTGAGCTTCTTGACCGACACGTTGGGCGTCGACTCGTCGCCGTCCCCCTTCTTGACCAGAGGGCCGACGGGGTTCACGGGGGCGCTCATCGGATCTCCTCGGTCATGCGGAGCTGGCGGACGTTGTAGATGACCAGCGGCACCACGAGGATGAAGAGGATCACCGCGAGAGCGGCACCGAGGCCCTGGTTACGGATCACGAAGCTCTGGTTGTAGAACTCGTTCGCGACGACCGAGGTGTCGAAGTTGCCGCCGGTCATGGTCCGGACGATGTCGAAGACCTTGAGCGTGCCCATGGCGATCGTCGTGATGACGACGATGAGTGCGGGCCGGATGCTCGGGATCGTGATGTAGCGGAACATGCCGAGGCCGTGCAGGCCGTCGAGACGGGCCGCCTCGACGATGTCGTCGGGGATGGCCTTGATCGCTGCCGACAGCACGGTCATCGAGAACCCGGCCTGGATCCAGATCATCACGACGATGAGGAAGAAGGTGTTGGCGGGCGCACCGAGCAAGAACTGCTGCGGCTCGAGCCCGATCCAGACGAGCAGCTGGTTGAGCGCACCGGTCTGGTTGACGCCTGGCTGGTCAGGCTTGTACTCGTAGACGAACTTCCAGATGATGCCGGCGCCGACCATCGAGATCGACATCGGCAGGAAGACGAGGGTCTTGGCGAGGTACTCGTAGCGGGTGCGGTCGACGAGCACCGCATAGACCAGGCCGACGAGCGTCGCGACGATCGGCACGAGGATCACCCACGCGAGGGTGTTCCGCAGGACCACCTGGAACTGTTCTTCGGTGAAGGCGGCGATGTAGTTGTCGAGACCGACGAACTCGGCGCCGTTCCTGTTGAACAGCGAGCCCCAGATGGTCCGGATCCCGGGGTACACCAGGCCGAAGCCGAGACCCAGGACTGCCGGGCCGAGGAACCCGACGGTGACGACCCACCCGGGGAGCTTCTTGGGGCGGTCGACCGCGAAGAGGATCGCCCCCATGACGACGACGAAGAGGACGATGGCGATCGCCATGAGCGCCAGCTTGTGCGGCGTCGACTCCGCGTTGATGAACCAGTCCATGCTCTACCTCCACGCCGGGGGGGACTGCGTGGGCCGCACTGCCCAGGCAGGTCCGACGCCGTCCGAGACCGGGAGGTCTCGGACGGCGTCGGACGTCGATCAGTCGAGCGTCAGCTCGCGGGCCAGGCCGCGTCGATGTTGGAGAGGACCTCTTCGTCAGAGATGTCAGAGACGAACCAGTCCGTCATCTGCTTCCAGAACGCACCCGTCCCGACCTCGCCCGGCATCATGTCCGAGCCGTCGAAGCGGAAGGTGTAGCTCTCGTCCGTGAGCAGGTCGTAGGAGAGCTTGTCGATCGGCGACTGCAGGAGCGAGCCGTCGAAGCCGGTGTTGGCGGAGATCCAGCCCTGGCCGGTCACCTGAGCCTTGGCGTCAGCCCACTGCGGGCTGGACAGGTAGGCGTGGAAGGCCTGGACCTCGGGGCGGTCGCTGAAGGCGGTGACGAACTCACCACCACCGAGCAGCGGCTTCTCGTCGGCGGTCTTGCCCGGGAGGTAGAAGGCGAAGACGTCGCCGTCCTCGCTCACGTCGAGCGACTCGTCCCAGTTGGCCTGGTAGAAGTTCGCCGCGCGGTGCAGCGAGCAGGTGCCGTCGGGGATGCCGTTGCCGGCCTCGTTCCACGGCGCTGCGGCGATCGAGCGGACGTCGCCCAGGCCACCGTTGACGTAGTCCGGGTTCTTGAGGATGTCGCCGGCTGCGCCGAGCGCCTCGACGATCGCGGGGTCGTCGAAGGGGATCTCGTGGGTGACCCACTGGTCGTAGACCTCAGGTCCGGCCGTGCGCAGGACCATGTCCTCGAGGAAGTCGGTAGCCGGCCAGCCCGTCGCGTCACCAGACTCGATGCCTGCGCACCACGGGATCTTGCCCTCGGCGGAGATCTTCTCCGTGAGCTCCATGAGCTCGTCGAGGGTCGTGGGGATCTCGTAGCCGTTGTCCGCGAACTCGGTCGGCGAGTACCAGACGAAGGACTTCACGTTGGCGCCGAGCGGGGTCGCGTAGAGGGTGCCGTCGACCGAGCCGTAGTTGACCCAGTCCTCGGTGTAGAACTCGTTCGCGTTGTCGATGACGGCCTGCGGGGCCGGCATCACGGCGTCGGGGAAGTCCGCGACGAGCGACTTGAGGAAGCCCGGCTGCGGGATGTACGCGATGTCGGGGGCGTTGCCGGCGGTCAGACGCACGGGGAGCTGCGCCTCGAACTCGCGGGAGCCCTCGTAGGCGATCTCGACGCCCGTGCACTCGGTGAAGGGCTTGTAGGAGTCTTCCTGCTCCTGCGACTCCGGGTCGACGATCGAGGTGTAGACCGAGACGGTCTTGCCCTCGAGGTCCCCGAACTCGTCGGTGTACTGGGTGTAGTCCGCACAGTCGACGTCGGCCGAGGGAGCGTCGTCGCCGCCACCGCCGTCGCTGTCCGAGCACCCTGCGAGCACGAGAGCGACGCTCGCTCCGGCCGCGACAGCCGCGAAACTGCGGCGCTTCAGTGTTCTCATCGTTTGCGCTTCCTCACATCGTCGTGACGGATGGTCCCCCGGGAGGCGCAGGACTCAGATGGCCACTGCTGTGGGACCGCTCAGAGCAATGCAAGCGCTTGCATGGCCCGAGCGCAACCGCTCGCACCCTCTTGCGAGGTCACAGTTGCGTCACGTCTTCCGAGGTGAGGCGGTTGACGACCGGGTGACGAGGTGTGTCGCGTGCAGCACCTGGAGGGCTCCTGACACCCGCTCCGCCCCGGGCGTCGCCCACAGCGCGATGTCCGCGAGCAGCAGCCGGGCCGCCTCGGCTCCCTGCCGTGCAGGGTCCTGCGCGACGGTCGTCAGGCCCACGAGCTCGCCGAGGTCGTGACCGTCGATGCCGATGACCGACAGCTGCCCCGGGACGTCGAGACCGCGCTCGCGCGCGGCCAGCACAGCTCCCATCGCCATCTCGTCCGAGGCCGCGAAGAGCGCGGTGATCTCGGGGTGGGTGTCGAGCAGCCTGTGGGCCGCCTCGCGCCCGCCGTTGACGTCGAAGGCGCCGTCGACGGCCCACCCGGGCTCGGCCGCGACGCACGCGTCCTCGAGGGCCACGCGCCAGGCGGCGTGCCGGGCCACGGGCGGGGACCACGAGTGGTCGACCCCTGCCGGTCCCGTGATGTGGCCGATCCGGCGGTGGCCCAGCCCCAGCAGGTGCTCGGTCGCGCAGCGCCCGGCCGCGTCGTCGTCGAGGCGGACCGTCACGTGGTCGTCGCGCCCTGTCCCGATGAAGGCGAGAGGCAGGTCGAGGGCCTCGAGCGACGTGACCTCTTCCTTGCTGAGCGGCATGCCGACCACGAGGATCCCGTCGACCCTGCGGCGCAGCACGCTCGGGTCGACCCGCGGCCTAGACTGGTCGCGCGAGAGGTCGAAGGTGTAGAGCAGCGCGTCGAAGCCCACCTCGCGCAGGGCACGCTCGGCCCCGTCGATCGCGTGCGCGTAGAACCAGCGGTCGACCCACGGGGTGAGCAGACCGATGGTGCGGGTGCGCCCGGAGGCCAGGCTGGCGGCCGAGGGGGACGCGACATAGCCGAGCCGCCGCGCGACAGCCTCGATGCGCTCGCGCGTCGCCGCCGACACGCTGGTCATCCCGCGGAGCGCGCGGGAGACCGTCGCCGTCGAGACGCCGGCTGCTCGTGCGACGTCGTCCATGCTCACCACAGCGCCGGGGCGAGGGACCGTCGGAGAGGTGCTCACGGCACGGCCTGGTCCCGTCCCTGGTCGAGGATGCTGCGGAGCACGGGGACCGCGCCGTCGTCGACGATCGACAGCGTGACCTCGTCGGCCGCCGCGATCACCGAGGCGTCGGCGTGGCCCATCGCGACGCCGCGCGCCGCCCAGCCGAGCATCTCGAGGTCGTTCTCCCCGTCCCCGATCGCGACGGTGCGATCAGCGGGGACCGAGCAGAGCGTCCGCAGGCGCTCGAGCGCCGACGCCTTGGTGACCCCGCGCGGTGCGACGTCCATCCAGCGCGTGGCGGAGATGAAGAACGACGTCGCGACCAGGCCGAGCGCGTCGACGCGCTGCTCGAGCTCGCGCGTCGGGGTGCTCGCCTCGGAGACGACCACACGGATCGCGTCACGACCGCTCAGGTCGTCGAGGGTGACCACGGTGCTCGGCCCGTGGGTCCCGTGCGCGGGGAAGCCGTCGGTCACCCAGAACCCGACGCCGACCTCTTCGATCGCGATGTGGGCCGACGGCATGTGCTCGGCCATCACGGCGAGGGCCGGGCGGGGGTCGAAGCGGACGACCTCCTCGACCACGTAGCCCTCCGGCAGGCTCGGGTCGAGGCGCGCGGTGACCGAGCCGTTCGACGAGACCACCCAGCCGGAGTCGATCCCGAGCTCACGGGCCACGGGCAGCGCACCGACGAGGGGGCGACCCGTCGCGATGACCACCTCGTGACCGGCGTCGCGGAGCGCGGCGATCGACTCGCGGACCTCGTCAGAGATGAACTCGTCGAAAGACATGAGCGTGCCGTCGACGTCGAGGGCGACGAGGTACGCCCCGTCGGCCGCACGCCGGGCGACCTCGGCGGCGGCCTGCGCCGTGAGCGCCTCGGTGGCGGGCGCCCCGGGCGACAGCACGGGGCTGCCGCCGACGGGGGCACCACCGAGGTCGAGCGTCATGCCGAGACCGGCTCGAGGACCTCGAGCCCGCCGAGGTAGGGCCGCAGGCCCTCGGGGACACGGACCGAGCCGTCGGCCTGCTGGTGGTTCTCGAGGATCGCGACGATCCAGCGTGTGGTGCCGAGCGTCCCGTTGAGGGTCGCGACGGGGCGGGTGTCGCCCGCGGCCGTGCGCTCACGGATGCCCAGGCGACGCGCCTGGAAGGTGGTGCAGTTGGACGTCGAGGTGAGCTCGAGGAACCTGTTCTGCGTCGGGAGCCACGCCTCGCAGTCGAACTTGCGGGCGGCGCTCGACCCGAGGTCGCCGGCTGCGGTGTCGATCACGCGGTACGGGAGCTCGGCCTTGGCGAGCATCTGCTCCTCCCAGGCGAGCAGGCGCTCGTGCTCCGCAGCAGCCTCCTCGACGGGGACGTAGCTGAACATCTCGACCTTGTGGAACTGGTGCACGCGGATGATCCCGCGGGTGTCCTTGCCGTAGGAGCCTGCCTCGCGGCGGTAGCAGGCGCTCCAGCCCGCGTAGCGCTGAGGGCCCGCGGTGAGGTCGAGGATCTCGTCGGAGTGGTAGCCCGCGAGCGCCACCTCGCTCGTGCCGGTGAGGTAGAGGTCGTCGGCCTCGAGGCGGTAGATCTCGTCCGCGTGGGCGCCGAGGAACCCCGTGCCGGCCATGATCTCGGGCTTGACGAGGGTCGGGGTGATCATCGGCGTGAACCCTGCGGCGTAGGCCTGGTCCATCGCGGCGTTGAGCAGCGCGAGCTCGAGGCGCGCGCCGATGCCTGTGAGGTAGTAGAAGCGGGCACCCGAGACCTTCGCGCCGCGCTCGGTGTCGATCGCCTTGAGGCGCTCGCCGAGGTCGAGGTGGTCGCGCGGCACGAAGTCGGCGCCGTACTCGGCCTGGAAGTCGCGGATCGTGCCCTCGGTGCGGAGCACGACGTAGTCGTCCTCGCCGCCGGCCGGGGCACCCTCGACGATGTTGGCGATGCGGCGGCTGAGCTCGGTCAGCGTCTTGTCGGCCTCGTCGGCCTCGGCCTGGAGGGCCTTGACCTGCTCCGAGATCGTCTTGGTGCGGGCGAGCAGCGCCGTGCGCTCGTCGCCCTGCGCCTTGGCGACGTCCTTGCCGAGAGACTTCTGCTCGGCGCGCAGCTGCTCGAACTCCGTCAGCGCGGCGCGGCGCCGGGAGTCGGCGTCGAGCACCTGGTCGACGAGGGCAGGGTCGTCACCTCGGGCCACCTGGCTTGCACGGACGAGGTCAGGGTTGTCGCGAACCACTCGCAGATCGATCACCCGGACAGCCTAGCGACCGATGCTCCGTGCTGCGCGCACGGCCCGGCGGCGGGGCCGTGCGGTGAGTGGGCCGGAGGTGCCAGACTCGTGCTGGACAGGTACCTGAGCCGGGTGCGTGTCGGGGCACCGCTCGACCGGCGGGCGCACGAGGAGGCAGCACATGGCAGGGCACAGGATCTTCAGCACGAGCTTCGCGAGCATCTACCCGCTCTACGTGACCAAGGTGGAGCGCAAGGGCCACACCCGCGAGGAGGTCGACACGGTCATCCGCTGGCTGACGGGCTACGACGACACTGGGCTCGCCGAGGTCGTCGCCGACGGGTCGGACATGGAGACCTTCTTCGCGCGGGCACCACGCATGAACCCTGACGCCTCGCTCATCACGGGGGTGATCTGCGGGCTGCGGGTCGAAGACGTCGAAGACCCGCTGATGCAGCAGATCCGCTGGATGGACAAGCTGGTCGACGAGGTCGCCCGCGGCAAGAAGATGACGTCGATCCTGCGGGGCAGCGGGACCGCGAGCGTCTGAGCGGCCTCAGGCCTCGTGCGGCAGCGAGACCGTGGCGCGTACCCCGCCGCCCGGAGCCTCGTCGAGACGGACGTCCCCTCCGAGCTCACGGGTCACCTCCCGCGCGATCGACAGCCCCAGGCCCGAGCCTCCGGCGTCTCGCTGGCGTCCGTCCTCGAGCCGTGTGAAGCGCTCGAAGACCCGTTCGCGGTCGCCTGCGGCGATCCCCGGCCCGTCGTCGACGACGACGACCTCCCCGTCGGAGACGTGGACCAGCACGCGCGTCGAGGCGTGCCGGAGAGCGTTGTCGACCAGGTTGCGGACGACCCTCCCGGAGGCCGACGGGTCTGTCGCCGCTGTCCCTGCGCCAGTGGTCTCGACCCGGGGCACCGGGGACCCTGCGGGTCTAGACGCCCCGGCGGCGAGCACGCTGCCCGGGACGACGCCGTCGACGAGCTCGCGCAGGTCGACCGGCTCCCGCCGTGAGGTCGTGGCACCGAGCCGAGCGAGCACGAGGAGGTCGTCGACGAGCCTGTCGAGCCGCTGCACCTCCGAGGCGAGGTCGTCGGCGAGCTCGGCGGCCGTGTAGGCCTCCGGGTGCTCCTGCGCGATCTCGACGCTGACCCGCAGCGCGGCGACGGGTGACCTCAGCTCGTGCGCGGCGTCGGCGACGAAGGCGCGCTGGCGGGCGGCCGAGGACTCGAGCCTGTCGAGCATGTCGTTGAGCGTGCGGGCGAGCGCCCCGAGCTCGTCTCCCCCGGCTCCCGGGACGGGCAGGGAGCCCGGACCGCCGCGGGCCGTGACGAGCTCGGCTCCGCGCCGGAGCTCTTCGACAGGGCGCAGGGCTCGTCCGAGCAGCGCCCAGACGAGCCCCCCGAGGGCCACGGTGAGGAGCGGGACGACGGCGCCGAGCGAGACGCGCAGCGCGGAGACCACCCCCTCGACCTCCCGCAGCGGCAGGGCGCTGACCGCCCAGGCGGGCTCCCCGCGCCACTCGACGGGCAGCACCGCGGCGCGGACCAGCCCACCGGCGTAGGCGCTGCGGTCCGTCGTCACGAACACCGGCTCGGCCAGTCTGCTGCTGTCCTGGGCAGGGGTGTCGGCCGCCGGGCGCTCGGCGTCGTCGAGCACCGAGCCCGGGACGACGGCGAGCGTGCGGCTGCCGCTCGCCGAGGTCGCGAGCACGAGGCCGTCGGCGTCGAGCAGCTGGGTGACCTCGCCCGGCTCGGTCGCGGGCAGGACCGCGGGCAGCTGGTCGCTCGTGGCGAGCTGCCCGACTGTCGTCACGCTCGCCCGCACGAGCTCGTCGAGGGCGGCGACGCGGCTGCTCGAGACGACCATCGACAGGAGGGTCGCGCCGAGCGCGAGTGCCACCGCGAAGAGGCCCGCCGCGACGATCGTCAGCCGCAGGCGCAGCGACCACGACGACCACGGCCGCACCCCTGTGCGTCCGTCTCCCCGGAAGATCCTGCGGCGGCCCGCTGGTCCCGGGGTCATCCGTCGACGCGGTAGCCGGCGCCGCGGACCGTGGCCACGACGTCGCGGCCGAGCTTGCGGCGCAGGTACCCGACGTACACCTCGACGACGTTGAGGTCTTCGCCGTCGCCGTCCCAGACGTGGTCGCGGAGCTCGACCTTGCCGACCACCTGCCCGGGCCGTCGCATCAGGTACTCGAGCAGGGCGAACTCGCGCGCCGTGACCTGGACGGGCGTACCGCGGCGGGTGACCACGTGGCTCGCCGGGTCGAGGCTGACCTCCCCCGCGACGAGGACGACTGGCCGTGGGACGGCGCCACGCCGCAGCAGCGCCCGCAGCCTCGCGACCAGCACGACGAAGGCGAACGGCTTGGTGAGGTAGTCGTCTGCGCCGACGTCGAGGCCGTCGGCCACGTCGTGGTCCCCGTCCTTGGCGCTCAGCAGCAGGACCGGTGTCCAGACCTCTTCGGCACGCAGCGTCTGGAGCACGTCGTAGCCGGAGCGCACGGGGAGCATGATGTCGAGGACGACGGCGTCGTAGGCACCCTCGCGGGCCAGGTCGAGGCCGGTCTGACCGTCGTGAGCGACGTCGACCGCGAAGCCCTCGGCGGTGAGCCCACGGGTCAGGGCGCGGCTCATCACGACCTCGTCGTCGACCACCAGGATGCGCATGCCGACCAGCATGGCAGCCGCGGCGCAGACGTGCGTCACGTCGTCCACAGAGCCTCTCAGCGTCCCCACAGCAACGCTCCGGCAGAGTGTGGTCCATGGCTACTCGACGTGCACTCTCGAACCGCGCCCGCTGGGGCGTCCCTGTGGTGACCGCGGCTGTCGTCGCGGGCGCCTTCACGCTCCCGTCGGCGCTCGCGTCGACCGACACCCCCGACCTCGGCGAGATCACCGCAGCCGAGCTGGTCGACAGGATCGCCTCGGCCGAGCCTGTCCCGGTCTCGGGCACAGTCGTCATGACGACCCGCCTCGGCCTCCCCGACCTCAACCTCGCGCAGGTGCAGGGCGCCGGGCCGCTCGACCTGCTCGGCGGCTCCTCGACCGTGCGGGTCTGGAGCGACGGCGAGGGCAAGGCTCGGTCGTCCCTCCTCGGCGACCTCTCCGAGTACACGGTCGTCACCGACGGCGGGTCCGCGTGGACCTACTCGAGCAGCGACGACGAGGCCGTCCACTACGCCGTCGCCCCCGAGGACCAGGCTGCCCTCGACGAGCTGAGCGCCTCCGTCAAGGACCTCGACCCGGCCGTCGTCGGCGACCTGCCCACTCCGCAGGCCGTCGCCGAGCAGGCGCTCGCCGCCGCAGACGAGACCTCCGAGGTGACCGTCGGTCCCGCGACCCAGGTCGCCGGGCGGGACGCCTACCAGATCGGTCTCACCCCCGACACCGACGGCACCCTGGTCGGCAGGGTCCTGCTCGCCGTCGACGCCGAGACCTCCGTCCCGCTCCGTGCCCAGGTGTGGAGCACCCAGGACACAGTGACACCGGCCGTCGAGATCGCCTTCACCGACGTCTCCTTCGACGCCGTCGACCCGACGGTCTTCGACTTCACCCCGCCGCCCGGGGCGACCACCCGCGACGTCGTGGTCCCGCTGCCCGAGGCGCTCCCCGAGCCCGGCTCGAAGACCGTCCCCGAAGGAGCGCCCGGCACCCGGGTCATCGGCACAGGCTGGGAATCCGTCGTCGAGCTGACCGACGTCGACCTCGCGACACTGCTGTCCGGCGACGTCCCTGAAGAAGAGCTGCGCTCAGGCCTCGAGGGCACCTTCGGGTCGGAGAGCACCGACGAGCTGATGACCGACCTCCTCGGCGACTCGAGCGACCGTGCTGACATGACGACGCTCGACCCGCAGGCGCTGCTCGACCAGCTGACGACCGACGTCCCTGAGGGCCAGCTCATCACCTCGTCTCTCCTCACCGTCCTGCTGACCGACGACGGCCGCATCTACGCCGGCGCGGTCCCGGCCGAGACTCTCCAGGCCCTGGCCCGGTGACAGCTCCCGCCTCCGGCGAGACGGCGATGCCGGCACCGACGACCGCCCCCTCGGCGTCGGTGCCGGCATCTGCCGTGCCCCAGCCCGGCCTCCCGACAGCCCGGACCTCCCCCACAGGCAACCTCCACGGTCGTCGCAGCGACGACGCACCTGCTGCGGGCGCCGGGCAGGGGAGCCAGACCGACCTCGCGATCCGCACCCACGACCTCACCAAGCAGTTCCGGTCCGGGCAGGTCGCCGTCTCGAAGGTGAACATCGAGGTGCCTCGCGGGGCCGTGTACGGCTTCCTCGGCCCCAACGGCTCCGGCAAGACCACCACCATCCGGATGCTCCTCGGCCTCGTCGGACCCTCCGACGGCTACGCCGAGCTGCTCGGGGAGCGCATGCCGACCGCGAGCGCGACGGTCCTGCCCCGCGTCGGAGCGCTGGTCGAGGGTCCGGCCTTCCACCCGTACCTCAGCGGCCGCGCGAACCTCGAGCGCCTCGACGCGGCCGACGGGACGACCCGCAGGTCCACCCGGAAGGCGCGCATCGACGCGGCGCTCGCGCGCCTGGGTCTCGGTGCGGCCGCCGCCAAGCCGTACAGGCAGTACTCACTCGGCATGAAGCAGCGCCTCGGCCTGGCCGCAGCGCTCTTGCGTCCCCGGGACCTGCTGATCCTCGACGAGCCCACCAACGGGCTCGACCCGCAGGGCACCCGTGAGGTGCGGCACCTCGTCCGTGAGCTCGCCGACGCCGGGACAACCGTCCTGGTGTCCTCGCACCTGCTGACCGAGATCGAGCAGGTCTGCACGCACATCGGGATCATGAGCCGGGGCAACCTCGTGCTCCAGGGTCCGCGCGAGACCGTGACTGAGGCTCACGAGACCGTCGTGGTCGTCACGACCTCCCCCGACCACCGCGGGTCCGCCGTCGAGGTGCTCACGGGCCTCGGGCTCACCGCCCCCGAGGTCGCCGGCACCACGATCACCGCCGCCCTGGGCGACGTCCCACCCGAGCGGGTCTCCGTCGCGCTCGTCCACGCAGGGGTCGACCTCCTCGGCCTCGAGGTCCACCGCCCGAGCCTCGAGAGCGTCTTCGTGCGCCTCACCGGAGAGGGATTCGATGTCGCCCGCTGACACGCTCGCCGCAGACCGCCCCAGGGCCGCCCGCCCCGTCGAGCACGACGACGCCGCCTCGACGGCTCAGCGTCGCGGCGCGACGGGTCGCCTGCTCCGCAGCGAGCTGAGGCTCGTCTTCGGTCGCAAGCGGAACCTGGTCCTGCTGGCCGGCCTGGGGCTCATCCCCATCATCATCGGCGTGGTCGTCCTCATCACGCAGGACACCGCGATCGCCGGGCAGGGCCCACCCTTCTTGCAGAAGATCACGAGCAACGGGCTCTTCCTCGTCCTCACCTCGCTCTTCAGCTGCCTGCCGCTGCTGCTGCCGCTGACCGTCGCGATCGTCTCGGGCGACGCGATCGCGGGAGAGGCCCAGGCGGGGACGCTGCGCTACCTGCTGGTCACGCCCGTGCCCAGGACGCGGATGCTCCTGGTCAAGGCCGTCGGAGGTCTGACCTTCGCCGCAGCCGCTGTCCTGACCATCGCGGTCGTGGGCCTCGTCGTGGGGGGCATCTTCTTCGGCTTCGGCGACGTCACACTGCTCTCCGGGGACAGGGTCTCGACGGCCGACGGACTCCTGCGCACCCTCGGGATCACCGCCTACGTGATCCTCTCCCTCACCGGGCTCGTCGCCGTCGGGCTCTTCTTCTCGACCCTCACCGAGGTGCCTGTGGCGGCGATGGCCGCGACCATCGTGGTGCCCGTGGTCAGCACGGTCCTCAGCGCGCTGCCCCAGCTCACGGCCATCCACGGTGGCCTGCTGACCTTCCACTGGCTCGACTTCGGGGAGTTCATGCGTCTGGACGTCGACTACTCGACGCTCGGACAGGGGTTGGCTGTGCAAGCCGCGTGGGTCGCGATCTTCGGGACCCTCGCCTGGAGCAGGTTCACCACGGCCGACGTCACCTCCTGAGCCGCCGGCTCGACCAGGTCCGCGGGCGGGCCGGCAGCGGGAGGGCGACCGGCCACGGACCGCTGCGCCCGCGACCTGGTCCGGCTGCTGCGGTGCGGCGTCCGCGGGGCAGCGTGGTGAGAACCACCCTGCCCTGCAGCGCCGACTCGGGCCCCAGGGCCTAGTTTGGTCCCATGACACTCGAAGCGTGGCTGCTGATCGCAGCGATCGTCGTCTCACTGACGGCCATCACCCTCGCGGTCCTCGTCCTGCGGTCCCAGCGCACGCTCGCCCGCACCGCAGCGGCAGCACCGGCAGCGCCGGTCGACGAGGCGCCCGCAGACGACGCGCCTCGCGGACCTCTCCTCGCCTTCGTGGCGAACCCCTCGAAGAACGGTGCCGAGCAGCTCAAGGCCGCGCTCATGTCGCGCTGCACGGCCGAGGGGCTGCCCGACCCGATCTGGGTCGAGACCACCGTCGAAGACCCGGGCCTCGGCCAGACCCGTGAAGCCCTCGAGCGCGGTGCCGACGTCGTCGTGGCCGTCGGCGGCGACGGCACGGTCCGCGCCGTCGCCCAGGGCATGGCCGACTCCGGCAAGCCCATGGCGCTGCTGCCCCTCGGCACGGGCAACCTCCTCGCCCGCAACCTCGACATCTCGGTCACCGACCGCGACGACGCCTTCGACATCGTGCTGCACGGGGTCGACCGTCGGATCGACGTCGGCTGGCTCACGGTCGACCAGCCTGCGGACCCCCGCGAGAAGGACACCGAGGGCAACGGTCCCGCAGACACCGGGACGCACATCTTCCTCGTCATCGCCGGGCTCGGCTTCGACGCCGCGATGGTCGCCGACGCCGACGACACCCTCAAGTCCAAGGTCGGCTGGATCGCGTACTTCGTCGCCGGGGTCAAGCACCTGCACGGGCGCCGCACCGAGATGACCATCACCCTCGACGACCGCGAGCCCATCACCACCCGGCTGCGCACGCTCATGGTCGGCAACTGCGGCCGCCTGCCGGGCGGCATCACGCTCATCCCCGACGCGATCATCGACGACGGCATCCACGACATCGCCGCGATCGACACCCGGGGCGGCCTCATGGGCTGGGTCCAGCTCTTCGGGGAGGTCGTCATGCAGGGCTTCGGCGTCTCGAACGACCTGCCCAACAAGATCGGCCGCATCGACCACACCCGCGCCAAGGTCGTGCACCTCGAGGTCCCCGAGGGTGAGCAGGTCCAGGTCGACGGCGACGTCCTGGGACGCGCCCGCGCCGTGAGCACCCGGGTCGACCCCGGTGCGCTGCTCGTCCGCGCCCCGGCACCGAGCCTCTCCCCCCGGTAGCCGTCAGCGCGACCACCATCCGTCAGGTGGCTCGTCTCCGGGCGCACCCACGGTCCAGGAGCGACGGCTGCGCCGGTCGGTCTGACCGGGCTCTGCACCCGACCACCACGTCCTGCACCGGACCAGCGCCTACTCTGGTCCGGTGCCCAGAACCCTGATGCCCTCTGCCCTCGCTCCCCGGAGGATCGTCTCGCTCGGGCGTCGTGCAGCACGCGTGACGCGGGCAGCCGCCGTCCTCGCAGCCGCAGGGGTGCTCTTCTCGACGGTCGCCCCCGCAGCCGCGTACGCCTCGGCAGCCGCGCCGGCTGCTGCCCAGGATGCCGCCGCACAGGATGCCACGACCCAGCACGCGACCTCACCGCAGGCAGGGCCTCAGCCGACCGACGACAGGGTCGTGGTCGTCGGGACCGGCGGGGTCTCGTGGGCCGACATCTCCGCCGAGGCGACCCCGGCGACCTGGGCAGTCGCAGAGCAGGGTGGTGTCGGCAACCTCGTCGTCCGCTCGGTGCGCTCGACCACCTGCCCGGCCGACGGCTGGCTCGCCCTCTCCTCCGGCAAGCGCGCGGCGGACTACCGCGGCGAGGGCGTCGACCCGTGCCGGGTCCTCACCAACCCGACCGACGCAGACCCGACGAGCGTGCCGGGCTGGGACGAGTACGAGAGCGCGGTCGAGTCGCAGTCCTACGGCGCAGCCATCGGCAGCCTCGGTGACGCCGTCCAGACCGCCGGGCTCGCGGCGACCGCGATCGGGCCGGGCGCGATGATCGCCCTCGCGACGTCGGACGGCACCGTCGCCGGTGACGTCGTCCCGCTCCCTGTCGGCACCCGGCCCGTCCCGCGCGCCGACGCGCTCCGCCTCGACGTCGCCGCGGCGCTCGAGACCTCCAGGCTGGTCGTCGTGGACGCCGGCTCGGTCCGCGACATCGTCGACCCCGCGCAACCGACCGAGCTCACGCGCAGCGAGCAGCACGCCGCAGACGTCGCGACGGTCGACGGACACCTGGCAGCCGTGATGGAGGCTGTCCTGGCCGACGACCCGGACCTCGAGCGGACCACGGTCGTCGTCGCGTCGATGGCGGACCCCGGGCGCACGTCGCGCATGGGCACCCTGGTCGTCCTCGGCGACGGCACCCCCGTGGGGACCCTCATGTCCCACTCCACCCGGCAGCCCGGCTACGTGCAGACGACCGACCTGCTCCCGCTGGTCGCCGCGCCGCTCGGGCTGCGCGACGTGCTCCCCCGCTCGACGCTCGTGGGTACAGCACCGACGAGCGACGCCTCCGGAGCGCCGGTCTCGGAGCGCGTCGACGCCCTCGTCGACGCAGAGGACCACGCGCGCTCGACCTACCCGCTCGTCGGGACGTTCTTCACGCTCTTCTGCATCGTCAACCTCCTGCTCTTCGCGACAGTCGGCCTGGCGTTCTCACGGTGGCTGGGTGCCGCCGGTGCCCGCGGCCGCTCGACCCGCCCCGCCGCGGGACGACGCGGCATCGACTCCGCCGCCGCGCGCCTGACCGCCCGTCCGCGCGGGAGCCTCGCGGTGCTGCGAGCCGCAGCGGTCGCCGTCGCCGCGGTCCCCGTGGCGACCATGCTCGCCAACCTCGTCCCGTGGTGGCGGGTCTCCGCGCCGTCCCTCGCGCTCACGGGTCTCGTCGTCGCCTGGGTCGCGGTGGTCACCGCCGCCGCGGTCCTGCCGCCGTGGAAGCGGCAGGTCTTCGGCCCGGCAGCCGTCGTCGCCGCCGTCACCGCGGTCGTGCTCGCCGTCGACGTCGCGACAGGTGCCCGTCTCCAGGTCTCCGGGCTCATGGGGATCCAGCCGATGGTCGCGGGGCGCTTCTACGGCTTCAACAACACGTCCTTCGCACTGTTCGCGACCTCCACGATCGTCCTGGCCGCGAGCATCGGCGACGCGCTGATCCGGCACGGCCACCGTCGGTGGGCGGTCGTCTCGATCGCCACGACAGGGGTAGTCGCCGTCCTCCTCAACGGCTCGCCCAGCATCGGCGCGGACTTCGGCGGTCCTCCGGCGACAGTTCCCGCCTTCTGCCTGCTCGCCCTCGTGGCGGCCGGCGTGCGGGTCACGTGGCGCAAGGTCCTCGCGGTCCTCGCCGCCGGGGTCGTCGTCGTCTCGCTGTTCGCCGTCGTCGACTGGCTTCGCCCGCCCGACCAGCGCACCCACCTCGGCGCCTTCGTGGACGACACTCTCGACGGCGAGCTCTGGGGCATCCTGCTCCGCAAGATCGGAGCGAACTTCTCGACGCTCTCCAACCCGCTGACCCTCGTCGCAGTCGGCGGGATCCTGCTCGTGGTCATCGTCGTCGGGCGCCCCCTGCGGGCGGCGACCGTCGCCGACGACGCCGACGCCTACGCGTGGCTGACCCGCGGCACCCCGCTCAAGCAGGTGAGCGACGCCGCGCCGCTGTTCGTCCCCGCCGTGGTCTGCACAGTCGTGGCGCTGGTGATCGGCACCCTCGTCAACGACTCGGGGATCGTCATCCTCGCCGTGGGCATGTCGGTCCTGGTCCCGGTGGTCACCGCGACCTACGCGACGTGGATGCTGGGCCTCCAGCGCGAGCACACCCTGCAGGTACCAGGGCGGGTCTGACACCAGGCGCACCAGGGAGCACGCGCCGCGCAGGCGACCGTGCTACCAGGCCGCTGCCTGGCCTGTGCCGGTGCCTCTCAGGGGCACGGGAGCAGACGAGGCCTCAGCGGCTGCGGCGACGCCCGACGCTGCTCAGCGCCTCACCGACGGCCCGCACCTTGCGGGCGTTCACGGCGAGCACCACGTCGCGGTACTGCGAGGCCCTGTGCATCTGACCGCGGAAGTCTGTGCCCGACGGACGGTGCCGCAGGTCGCACGGCACCTCGACCGCCACGTACCCCAGGCGCAGCAGGTCGATGGTCAGACCTGTCTCGACGCCCCAACCACGGGCGAGGGGGGTCGCGGCCTCGAAGGCCTCGCGGGTCAGGCAGCGCATGCCCGACAGCGGCTGGACCGGGGTCCAGCCTGTCATCGACGCGATCGCACGGCGGGCGGCGCCCACGACGATCCCTCGCCCGCCGGCACCCGGCTGGGGAGGCAGGAGCGCGATCGACATGTCGGCCTCGCCCTCGCGGACCGGGGCCACGAGCGGCGCGGTGTTCACCGCCGACTCGGCGAGGTCTCCGTCGATGAACAGCAAGAGCCGGGGCGGGCGGCCCGGGGCGTCGCGCATGGCGACGATGGCCGCGCCTGTCTCCATCGCCGCGGCCTTGCCACGGTTGTGCGAGTGGCGCACGACCACGGCCCCGGCGTCGCGTGCGACGTCCTGGGTGCCGTCCTCGCTGCCGTCGTCGACGACGAGCACCAGGTCGACGTGCGGGATCGCCCGGGCCGCGCGGACCGTCGCGGCGATGCGACGGACCTCGTCCTTGGCCGGGATGATCACCGCGACGCGCTGCCTGTCACGCTCCCGTGCCGGGAGCTGGAACACGGCCGAGCGTGCCCTGCGGGGCACCGCAGCAGCACCCCCGGTCGTAGGGGTGCCGCTCGTCGCGCGGCCGTCGTCGGACCCTGACTCACCCATCACGTCGCCAACCCTAGTCGTCCCGGCCTGCTCTGACCTGCTGTACTCGGCAGCCGTCAGCGCAGGGTGACCTGGCGAGAGACGATCCCGGCACGCGCGCGACGCTCGTTCGCGTCGAGCGGGGCGGTGCTCGCCAGCTCGGCCTCGAAGACCGGCCAGAACTCGGCTGCAGCGGCCTCGATGTCCTCGGCCTCTGATCCCTTCGGCAGCTCCCACACGGGGATGACGATCCCGGAGGAGCGGAACGCCCCGAGGAACTTCGAGCCGCCGAAGCCAGACTCACGACGAGCGTGCAGACGGGCGACGGCGTTGATGACGGTCTCCTCGTCGTAGGCCATCGACCAGCGCAGGTACTCGCGGGCACCCATGCGGCACCAGTAGCCGTGCTCGACGGACTCGAGCCTGACGGTCTCGATGATCGTCTCGTTCGCCTCGGTCAAGGACTCGCGGACGTCCGCGGTGATCTCGGCCGAGGGGTCGAGCCAGTAGTCGAAGCCCTCGTGGACGGTGACCTCGAAGGGCACCGACGGGTCGAGGATGTCCTGCAGGCGCGGGCCCGGGCCGGGGAGCACCGTGCTGGTGAGCGAGGTGCCGGGCTCGAGCTCGATGGTGTCGAGGATGGTCTGCGCGAGGTCGCGGCTCGCGTCACCCGAGCCCGCGTGGGTCTGCAGGGCGACGAGGATCGCGCCGTCGGCACGGTGCAGCGAGGGCCAGGCGCCCGGGAGGACCGTGGTGAAGGTGATGTCGCGGGCGCCGTGCTCTGCGGTGGTCCGCGCTGTCGCCGTCGCGGCCGGGACGACCTCGCGCATCGCGACGAGGTCAGCCTCGCCGGCGAGGCCCTCGAAGGGACGCAGCACGAATTCCGGGGACGTGTTCTTTGCCATGGGACGAGCCTACCGGCACCGCCCCATGGCGCAGACCCGACCTGCGGTGGTCAGACGGAGTTTCGAGCAGATGCGGTCAGCACCCTGTGGACTCATAGGCGCAGAGCTGGTCCCAGGCAGCGCCGAGCTCGCCGACCACACGCTCTCGAGACGCTGCGATGCTGCTCTCACCGCCCTCGGAGGACACGAGGGTCACGGCATTGCCCCGACGTGTGACCGCCGTGTAGTAGCCGAGCGTGCCCTCGTCGCCGTTGGCCTGGAGCGCACCGTAGTAGTCGACGACGAACCCGATCCCCTGGGCACCGACCGCGACAGGCTCGACGATGCTGCTGGACTGACCGTCGGACCCTGTCCCCTGGCAGGCGTCCAGCGCCGCCGCGATCCGGTCGGCCTCTGCGACGGCCGCGTCGACGTCCTCGAACACCGCCACCTGGTGGTGGCCGACAGGCACCTCGAAGGTCCCGTCTCCCTGAGCGACGGATCGCATGGCGACCGCCGCGCCCGGGCCGCCGACGGCGCACGGCACCGGGAAGACCCAGTCGACGACACCTTCGCCCTCCGTCCGGATCTCTCCCTCGGGGAAGAGCGACTCGGCTGGCAGGAGGACGGATGCCGGGAGGTCGGTGACAGGGCTCGCGGGAGGCTCGGTCGTCTGCTCGGTCGGCTCCGGGGTCACGCCCGGCTCTGCGGATGGCTCGGCCGACGGGTCCGGGGGCTCGGACGGGGCTGCAGTGGTCGGCGCAGCGCTCGAGGTCGCGCCCTCCTCGGGCGACCCGGAGTCACCGCAACCGGCGAGGACGAGGGTGGAGGTGACGACGAGGACGATCGGCAGCGAGAGTCTCATCCCCTCACCTTCTCAGAAATGTCCGTCAGCTCTCCTCTGACGCGCCCTGGTCGCCCGACGTCGGACCGGTGTACGGCGTCACCACCCCCACGATTCATGTCCTCTCTGCAGAGGAGCCGCAGGGTTTTCAGAGGATTCACGATCGCACGCACCACGCCTCGACCTAAATGATTGAGTATTCAAAGATCAAACCACCGACGACCGGGCCCTCACGCGCTCCCGGTGCGCGACAAATGGGACCGACATCCTGGGTCAGCAGCCCGCTGGGTCGTACCGGCAGAGCAACGGCCAGGCCTTCGCTGCCTTCTCGACGGCGAGAACCCGCTCCTGGTCGATGCCGAGAGGCGTCAGCCTCCTGGGGTTCCACAGGAGAGTCACCGAGTTGCCGCGGCGGAAGAGCGCGAGATAGTTGTCGGGAGCGCCCTCGCCGGTGAGCACGTAGGCGAAGCCCTGGGTGTCTCCTACCGGGAAGGCCTCGGTCGAGTTCACCAACGTGTCGTCGGTGCCGAGCTGATCGCAGGCCTCGAGGAGCGCGGCCCACCGGTCGAGCTCCTGCTGTGCCAGCGTGTCGTCCTCGAAGACAGCGACCTGCTGGACGTCCGGGTGGTACGCGCTCCGCTCGTCCGTGGTGAGGACGGTCCTCATGGCGACGGCGGGGACCTGCGAGTACTCCACGCAGGTGTCAGGCCAGTCATACTCGGTGACGAACCACGGGGCGAGCCCTTCGGTCTCGGTCCGCACCGGCGCCAGGTTCGAGGCGTCAGGCGTGTAGAGGTCCGCATCGCTGAGCATCACGTCGCTCGGGATGTCCGTCGGGAAGTCGAAGGCGACGGGCGCCTCGACAGTCGTCTCGTCGGGTGCCGGTGCAGCCTCGGTGACCTCTGCGGTCGGCGGCGGGTCGACCGGTTCCTCAGATTGCTCGGGAGCCGCCGAGGTGGCGGTCGAGCTCGATGATTCCTGCGGCACAGGGTCGGGACGTTGTTCCTGCGAACCACACCCTGACACGAGAACCAAGAATGCGATGACTGTTACCCCGATGAATTTCTGCCCCATGCGTACATGGTCGCACAGCAGAAAGCACAATGACAGGCACCTGGGTCCTGCTGTGCAGGTCGAGCCCCGGGGACCGCTGCCCGACCCCCGCACCAGTGGCAAGATCGACTCATGGACCCTCGCGCTGGCACACTCGCCCTCCCTGAAGACCTCATCGACGTCGACGCAGTCGTCGGCGCGTACTACGACCTCGCCCCTGACGTCGACGACCCCTCGCAGAAGGTCGTGTTCGGCACGTCCGGGCACCGTGGGTCGAGCCTCGACCACGCCTTCAACGAGGCGCACATCATCGCGACGACCGCCGCGATCGTCGAGTACCGCCGCTCGCAGGGCACCGACGGTCCGCTGTTCATCGGCCGCGACACCCACGCCCTCTCCCTCCCGGCGTGGCAGACCGCCCTCGAGGTGCTCAGCGCAGCGGGCGTCGACGTCTACGTCGATGCCCGCGACTCCTTCACCCCGACGCCTGCCGTCTCGCACGCGATCCTGCTGCACAACGGGGCCTCGACCGCCCAGGGCGTCCGGACGACCGGACCGGGCCTCGCGGACGGCATCGTCGTGACCCCCTCGCACAACCCGCCTCGTGACGGCGGCTTCAAGTACAACCCGCCGCACGGTGGCCCGGCAGGCTCCGAGGCGACGTCGTGGATCGCCGACCGCGCCAACGAGATCTTGCGCAGCGGCGTCGGCGCCGTGCGCCGCGTCTCCCTCGACGAGGCCCTCGCCGCAGAGACCACGCACCGCCACGACTACCTCGTCGCCTACGTCGACGACCTCGCGACGGTCATCGACGTGGACGCGATCCGCGACGCGGGCATCCGCATCGGCGCCGACCCGCTCGGCGGCGCAGCTGTCGAGTACTGGGGTGCGATCGGCGAGCGCTACAGCCTCGACCTCACGGTCGTGAACCCGCAGGTCGACCCGCGCTGGGCCTTCATGACCCTCGACTGGGACGCGAAGATCCGCATGGACTGCTCCTCCCCCTACGCCATGGCCTCGCTCGTCAAGGCCATGGAAGGCGACGCCCCCTACGACATCGCGACGGGCAACGACGCGGACTCCGACCGTCACGGCATCGTCACCCCCGACGCCGGCCTGATGAACCCGAACCACTACCTCGCCGTGGCGATCAGCTACCTGTACGGCGGCGCGCGCCCGGGCTGGCCGCAGGACGCGGCGATCGGCAAGACCCTCGTGTCCTCGGCGCTCATCGACCGCGTGGCCGGTGGCCTCGGTCGACGCCTCGACGAGGTGCCCGTCGGCTTCAAGTGGTTCGTGCCCGGCCTGCTGAACGGCTCGGTCGGCTTCGGCGGGGAAGAGTCCGCAGGGGCGTCGTTCCTGCGCAAGGACGGCTCGGTGTGGACGACCGACAAGGACGGGATCATCCTCGCCCTGCTCGCCTCCGAGATCCAGGCGACCACGGGGAAGTCCCCCTCGCAGCACCACGCAGCCCTCGTCGAGCAGCACGGCCAGTCCTGGTACGCCCGCGTCGACGCGCCCGCGACCCTCGAGGAGAAGGCGACCCTGTCGAAGCTCTCCGCCGACCAGGTCACGGCGACGACCCTCGCCGGCGAGCAGATCACCGCGAAGCTCACCGAGGCACCGAGCAACGGTGCCGCGATCGGCGGCCTCAAGGTGACGACCGAGAACGCGTGGTTCGCCGCACGTCCCTCGGGCACCGAGAACGTGTACAAGATCTACGCCGAGTCCTTCACCTCCCCCGAGCACCTCGCCGAGGTGCAGGAGGCCGCGAAGGCCCTCGTCGGCGAGGCCCTCGCCTGACCTGCTGACCCGCTTCCCCCGCCCGACCCGGCGGACACGCAGACGTCGGTGCCCTCCCCACGTGGAGGGCACCGACGTCTGCGCTGTCTCGGGCCGCCGCAGGGCATCTTTGAGGGCCACCAGACCTCACCCGCTCTCACCGAGCGAGCACGCTGACCTGCGGATAGCGTCTTCCCGTACCTGAGCGCGGCCTGCGTGCCGCCCGGACACCGACCCGAGAAGAGACACAGCATGCGCATCACCCGCGGTATCGCCTCCCTGACCGTGGCGGGCCTCGCCCTCACCGGTCTGGCCGCCTGCTCGAGCGACGACTCGAGCGCCGAGGAGACCACCGTCGCGACGACCGAGCCCGCCGAGGAGACCACCGAGGCGACCGACGAACCGACCGAAGAGCCCACCGAGGACGCCACCGACGAGGCGACGGACGACGCGACCGAGGACTCCGACGCGGCCGGCTCCGGGAGCTCCCCGGCGTGGGCCGTGCCGACGACCACCCCGGGCGAGAAGATCGCGACGATCGACGCCGAGACCTTCACGGTCGACGTCTACCAGGTGGGGACCGCCAAGGCCTCGAAGACCGGCCAGTGGGTCGACCCGGAGACGAACCAGCCGCTGATCGCCGAGGGCGACGAGATCGTCTACGTCAACTACGTGTTCACCAACACGAGCACCGAGTCGATCCCGCTCACCTACAGCCTCGTCACCGTCACCCCCACCTACGCGGACTGGGAGTACCTGCAGGGCATGGACTCGATCGTCGACTCCGAGCAGTTCGAGGAGATGGGCGTGACGAGCTTCGCCATCGACCCGATGAACGGCGGAGAGGCGCCCTTCGAGTGGGCTCCGGGCGAGACCTTCTCCTCCGGCCAGAACTTCAAGTACCAGGCTGGGTCGCCCATCACCTTCGAGGCGCGCCTGTCCCCCGCCGACGAGGCCGGCGAGCCCCTCAGCGACCAGCGCACCGAGGTCAGCGTGGACGCCACGATCAGCTGACACGGCCCTGGAGGTCCGCTCGCGGACGTCAGGCTCCGACAGCCCGTGCGTGAACGGGCCAGCCACTCACCGGGCGCCGACCACAGGGTCGGCGCCCGGTTCCGTCTCCGGCGTCCCAGCAGGTCCTCCCGAGGATCTGGAGGGCTCCCCCAGGGCCGCTCGGCCTAGCCGGGCACGGGTCCCCATCGACTCCACGGGTACTACTACCCACCTCCGAGATCCGCAGGATCCCGCGGTTCATGGGCAGTGGTACCCATGGCTGGCGCCACATCGGCACGGGCGCCGAGGTTAGTGTCGAAGAGAACCCGATCCCGACCTCCCGGGTCGATCCCTAGACACGAATCGAGATCATCATGCGCATCACCCGCGGCATCGCATCCCTGACCGTCGCCGGCCTCGCCCTGGCCGGGCTGGCGGCCTGCTCGAGCGACGACTCCGACAAGGACTCGTCCTCGATCCTCGCCACAGACTCCGCCGAGGAGACCACCGAGGCCTCGGACGAGCCCACCGAAGAGCCGAGCGAGGAGGCCACCGAGGACGAGTCCGAGGAGGCGACCGACGAGCCGAGCGACGACTCTGGCGACGCGGCAGCATCGGGCGACTCGCCGTCCTGGGCCGTCCCGACCACCACCCCGGGTGAGAAGCTCGCGACCATCGAGGGCACGAACTTCACTGTCGACGTCTACCAGGTCGCGACGGCGACAGCCTCGAAGACCGGGCAGTTCGTCGACCCCGACACGAACCTCCCGCTGATCGCCGAGGGCGACGAGATCGTCTACGTCAACTACGTGTTCACCAACACCGGCTCCGAGGACATCCCGCTCTCGTACAGCCTGGTGAGCGTCTCGGCCGAGTACGCCGACTGGCCCTACCTGCAGGGCATGGACTCGATCGTCGACTCCGCGCAGTTCGAGGAGATGGGCGTGACGAGCTCAGCGATCGCCACGGGCACCGGCGAAGAGGCTCCGTTCGTGTGGGCTCCCGGCCAGACCTTCTCCTACGGCCAGAACTTCAAGTACCAGGCCGGGTCCCCGATCACCTTCGACGCGACCCTGACCCCGGCCGACGACGCCGGCGAGCTCGTCCACGACGAGCGCCAGGAAGCCTCCGTCGACGCGACGATCAGCTGATCGCCGCAGGCTGACAGCCGGCGGGCCGAGAGGGTCGCCAGCACGAGAGAGGGCACCGACCGCCACGGTCGGTGCCCTCTCTGACGTCTCGGACGCAGCGACCGGCAGACCCGGCGCTCACGGGAGGAGGGTCTTGTACTCCTCGTGGCGGTCGATGTAGCCGTGGACGAAGGAGCACTGGGGGATCACCGTGAGGTGGTGCTCCTGTGCGTAGTCGAGGAACACCCGGGCGAGGCTCGACCCCACGCCGCGGCCCTCGAAGTGCGGCTGGACGATCGTGTGGGTCGCGACGAGGGTGCCGCGGCCACCGGCGCTCTTCGCCTCGACACGGTCGTAGGTGAGGAAGCCGGCCAGCTCGCCGTCGGGCGTCGTCGCCTCGAGGCGGTGACCCTCCTCGTCGTGGGTGACCTGGGGCTCGGTTGCGGTGTCGTCGCTCATCTCTTCATCATGCACCCGGTCCTCCGTGGCGGCTCGGGGACCGGTTCGTCGCCCCGGGAGCGGACGACCGGCCTTCACGACGTCGCGGTCACGTCCGCGGCCGGCTCACCGGAGGCGTCGGGCGTCGCCGCGTCGGTCGCCTCCGCCGGGGGCTGCGCGATCGCGACGGTGAGCGTGTCGACGGCCGACTGCTTGGCGTAGTCCTCAGACGTCGGGGTCGTCTGGATGAGCACCTCGTAGGTGAGGGTGAAGGTCACCGAGGCGGCGCGGTCGTCGACGGGGGGCACCACGAAGGTCTGGTTGTAGCTGTAGGGCGCGGTGATCGCGTAGCCCGGCTCGACGCTCGCGTCGTCCGTGACGACGGCGGGGCTCGGCAGCGCGTTGCCGTCGGCGTCCTTGACGTCGGCCGAGAGACTGACGCGCGACAGGTACAGGCCCTGGCCGTCGTCGGGGACGAGGGAGCCGGAGATCGACAGGCTGAGCGGCTTGCTCGCACCCGAGACCCACTGGTCCATGCTGAGCGTCGACCAGTACGTGACACCGAGCGACGCCGCACCCGCCGTGAGCGTGCGCTGGGCGTTGCCGGCGGCGAGGTCGTTCTGGATCACCTGGATCGTCTCGACAGGGGCGGGCTCAGCCGTCGGGGTCGCCGTGGCTGCGTCCGTCGGCGTCGCGTCAGCAGCCGCGGTCGACCCCGTCGTCTCGGGGTCGTCCCAGGGCGCCGTGCCGCACGCGGTCAGCGCGAAGAGCATCCCGGCGGCGAGCAGCGTGGCTGGTCGGAAGGGTCGGCGAGCGGTCATGGGTTCCCCCTGGGTCGTGGTGATGGCACGACACTAGGGCCCGGATCCGCCGGATCAAGGCGATCTTGAGGGACCGACGACATCCTGAGCACATCTTGAGGTGATGCTGAGGCTGCGCTGCGCCGACGCTGCGGGAGGCCGGGAAGACTGCTCTCAGACGCAGCAGACGCCGGTCCGACCGGCCAGCCCGCACGATTCTCCAGGAGGCACACCGTGGCACATTTCGACGACGACGTGATCATCGACCACGAGACCTTCGGCGAGATCGAGAAGTACGCGAACGAGTTCATCGAGAGCGTCGAGGCGCTCACGACGGCCCGCCCGACGATCGGCTGCATCATCCCGGCGTACAACGAAGAAGAGTCGATCGGCTCGGTCATCGAGTCGCTGCTCGCCCAGACGCGCCTGCCTGACGTCATCCACGTGATCGTCAACAACACGACCGACAAGACCGTCGAGGTCGCGGCCGGCTATGCCGGGGCGCACTCCTCGGTGGTCGACGGCGTCGAGCAGTTCACCGAGGTCTACGTCCACGACATCGGCAAGAACCCCGACAAGAAGGTCGGCGCGCTCAACTACGGCTTCACGCTCATCGAGGGCATGGACTACCTGCTCGGCGTCGACGGTGACACCGTCGCGAGCGAGAAGGCCGTCGAGCAGCTCGAGGAGGAGATCGTCTCGGACAGCCGCATCGGCGGCATCTCCGCGATCTACACGATCGACCCGGACCCCATCCAGGGCACGATCGCGAAGTTCCTCATCTCCGGGCAGCGGGCGCAGTTCGCGGCCTTCAACATGCAGAACATGCTCCGCGGCCGGAACATGGCGGTCCTCGGCGGCCAGTACTCGATCTTCGCGACCAAGGCGCTGCGCGACGCGATGACCCAGAACCACCAGACCACGCCGTGGGTCAAGGACTCCGAGGTCGAGGACTCGCTCCTGTCGCTGCAGATCAAGAGCGCCGGGTACCTCACCAAGATCAGCGCCCGGGCCCGCGCCGACGTCGGCGGCATGACCACCCTGCGTGGCCTCGACGCCCAGCAGGTCAAGTGGAACTACGGCGCGATCGAGCTCATGTGGCCCGGCCAGCGCGGCGACACCAAGGGCCAGCCCTTCCACCCGAACCTGCGCCTGCGCTGGCTCGAGAACGCGTCGATGGCGGTCAACGCCGTCGCCCGCGTCATGTTCATCCTGCTGGTGGTCGCGGCCGTCTCGATCGACGCCTTCGTGTTCAGCCCTGTCTGGCTCGTCCCGCCGGTCGTGGCTGCGGCGCTCAACGTGCGCATCGCGATGTCGATGCAGGGACGCACGAGGCGAGACATCCTCTTCGCGGCGCTGATCGTCCCTGCCGAGATGTACATGTGGGTCCGCATCGGCCACTTCCTGCGGGCCTGGACCAAGTTCGCGAGCAAGAAGCAGGTCGACAACTGGGCCGCCCAGGCGAAGGCCGAGCGCGGTGCCGGCAACGCGTACCTCACCCCGCTGCTCATCACCGTCGCCGTGATGATCGCCCTGGCCGCCGTGTGGGTCCAGCTCTCGATCGTCGTCCAGTCGACCGTCCTGTGGGTCGCGTGGCCCCTGCTCGGCACCATCGCCGTCCTGCAGACCCTCGGCATGTTCGGCAAGCTGGTCCGGCGTCACCACGGATACCAGGCGTGATGACCGCCAGGGGGCCGGAGACCGCGCGTGCCGTCGACCGCAGCGTCCTCGAAGAGCTGCTCGAGGACCTGCTCGGCAACGTCCTCACCTTCGAGAGGTTCGTGGCCGACTACGTCGCACTGTGGTCGGGGCGCATGACGACCCTCGACGCAGCGCTCGCCCGCACCGACCTCGCGGCGGCCGACACAGGGGTGCTGAGCATCCGCTCGAGCAGCATCATGCTCGGGTGCGCGTACGTCGCCACCATCTCGGACAGCATGCTCGCCGCCGTCCGCCGCGCCGACTGCCTGTCGGCGCAAGCCTGGCTGCCCGAGCTCGACGCCGCCGGGACCGAGGCCTGCCACGAGCTGTCGCTCCTCCTCGTGGAGGAGACGCACCGCAGCTGGGGCGAGCCCGAGCAGCACCCCTGACGGCCCTCCCCGACGTCTCTCGGTGCTCTCGGGCTCCCCTCGCCCTCAGCTCTCGTCGACCGAGGTGAGCCTGTAGCCGACCCCGCGCACGGTCTCGATCCAGCGCGGGGAGGTCGCGGTGTCGGTCAGCTTGCGACGCAGGTTGGCCATGTGGACCTCGATCGCCCGCTTGTCGGCCTCGCTCACGTAGTACGACGTCACGTAGCTCTCGCCACGGAGCAGCAGGGCGAGGTCCGCCTTGCCGCGCACCCGCCGACCCGTCTCCATGAGGGCGGCGAGCAGGTCGAACTCGCTGCGGGTCAGCACGATCTCGTCCTGACCGTGACGCACCAGGCGCATGTCCGGGTTGAGGCGCAGCCCACGGTGCACGAGCCAGCCCTCGCCCTCGTCGACGAGGTCGGCCGACTCTGCGGCCGCGGGTGCGGGCGCGGTGCCACCTGGCTGCGTCGCGGCGGGCTCGACCGGCGAGGCAGGCGAACCCTCTGCCGGCGGGAGCGACGGGTCTGGGACTGCGGGCGCCGGGGCGGCGGGGGCCGCCGTGGTGG
>NZ_JACBYE010000047.1 GCF_013415325.1 Sanguibacter inulinus | reverse complement strand
GCCCACACCCCCGGGTCGAGCGACCTCCAGGCGACCCGCATCGTCATCCTCGGCGGAGGGCCCGGCGGCTACGAGGCGGCCCTCGTCGCCCGCCGGCTCGGCGCGGACGTCACGGTCGTCGAGCTCCACGGCCTCGGCGGCGCCGCGGTCCTCACCGACGTCGTGCCCTCGAAGACCCTCATCGCGACAGCCGAGTGGATGACCATCGCGGACACCGCAGCCGAGCTCGGCATCCGGGTCGACGGCGCAGCCGGCGCGACCAGCCAGAAGCACCACGTCGACCTCGCCGCCGTCAACACCCGCGTGATGGCGCTCGCAGCCGCCCAGTCGGCCGACATCCGCGCGCGGCTCGAGCGTGAGGACATCCGCATCGTCATGGGACGAGGACGCCTCGACGGCCCGTCCCGCGTGGTGGTCGACACCGCCGACGGGCAGCCGCAGGTCGAGCTCGACGCCGACGTGGTCCTCGTCTCGACGGGCGCGACGCCCCGCGTCCTGCCGACCGCGGTCCCCGACGGCGAGCGCATCTTCACGTGGACGCAGGTGTACAACCTGACCTCCCTGCCCGAGAAGCTCATCGTCGTCGGCTCCGGGGTCACCGGCGCAGAGTTCGCAGGCGCGTACAACGCCCTCGGCTGCGACGTCGTGCTGATCTCGAGCCGCGACAGGGTGCTCCCGGGTGAGGACGCCGACGCCGCCAACCTCATCGAAGAGGTGTTCCGCGGGCGTGGCATGACCGTCATGGGACGCAGCCGCGCCGAGTCGGCCGTCGTCGTGGGGGAGGGCGACGACAAGCACGTCGAGGTCACCCTGTCTGACGGCACCGTCGTCACGGGTTCGCACCTGCTCATGGCTGTCGGGTCGACCCCCAGCACCGAGGGCCTCGGGCTCGAGGAGGCCGGGGTGCGCCTCACGCCGTCGGGCCACATCGAGGTCGACAAGGTCTCGCGCACGAGTGCTCGCGGCGTCTACGCGGCGGGGGACTGCACGGGGGTGTTCCCGCTCGCGAGCGTCGCGGCGATGCAGGGACGTGTCGCGATGTCGCACGCCCTCGGTGACGCCGTCCAGCCCATCCGGCTGCGGACCGTCGCGGCCAACATCTTCACGGCACCGGAGATCGCGACCGTCGGGTACTCCGAGAAGAAGCTCGTCGAGCAGGGCTCGAAGTACGTGACGACGATCTTGCCGCTGAGCCGCAACCCGCGGGCCAAGATGCTCGGCATGCGCGACGGCTTCGTCAAGATGTTCTCGCACCCCGAGGCCGGCGTCGTGCTCGGCGGCGTGGTCGTGGCGCCGCGGGCGAGCGAGCTGATCTTCCCGATCACCCTCGCCGTCGCGCACAGGCTCACCGCCGACGCCGTAGCCGAGGCCTTCACGGTGTACCCGTCGTTGTCGGGGTCGATCGCGGAGGTCGCGCGGATGGGGCACCACCGCGGCGAGTGACGTGCTGCGCCCGTCGGGCCGACCGGCGGACGGTCCGGTCGTGCCGCCGTGAGCGACCGGGCGACCAGGTCTCCAAGCGACCGGACGCCGCTCAGCCGAGCAGCGTGACCTTCTCGATCCGCGCGCTCACGTGCACGGCGCCGTCGTGGACCGCGAGGTCGGTCAGCGTCACCCCGGTGACCTTGGTGGCGACGGCCTCCTGGACGCGGACCGCCACGACAGGGTCGCCGTCGCCCTTGCGGATCTCGACGAGCCCCTCGGGCAGGCCCTGACGCGCCAGCGCAGTGTTCACCGGGCCGGTGAGGTGGTTGAGCAGCTTGTGCGCGGGGATCGAGCGGGCCTGGGCCGTGACCTCGAAGGTCGCGACACCGCCCGCGTAGCCGGTCAGCACAGCGGTCGCGGTCACTGTCCCGACAGCGGCTGCGGCGAGCCTCAGCGCGGTCCCGCCGTCTGGCACGAGCCGCAGGTCGACCTCGACGACGATGGTCGAGCCCTCGCAGCGCAGCGAGCGGACGAAGGGTGGTAGGGGCTTCTTGGCTGCTGCGAGGGCGAGGGCCTCGTCGAGGGGGAGCGAGAGCTGCACGGTGGGTCTCCTAGGTCTGCGGGTGGTCTGCGGTCGGGCTGCGGGAGGGACGTGGGGACGCCGAGGTCGGGCGTCGGAGGGCGGAGCCTTGCCATGCTGGGCCGGTCCTTCTCGCGCGGCGTGCGATCAGCCGGGCCTCACGGGAGGCTCACCGTCGCGACGAGCGGCCGGTGGTCGCTCTGGCGGACGTCGAGCACCTCGACGTCGGAGAAGCTCACGCCTGCCCCGAAGATCCAGTCGATCCGCGAGGACGGTGCGTCGCTCGGGAAGGTCGAGGACAGCGGGTCGCCCGCCTCGTCAACAGCGCTCGTGAGACCGGCGGCCTCGAAGAGCGCGACCTCGGGCCACCCGGGCTCGGCGTTGAGGTCGCCGGCGACCAGACGCGCACCGACGACGGGCTCGGCGTCGAGGAGCGCGGCGATCTGGTCGAGCCGGGTGTCGATGTTGCCCATCCGGTGCTGGAGATGCACCGAGGTGACCCGCAGCGGCGTGCCGTCGACGTCGAGCGTGACGTTCACGGCGCTGCGGCGCTGAGGTCCGGCGCCGTAAGGCAGGGCCGTCGGGTCGATGTCCGTCCCGTCGCCGAGGGACTCGTCCCACAGGATCATGTTGCCGAACTGCCTGTCGGCGGCCGGGACGAAGGCAGAGTGCATCCCGAGCCGCTGCTCGAGGTATGTGGCCATGTCGGACCCGCCGCCCATCACCCAGCCGCGCGAGACCTCCTGGAGCGTGACCAGCTGGGCACCCGAGCCGGCGATCACGTCGACCATCTCGTCGAGCTCGACGCCGGGTCCGGTGCTCACCCCGTAGTGCAGGTTCCAGTCGAGCATCTGGAGCGTGCCGTCGGCGACGGGAGGACGCTCGTCGGCCGGTGTGCCGGTCCCGCTGCTCGGCAGCACCACGGCGGTCCCCACGACCAGCAGCGCGCAGGTGAGCGTCACGAGGACGAGCTGGGCCCGCAGCGGAGCGCCGACGGTCGACAGCTCGACGGTGCCGTCGGTGCCGTCGGTCCCGACAGCGTCCCGCTCGGATGCACGGGCCCTCGAGCGGGCTCGCGCCGCCATGATCGAGAGCAGCACCGCGACCAGCACGGGGACGACAGCGTTGGGGACGCCGAGCGGGACGTCGTAGTCCAGCTGGTAGACGAGCAGCGGGACGATCACCCCGAGGCCCGCGCAGGCCGCAGCACCGGCGAGCCTCGCCGAGGACTGGTCGCGGACGGGGCGGGTCAGGGCTCGGGCGAGCGCGAGGGGAGCGCCGACAGCGAGGACCAGCAGCGAGAGGCAGACGAGGACGGTCCGCCAGGCCCCGGGGTCGTGCGGCCACGTCGCAGCAGCGAAGACGCCGGCCGACGCGCTGCCGAGCACCACGACCAGCAGTCCGTCGATCCACGCGGGCGTCCGCGGGGTCCGGGCGACGGGCAGCACGAGGACGACCGCGACGAGGACAGCGGGGACCAGCAGCAGAGGACCTGCGACCCAGAGCGGCAGGCCGGTCTGGGAGGCGAGGAAGGCGGGGTTCGCGACGGTCATGACGGCGAGGCCGACGAAGGGCCCGAGGAGCCAGAGACCGCGGACCGCGGGTGCTGCGGGCAGCCTCCGCAGCCCCCGTGCGAGCAGGACTGCGACCCCGCCGAGCAGCACGGGCGTCACCCAGGCGACCACGCCTGGACGCCAGACGGGGTCCCAGGTGCTCCACGCGAGCGTCAGCGCGGCGGAGAGGGCCAGCCCGCCCGAGACACCGGCGGCCACGACGCGCCCGGAGACGCGAGCGGCCACAGCCGCGGTGACCACCAGGACCGCGAGGGCGAGGGCGACGGCGACGAGCCCGAGCACGAACCGTGCGGACCCCTGGGTCGCCTGCACGGCGAGCCTGAGCACGACGAGCGACACGACCCCGGTGACCAGGGCTGGGCCTGCGACCTGGCGCCGCAGGCACACGAGGGCGACGAGGGCCCCGGCTGCGGCGTAGGTGCCGACGGCCGTCGCCCCGGCCTGCACGACACCCGCTGTGAAGGCCTGGTCGATCAGCGGCCCGCTGGTGCGGACGAGGTCTGCGGTGAGGGCGGTGACGACAGCGAGCAGCAGCACGAGGCGCGCACAGGTCCGCGCGGCGACGGGCGGCGAGATGTCGGTCATGCCCCGACGCTACAGCGCCCGGGCCCCTGGTGTGCTGGGCGCCCGGGGGTCGCGGTTCACGCCTCGAACAGCGTCTGGCCGACGTAGGCGCCGTCGGTGCCACCCGTCGTGGACCCTGCGGGCAGGCCCGGTGGGACGGCCCAGAGCCCTGACCCTGTGTGCCGCAGGTACTCGCTCAAGAGGTCGTCGCGGGCGAGGGTGTTCTGCAGCGGGATGTACTGGGTGGCGGGGTCGCGGACGTAGCAGAGGAAGAACAGCCCGGCGTCGAGGCGGCCCAGACCGTCGGAGCCGTCGGTGTAGTTGTAGCCGCGGCGCAGCATGCGGGCACCGCCGTTCGCGCTCGGGTGCGCGAGCGCGACGTGCGAGGCAGGGTCGATGAGCGGGACGTCGCCGCGTCCTGTCACCGTGAAGTCGGGCTCTGTGTGCTCGTCGCCCCCGGACAGCGGTGCTCCGCTGCCCTTGGTCCGCCCCGTGATCGTCTCCTGCTCGCGCAGGGACGAGCGGTCCCACGTCTCGATGGTCATGCGGATGCGACGGGCGACGAGGTACGAGCCTCCGGCGAGCCACGCCGCTCCGGGATCGGAGGCCGAGTCCTCGGGCTGGACCCAGACGTGGTCCTCGAGGGCCGCGGGCTCCTCGGCCTTGATGTTGGCTGTGCCGTCCTTGAAGCCGAAGAGGTTCCGGGGGGTCGACTGGCTCGTCGACGTGGTCGAGGTGCGCCCGTAGCCGAGCTGGCTCCAGCGCACCGAGGCCGTGCCGAAGGCGAGCCTGGCGAGGTTGCGGATCGCGTGGACGGCGACCTGCGGGTCGTCGGCGCAGGCCTGGACCGCGATGTCACCGCCGCAGCGCGCGTCTTCGAGAGCGTCTGCGGGGAAGTGCGGCAAGTCGGCGAGGAGCGCAGGCTTGCGGCCATCGAGGCCGAAGCGCGCTGCGCCGTCGGCGCCCTCGAAGAACGAGGGTCCGAAGCCGAAGGTGATCGTCAGGTGCGAGGCGTCGAGGTCTTCGGTCTCACCGGTGTCGTCCGGCGGTGCGTCGTAGGGACCCGACGACGGGCCGAGCTCTCCGGCGGGCAGACCGCGCATCATGCGGTCTGCGGCGGCCGTCCAGGTCCGCAGCAGCTCGACCACGTCGTCGCGGTCCTCGGTGAGCAGGTCGAAGGTCGCGAAGTGCAGACGGTCCTGGGCAGGCGTGCTGATGCCCGTCTGGTGCGCCCCGGTGATCGGGTAGGACCGCGACGCCGGAGCGGGCTCGGCTGCGGGACGCCCGACGGCGTAGCCCGTCGCCGCAGAGGCCCCGAGGGCTACGAGCCCGGCCCCGGCGATGCCGAGCAGACCGCGCCTGGACACGGGGCGGGCAGCCGGCTGCCCCGTCGTGGCGGTTGCAGCACCGTCGGTGCTGTCGGCACCGGCAGCCTGGTCGGCTCCGGCGGTGGAGCCGGCAGCGGGCTGCTCAGCGTCGGGGGTGCGGGGTGGCGTCGGCATCGGGGACCTCGGGTGGTGGTGCCCGGCCGACCAGGGGTCCTGGTCGGCCGGGCTCGCGGATCTGCTGCTGGTCGCCTCCCGGCGACCCGTGGCCGACGTCTGGTCGACCGGGTGGGGTGCGTCAGAGGACGACGGCTGCGGTCAACCTCGAGAGCGGCTCGCCGAGCGCGTTGACGGCGTCGGCGAGCTCTTTCACCTGGGCTGGGGTGAGGTCGGTGTAGAGCACGAAGCCGTCGCCCGAGCGCTGGGCGTCGAGGAGAGTCTGGATCTCGGCGAACTGCGTGTCGAGGGCGTCGGCGAGGTCGGCGTCCTGGGCGATCACGACGTCACGGAGCCCGTCGTAGGCGACCTTCGCGCCGTCGACGTTGGCCTGGAAGTCCCAGAGGTCGGTGTGCGACCAGATCTCTTCTTCGCCGGTGACCTTGCCCGTCGCGACCTCGTCGAGCAGGCCCTTGGCACCGTTGCCGATGCTCGCCGCATCGATCCCCTCGGCGAACTCCGCCGTGTGCACGCGGGTGTCGAGCTCGGTCGTGTCCGCGAGCAGCTGGTCGGCGTACTGCGTGCGCTGCTCAGGGGTCAGCGGCACGTACTCGGTGCCGCCGTTCGCCTCGGCGGTGGGCTGCCACAGGTCCTTCTCGAGGAGGTGCCAGCCCGTCCACTCCTGGCCCTCTTCGAGGTCGGCCTCGCGCAGGTCCATGCGGGGGTCGAGGTCGCCGAAGGACTCGGCGACGGGCTCGATGCGCTCCCAGTGGACGCGGGTCGAGGCGTAGAGCGCACGCGCGGTGTCGTCGTCGCCGGCCGCGTAGGCGTCGACGAACTCCTGGGTCCCCGCGAGCAGCTGCTCCGTCTGGTCCTTGACGTACCCGACGTAGTTGGTGGTCGCCGTCGTGATCTGGTCGGCGAGCTCGCCTGTCGGCGCGACGTCGGAGCCGGAGTCGGTGACCGTGAAGTCTGCCCGGATGCCGTCGCCGACCATCCCCGGCTTGCAGGCGGTGACGTAGCTGCCGGGCTTGGCCGTCAGCACCAGGTCACGGGTCAGACCGGGGCCGATGTTCTCGACCTCGGAGACGATCCGCAGACCGTCCTCGGCGAGCAGGTAGAACTCGGTGACGTCGTCGCCCGCGTTGGTCACGGAGAAGACCACGTTGCCTGACGGCGCCTCGGGGGCCGAGACGGTGCACTCGTCGGCGGTCGAGGTGACGGTGAGCGTCGCGGGCCCGCTGCCCTCGGCCTCGTCGGCCGGCGCGGAGTTGTCCGTGCAGGCCGCGAGGGCGAGGGTCGTGGCGAGCGCGGCGGCCGTGAGGGTCAGGGTGCGCGCAGCGCGCGGGCGCTGGGTGGTCGGGCTCAAGGTGTTCCTCCGGTGGTGGGAGCGGCGGCGCCGGCGGCGGGTGCCTTCACGGTGCTCGACGTCGTCGGGGTGCGGGGCGAGCCGGACCAGACTGTGCGGACGTAGACGGTCATGACGGGGACGATGTACGCGGTCCACGCGAGGGCTTCGAGCCACGTGGTCGCGGGGGAGAAGTTGACGGTGCCCTTGAGGAGGGTGCCGTACCAGCTCGACGGCGGGACCTGGGCGGACACGTCGAAGGCGAGGTTGTGCAGGCCGGGCAGGATGCCCGCCTCCTGGAGGTCGTGGACCCCGTAGGAGAGCACCCCGGCGGCGATGACGATCAGCAGCAGACCTGTCCACGCGAAGAAGACGCGCAGGTTCAGACGGACCGCGCCCTTGTAGACAGCCCAGCCGAGGGCGACCGCGACGAGGATGCCCAGGAGCGCGCCGACGAGCGGCTCGACGGTCTGGCCTGTGGCCTGAGCGCCGGCCCAGAGGAACAGGGCCGTCTCGAGGCCCTCACGGCCGACGGCGAGGACGGCCATGACGAGCACGGCCCAGCGTCCGGCGGCGACGGCCTCGTCGAGCTTGCCGTGCAGGTCGCTCTTGAGGTGGCGGGCCGTCTTGCCCATCCAGAAGATCATCCAGGTGATGAGCCCGACGGCGACGATCGAGAGGGTCCCGCCGATCGCCTCCTGAGCCTCGAAGGTCAGGCCTCGGGGGCCGAAGGTCAGCAGCGCCCCGAAGGCGAGCGACACGACGACGGCGAGGGTGACGCCGGCCCAGAGCTGGGGGAGCAGGTCCCGCCGTCCGGTCTTGACGAGGTACGCCACGAGGATCCCGACGACGAGTGCCGCCTCGAGCCCTTCACGCAGGCCGATGAGGAAGTTGGGGAGCACGACAGACCCTTCGAGCCAGGTCGCCAGACCTGAGGTAAGGCTTGCCTCATGACGAGCCGAGACGAATGTACTCCCGTCGAGGGCCTGAGGGGAGCGATCCGGGCCGACGTGGTGCACGTCTCAGCGATCCTGGGAACTTCTGGAGAGCCCGGGACGTCTGTCGTGGCGCTGAGAGCTGGCCTAGCTAGGAGACGGCGTCGTCAGGGTCGCTCGGCCCGAGCGCGTCGATCCGGGCGCGCAGCCCGGGCCACGCAGCTGCGAAGGCGGGCAGCAGCTCTCGGTCTGTCACCTCGTCGGCAGGGACCCACACGACGTCGAGGCTCTCGGTGTCGGTCGGGCGGACGTCGATCACGTGGCCTGGGGCTTCTTCGGCCAGGACTGTCGTGTAGCTCCAGGGTCCGTGGTCGAGCACGTGCTCACCGAGCACGCGGACGGCACCGGGCGCGATCCCGGCCTCCTCCTGCGACTCGCGCAGCGCACCCTCGACGGCGGTCTCGCCGGGGACGATCGCCCCGCCGGGCACCCCCCACGTCCCGCCCTGGTGGCTCTCGAGCGACCTGTGCTGCAGCACGACGTGCGTGACGAAGCCCCGGTCGTCCCGGCGGACGAGCAGCAGCCCGGCCGCACCGACGAGGCCCCAGTGGCGCCGCCCGCAGGCGCACTCCACCCAGCCGTCGCCAGGGTGCCGGAAGAACCCGGGGACCTCGGTCATGTCAGCCCAGGCACGTCAGGCGAGGATCTCGCAGATCGCGGTGCCGGCGCTGACGCCGCCGCCGACAGCAGCGGTGAGCCCGCTGACGGTCCCGGCACGGTGCGCGAGCAGCGGCTGCTCCATCTTCATGGCCTCGAGCACCACGACGAGGTCACCCTCGGCGACGGTCGCCCCGTCTTCGACCGCGACCTTGACGATCGTGCCCTGCATCGGCGAGGTGAGGGTCGAGCCTGACGCAGACGCCGTCTTCGTCGCGGCGCGGCGTGCGGGACGCCTGGCGGCACCGGCCCGCGCGCGACCGCTGATCCCCAGGCCAGCCGGGATGACGACCTCGAGCCGCTTGCCGCCCACCTCGACGACCACACGCTCGGTCGCGCCCGTCGGCTCGTCCTCCTCCGCGGGGGTGGGTGCGGGGGTGGTGCCGCCGAGCGCAGCGCACTCGTCGGCGAACTCGGTCTCGATCCAGCGGGTGTAGACGCTGAAGGGCCCCTCGCCCGAGGGCACGAAGGCCTCGGTGTCGAGGACGGCGCGGTGGAACGGGACGACTGTCGGGATGCCCTCGATCTCGAGCTCGCGCAGCGCACGGCGGGCGCGCTCGACGGCCTGGCGCCGGGTCGCGCCGGTGACGATCACCTTGGCGAGCAGAGAGTCGAAGGCACCGGAGATGGTGTCGCCCTCGACGACGCCGCTGTCGACGCGGACGCCCGGCCCCGTCGGCAGGCGCAGACCGGTGATCTTGCCGGGGGAGGGCAGGAAGCCCGCAGCCGGGTCTTCGCCGTTGATGCGGAACTCGATCGAGTGGCCGCGGACCTCGACCGAGGAATAGCCGAGCGGCTCCCCTGACGCGATGCGCAGCTGCTCGCGGACCAGGTCGATCCCGGTGACCTCTTCGCTCACGGGGTGCTCGACCTGCAGGCGGGTGTTGACCTCGAGGAAGGAGAGCGTGCCGTCCGCACCCACGAGGAACTCGCAGGTGCCGGCGCCGACGTACCCGGCCTCGCGCAGGATCGCCTCGGAGGACGCGTAGAGCGCGTCGACCTGCTGCTGGGACAGGAACGGTGCGGGTGCCTCTTCGACGAGCTTCTGGTGGCGGCGCTGGAGCGAGCAGTCGCGGGTCGAGACGACCACGACGGTGCCGTGCTCGTCGGCGAGGCACTGGGTCTCCACGTGCCGAGGGGTGTCGAGGTAGCGCTCCACGAAGCACTCGCCGCGCCCGAAGGCGCCGACGGCCTCGCGGACGGCCGCGTTGTACATCTCGTCGATCTCGTCGGCGGTGCGCGCGACGCGCATGCCGCGACCACCGCCGCCGAAGGCCGCCTTGATGGCGACGGGCAGACCGTGCTCGGCCGCGAAGGCGTGCACCTCGCTCGCGTCGGCGACGGGGTCAGCCGTCCCCGGGACGAGCGGCGCGCCGGCGCGCTGGGCGATGTGCCGCGCGCTCACCTTGTCGCCGAGGGCGTCGATCGCCGAGGGCGGCGGGCCGATCCAGGTGAGACCAGCGGCGATCACGGCGCGCGCGAAGTCGGCGTTCTCGGCGAGGAAGCCGTACCCGGGGTGCACGGCGTCGGCGCCGGCCCGTCGGGCGACGTCGAGCAGCTTGCTCATGTCGAGGTAGGTGTCGGCGGCGCGCATGCCGTCGAGGGAGTAGGCCTCGTCGGCGAGACGCACGTGCAGGGCTTCGCGGTCCGGGTCGGCGTAGACGGCGACGGAGGAGATCGAGGCGTCGGCGCACGCGCGAGCGATGCGGACGGCGATCTCGCCGCGGTTGGCGATGAGGACCTTGGAGATGAGGGGCACGGCTCACGGTAACCCGGCGGCGCCCCTCGTCCACGGCTGGACGCACTGTCGCCGCGAAGATTGGGGAGAGGTCCAAGCCCTCTCAGGGCCGTTTGTAGGGTTCCTCTATGGAGGCCTGCCTCAGGAGAGGTCCGAGGCCTCGTGCGGCGCTCGTCGTTGGCTGGTCACCACAGGTCGGTCCAGCGGACACCCACCTGGTCGAGCAGCTCGCGCAGCAGCGGGAGGCTGATCCCGACCACGCCGTGGTGGTCTCCCTCGACCCCGGAGACGAAGGCGCCGCCCCGCCCGTCGAGCGTGAAGGCGCCTGCGACCGCGAGCGGCTCGCCCGTCGCGACGTAGGCCTCGATCTCCTCGTCGCTCACCTGCGCGAAGTGCACGGTCGTCGAGCTGGTCGCTCCCAGGGTGCCGCCCGTGCCCCCGTCCTCGGGGTCACGCAGGTCGACCACCCAGTGCCCTGTGTGCAGGACGCCGGAGCGCCCGCGCATGGTGCGCCACCGGGCGACGGCGGTCTCGGCGTCGGCCGGCTTGCCGAAGATCTCGCCGTCGAGCTCGAGCATCGAGTCGCAGCCGACGACGAGGTCGGGGAGCGCGGCGACGCCGGAGCCCTCCGCAGGAGCCTCGCCGGCCGAGGTGTCGGCGTCGGTACCTGTGCCGGCCGCTGTCTGCTCGAGCGAACGCGTGACGTCCTCGGCCTTCGCCTGGGCGAGCAGCAGGACCGCGTCGGCGGGCTCGAGCGCACCAAATCGCTCGCGGCCCTCGGCGAGCACGGCGTCCTCGTCGACCGAGGAGACCCGGACCTGCGGGTCGAGCCCCGCGGAGCGCAGGGTGCTGAGGCGGGCGGGGGACGCGGAGGCGAGGAGCAGCGTGGTCACGCGCACAGCCTACGGGCGCGCGATCGGGTGGTCCTCGTCGATGGACCTTCGTCCTGTTCTGTGGCCATTCGCGCGGGGGATGATCGATGTGTGTCGGAGGAGCCTCGATCGTCAACCCCTCAGCGACGCGAGGCCCTCCGACGCCTCGTCCGCGGGGCCTGAGGGGACCGGTGCTGCTCCAGCGCCCGCGACGCCCCGGTCCTGAGCAGGCGACGAGGCCTGCTCAGGACCGTGGGCCCCTCCACGGTCCAGGAGCCGGAGCACCCGAGCCGGTGCTGTGCAGTCTCAGGACAGGGCGTCCTTGAGCACGTCGAGCCCGACCGAGCCCAGGCTCAGGGCGCGGGCGTGGAAGGCCCGGATGTCGAAGGTCTCGCCGCGTGCGGCGGCCGAGGCCGACGCGGCGTCGCGGGTCTGCTCCCACAGCCGCTGCCCGACCTTGTACGACGGTGCCTGCCCGGGCCAGCCGAGGTAGCGGTTGAGCTCGAAGCGGACGAAGGCCTCGGGCATGTTGACGTTGGCGCGCAGGAAGTCCCAGGCCTTGGCCGAGTCCCAGGTGCCGCCGCCCCACACCTGCGGGGCCGGCTTGCCGAGGTGGACCCCGATGTCGAGGACCACGCGCGCAGCGCGCATGCGCTGCGCGTCGAGCATGCCGAGCCTGTCGCCCGGGTCGTCGAGGAACCCGAGGTCGGCCATCAGGCGCTCGGCGTAGAGCGCCCAGCCTTCTCCGTGGCCGGACACCCAGCAGGCGAGCCGGCGCCAGTCGTTGAGCGTCGCACGCTCGTAGACGGCCTGACCGCACTGGAGGTGGTGACCCGGCACGCCCTCGTGGAACACCGTCGTCTTCTCGCGCCAGGTGTTGAACTCGGTCACCTCGGGCGGCACGGACCACCACATGCGTCCGGGGCGAGAGAAGTCGTCGCTCGGCGGGGTGTAGTAGATGCCGCCGTTCTGCGTCGGGGCGATCATGCACTCGAGGGCGAGCACGGGCTCGGGGATGTCGAAGTGCACGCCGTCGAGGGCCCTGACGGCCTCGTCGGAGGTCTTCTGCATCCATTCCTGCAGGGCTGCCGTGCCGTGCAGGGTGCGCGCGGGGTCGGCGTCGAGCCTCGCGACGGCGTCCTCGACGCTCGCACCGGGACCGGCGATCTCCCGGGCGATGCTCTCCTGCTCGGCGATCACGCGCGCGAGCTCCTCGATGCCCCACTCGTAGGTCTCGTCGAGGTCGACCGTCGCGCCGAGGAAGAACCTGGACTGGAGCGCGTAGCGGTCCCGGCCCACGGCGTCCTGGGTGGGTGCCTGGGGTGCGAGCTCGTCCTGGAGGAAGGTCGCGAGCGAGCCGTAGGCCTCGCACGCCGCTCGGGCACCGCGCTCGAGGTCGGCCTGGAGCACGGTCCCGGCGCTGTCCCCGCTGAGGGCTGCGCGAGCAGCCGGCCCGGTGACGAAGGACGTGAAGAACGAGGTCGACGGGTCGGCGAGCTCGGCAGCCTGCTTGATCCCCTCGGTCACCTGCAGGACTGCGGCGACCTCGCCTGACGACGCCCGGTGGCGCAGGGACTCGACGTAGGAGGAGACCGACCCGGGCAGCGCGGCCAGGCGTGCCGCGATGGCCTGCCAGTGCTCGACGGTGTCCGTCCCGGTGATGTCGAAGACGTCGCGCATCTCCTGGAGCGGGCTCGCGATGACGTTGAGCGGCGCGTAGTCCTCGCCGGCCTCGTGGAGCTCGACGGTCAGCCCGAGGCGCTCGGTCATCGCGGCCTGGGTGACGACGTCGACGTCGTCGGCGGGTGCGATCGAGCGGACCTGGGCGAGCACGTCGCGGGCGAGCGCCGCGCGCTCGTCGACGGCTGCGGGGGAGTAGTCGGTGGCCTTGTCGTCGTAGCCGGGGATCCCGATCGCCGTCGCGGCGAAGGGGTCCAGCCTGGCGGCGTCCTGGACGTAGCGGTTGGCGACGAGGTCGATCTCCGAGGTGGGACGTGCGGGTGCGCCCTGGTGGGCGGAGTCTGTGGTCATGGGTAGACGCTACCCGGATCGTCTCTGCCAGGACGATCGTCCCGGAGACCGGCGAGGCCTGTGCACCACGATGGAGCCCAGAGCCGGGCGCTGCCTGGACGCTGCACGGGTCTGAGGGGACGAGCGCGCATGGTGACGAGCACAGGTGCAGCGGCACACAGCCGCGGCGCAGGCGAGGGCAGCAGGGCAGGCGGTGCCGCAGGTGCCCGGCGCTCAGGAGCCGACGAGGCCGAGCTGCTGTCGGCTGACGTCGACGACCTCAGCGACGACGAGCTCTCCGACGAGCGGCTCGCCGCCGCAGCCGACGCGATCGTCGGCTTCCGCCACTCGGACCGCTGGATCTTCGGGACGATGCTCTTCTCCGCGACCCTCAGCCTGATCGCGGCCTTCGTGCTCTCCTACGACGCCGTCGAGCTCGCGGCGAACCCGACAGCCGTGCTGAGCTGCGACATCAACTCCGTCATCAGCTGCGGGACCGTGGCGCTCTCGTGGCAGGCCAGCCTCTTCGGCTTCCCCAACGCCTTCCTCGGCATGGTCACCGAGCCTGTCGTCATCACCATCGCCGTGGCCGCGCTCTCGGGCGTGCGGTTCCCGCGCTGGTTCATGTTCACGGCGCAGGTCGTCTACGCCTTCGGTCTGGCCTTCGCGCTCTGGCTCTTCAGCCAGTCGATGTGGGTCATCGGCGCGCTGTGCCCCTGGTGCATGCTCATCACCGTGTCGACGTCGCTCGTCTTCCTCACGCTGCTGCACTACAACATCCGCGAGAACAACCTCTACCTGCCGCCCGCCGCGCAGCGCAGGGTGCGGTCCTGGGTGCGCGAAGACTACGACCTGTACGCAGGGATCGCCTTCGTCGTGCTGCTCGCGACCCTCGTGCTGCTCCAGCACGGCACCGTCCTGTTCAGCTGAGACAGCTCAGCGCAGGCTCCACCGCCACGCGTCGGCACCGGCGGCCCGGGTCGCGTGGACCGCGCGGAGCGGCCGGGCCCACTCGGACCGCGGTGCGGCTTCGGTCGCAGGCTCCACGTCGCGCGACGCGACGGCGGCGAGGCTCGCGACGAGCGCAGCCACCTCGACGTCGTCGGGCGCCCCGCGGACCACACGCATCTGCGCCGCAGCGCGCAGGACGTCCTCGACGCCCGCCTCGCTCACAGCCCGTCCCCGCTCACTCGTCGTCCTCCGTGTCGTCGAAGAGGACAGGCACCGACCTGGATGCGCCCCACTCCGACACCTGGAAGCCCGCGTCGGTGAGCCGCTGCGTGATCGCCTCACCGCCCGCGTCGATCATCCCGAGGACCGAGTCCATCGACTCGTCCGACGGGCCCTCCGGCGGCCACACGAGGAAGCCGAGGTGGAAGGTGTCGGGCTCGGCGGACGACGTGTCGTCGCCGTGGTCGTCGGCGGTGTCGTCGTCCCACGAGAGCCCCGTGAGGTCGGAGTGCATGCCCAGACGCTCGTGCACGAGGTCGTAGAGCGCCGCGTTGAGGGTCGACAGCCGTGACTCGACCGCGAGGACCCGCGGGTCTTCGTCGGCCTCGTGCGCGCCGAACTCGGCGCGCACCCCCGTCGCGGAGTCGACGTAGGCGTGCAGCGCTGCGGCGATCTCGTCGACCGCGGCGTGCAGGTCGGTCGCGTCCACCCCGGGCAACGGGTCCGGCCCGTGCGCCTCGTGGTCGTGACCGTCGTGACCGTCGTGACCGTCGTGACCGTGGTGGTCGTCGTGCCCCTCGTGGTCGTCGCCGAAGGGCTCTGTCGCGTCGAACTCGTCGCTCATAGGGGGATGTTCCCGTGCTTCTTGGGGGGCAGAGACGCCCGCTTGGTACGCAGCGCCCGCAGGGCGCGGACGATCTGGATCCTGGTGTCGTGGGGGGCGATCACGGCGTCGACGTAACCACGCTCGGCCGCGTCCCACGGGTTGACGATGGCCTCGTCGTACTCGTCGACCAGCCGCTTGCGCTCGGCGTCGACGTCGAGCCCCTCGGCCGCAGCCGCCTTGAGCGCGCCGCGCTGCAGGATGTTCACGGCGCCGCCCGCGCCCATCACGGCGATCTGCGCTGTCGGCCACGCGAGGTTGATGTCCGCCCCGAGCTGCTTGGAGCCCATGACGATGTACGCGCCGCCGTAGGCCTTGCGCGTGATGAGCGTGACGAGGGGGACCGTCGCCTCGGCGTAGGCGTAGATGAGCTTGGCGCCGCGGCGGATGATGCCGTTCCACTCCTGGTCGGTCCCGGGGAGGAACCCGGGGACGTCGACGAGGGTCACGACGGGGATGTTGAAGGCGTCGCAGGTCCGCACAAAACGAGCGGCCTTCTCGGCGGCGTTGATGTCGAGCGTGCCGGCCATCGACATCGGCTGGTTCGCCACGATGCCGACAGACTGGCCCTCCACGTGGGCGAAGCCGACGAGGATGTTGCGCGCGTAGAGCGGCTGGACCTCGAGGAACACGCCGTCGTCGACCACGTGCTCGATCACCGTGCGCATGTCGTAGGGCTGGGAGTCCGAGTCGGGGACCAGGGCGTCGAGCTCCAGGTCGGCGTCGGTGACCTCGAGCTCGGTGTGCTCGGGTGCGAAGGTCGGGGCGTCCGAGAGGTTGTTCTGCGGCAGGTAGTCCAGGAGGTTGCGGACGTAGTCGATCGCGTCGTCCTCGTCGGCGCCCATGTAGTGCGCGACCCCGGAGCGCTCGTTGTGCGTCTGCGCACCACCGAGCTCCTCGAAGCCGACGTCTTCGCCGGTCACCGCGCGGATGACGTCAGGGCCGGTGATGAACATGTTGGACGTGCCGTCGGCCATGACGATGAAGTCCGTGAGCGCGGGGGAGTACACGGCCCCGCCGGCGCTCGGGCCGAGGATGAGCGAGATCTGCGGGATCACGCCCGAGGCGGCGACGTTGCGGCGGAAGATCTCGGCGAACTGCGTGAGCGCTGCGACACCCTCCTGGATGCGCGCGCCACCGCCGTCGGAGATCCCGACGAGGGGGACGCCCGTGCGCAGCGCGAGGTCCATGACCTTGGTGATCTTCTGCCCGTGGACCTCGCCGAGGCTGCCGCCGAAGACCGTGAAGTCCTGGGAGTAGATGCAGATCTGGCGACCGTCGACGGTCCCGTGGCCGACGACCACGCCGTCTCCGGCGATCCGCCGCTTCTCGAGCCCGAAGTTCACCGAGCGGTGCTTCGCGAAGGCGTCCAGCTCGACAAAGCTGCCCGGGTCCAGGAGCGCCTCGATGCGCTCGCGGGCGGTCTTCTTGGAGCGGGCGTGCTGCTTCTCGGCGGCGGCGGTCTCGGGGGTCTCGACGGCGTCCTCGTAGCGGCGCGCGAGGTCGGCGATCTTGCCTGCCGTGCCGGAGGCCGGGGGTGTCGTTGCGTCAGTCACACGGTCGAGCGTAGTTGGTGGGAGCCCACGGTTCATGTAGCCGGGGCGGACTCGTTGCCCCGTGAGTCTTGGAGGGAACCTCCAACACGCGTGCCTCACTGCAGTGCCGGGTCCGCCGCGACAGGCTGCGCCCAGGACGCTGGTGCATGATGGGCGCATGGATCCAGACGTGCGCGCACCGCTCGACACTGCGCTCCTGCGAGACCTCCTCTGCGAGCCGCACGGGCCGCTGCGCAGGCTGGACGTGGTCGAGACCTCGGAGTCCACGAACACCGAGCTGGCGGCCGGCGTCGCCGCCGACCCTGCGGCCTGGCCCGCGCCCGCGCTGCTGGTCGCCGAGCACCAGGTGGCCGGTCGCGGGCGTGCCGGGCGGAGCTGGGCGACCCCGGCCCGCGCGGCGCTCACGGCCTCGCTGCTCGTGCGCCCGCAGGTGCCGCGCGAGCGCCTCGGCTGGTTGCCCCTGCTCGCCGGGCTCGCGACGGTCACCGCGCTGCGCTCGACGCTCGGGGTGCAGGCCGTCGCGAAGTGGCCGAACGACGTGCTCGTCCTCACCGACGAACCCGAGATCGAGGGCTGGGGTCGGCTGCGCAAGATCGCCGGGATCCTCACCGAGGTCCTCCCCGACGGTGTGGTGATCGGTGTCGGGCTCAACGTGTCGCAGACCCGTGAGGAGCTGCCCGTGCCGACAGCCGTCTCGGTCGCCCAGGTGGGCGGGGCGAGCATCGACAGGACGGTCATCCTCACGGCCCTCGCCGAGGCGTCGGTCTCGGTGCTGGGTCGGTGGACCGAGGCTGCCGGAGACGTGCACGCCTCCGGGCTGGCCGAGGAGGTCGCGGCGGTCTCGGCCACGGTCGGTGCCTCGGTCCGGGTCGAGCTCGCCGACGGGACAGAGCTGCGCGGTACCGCGACGGGGCTCGCGGCAGACGGCGCGCTCCTCGTCGAGGACGCCTCGGGGACTGTCCGTACCGTGCACACCGGTGACGTGTATCACCTTCGCCTAAACTGACCCGGTGTCAACTGATCAGCCCACACCCCCCGCACCTTCCCCAGCCGTGCCGGGCGCTCCGTCCCGCGTGCTGACCGACCACGGTCGAGCCCTCGACACCGCCCTCCTGGGCGGTCCCCGGACGCTCACGATCGACGAGCTCGCCGAGAAGACCCATCTCAGCCACGACTTCCTCAAGACCTACTGGCAGGCCCTCGGTCTGCCGATCCTCGGGCCCGAGCAGGCCTCCTTCACCGAGGACGACGCCCAGGCGCTGCGTGACATCGCCGCGATCGCCGAGACCGAGCAGCTCTCGACACGCTCGCTGACCACTCTCGTGAGGTCTGTCGGCCACACGACCGAGCGCCTGGCTCTGTGGCAGGCCGAGGCCCTCGTCGAGCACATGGCCTCGCGCTACGAGCTCGACGACACGTCAGCACGCCTGCTCGTCCTCGAGAGGCTGCCGAGCCTCGCGCCGGTCCTCGAGGCCCAGCTGGTCCACGCCTGGCGACGCCAGGTCGCCGCGCTGGCCGGCCGCTGGTCGGTCGAGTTCTCCGACGCGCGGGCTGTCGACGAGACCGGGGCTGGGGAGCTGCCGCTCCCGCGCGCCGTCGGCTTCGCCGACATCGTCTCCTTCACCACCAGGACCGCCAGGCTGCGCTCCTCCGAGCTGTCGGACTTCGTCTCGGACTTCGAGGCCGGGGCCCGCGACGTCATCACCGCTGCCGGGGGGCGCGTGGTGAAGACGATCGGTGACGCGGTCCTGTTCATCGCCGACGACGTGCGGACAGGTGCGCAGGTAGCGCTCGGCCTCGCCCGCGCAGGCCGCGACGGCGAGCTCGAGAACGTCCCGCCGGTCCGGGTCTCGCTCGTCTGGGGCCGGGTGCTCTCCCGCTTCGGCGACGTGTTCGGGCCGTCGGTCAACCTGGCGGCCCGGCTCACGGCCGAGGCAGACCCGGGCACCGTGCTGCTCGACCCCGCGACAGCCGCGCTGCTCGCCGGGGACGCCGACTTCGCGCTGACCGAGAAGCCGCCGCGCGAGGTGCAGGGGCTCGGGCAGATCGCCCCCGTGCGCCTCCAGCGGGCGTACTCACCAGGATCCTGAGCGGGCGGTCCGCCGACGGCGCGTCTGCACAGCGCGTCGCGGCATGCCCCGCGAGGGCGGTCCGCCGGGGCGCGGCGGATCTGCCGGGCGAGCGCTAGAACAGCGCGTCGGGGACTGTGTCCCAGGCATCGGTCGGGGTCCCGCCGCCCGCACCGCCTGCGCTGCGCGGGCCGCTCGCGCCCGCGGCGACAGGGGCGAGCAGCTCGGGGCCGTGCGCGGCGACCCGGTTGACCGCCGTACTCACGCGATGGTGAGCCATCGCCGGGGGCGCTGTGCCCAGCACGTCGAGCGCGACGTCCACGCCCGCCACGGGGTCCAGCCAGGCGTCCCAGTGCTCGGGACGCAGGGCGACAGGCCGTCGCTCGTGGATCTCTGCGAGACCACCCGTCGCCGCGGCCGTGACGATGGTCGTCGTCGTCAACCACCTGTCGGGGTCGTCGGGCGAGCGGGTGGGGTCGCGCCAGAACTCGTAGAGCCCCGCGAAGGCCAGCACGGCGCCGTCGGCCGGGTGGATGTAGACGGGCTGCTTCGGGGCGCGTCCTGCACCTCGTGCCGTCGGACCCGTCGGCCCCGTCGGCAGCCACTCGTAGTAGCCGTCCGCGGGGACGAGGCACCGCCGTGACACGAGCGCCTCGCGGAAGGCAGGCTTCTCGGCGACGCTCTCCGACCGCGCGTTGATCATCTTCGCGCCACTCCTCGGGTCGCTGGACCACGACGGCACCAGTCCCCACCGCGCCAGCCGGAGCGACCGCTCGACGCTCTTCCGGGGACTGCCGGGGACGGACGACTCCCGGGCGCGGTCGACCACGATGCGGACGTCATCGGTCGGCGCCACGTTCCACGACGGTGGCAGCGTCGTGATCGGCTCGCCGAGCAGGACCCCCTGGATCACCCCGTGCACGGCGAAGGCGTCGGCGAGGTCCTGGGCCTGCCGGAACGAGGCGTAGCGTCCGCACATCGCACCAGGATCGCACCCCTGGCTGCCAGGTGGGAGCGCCGAGTGCCTCGAGCGCCTGACTCGTCCTCGTCAGGTCTCGTCTCCGGCTCGCCGCATCGCCCACCCACGACTGTCGGCCACCTGCCCGCCGTCCCCTTCACACTCTCTCCCAGGGCCGACCGGGTGACTCCCGAACTCTTCACCACATGACACCCACCCAGATGCTCGCCTCGGGAGGTCTGACAGGGCATGATCGTTCAGGACGGTCGAGCAGCGGTGGACCGGACGGGCAGTCCGCACCGCGCAGAGCACAGGAGGTCGGCGGTGAAGAGCCCCAGGGACGCATCGATGGTGGTCGCTGCCATCGTGTCGGCGGCCCTCGTGGTGGGCCTCGCGTCGATCACCTCCGGAGGTGCCGTGGCGAGCCTCGCACGGAGCGCAGACACCGAGACCACGGTCCAGGTCGACGAGACCGTCACCGCGACGCCCGAGCCCATCGAGCCCTCGGCCGAGGCGAAGGAACCCTCTCCCTCGACGGTGACCGTCGACCCTGACGCGACCGTCGAGGCCACTGGCTCTGAGCTCTCCGCGACCGACGTCGTGACGCCCTCCGACGTGCACACCTCCCGCGCTGACGCCCAGGCGCTCGCGGACCAGGTCGGCGAGGAGACAGGACGCACCGTCGTGCTGGTGTTCCAGGAGAAGACCGTCGACGGTCGCTCGACCACGTGGACGCACACCGAGATCCCTGGCCGGGCTCCCTTCGTCGCCTCCGAGGAAGACGTCTTGGTGAGCCGTGTCACGGAGTGGATCGACGCGCAGAAGGACCCCGAGGCCTTCGAGCTCATCGTCGACGAGTGATCGTCTCGGTCTGACCCGTCGTCGCCCCCGGCCCGCGCCTGGGTCATGGCGTAGCGAGGATGCTCCGACCCCTGCGGTTCACCCGCCGGTCTCTCTCGTGCCTGGTCGAATCGTTATGATCGACGGGTGACAGACCCGTCCAGCGCGAACGACAAGCCCCAGTACACCCCCAACGCCAAGTACGTCCTCATGCTCGGTGCGCTCGCGGCGCTGCCCGCGGTGACGACCGACATGTACCTGCCGTCCCTGCCGACGGTGGTCCAGGACCTCGGCACGACCGACACCGCCGTGCAGTTCACGATGTCCGGGATGCTCATCGGCGGCGCTGTGGGTCAGCTGGTCATCGGTCCGTTCTCCGACAGGTTCGGGCGACGGCTGCCGCTGCTCATCGGCATCACCCTGCACGTGGTCACCTCGTTGCTGTGCGCGATCGCGCCGAACATCGGCGCGCTGGTCGCGCTGCGGGTGCTCCAGGGGTTCTTCAACGCCGCGGCGTCGGTCGTCGCCATCGCGGTGATCCGTGACAGGTTCACCGGGTCGGAAGCGGCGAGGCTGCTGTCGAGGCTCATGCTGGTCATCGGGGTCGCGCCGCTGCTGGCCCCGAGCATCGGCCAGGCGATCGCCGGGACCTTCACCTGGCGAGCGGTGTTCCTGGCGCTCGCACTCATCGGTGCGCTGCTCGTGGTCATCGTCTGGTTCTGGATGCCGGAGACGCTGCCGCAGGAGCGCCGCCGGGTGGCAGGGTCCCAGGGAGCGCTGCGGTCCTACGCGGCGCTCCTGCGGGACAGGCGCTTCTTGGCCCTCGCGGTGCTCCCGGGCCTCGGCATGGCCGTGATCATGAGCTACGTCGTCGGCTCGCCCTTCGTGTTCCAGCAGGAGTACGGGCTGAGCCCGACGCAGTTCTCGCTGCTCTTCGCGGTCAACGGTGTCGCGCTGGTCCTCTCGGCGCAGCTCAACGCCAGCCTCGTGCGGCGGGTGGCCCCGATCAGGATCTTGCGGGTCGCGATCGTCGTCCAGCTGCTGCTCTCGCTCGTCCTGCTGGTGGTCGTCCTCACCGGGGTCGGGGGAGTGGTCGGGGTCCTCGTCGCGCTGTGGCTGGTGCTCGGCATGCAGGGGCTCATCCCGGCGAACGCGTCGGTCCTCGCGCTCGGTGGCTACGGGCACATGGCCGGGACGGCTGCTGCGCTCATCGGCTCGATGCAGGCGGGCATCGCTGGGGTCGTCAGCCCGATGGTCGGTGTGCTCGGCGGTGACTCGCTGGCCATGACGACGGTGATCATCAGCGTGATCGTCATCAGCCTCGTGGTGCTCGCGACAGCGACCCCGGCGTACCGCAAGGGCGGCTGGCACACGATCTGACGGGTGGGCACGGCCTGGCTGGCTGGCACCGTCTGACGCCGGAGCGCGGTGTCAGACCCGCCGGGCTCAGCGGCTGACGCAGAACTCGTTGCCCTCGGGGTCGGTCATGGTGATCCACGAGTGCGGCCCCTGCGACGCCGTGTGCAGGTAGGTCGCGCCGCGGGCCTCGAGGGCTGCGCGGACGGTCTCGAGGTCGTCGTCGCCGATCCTGACGTCGAGGTGCGTGCGGTTCTTCACGGTCTTCGCCTCGGGGACCCGCTGGAACAGCACGCGCGGGGTCCCGGGCGGCCCGTCGACGAGCCGGATGGCTGCGCCCTCGGCCCAGACGAGCACGCCGTGGTGCGTGGTCGTGTCGTCGAGGGACGCGTGGCCCTGGTCGATCATCGAGCGGATGAAGGCCTCGTCGCTCGGTTCGACGGACCACCCGAGGGTCTGCGCCCACCAGTCCGCGAGGGGGTGGGGAGCTGCGCAGTCGACGGTGACCTGGAAGGAATAGCTCACGGGGGGACGCTACTCCGGTGGGGTGCGTCAGGACAGGGCTCGGACGACCTCTCCGGCGGTCTCGAGCAGCGCGAGAGCCTCGGGCTGGTTGATCCGCGCGACGACCATCGCGCCGATGCTCAGCGAGGCCAGCACCCGCGCTGTGCTGTCGAGCTCGGGCTCGCTCAGCCCGGGGTGCCCGGCGGCGAGCGCCGTGCGCAGCGCGGCGGTCAGCTCGGAGCGGTAGCCGTCGACGACGTCACGGGCGGCGGGGTCCTGCGCGGCGAGACCGGCGGTGCTGTTGACGAGCAGGCACCCGCGACGCGGCGAGTCGTCGGGGAGCGCGGCCACGGCGGCGTGCAGCGAGGTGAAATATCCGAGCAGCGCCGCAGTGCCGGTGCTCGGTGCCACGAGCGGGGCGAGCCGTGGACGGATGACCGTCGTGAGGTAGTCCTCGACGGCTGCGTCGAAGAGCCCGCGCTTGCTGCCGAAGGCGTGATAGAGGCTCGACCTGTTGAGGCCTGTGCTCGCCTCGAGCTCGGAGAGCGAGGCGCCGTCGTAGCCGTGCTGCCAGAACACGTCGCGCGCGGCGCGGACGGCTGTGGTGGTGTCGAAGCTCTGCGTGCGACCCATGACGGTCTCTCTTCTCGTGCTCGGTGCTGCCTGTCCCCGCGTCGCGGGCGGCGACGGTCTGGGTGATGCTCGGAGCGGTGGTGTGACGGCCGTCGCGTCTGCGGCGACCCGGACCCTGCCCTATAGTGGAACGATCGGTTCACAATAGCAGAGGACGTTCATCATGACGCAGCCCGTCACCAGCACCCAGATCCAGCTCGTCTCCCGCCCAGAGGGCTGGCCGACGGCTGAGAACTTCCGCACCGTCACCGTCGAGCTCCCCGACCTCGCCGCGGGCGAGGTCCGCATCGAGAACGAGTTCATGTCGGTCGACCCGTACATGCGTGGTCGCATGAACGACGTGAAGTCCTACACGCCCCCCTTCGCCCTCGGCGAGACCATGACCGGTGGCGCTGTCGGCCGTGTGGTCGCCTCGACGTCGGACGACGTCCCCGTCGGGTCTGTCGTGGTGCACCAGCTCGGCTGGCGCGACGTCGCCCAGGGCCCGGCGGCAGGTGTGCGTGTCGTCCCCGAGGTCGACGGCATCCCCAGCTCGGCGTACCTCAGCGTGCTCGGCATGACAGCGCTGACCGCCTATGTCGGTCTCCTCGAGATCGCCCACCTGCGTGAGGGTGACACCGTCTTCGTCTCCGGCGCTGCTGGGGCCGTGGGCAGCATGGTCGGTCAGATCGCCCGCCTCAAGGGTGCTGCCCGCGTCGTCGGCTCGGCCGGGTCGGCCGAGAAGGTCGCGCTCCTCACCGAGCGCTACGGCTTCGACGCCGCCTTCAACTACAAGGACGGCGACGTCGCGGGCGAGCTCGCCGCCGCCGCCCCCGACGGCATCGACGTGTACTTCGACAATGTCGGCGGCGAGCACCTCGAGGCTGCCCTCGGTGCCTTCAAGGACGGCGGGCGCGCCGCACTCTGCGGTGCGATCTCGCAGTACAACACCACGGGCGAGGCCACAGGCCCGCGCAACATGGCGAACATCGTCACCCGCGGGCTGATGCTCCAGGGCTTCACCGTCGGCAACTACACGCAGCACTTCCCGGCCTTCATGGCCGACATGACCGCGTGGGTGACCGCCGGCGACGTCGTCTTCGACGAGACCGTGGTCGAGGGCCTGGACCACGCCGTCGACGCGTTCCTCGGCATGATGCGCGGCGAGAACGTGGGCAAGATGGTCGTCAAGACCGCACGCTGAGCGCCCCGAGCACCAGCACAGGCATCACCCGATCGACCACCGAGAAGGAGAACGTCATGAGCAGCGTCTTGTTCGTCGTCAGTGCCGCGCAGGGATGGACCCTCGCCGACGGCACGGTCCACCCGACAGGTTTCTGGGCCGAAGAGCTCGCCGAGCCGCACCGCCTGTTCACCGAGGCGGGCTGGGACATCACGATCGCGACGCCCGGCGCCGTGAAGCCGACCGTCGACGCCGGGAGCCTCGCGCCCCAGGCGACCGGCGGCGAGGAACGCTCCGCCGAGCTCGAGGCCTACCTCGCCTCGATCGACGACCGGCTCGCGTCGGTCGTCGACCTCGAGTCGGTCAGCGCGACCGACCACGACGTCGTGTTCTACCCCGGCGGCCACGCCCCGATGGAAGACCTCGCGGTCGACACGACCTCCGGAGCCCTCCTCACCACGGCGCTCGACGAGGGCATCCCGCTCGGGGTGCTCTGCCACGCACCGGCCGCTCTGCTCGCCGCGCGCCGGCAGGACGGGTCGTGGCCCTTCGCCGGGTACCGCATGACCTCCTTCACCGACGAGGAGGAGCGGATCGGCGGGCTCGCCGACAAGGCCCGCTGGCTCGTCGAGACCGAGCTCAGGGGCCGCGGCGCCGACTTCGTCGGCGGTGCGCCCTTCGAGCCGAACGTGCAGCAGGACCGCGGCCTGTACACCGGGCAGAACCCGTCGTCCTCGGTGCTGCTGGCCCGGACGCTCATCGAGTCGGCGGGCTGAGAGCTCCGCTCGTCAGAGCCGCTCTGACCACGGCTCTCAGCAGCGCCGCCCGGCGTGCAGCAGGCCACGACCGCGTCTCCCCTCACGAGGGGGAGGCGCGGTCTCTGCGTCGGGTGAGGTCGGGCTCCTCCGGTGTCTCTGCGACCTGCGGCCGCTGCGCGACACCCTGAGCCCCCGAGGCTTGCGCTGCTCGGGGTTCCTCTGGCCGCCCCGACGCCTCCGGTCCCTCGGGTGCAGCCTTGCGGGGCCGGAGCTGGGCGAGCACGAGCGAGGCGAGCACGATCCCGCCCCCGAGCAGCTGGAGCGCGGTGAGCCTCTGGTCGAGCACAGCCCAGCCGAGCACCGTCGCGACCACAGGGTTGAGCAGGCCGAGGAAGGTCACGTCGGTCGGTGGCAGCGCTCGCAGCCCGCGGAACCACAGGGCGTACCCGAGGACTGAACCGACGAGCGCGAGATAGGCGTAGCCGGCGACGTTCTCGCTCGTGAGGTGCGACGGCAGCCCCTCGACGACGAGGGCGAGCGGGAGGAGCACGAGACCGCCCGCGGTGAGCTGCCACCCCGTCGTGGCGAGCGACGACGCCGGGGAGACCCACCGCTTGGCGAGGATCACCCCGACAGACATCGAGACGGCCGCACCCGCCGCGGCGACGACACCGACGGCGTCGAGGTGGGTCTCGCCGCGCAGCACGAGCAGGCTGACGCCGACCACGCCGAGGACTGCCGCGACGAGGGTCCGGGCGGTGAGTCGCTGGCCGAGCACGACCACCGCGAGCAGGGCGACGATCAAGGGCTGGAGCGCACCGACCGCCGACGCGACGCCACCCGGGAGCCTGTACGCGGCGACGAAGAGCAGCGCGAAGAACCCGCCGATGTTGAGCGAGCCGAGCACGAGCGACCTCCACCACCACGCGCCGTGGGGGAGCTGCCGGGTGACGGCGACGAGCAGCAGGCCCGCCGGGAGGGCGCGGATGGCGCCGGCGAGGAACGGTCGGTCCGGGGGGAGCAGCTCGGAGGTGACCAGATAGGTCGTGGCCCAGACTGCGGGGGCGACGGAGGTTGCGAGCAGCATGCGGTGTCGTTTGCTTAGCACTAAGAGAAAGTATCACAGTGCTAAGACATCTCGGTCGACGCTGGTAGGTTGAGCGCGTGCCTGACCACGTCGACCACCTGCTCGCCCAGTGGGCCGTCGAGCGCCCCGACCTCGACGTCTCCGCGATGGGGGTCGTCGGGCGCCTCGCCCGCGTCCAGCGCCTCGTCGAGGCCGAGCTGCGGACGACCTTCGCCGCCCACGACCTCGACGCGTCCTCCTTCGACGTCCTCGCGACGCTGCGACGCAACGCCGCGGCCGGTGGGCTGACCCCTGCAGCCCTCATGCGGTCGGCGATGGTCACGTCAGGAGCGATCACGCAGCGCCTCGACAGGCTCGAAGAGCGCGGGCTGGTGCAGCGCTCACCCTCCGACGCCGACAGACGAAGCGTCCTCGTCCAGCTCACCGAGGCGGGTCGCGCCCTCGTCGACGACACGCTCCCGGACCACGTCGCGACCGAGGATCGGCTGCTCGCCGGGCTCGACGCCGAGCAGCGCGAGCTGCTCGCCAGCACGCTGCGGACCCTCCTCGAGCACCTCGGCGACGAGGCCTAGCACTCGGCTGCTGCTCACAGCAGATCTGCCTCGAGACGATCCGGCCCCGCAGCCGCGACCGCTGAGACACCGTGGGGTGCACACCCACCACCGAGGAGGACCCCGTGCACCTCACCAGCACCCACGACACCCCACCGTCCGGCGGCGGCGCACTCGCGGACAGGCTCACCAGCGGCCTGATGTTCCGCCGCGTCGTCGTGATCGGCCAAGAGGTCGACGACGACCTGGCCACCCGCGTCTGCAGCCAGCTCCTGCTGCTCTCCGCCGAAGACCCTCACGCCGACATCGTCCTGCTCATCGCCTCGCCCGGCGGCTCGGTGTCAGCCGGGCTCGCCATGTACGACGTCATGCGGCTGATCCCGAACGACGTGAGCACCGTCGCGCTCGGGACCGCCGCGAGCATGGGGCAGTTCTTGCTCTCCGCCGGGACCCGTGGCAAGCGCTTCGCCCTGCCGCACGCCCGCATCCTCATGCACCAGGGGTCGGCCGGTCTCCAGGGCACCGCCGTGGACATCGCGATCCAGGCCGAGAACCTCGAGCACACCAAGAAGGTCATGCTCACGCTGATCGCCGAGCACACGGGGCAGCCCTACGACAGGGTCGAGCGAGACTCGGACCGAGACAGGTGGTTCACGGCGCAGGAGGCACTGGACTACGGCTTCGTCGACGCCGTCGCGACAGACCTCGCGCAGGTGCTCCCAGCCCAGGGCCAGCGTCCCGCCGGCCTGGCAGGTGCCCGATGAGCGGGCAGTACACGATCCCGAGCGTCATCGAGAAGACCACGACGGGGGAGCGGGCCGCCGACGTCTACAGCCGCCTGCTCTCCGACAGGATCGTGTTCCTGGGCACGGAGATCGACGACGGCGTCGCGAACGTGGTCGTCGCCCAGCTCATCCACCTGGAGTCTGCTGCGCCCGACCTGCCCATCGAGCTCTACATCAACTCTCCAGGCGGCTCGGTCAGTGCCATGCTCGCGATCTACGACACCATCCAGTACCTGCGCGCCCCTGTCGGCACGGTGTGCGTCGGGCAGGCGGCGTCGTCGGCCGCGGTGCTGCTCGCCGCGGGCGAACCGGGGCGACGCGGCATCCTGCCCCACGCCCGCGTCCTGCTGCACCCGCCGTCGGTCAGCAGCGGTCGTGGAGCGCTGCCCGACCTGGAGATCCAGGCCAAGGAGATCCAGCGGGTCCGCGACGAGGTCGACCACATCCTCGCCGAGCACACGGGACAAGACCTCGCCGTGCTGCGGGCCGACACGTCGAGGGACCGGATCTTCACAGCCGGTCAGGCCGTCGCCTACGGGCTCGTCGACGAGGTCGTGGCGAGCCGGAAGGTCCGCGCTGGGGTGCGGTGACGCTCGTGCCGCGGCTGGTTCGGAGGAGGGAGCCGCCGGCCGTCGTCGGGGAGCGGGGCTGAACTCCAGGCCGCGGGCTCGACGTCGGACGGGCGGTCAGGCGGCCATGAGGCGGGCTCCGTCGCCTGTGCCCCGTGCGAGCGCCCCCGACACCCGCGAGGTCAGGTTGAGCAGCGTGAGCGACAGTGCGGACCCGATGGCCTCGAGCACCTCAGAGGACGGCTCTTTGCGACCGCGCTCGATCTCCGAGAGGTACTGGGTCGAGACCCCGGCACGACGGGCGACGTCGGCGAGCGTGCGTGACTGGGCCGTGCGCTCGCCGCGCAGCTCGTGACCGACGGCCTCGCGCCAGAGGAGCGAGGGGCCGGTGGCACGGGGAGTCGCGAGAGGAGTGTGGTCGGCACCGGCATCGCGGACCGGGGTCCGCTGGGCTTCCGCCGTGCCCTGCGTCGTCCGCCCCAGCTCCGCGGCAGGACGGACGGGGAAGGGGATCAGGGTTCCCACGGGGTCTCCTCGTCGTGCGGCTCGGTCCGGCTCTGCGCGTCCTGGTCCGAGCCTAGGGTGCCGGTGCGCCGCGACGATCCAGGCGGACGTCCGCCCGTGGTGAACAGCGCCACGGGCGGACGCCTCGGGTGGAGCTGGCTCTGTCTGGTGGTGACGTCTCCCCGCGCGACCCCGCCGGCTCGTCATCGCGGTGACCCGCACCGTGCGTCCCCCCGCTCCGGCCGGAGTCGCGTAACCTTGACGATCGTGGCTACCACCGACTTCGCATCAGAGATCAGCGCCCTGCGCGGCACCCTCGCGACCATCAGCGCCGTGACCGACCCGGAGGCGCTGAAGATCCGCATCGCCGAGCTCTCGGACCAGGCCTCCGCGCCTGACCTCTGGGACGACACCGAGGCAGCGCAGAAGGTGACGACAGCCCTGTCCCAGGCGCAGACCGAGCTCGACCGCATCGTGAACATGGAGTCGCGCATCGACGACCTCGAGGTGCTCGTCGAGATGGCGACCGAGGGTGAGGGCGCCGACGACGTCGAGACCCTCGAAGAGGCGCAGAAGGATCTCGACGGCATCCGCCGCGACCTCGGCGACCTCGAGGTCCGCACCCTGCTGTCGGGGGAGTGGGACGCCCGCGAGGCCGTCGTGAGCATCCGTGCAGGAGCCGGTGGCGTCGACGCCGCAGACTTCGCCGAGATGCTCATGCGCATGTACCTGCGCTGGGCCGAGCGCCACGGCTACCCGACCGCCGTGCTCGACACCTCCTACGCCGAGGAGGCCGGGCTCAAGTCCGCGACCTTCGAGGTCAAGGCCCCGTACGCCTTCGGCAACCTCTCCGTCGAGGCCGGCACGCACCGTCTCGTGCGCATCTCGCCCTTCGACAACCAGGGCCGCCGCCAGACCTCCTTCGCCGCCGTCGAGGTCATCCCGCTCATCGAGTCGACCGACCACGTCGACATCCCGGACAACGAGATCCGCGTCGACGTGTTCCGCTCGTCGGGCCCGGGTGGACAGTCCGTCAACACGACAGACTCCGCTGTGCGCCTCACGCACATCCCGACAGGGATCGTCGTGTCGATGCAGAACGAGAAGTCGCAGATCCAGAACCGTGCCGCTGCCATGCGCGTGCTCCAGTCCAGGCTGCTCCTCGAGCGCCAGGCGCAGGAGAAGGCCATGAAGAAGGAGATGGCCGGGGACGTCAAGGCCAGCTGGGGCGACCAGATGCGCTCCTACGTCCTCCAGCCGTACCAGATGGTCAAGGACCTGCGGACCGAGCACGAGGTCGGCAACACCTCGGCGGTCTTCGACGGTGAGATCGACGACTTCATCGAGGCCGGCATCCGCTGGCGCCGGTCGAAGTCCGACAGCTGACAGACAGCTGATCGGCAGCCGCCCGTCAGCCGAGCGTGATCTGAGGCCCGCAGCCGTCGGGCCGTGTCCAGACTGCTCCCAGGCTCGCCGCCGGGCGGCGTGTCGGGCGTGAGGTCCTGTGCAGGGGTGCATACTCTCGAACCGGTCTGCCCGCCCTGCGGGCAGCCGTGCTCGCCCCACCGAACGGAAGCCTGGGCCCAGTTGTGATTCGTTTTGAGAACGTCAGCAAGGTGTACGCGCGTGGTGCGCGGCCTGCGCTCGACGACGTCTCCCTCGAGGTGGAGCGCGGAGAGTTCGTGTTCCTCGTCGGTGCGTCCGGCTCGGGGAAGTCGACCTTCCTGCGCCTCGTGCTGCGCGAAGAGCGCGCGACCTCGGGCGAGGTCTTCGTCGCCGGCCGCAACATGCAGACCCTCTCCAACTGGAAGGTCCCCACGCTGCGCCGCCAGATCGGTGCGGTGTTCCAGGACTTCCGCCTGCTGCCCAACAAGACGGTCTTCGAGAACGTCGCCTTCGCGCTCCAGGTGATCGGCAAGCCGCGCCACCACATCATGACCACGGTCCCCGAGACCCTCGACATGGTCGGGCTCGCGGGCAAGGAGAAGCGCCGTCCGCACGAGCTCTCCGGTGGTGAGCAGCAGCGCGTGGCGATCGCCCGCGCCTTCGTGAACCGGCCCTCGATCCTGCTCTGCGACGAGCCGACAGGAAACCTCGACCCGACCACCTCGCTGGGCATCATGCGCCTGCTCGACAGGATCAACCGCACGGGCACGACCGTGGTCATGGCCACGCACGACGACGAGATCGTCGACCAGATGCGCAAGCGCGTCATCGAACTGTCCACGGGTGAGCTGGTCCGCGACCAGTCCCGTGGCGTCTACGGCTCTGCCCGCTGAGGGGATATCGGTGCGTTTCCAGTTCATTCTTTCCGAGATCGGGATCGGTCTCCGGCGCAACCTGTCGATGACCATCTCGGTCGTCCTCGTGACCTTCGTGTCCCTGACCTTCGTGGGTGCCGCCGTCCTGCTGCAGTCGCAGATCGGCAAGTTCAAGGGCGAGTGGTACGACAAGGTCGAGATCAGCGTCTTCCTCTGCCCACCCGGCTCGAGCCAGCCGACCTGTGCGGGCGGTGAGGCCACCAACGAGCAGATCGACTCGGTCCGCGCGGTGCTCGAGCAGCCCGACGTCGCGGCCGAGATCCAGAGCGTCACCTTCGAGAGCAAGGCCGAGGCCTGGGTGACGTTCTCGGAGCAGTTCGACGACCGCTGGTGGTTCAACACCGTGAGCGAGGACGACATGAACGCGTCGTTCCGCATCAAGCTCGTCGACCCCGAGCAGTACCAGGTGATCAACGACGTCCTCACCGGCAGGCCCGGTGTCGAGACCGTCAGCGACCAGCGGAGCATCTTCGAGCCCCTGTTCCTCGTGCTCAACCGCGCCACGCTGCTCTCCGCGGGCCTGGCCGGTGTCATGCTGCTCGCCGCGGTCCTGCTCATCACGACGACCATCCGGCTCTCCGCGCTCAGCCGCAAGCGCGAGACGGGCATCATGCGCCTGGTCGGGGCGTCCAACTTCTTCATCCAGCTGCCCTTCATGCTCGAGGGGGCGATCGCCGCGACGGTCGGTGCCCTCATGGCCGTGGGCGGGCTCTGGCTCGGCGTCAAGTACCTGGTCGAGGACTGGCTCGGCCAGTCCATGCAGTGGATCCCGTACGTCACGACCAGCGACGTGTGGGTGATCGCGCCGCTGCTCATCGGTGTCGCGTTCCTGCTGGCTGCCATCTCGTCGATCGTCACCCTGAGCCGCTACACGAAGGTCTGACACATGACTCGCCTGAGGTCCCTCTCCGCCGCACTGCTCTCGGTCGCCCTGCTGGTCGGCCTGAGCGTGATGCCCGCCTCCGCCGACGACCTGGACGACCGCCTCGCGGACGCACAGGCGAAGAAGGACGCGGCGAGCTCGGCGCTCACCGCCGTGAGCGACGACCTCGCCGAGACGGACGAGGCCCTCGCCCAGGCGTACATCGACCTGCAGACGATCGAGGCCGAGCTTCCCGTCGCGCAGGCGACCCTCGACAAGGCGAACGCTGCGTACGAGACCGCGCAGCGCGAGGCCGACAGCCTCGCGCAGCGGCTCACCGACGCCGAGGCCGAAGAGACCACGCTCGTCGACACCATCGCCGAGAACGAGACCGCGTCGACCGACGCGCACAACGCCGTCGCAGAGATGGCCCGGCAGGCCGCTCGCGGCGACCTCGGCATCTCGAGCCTCGAGTTCGTGGTGGGGGCCAAGACGACCGACGAGTTCGTCACGCAGTACAACATGTCGACCACGGCGCTGCGGACGCAGAACTCCTCCCTCGAGGACCTCCGCCAGACGCAGGCTGTCACGAGCAACACCCAGGTGCGTCTCGACGCCGTCAAGGACGCGATCAGCACCCTCAAGACCGACGCCGACGCCAAGCTCGTCGAGGCCGACGCGGCCAAGACCAGCGCTGCTGACGCGAAGACCGAGGTCGAGCGGCTCATCACCGAGCAGGCGTCCAAGAAGACGACCATCGAAGAACGCAAGAAGACCGAAGAGGCCCGCCAGGCCGAGCTCACCACGCAGAGCGACGACCTCACGTCGGAGATCCAGGACATCATCGGCCTCCAGGAGGCCGAGCGTGCCCGCATCGCCGCCGAGCAGGAGGCGCAGCGCAAGGCCGCCGAGGCCGCGCGCCCCGCGCCCTCGACCGGAGGCGCCGCACCCGCACCCGCGCCGGCTCCTGCGCCAGCCCCGGCGCCGCCGTCAGGTGGCTCGCTCTCGTACCCGACCGCTGTCCCGCACATCACGTCGAGCTACGGCTGGCGCCTGCACCCCGTGCTCGGCTACTACAGGCTCCACGCAGGCACCGACTTCCGCGCCTACTGCGGTACGCCGATCTACGCGGCGGCGAGCGGCACGGTCCAGTGGGCCACCTGGAAGAACGGCTTCGGCAACCAGGTTCTCCTCGACAACGGCAGCCGGAACGGCGCCAGCCTCATGACGAGCTACAACCACCTGACGAGCTTTGCCGTCTCGGGCGGCCAGAGCGTCTCGACCGGAGACCTCGTCGGGTACTCGGGCAACACGGGACTGGGGACCGCCTGCCACCTGCACTTCGAGGTGTACGTCAACGGCGGCACCGTCGACCCCATGACGATGCTGGGCTGAGAGCAAAACAGCTCGTCCCCCCTGCCCGGGTGATCTACCCTGGTGAGGCCCGTCGACCACGGGTCGGACGAGCAGGAGGTGTCATGGCCAAGGCGAAGATGTACCAGATCCCCGACGGATCGAAGCAGGGCAAGAAGGCCCCAGCCTCCTCGGGACCTGTCCGCTCGCTCATCGCGAGCAACAAGAAGGCGCGCCACGACTTCGCCATCGAAGACGTCTTCGAGGCCGGCATGGTCCTGTCCGGCACCGAGGTCAAGGCGCTGCGTGCAGGCCGTGCGTCGCTCGTCGACGGCTACGTGAACATCGAGGGCAACGAGGCGTGGCTCGAGGGAGCGCACATCTCGGAGTACGCCCACGGGACGTGGACGAACCACGCGCCTCGTCGCAAGCGCAAGCTGCTGCTGCACCGCTCGGAGATCGAACGCCTCGCGCAGGGCACGCGGGAGAAGGGCTTCACGATCGTCCCGCTCCAGATGTACTTCCTCGACGGGCGGGCCAAGGTCGAGATCGCGCTCGCGCGAGGCAAGAAGGAGTTCGACAAGCGTCAGACGCTGCGCGAGCAGCAGGACAACCGCGAGGCGCACCGCGCGATCCGTCAGCGCGAGCTGCGCTGAGGTCTCGGCTACGGTCGGCGACTCGTCAGCCGTGAGATAACGCTCCCAGCCTGGGCGGTGAAGAGCCCCGGGGCCTGTCGCGGGGCCCGCGGAGCGCCAGTGGGCGGGGCGCGGTCTACCGAGCGGTGTCCGGGACGCCCCAGTGTCCGCATCGCGCCGGTGTTCGCCCCAGGCGCACGATAATCCCGTGCGCCCGGGCCTCCTGGTCGCGTAGACTGGAGTCATCGCTGCGCGGGGTACTCGACCGGGCACGGTGCTTGAAAACTGCACACGGGGGTGATCGGTTTCGACGGTGGTCGTGTTTCGAGGAGAAGCGGGCCGAGGATGCAGACTTATCTCGTAAACGATGTCTGCAAAACAATAGGTGCCGATTCCAAGCGCACCGACTTCGCACTCGCCGCCTGAGCGAGTCCTGAAGTCCGTAAGCCCGGGGTAGCTTCCGCTCCGGTTCCTTGCGTCATCTAGGGAGCCACTGCTTGTAACGTTCGTCGTTGACGTTGCAGGGACTCTAAGACGACTGGGCCTGTCAGCTACGTGTCTGCGCGAGTGCTGAGGCCGAGAAAATCCACAGCAGACTGCGCCCGGAGAAGTCCTGGATTTGCGTCACCGGACCGGGGTTCGATTCCCCGCACCTCCACCACACCCCAGGTCTGCGCGAGCAGACCGTGCAGCACGCAGAAGAGGCGGCCACCCGACAGGGT
>NZ_JACBYE010000046.1 GCF_013415325.1 Sanguibacter inulinus | reverse complement strand
GGGTCGGGGACTGGGTCGAGTCGGTCATCGCGCCTCCTGTGGCTGCCCGGGCGTCGTTGCACGGAGCAGGCTGAGTTGTGTGACCCGGGCCACACTGCCGCAGGTGCGGATGGGTCGCAACCAGGACACGCCTGACACCCGTGACGCCGTCAGGCCCGGGGGCGCGGCGGCTCACGTCCGAGCCGGCCCGTCGGTCGGGGCGCTCGCGACCGAGCGCGACCGAGCGCGACCGCCGCGGCGGCGGCTAGCCTGCGGTCATGGCGAAGACTCCCTGGACCTCGACAGCCGTCCGTCTCGCGCGAGCCGTGATCGGCAGCCTGACGCGAGCCGGGACGGCGGGAGGGCGACCGGCGGCAGGGGCTCCGCGCGGCGGCGGCGCAGGCGCGCGCGACGGCGGGAGTCGAGGGGGCGTCCGCGCACGTGCGTCAGCCGGGGGGACCGAGGCCAGGTCGACCGCAGCAGCTGCGTATCCCGGCGACTTCACAGGCGCCCTGCGGCCGCAGTACTCGCCTCAGCTGGACGGCGCCCCGGACCCTGGCGAGATCGTCTGGACCTGGGTCCCCTACGAAGAAGACTTCTCCCGCGGCAAGGACCGGCCAGTGCTGCTCGTCGGGCGGGACGGTGCCTGGTTGCTCGGGCTGATGCTCACGAGCAAGGACCACAGCCGCGACGCCGCCGACGAGGCGCGGTACGGACGCCGGTGGGTCGACGTGGGCTCGGGTCCGTGGGACTCGCAGGGCCGGGACAGCGAGGTGCGGGTCGACCGCGTCGTGCGGGTCGACCCTGGGGCCGTCCGCCGGGAGGGTGCGATCCTGCCCGAGGCCGTGTTCACGAAGGTCGTGACGGCCGCTCGACGCTGAGAGCGTCTCGCTCAGCGGAGGCCCCGGCGAGCGGGGGTCTCGGTGAGTGTCGGCTCACACGGTCGCAGGCCGCCAGACCTGTCGTCGGGCGGGGCGATCTGGTAGGTTCGGTCATTGCGTGCTCCGCCCGGGTCGGCGGGCACCATTCCAGTACCTCTCCACGGGTTCCCCACCCCAGTCCCGGTGCTGGAAACGCCTTCTACGACCTGTTCACTCGCTCCGGCGAAATTATCAGAGAGTCCTCACGTGGCTAACATCAAGTCTCAGATCAAGCGCATCGGCACCAACGAGAAGGCTCGCCTTCGCAACAACGCCGTCAAGACCGAGCTCCGCACGCACGTTCGTCGTGTGCGGACCGCGATCAACGCCGGCGACAAGGATGCTGCTGCCGCTGCACTGGTCATCACGTCCAAGAAGCTCGACAAGGCCGTGTCCAAGGGCGTCATCCACGCCAACCAGGCCGCGAACCGCAAGTCGGCTCTTGCAAAGGCCGTCCACGGCCTGTGAGTCTCACTGATCTCTGACACCTCGGTGCCAGAGATCGCGCCCAAGGCGTCGCTTCCCGTGTCGGGGCGGCGCCTTCGTCGTACCCGGGGTCGGCGGGACGGGTGCCGAGGTCACCACATCCCTTCACACGTTTATCTCATCTATGAGATACGGTGGCGGGCATGACGACGATCGATGCCGCGCGGATCGGTACCCTCATCCGCGACGCCCGCAAGCTCCACGGTTGGACCCAGGCGCACCTGGCCGAGAAGATCGGGACCAGCCAGAGCGCTGTCAACCGGATCGAGAAGGGTGGCCAGAACCTCTCGCTCGAGACCGTCCGGCGGATCTCCGAGGCCCTCGACGCCGAGCTCCTCACGCTGGGCCGCAACGACGTCATGCACCTGCGGGTGCATGGTGGCCGTGAGCTCAACGGCGCCGTCGACATCCGCTCGTCGAAGAACGCCGCCGTCGCGCTGCTCTGCGCCTCGCTGCTCAACCGCGGACGGACCACCCTGCGCGGGGTCGCACGGATCGCCGAGGTCGACCGCATCCTCGAGGTGCTGCGCAGCATCGGCGTGAGCGCCGAGTGGACCGAGGACGGCCGCGACCTCGTGCTCCAGCCACCCGTGACCCTCGCCCTCGACGAGATGGACCAGGAGGCGGCGCGCCGCACCCGCAGCATCCTCATGCTGCTCGGCCCGCTCGTGCACGACCGCCCCGCCTTCCAGCTCCCCTACGCCGGGGGCTGCGACCTCGGGACCCGGACGGTCGAGCCGCACATGCTCGCGCTGCGTCACTTCGGCGTCGAGGTCCGCGCGACCGAGGAGAAGTACCACGTCGAGGTCGACCACGAGCGCCGGGCGGACGGTGCGATCGTGCTCGTCGAGCGCGGCGACACCGTCACCGAGAACGCGATCCTCGCAGCGGCCCGTCACGACGGCGCCACGACGATCCGCAACGCGAGCCCGAACTACATGGTCCAGGACCTCTGCTTCTTCCTCGAAGACCTCGGCGTGAAGATCGAGGGCATCGGGACCACGACGCTCGTGGTGCACGGGGTGCCCGTGATCGACACCGACATCGAGTACGCACCGTCGGAGGACCCGGTCGAGGCCATGACCTTCCTGGCGGCGGCTGTCGTGACGAAGTCGTCGATCACGATCCGACGGGTGCCGATCGAGTTCGTCGAGATCGAGCTCGCGATCCTGCGGACCATGGGCTTCCGCTACGACATGACCGAGGAGTACATGTCGACCAACGGGCGGACCAGGCTGGTCGACCTCACCACGCACGTGAGCGACCTCAAGGCGCCGATCGACAAGATCCACGCGATGCCCTTCCCAGGCGTGAACATCGACAACCTGCCGTTCTTCGCCGTCATCGCGGCGTCGGCCGAGGGTGGGACCCTCATCCACGACTGGACCTACGACAACCGCGCGATCTACCTCACCGAGCTGACGAACCTCGGCGCGAACGTCCGGCTGCTCGACCCGCACCGCGTGCTCGTCGAGGGCCCGACCCGGTGGCGCGGGGCGGAGCTCATGTGCCCGCCGGCGCTGCGCCCGGCCGTCGTGGTGCTGCTCGGCATGCTCGCCGCCCAGGGCACCTCGGTGCTGCGCAACGTGTACATGATCCGGCGTGGGTATGAAGACCTGGCCGACCGCCTGACGGCGCTGGGTGCGCAGATCACGGTGTTCCGGGACGCCTGAGCCGAGGAGCGGGCCGCTCCCTCAGCGGCCCGCGCTGCGGGCGACGGTGAGGACTGCGCGCTCGACGGCGAAGACCGGGTCACGGCCGGCACCCTTGACCTCGGCGTCGGCCTGGGCCGTCGCCGTGATGGCTGTCGCGAGGCCCTCCGGCGTCCAGCTCGCGAGGTCCTTGCGGGCACGGTCGACCTGCCACGGCGCGAGCCCCATGTCAGAGGCGCTGCCGCCCCGGCCGCGCATCCCAGCCACCTTGGCGAGGGTGCGCAGCTTCATCGCGAGGGCCGCGACGACAGGGACGGGGTCGGCTCCGGTGTCGAGCGCGTGGCGGAGCAGGGCGACGGCCTGACCGGCGTCGCCGGCGATGGCAGCGTCGGCGACCCTGAAGCCCGTCGCCTCGACCCGTCCGCCGTAGTAGCGGGACACGGCGGTCTCGTCGATGGTCTTCTCGGAGTCGGCCATGAGCTGCGAGCAGGACGCCGCGAGCTCGCGCAGGTCGCTGCCGACGGCCTCGACGAGCGCGCGGACCGCACCCGCTGTGGCTCGGCGCCCGCCGCGCTTGAACTCGGCAGCCGCGAAGGCCACCTTCTCGGCATCCTTCTTGATGGGGTCGCAGGTGACCACAGGAGCGCCGCTCGCACGGATCGCGTCGAGCATCTTCTTGCCGCGCACTCCCCCGCGGTGCTCGAGGACGAGGAACACGTCGTCGGCCGGCGCGGAGAGATAGGCGATGACGTCGGTCATCAGGGCGTCCGTCGTCGCCTCGACGCTCTCGACCACGACGATCCGCGGCTCGGCGAAGAGCGACGGGCTGGTGAGGACCGAGAGCATGCCGGACTGGTAGAGCGCGGCCTGGACGGTCGTCTTCTCGGTCTCGGGGTCGAGCTCACGGGCCAGCCCGACGAGCCTCTCGACAGCCCTGTCGACGAGCAGCCCCTCGGCCCCGTGGACCAGGACGACAGGTGCGAGCGTCGCCTCGTCCCACGCGAGTCCAGGGGTCTTGCCACGTGCTGAGCTTCGGGGGGCGGCCATGGTCCAAGGGTGTCACGAGCAGCCGCCTGCGACCAAGGTCTGTCCCCCGCGGACGAGGACTCCCGAGGTGCTGCACAGGTCGGTGCGCAGGGTGGTCGCGCCGTGGGACTCGTAGAGGTCGAGGGCGTCCTGCGTGGGGTGCCCGTAGGTGTTGTCGGCGCCGACGCCGACGAGCACGACGTCAGGGCTGAGCAGGCGGGCGAGCTCGGGGTCCTGCGCGCGGGAGCCGTGGTGGGCCATCTTGACGACGTCGACAGGGCCGAGGCTCACACCGTCGTCGGTCAGGCTCCGCAGGAGGGCGGCCTGGCCTCGGGCCTCGAGGTCACCGAGGGCCACGACGCTCAGCTCCGGGGTGCGGATCACCATGACGACGCTCCCGTCGTTCGCCGCCCCGTCCTCGGCCGTCCCCGCTGTCGGTCGCCCGGCAGCTCGACCCTCTGCGGCGCTCGCAGCGGGGGCCAGCACCCCCCACGCGACCTGGTCGGGTGCCGGGCCGGCCAGCAGCTCCAGCCCGTCCGAGTTCGCGCTCACCACCTGCCACGGGATGCTCGCAGCGTCGAGCAGCCGTGCGACCCCCTCGGCGTGGCCCGCTGGCTCCCGGACCGGGCTGACGTAGGCCTCCTCGACCACGCGCCCGTCGAGGACCTCGGGGAGCCCGCCGACGTGGTCGTCGTGGAAGTGCGTGAGTACCAGGAGGTCGAGGGTGGTCACTCCGAGCTCGTCGAGGCAGCGAGCCGCTGCGTCACCAGGCGGTCCGACGTCGACCATGACCGCCCGCCCTGGGCCGGTCTGCACCACCAGGGCGTCACCCTGGCCGACGTCGCACACCACGACCTGCCAGTCGGCGTCCCAGGCCGCTCCCCCACCGCGCAGCACGTCGGCCAGCCACGGCGGCTGCGTCTGCCACACCACGAGGAGCCCGACGAGGGCGCAGGTCAGCAGGCCGGCAGCACGCGCGAGCGGTCGTGCGGCCGCGTGCACGGCCCCGGTCCCGCGTGACGCTCCGGTCCCCAACCTGGCGAAGACCGTCGTGGCCCGGCCCGAGCGCGGTGCGCTCGGCGGTGCCCCGATCCCGGCGACGAACATCCCGGTCCGTGCCGTCCACACGATGCTGCTCCACCGCCAGACGAGGACGACCGCTGCTGCTGATACGACCGCGAGCAAGACCGCCCCCGGCGCCCCGGCCGCCCACGGGATGCTCGCGAGGGGTGCTCCTGCGAGGCGTTCTGCGACCTCGGCGATCCACCAGGTGGCCCAGCCTGCGACCTGCGCGAACAACCCTGCCGTACCCGGCCACCACGGCGCGAGGAGCGCTCCGACGACACCGAGGACCGTGGCCGGGACGAGCGCCGGGGCGGCCAGCACGTTGGCCGGGACAGCGTAGGTCGCCACGACAGGGTCGAGCAGGACGATCACCGGCGCGCAGGCGAGCTGGGCGGCGAGCGGGACCGCGACAGCCAGCGCCATCCACCGCGGCAGGGCGCGTCCGAGCCAGGTGGCGATCGGCCGGGTCCCGACGACCAGCCCCGCGGTCCCCAGTGCGGAGAGCACGAAGCCGTAGGAGCGCACGAGGAACGGGTCTACCGCGAGCAGCACGAGGACCGCCGCGCACAGCGCCGAGAGCGCCTGACCAGGACGCCCGAGCAGCACGGCGACCAGGGCGACAGCAGACATCGCGCCAGCCCGGACCACGCTCGGCTCCGGGTGCACGAGCATCACGAACCCGGCCATCGCAAGCCCTGCGACCACGACCCTCACGCGCCGAGGCAGCCGGACGAGCGTGCACAGCCCGGAGACCGTCGCGAAGATGATCGCGAAGTGCGAGCCCGAGACGGCCGTGACGTGGGTGAGCGAGGTCGTCTTCATCGCGGCGTCCAGGCGCGGCGAGAGCATCGACGTGTCCCCCACGGCGACACCCGGCACGAGGCCGCGCGCCTGCTCGGGCAACGTGGACGAGACGTCGACGAAGGAGGACCGCACCGTGCCCACCGCCCGCAGGAGCGGACCTGGTGGCTCGAGGACCCGCAGCGCGGGAGACGAGGGTGTCGACTCCCGCAGCGCCAGCATCGCGGTCGTCGCGCTCCCCGGGTCGACCTCGAGCAGCCTCCCGTCGACCTCCACGGTCGCGCCGTAGTCGACGTCAGCCAGGGCCGTGCCTCCGAGCACGACCACGTCCCCGTGAGCAGGGCCGGTCGACAGCACGTCGCCGGACCAGCCGGTCACCGTCGTCAGGGCGATCGTCCGCACGACCCGCGGTTCGCCACCGAAGCCCGCGGATGTGGTCCGCGGCTCCGACACGACCGACCCGCGGACCGTCCCGCTCGCTCCGGCACCGACAAGACCGGGCAGGAGACCCGTGCTCCCGGCCTTCAGCTGTGCTGCGACCACAAGACTCAGCACCATCACGACAGCACCGACGAGCACGAGCTGACCGAGACTGGCACGCACCACCGGCGGCGTGGCGGACCACCGCCGGAGCAGCACGGCACGGACCGCGACGAGCAGGAGGACGGTGACACCCGCACCCGCTGCTCCCACGACGACAGGCCGGACCTCGGAGGCGACAGACCACCAGGTCACCGACGAGCCAGCGAGCGTCGCCGGGACCAGCCGGAGATCCCGCGGGACGCCGCTCATACCGTGACCAGGGCGCGGAGGCCCTCGAAGACGACAGGGCCGATCCCCGAGACATCCTGGAGCTGGTCGATCGAGCCGAAGGTACCGTTCGACTCTCGCCAGTCGAGGATGCGCTGCGCGAGCGCCGGACCGACGCCCGGGAGAGCCTGGAGCTCCTCCGAACCCGCGCTGTTGAGGTTCACCAGCGCTCCACCTGGAGCCCCGCTCGTGTCACCTCCGCCCGGACCACCCGCCGGAGCTGGTCCGGCCCCGGGCACCTGGACGGCCTCCCCGGGTGCAGGCACGTAGACCTGCTCGCCGTCGACGGCCTGCCGGGCGAGATTCACCGCTGCGGTGTCGGCCTCCGCGGTCGTGCCGCCTGCCGCGGCGATGGCGTCGACCACCCGCGAGCCGGCCGGGATCTCGACGACGCCGGGCGCGTTGACCTGCCCGACGACGTGGACCAGCACCGTCTCGCCGCTCGCCCCCGCATCAGACGAGACGCCGTCGCCGGCAGCAGACGACCCATCTCCCTTCTCGCCGGAGGGCGTCTGCTTGGCATCGCCCTGGTTCTCTCCACCGTCCTGATCGTCTCCGGTCGTCTGAGCCTGAGCACCACCCACCTCAGCAGCCGCGCCGTCACCCTCGCTGACGGCGACAGGCTCGACCGACATGGTCCTCAGGTCACGCACCACCACGACACCCCCGACGACGAGCAGCGCCACGGCAGCAGCGAGGGCCGCTCGCAGCCCGAGCGCCCAACGTCGGCGTCCTGTCTCGCGGTCCACGAGCGTGTCGTGCTCGGCCGGGTGTCCGTGGGCTGCGGTGTAGGCGGCAGCGACCGACCGGACGAGCGCGCTGCCCGGGGCCTCGGGCAGGTCTCTGGCGTCGGACGCCGCCGACAAGTCGTCAGCCCAGTCGTCAGCCAAGCCGCCTGGCCCCTCGTGCCCTTGGACGTGCTCCCGCTCGCGCCAGTCCCCGCCGTCCTCCCGCAGGCGACCTCGGGACCTGGTCGGAAGTCCACCGGGGAGCCCGTGCTCGTCTGGTTCGTCAAGGGATCGAGGTGCTTTCACCCGCCAGACGCTAGATCCGGGCGCGCGCCTCGGCACTCGCCGTCGCGCCGTCTGTGGAAGCTCCCGGCTACCGGAGGGCTGTGGACACAGAGCCAATCTGTCGAGGCCTCAGTGTCCGGGCCCTCGGCCTGCTGCTCCTCAGACGTCGACAGCTCCCGGGTCGTCGACCGACACGAGCGCGAGCAATCCCGGTCCGACGTGCGCACCGAGGACAGCGCTCACCGGCGACACGAGGACCGACCGACCCGTCACGTCCTCGACCCGCCGCGCGCACGCCCTCGCCGCAGCGTCGTCGCCCAGGTGGTGCACGGCGAAGCGCACGTGCGGGCTCGCCGCCAGGGCCGCCTCGGCCGCAGCGACCAGCCTGTCGGCACCGGCGCCTCGGGACCGGACCTTCTGGACCACCTCGATCCGCCCGTCGCGCACGCCGAGCACGGGCCGCAGCCCGAGGGCGGTGCCGATCGCCGCGGCAGCAGCACTCAGGCGTCCGCCCCGTCGCAGGTGGTCGAGGGAGTCGACCACGAACAGCGCACGGGTCGACTCAGCCACCCGCTCGGCGACGCGCACCACCTCGTCGGTGGGCGCGCCGGCCGCAGCGGACCGGGCTGCGGCGAGGGCCGCGAAGCCCAGGCCTGTCGCGACGCTCCGCGAGTCGACCACCTCGACAGGGACAGGGCTGTCGGACGCGGCGAGGGCGGCTGCCCGGACGGTCCCTGAGAGCTCACCCGAGAGGTGGACCGAGACGATCCGCTCGGCTCCGGCAGCCGCGGCCGCCCTGTAGACCTCGAGGAAGGCACCCACCGAGGGCTGCGACGTCGTGACGACGGCATGCCGGTCGAGCGCCGCGACCAGGGCAGCCGAGTCGAGATCGATACCCTCGTGGAAGGTCTCACCGTCGATCCCCACCTGGAGCGGGACCACCCCGACCCCGTGCTCGGCCGCGAGGCCGGCAGGCAGCGAGGCCGTCGAGTCCGTCACGACCAGGACACGGCTCAGGGCCGTGCCGGCTGCTGCCGGCACGGCCGCGTCGGTGCGGTCTCCCGCCACGTCTGCTCGAGCCGCTACTTCGCCGGGACGATGTTGACCAGCTTGGGCGCGCGCGTGATGACCTTCATGACCGCACGGCCGTCGAGCGCACGCTGCACCCCGGGGTCGGCGAGGGCGAGAGCCTCGAGGTCCGCCTCGGAGATCGCCGGCGGCACGTCGGCGCGGCCGCGCACCTTCCCCTGCACCTGGAACACGCAGGTCACCGAGTCCTGGACGAGGTACTGCTCGTCCGCGACAGGGAAGGGCTCGTAGGTGAGCGACTCGTCGTGGCCGAGGCGCTCCCACAGCTCTTCCGCGATGTGCGGGGCGACCGGTGCGGTCATCAGCACGATCGCCTCGGCAGCCTCGCGCGGCACGGCCTCGAGCGTGGTCAGGTGGTTGTTGAGCGTGATGAGCTTCGCGATCGCCGTGTTGGTGCGCATGTTCTCCATCTCGACGCGCACGTCGGCGATGGCACGGTGCACGTGGCGCAGCGTCTCGTCCGAGGCGGGCTCGTCGGTGACGGTGAGCTCGCCGGTCTCCTCCGAGACGACGTTGCGCCACAGTCGCTGCAAGAACCTCTGCGAGCCGACGACGGCGCGCGTGTCCCACGGGCGGGACACGTCGAGCGGGCCCATCGACATCTCGTAGACCCGGAAGGTGTCCGCCCCGTAGGCCTCGTACATGTCGTCGGGCGTGACGACGTTCTTGAGCGACTTGCCCATCTTCCCGTACTCACGGGTGACGGACTCACCGTTCCAGACGTACATGCTCGAACCGTCGCCCGCCGTGATCTCCTCGACCTCGTCGGCCGGGACGTAGGCGCCGCGGGCGTCGACGAAGGCGTAGGCCTGGACGTAGCCCTGGTTGAAGAGCTTGTGGAAGGGCTCGACGCTCGACACGTAGCCGAGGTCGAAGAGCACCTTGTGCCAGAAGCGCGCGTACAGCAGGTGCAGCACGGCGTGCTCGACGCCACCGACGTAGAGGTCCACGCCCCCGGCAGCACCGGCTGTTGCGTTGTGGTTCGGGCCCATCCAGTAGGAGTCCAGGCTCGGGTCGACGGGCACAGTCGCCGACGGACCGTCGTTCTGCGGGTCGAGGTAGCGCAGGTAGTACCAGCACGACCCGGCCCAGTTGGGCATGGTGTTGGTCTCGCGGCGGTACTCGCGCGGACCGTCGCCCAGGTCGAGGGTGACGGTCACCCAGTCGTCGTTGCGGCCCAGCGGCGGCTCGGGCGAGGAGTCGGCGTCGTCGGGCGCGTAGGTGCGCGGCGAGTAGTCCGGGACGTCCGGCAGGTCGACCGGCAGCATCGCCTCGGTCAGGGCGATGGGCTGGTCGTCGTCGCCGTAGACGATCGGGAAGGGCTCGCCCCAGTAGCGCTGGCGGCTGAAGAGCCAGTCGCGCAGGCGGTAGGTGATGGTGCCCGAGCCGTAGCCCTTGGACTCCAGCCACTCGATCATGCGGCTCTTCGCGTCGGCGACCGAGAGCCCGTCGAGGGAGACCTCGTCGTTCGCGGAGCCGACGATCGCGCCGTCACCCGTCCAAGCACCACCCTCGAAGCCCTCGGGCGTCGCGACCGTGTAGACGACGGGCAGGCCGAAGGCTTCCGCGAAGGCGAAGTCGCGCTCGTCGCCGCCGGGCACGGCCATGATCGCGCCGGTGCCGTAGCCCATGAGGACGTAGTCCGCCGTGAAGACGGGCAGCAGCTGGCCGTTCGCAGGGTTGGTGGCGAGGTGACCCGTGAACACACCGGTCTTCTTGCCGGCGTCGGCCTGACGCTCGACGGCCGTCTTGGCGGCGGCCATCGCGCGGTACGCAGCGACGGCGTCCGCAGGGTTCGCGTGCTCGCCGGTCCAGGCGTCCGACGTGCCATCAGGCCACTCGGCCGGGACCTCGTCGAGCAGCGGGTGCTCGGGCGAGACCACCATGAAGGTGGCACCGAAGAGCGTGTCCGGACGCGTGGTGAACACGGTGACAGGCTCGCGCCCGCCGACCACGTCGAAGACCACGTGCGCACCCTCGGAGCGGCCGATCCAGTTGCGCTGCATCGCCTTGACCTTGTCGGGCCAGTCGATGTCCTCGAGGTCGTCGACCAGGCGGTCGGCGTAGGCGGTGATGCGCATGTTCCACTGGCGCAGGTTGCGCTGGAACACCGGGAAGTTGCCGCGCTCGGAGCGGCCGTCGGAGGTGACCTCTTCGTTCGCGAGCACGGTGCCCAGGCCGGGGCACCAGTTGACCGGGGCGTTCGAGACGTAGGCAAGACGCTGGTCGTTGATGACCTCGCGCTGCTCGGCGCTCGTGAGCTCGGCCCACGCGCGGCCGTCGGCGACCGACCGCGTCCCGGCGGCGTACTCAGCCTCGAGCTCGCTGATCGGGCGCGCGCGACCGGTCCCACCGTCGGGACGCACGGCGTCGACGTCGTACCAGGAGTTGAACATCTTGAGGAAGATCCACTGCGTCCAGCGCACGAACTCTGAGTCGGTCGTCGCGAAGGAGCGGCGGTCGTCGTGGGCGAGACCCAGACGGCGGAGCTGCCGGCTCATGTTGGCGATGTTCGCCTCGGTCGTGATGCGCGGGTGCTGACCCGTCTGGACCGCGAACTGCTCGGCCGGCAGGCCGAAGGCGTCGTAACCGAGAGCGTGCAGCACGTTGTCACCGGACATGCGCCGGAAGCGGCCGACGACATCGGTCGCGATGTAGCCGAGCGGGTGGCCGACGTGCAGGCCTGCGCCCGAGGGGTACGGGAACATGTCCATGACGAAGAAGCTGGGGCTCGACGGGTCGGCGTTGCGGCCCTTGCCGTCGGTCAGCGGACCTGTGGGGTTGGCGGCGTGGAAGGTCCCGCGCTCGGCCCAGCGCTCCTGCCACCGGAGCTCGATCTCGCCCGCGAGGGCAGCGGTGTAGCGCTGCGAGGGCTCTCCCGGTCCTGTCGAGGAGGGAGTCTGGGCGTGGGTGGCATCCTGCGTGGTCACCCGGACAACTTTACCGCCAGGCTCCGACGCCTCGGACCCGCGTCCGTCGGGGAGCGGGCTCCGTCCGCCCGGCAGCGCGTGGACGGTCCGGAGTCCTCCGCGGTCAGGAGTAGCGCAGGTGGTCCGCGATCGCCGGGGCCAGCGCGATGACGACCCACGCCGTGACGACCAGGTACAGCGCGACGAGCAGCACGAAGCGGTTGCGGACGATCACGCTGCGGATCTTTTCCGACGCCGGGACCATGCGCTCCTGGACCGAGTAGACGAGCGAGTACCAGAACAGCGGGATCACCGCGAACCACACGACCATGCAGTAGGGGCAGAGCTTGCCGAGCTCGGCGACCGACGTGTAGACGAGGAAGACGACGAGCCCGAGGGCCGCGACGGTCCCCCCGAGCAGCGAGCGCCAGTACCAGGCCGGCAGCCGCGCCCCGGCCAGCAGCACGACGCCCGAGGTCACGACGACGGGGAAGGCGGCGACACCGATGAACGGGTTGGGGAAGCCGAGCAGGCTGCCCTGCCACGAGCCCATCGCAGCCGAGCAGTCGAGGAAGAGGTTGAAGCTGCAGCTCGCGACGTGGTCCGGGTCCTGGAGCTTGAGCACCTTCTCGATCGACAGCGCGAGCGACGCCGCGAAGCCGATCAGGCCGAAGACCAGCAGCACCCAGCCGTAGCGGCGGTCGCCGAGGGTCCGGCTCCGGGTCTGCGGGAGGGCCATCTCGGCGGCGAGCAGCTCGTCGTCGGTGAGGTCGGCGTCGGGGTCGACGACGTCGGCGTCCGCGCCGGCCGCGCGTCCAGCAGCGCCGGACCGTCCGGACGAGCCGGGAGCGGTGTGCTCGTTCCTGGTAGCCACACGGTCTCCTAGGTCAGCGGTCGGACGGGGCGGTTCACCGTAGCCAGCGACGCTGGGGGTTTCCTGAGACTGCCACGACGCGATCTGTCGCGCACGGCGGCGCACCGCAGCACGCTGCCGGTGCGCACGTCTCAGTGCGCGAGGAGCTCGGCCGGGACCCGGGTGATCTTCTGCCGCCCGAAGAGCACGATGACCGCGAGCCCGACGATCGTCAGCGCGGCCCCTGCCCAGGCGAGCGAGAGGTAGCCCCAGCCTGCGGCGATGACCAGCCCACCGAGGAAGGCGCCGTTCGCGTTGGCCGCGTTGAGCGAGGAGTGGCACAGCGCTGCGCCGAGCGACGGGGCAGCCGGCGAGAGATCCATGAGCCGGGCCTGGAGCGCGATCCCGAGGATCTGCGACGTCACCCCGATCGCGAAGAGCGCGACGACCGCGGGCACCGGCGAGGCGCCGACCAGACCGAAGGCCACGAGCGCGAGGGCCGTGCTCACGTAGCCGAGGTAGACGGTCCGCATGACGTCCCTGTCGACCAGCCTGCCGCCGATGAGCACCCCGAGCGTCATGCCGATCCCGAAGAGCGCGAGGATGCCCGGGACTGCGCCGACCGACAGACCGGTGACGTCGATGAGGGTCGGCTTGACGTAGGAGTAGACGGCGAACATGCCGCCGAAGCCGATCGCGCAGCCCGCGAAGGCCACCCACAGCGGTCCGTTGCGCAGCGCGCCGAGCTCGGTGCGGGGGGTCGCGCCGGCGGCGGCCGGGGTCCGCGGCAGCAGCGCGAGCAGCCCGACGACGGTCACCAGCCCGAGGCCTCCGATGATGACGAAGGCGACCCGCCATCCCAGGTGGTCCCCCACCCACGAGGACAGCGGCACCCCGACGATGTTCGCGACCGTCAGACCGGCCATCATCATCGCGACGGCGTGCCCGCGACGCGCGCGGCCCACGACGGCCGTGCCGACGATCGCGCCGGTCCCGAAGAACACGCCGTGCGGCAGCCCGGTGACAAATCGTCCGAGGAGCAGCAGCTCGAGGTTCGGGGCCGCAGCCGAGACGAGGTTGCCGATCGCGTAGGCGATCATCAGCCAGACGACGAGGGTCTTGCGCTCGACCTTGGCGGCCAGCACGGTGATGAGGGGCGCACCGAGGACGACACCGAGCGCGTAGGCCGTGATCGTGTGCCCGGCGGCCGGGATGGACGCCTGGAGGTCGTCGGCGATGTTGGTCAGCAGCCCCATCGTCGCGAACTCGGTCGTGCCGATGGTGAAGCCACCGAGGGCGAGGGCGAGGAGCGCGAGGCCGGGGCGGCTGCCGCGAGCCGGGCTGCTGGTCGTCTGCGGGTCTGCTGCCGTCGGAGCGTCCTTGGCCAGCGACACCGAGGGGTCGGGGGTCGTCACCGCGTCACGACCCACACGGCGTCAGCGGCACGCAGGCCGAGGTCGACCGTCGTCGTGCTCTCGGGAGCGTCGCTCGGGGCCCACTCGATGCAGAGCACACCCGCGAAGTCGCGACGCTCGACGACGGTGAGCTGCACGTCGAGACCGAAGCCGATCTCCGCGAAGTACCGCAGCACCTCGGCGTCCGCGTCGGAGATGCGGGCGACCACGGCCTGCGTGCCGGCCTGGAGCGCCGCGAGCGTGACAGCCGGGGGCGTCGGGACCGTGCCGTCAGGCGCCGGGATCGGGTCGCCGTGAGGGTCCCGGGTCGGGTGACCGAGACGCTGGTCGATCCTGTCGACCATGAGGTCGGAGACGGCGTGCTCGAGGACCTCGGCCTCGTCGTGCACCTCGTCCCAGGTGTAGCCGAGCTCAGACACGAGGAAGGTCTCGATGAGCCTGTGCCGGCGGACGATCTGCACGGCGTGCCTGCGGCCGAGCTCGGTCAGCTCGACCGACCCGTAGCGCGGGTGCTCCAGCAGGCCCTGGGCCGTCAGGCGGCGCACGGTCTCCGAGACTGTCGACGCGCCGACGCCGATCCGCTCGGCGAGAAGCTTGGTGGTGACGGGCTCGTCCGACCACTCCTGGGCTCCCCAGACCACCTTGAGATAGTCCTGGGCCACAGCGGTCAGCTCGAGTTCATCTGTCACCGGTCAAGCGTAGGTCACCCTGACCGGCCTCCAGCGTGATGTCCGGCACGGGTGCGCGGCTGGTTGCCGCGCTCAGGCGCGCACGCGACGGCTCCGCCAGGTCGCCGCGTAGGCCACCCCGAAGGCGATCCCCTGCATGAGCACGATCATCCCGGCGCTCGACGCGTCGAGGTAGTAGCTCGCGTACATCCCGGCCACGGCGCAGAGTGCCGCCACGGCCGGGGCGATCACCAGCATGCGCGAGATGCGGTCGGTGAGGAGGAAGGCCGTCGCACCGGGGGTGATGACCATCGCGACCACGAGGATCACCCCGACGGCCTGGAGCGCGACGACGACGGTGATCGCCAGCGCCGCGAGCAGCAGAGCACGCAGCCTGCGCGGCGAGAGCCCGATAGCGTGCGCGTGGACGGGGTCGAAGGCGAGCAGCGTGAGGTCTCGGCGCTTGACGACGAGGACCGCCGTGGTGAGCGCACCGAGGACGACCACCTGCCAGATGTCCGCGTCGGTCACACCGAGCAGGTTGCCGAAGAGGATGTGCGACAGGTCGATGTGGCTCGGGGTGACCGAGACCAGCACGAGCCCGATCGCGAAGAGGGTCGTGAAGACGACGCCGATCACAGCATCTTCTTTGAGCCGCGTCGTGTCGCGCACAGCCCCGATGAGCGCGACGGCACCGAAGCCGAAGACGAGCGCACCTGCCGCGAAGGGGATGCCGACGATGTACGAGAGCACCACGCCCGGAAGCACGGCGTGCGAGACGGCGTCACCGAGCAGGGACCAGCCGATGAGGACGAGCCAGCAGCTGAGCAGCGCGCAGACGATGCTGGCGACGACGGTGACCAGCAGCGACCGCTGCATGAACTCGTAGGTGAAGGGGTCGGTCAACCAGGTGAGCGCTGTCATCGCAGGTCCTCTCCGCCGAAGGCGCGGGCCAGGTTCTCAGGGGTCAGCACGGCGTCTGGCGTGCCGGAGGCCAGGACCGAGTGGTGGACGAGGACGACGTGGTCGGCGAGGGACGGGAGCGCGACGAGGTCGTGGGTCGAGAGCAGCACGGCGCCGCCCCGGGCGACGAGGTCACGCAGGACCGCGACCACGAGGGCCTCGGAGCCGCGATCGACCCCTGCGAAGGGCTCGTCGAGCAGCAGCACCTGGGCCTCCTGGCACAGGCTCCGGGCGACGAACACCCGTCGCCGCTGCCCACCGGAGAGCCGTCCGATCTGGCGGTCGGCGAGGTCGGCGAGCCTGACCTGCTCGAGCGCGGCGTCGACGGCGAGCCTGTCCCCGCGCCCGAGGCGACGGGTGGTCCCGAGCCGTCCGTAGCGACCTGTCGAGACGACGTCGCGGACCGTCAGCGGGAAGGTGTCGTCGATGGCCTCGGCCTGCGGCACGTAGCCCACGAGACCGGCACGCCGCGCGGCCTGGGGCGCCTGGCCGAGGATGCTCAGGTGCCCGGTGTCGGGCTCGATCATCCCCATGAGCGCCTTGAACAGCGTGGACTTGCCGGCGCCGTTGACCCCGACCAGCCCGGTGATCGACCCCGTGCGGACGGTGAGCGAGGCCCTGTCGAGGGCGGGTCGGGCAGCCCTGCCCCGGCCAGAGGACGAGGGATAGGTGTAGCTGAGGTCGTCGACAGTCACAGCGTCGGCGGCGGTCGACCAGGTGACCGCCGCGCGGTCCGCGCGGCTCATCGTCCCGCTCCGGCGGTCGCGGGCTGCGCCGCGCTGCTGTTCACGGGCTCAGCACCGGTCGCGCCGGTCAGCCCCGCGATGATGACCTCGACGTCGTGGGTGAGCAGGTCCTTGTAGGTAGGGACGGGCCCGTCGGGCTCGGAGAGCGAGTCGACGTACAGCACCCCTGCGAAGGTCGAGCCGGACTCGCGGGCCACCTGCTCCTGGGAGTCCGAGGAGACCGTCGACTCGCAGAACACCGCCGGCACCTGACGGTCCCGGACCGTGGAGATCGCGGCCTCCATGCGGCGCGGGCTCGACTGTCCCTCGGAGTTCACGGGCCACAGGTACACCTCGTCGAGTCCCGCGTCCCGGGCCAGGTAGGAGAAGGCACCCTCGCAGGTGACGAGCACCCGGGACTCGGCGGGGATCTCGGCGAGCGCCGCGGTGAGCGTCTCCCCCACGGCGAGCAGCTCGCCGGCGTAGCGCTCGGCGTTCGCCCTGTAGGCCTCCGCGTGCTCAGGGTCCTGCGCGGCGAAGGCCTCGGCTGCGGCGTGCGCGTAGTGGGCACCGACAGCCGGGGACATCCACGCGTGCGGGTTCGGAGCGCCCAGGTCGTCGCTGGGCGGTGCCTCGCCCTCGACGCCGACGGACTCGACGACCGGAAGCGCCTCGATGCCGTCCGACAGCGTGACAGTCGGGACGTCGAGGCCGGCGACGAACCTGTCGAACCACGCCTCGAGGCCGAGGCCGTTCGCGAGGACGAGGTCCGCGTCCGAGGCCCTCCTCAGGTCCGAGGGGGTCGGTTCGTAGCCGTGGATCTCTGCCCCGACCGCGGTGACCGACTCGACGTGGACGTGGTCGCCCCCGACCTCGCGGGCGATGTCGGCGATCACCGTGAAGGTCGTCAGGACGAGCAGCCTGTCACCGGCCTCGTCCCGCACCGACGCCGTCGGCGTGCAGGCGGAGACGAGCAGGGCGAGCGTCGTGGCGGCCACGACGACCACCGGTCTACGGCCTGGACGGCGCACCACGACGTCGACGGGTCTGCGGATCGAGAAGTTCGGCATACCGAACTTTCTCATCCACGCACCCGGATGTCGAGTCCTCCCCTGTGGACGACCTCGTCAGCCCGTCGTGTCGACCTCCCCCGAGGCCTCCTCCGGGGTCTCCGTGCCAGGGTCGGCAGCCGGGGCAGTCGGTGTGTCGCCCGGGGCGAGCGTCGAGACGTCGGTCGGAGCGTCCGTGGGCGCGTCGGACGAGCCGTCGACCGCGGTGCCACCCGACCCGCCCGAGGCGCCGCCGGGGATCGGCGGGAAGGTCATGCGCTCCCCGACCTGGACCGAGCGGTCGGGCTGGACGGCGATCACCTGGTAGTCGAGCATGACGCGACGCTCACGGTCGAAGCGGAAGACCGTCATCTCCGCGGTCCCGTTGAGCGGACCGATGGTCGGCTGACCGGAGGCCGCGCCAGCCGTCGTCGAGCTGACGTACCGCACGCCCTTGCCGAACTGGAGCGGACCGGACCTGTGGTGGATGTGCCCGGACAGCTGGATCGGGACGCATCCCGAGGCCATGACAGGTTCGCCTACGCCCGGGGTGTGGATGAGCAAGATGTCGGCCGGGTCGTCCTCGGAGCAGGCGACGTCGCGCAGACGGTTCCCGGCCTCCTCGTAGCTCTCGCCGGCGACCGAGGTCGACGCCTGTCCGATGCGGGTCTCCTTGGGGTCGGAGTCCCCGAGGAACCTCACGCCGTCGATGTCGACGACCGAGCCGTCGAGCACGGTAGCCCCCGCCGAGCGCGCCTGGTCGGAGGTGATCGAGCTGTCGTGGTTGCCGTCGGCCTGGACCCAGTCGACGCCGTCGGGCGCGGCCCCGATGAAGGAGTCGACGCAGAACCTCTCGACCGCCGTGCCGTTGATGGTCGAGTCACCGCCGTTGATGATGACCGACGCCTCGGACAGGGTCGCAGCCGTGGTGATGAGCGGGCTCATCCCGGTGTTGCAGTGCAGGTCGGAGACCATGAGCATCGTCACGACGTCGTCAGGGTCGCTCGTCGACGGGGTCTGCGTGGGCTCGTCGCCGGGTTCGTCCGTCCCGTCCCCCTCGGCAGGGCTCGAGACGTCTGCCGACGCGGCGTCGGGCGCGCCGTCGGACGGTGTGCTGTCGGAGGGCGTGCCGTCGGAAGGTGTCACCGAGGCGTCGGCCTCGCCCGCGTTGTCACCCGCAGAACCGGCGAGCAGCTCGGCGCGCCCCGAGACACCGTTGTCCCAGAGCAGGGACGTGCGCTGCTCGTCGAGGGCCTGGCGGTCCGCCCACGCGGTCTCGAGGTTGCGGTCGGCCGTCTCGTAGAAGGACTCGTTCGACCTGTACACGTTGACCAGCTGGCCGCCGTAGGTGTCGATGACCCCGGAGAGCCGCCCGGTGATGCGCGCCCCCTCGAGAGCCGTCCCGTCGAAGACCGGGGACGCCTGGGCGTCGACCCTGTCGAGCGCTGTGCTCGCACGGTCGGTGACCACGAGCGTCGTCGCGACGAGGGCGACAGCCACACCGCCGGCGACGACCACCGACGCGCGGGCGAGGGGCTCGCCGAGCTCGCGCCGCCGGGTCGCACCGAGCGCGAGATACCCCGCGCAACCCACCACGAGGATCGCCGCGAGCGCCCCGGCGGCCCGCCAGGCGGCGTCGGTCAGCAGCGTGCGGGTGACGTAGGAGATGGTCGCGTCAGGGCCTGAGAAGAACTGGAGATACCCGTCGACGTCGCCCGCGAGCGCGTTGAGCGTCGTCGCAGAGTCGACAGCCGTGAGGTCGGCGGGGATCTCCTCGATCGTGACGCGCACGCCGAGCATGAGAGGCAAGGGCGACTCGAGCTGGACGGTGCCGAGGGGACCGAGGTCGACGGTCACGAGGGAGGAGGTGGTGACCTCGTAGCGGGCGTTGTGGGGTCCGAGGCTCGCCTCGGTCGACGCCGTGGTGATCCCGAACCAGAGGCAGGAGATCACGGCGAGAAGGCTGACGAGGGTGTACCGGACCCAGCGCGGGGGCACCGGGAGCCTGTCGGAGAAGCTGGAGACCTTGCGTCGGACGGTGTCGCGCGGAGCGGTCATCAGTTCCCCGCAGCGCGGTACTGCGCGACGACGTCGTCGGGGATCTTCTTGCCCCGGGCGGGCAGCGCGATGCCGCGGGCGTCGGCCCAGGCACGCAGCGCAGCCGGGTCGTGGCCGGTGACCACGCGCGTGAAGCCGCGGGTCGAGCCGAGCGAGGAGGCCTTGCGGCCGTGGCCGACGTGCTGGGCGAGGGCGTCGCGCAGCGCGCGGGCGTTCTGGGCGGAAAGGTCGATCTCGTACTCGCTGCCGTCGAGCCCGAAGCGGACGGTCTCGGTCGCCGGTCCGCCGTCGACGTCGTCTGTCAGGACGACCTTGGTGTGCTGTGCCACGAGCGTTCTCCCGACGTGTCCGTGCTGCTCCCCGGTCTGGTGAACCCGACGATCCTAACGTGACGGGCGGGGGCCCGCGCGGGGCTCGGACTTGTCCACAGCCAGCGGTAACGGGTTGCCGCAGCCCAGCGCACCGGGCAGGCTCGTGGGCATGGCCAGAACTGTCGCACGCGCCGAGCGTGCCACCCGCGAGCAGCTGCTCGACTTCGTCCGTCCGCGCCACCGCGCGGTCCTCACGACCTACAAGCGTGACGGGTCTCTGCAGACCTCCCCCGTCGCCTGCGGCCTCGACGCCGAGGGCCGGGTCGTCGTGTCGACGTACCCCGAGCGCGCGAAGGCGGCCAACGCCCGCCGTGACCCGCGCGTCATGCTCTGCATCCTGTCCGACGACTGGGACGGTCCCTACGTCCAGGTCGACGGGACCGCCGAGGTGCTCGACATGCCGGAGGCGCTCGAGCCGCTGGTCGAGTACTTCCGGGTGATCGCCGGGGAGCACCCGGACTGGGACGAGTACCGCGAGGCGATGCGCGCGCAGGACAAGTCGCTGATCCGGGTGACCATCACGTCGTGGGGCCCGCTCGCCTCGGGCGGCTTCCCGGCGCGGCTCGCATGAGCGGCGCGAGCACGCAGGTGCCGGACAGCAGGATGGTGATCGGCGAGACCGACTTCCTGCTCGACGGGAAGCCTCTGCGGATCCTCTCCGGGGCGCTCCACTACTTCCGTGTGCACCCTGACCTCTGGGCCGACCGCATCCACAAGGCCCGGCTCATGGGGCTCAACACGATCGAGACGTACGTGCCCTGGAACGCGCACGCACCCCGCCGCGGCGAGTTCCGGACCGACGGCGGTCTGGACCTCGAGAGGTTCTTGCGGCTGGTCGAGGCCGAGGGCATGCACGCGATCGTGCGCCCCGGACCCTACATCTGCGCGGAGTGGGACAACGGCGGTCTGCCGGGCTGGCTGTTCCGTGACCCTGCCGTGGGTGTGCGCCGCGACGAGCCGCTGTACATGGAGGCTGTCTCGGAGTACCTCGGCACCGTCCTCGACCTCGTCGCACCCTTCCAGGTGGACCGGGGCGGGCCGGTGGTCCTCGTGCAGGTCGAGAACGAGTACGGCGCCTACGGCTCCGACCACGTGTACCTCGACAAGCTGGTCGCGCTGACCCGGTCGCACGGCATCACCGTGCCGCTGACGAGCATCGACCAGCCGAGCGGGACGATGCTCGCCGACGGGTCGGTCGACGCGCTGCACAGCACGGGCTCCTTCGGCTCGCGCAGCGCCGAGCGCCTCGCCACCCTGCGCGAGCACCAGCCGACGGGTCCGCTCATGTGCGCAGAGTTCTGGGACGGCTGGTTCGACCACTGGGGCGCGCACCACCACACGACCTCGGCCGAGGACGCCGCGCGCGAGCTCGACGAGCTGCTCGCCGCGGGGGCGTCGGTCAACATCTACATGTTCCACGGCGGGACGAACTTCGGCTTCACGAGCGGCGCCAACGACAAGGGCGTCTACCAGCCGACCACGACGTCCTACGACTACGACGCCCCGCTCGCCGAGGACGGCAGCCCGACGGCGAAGTTCTTCGCCTTCCGCGACGTCATCGCCCGCTACGCGCCGGTCCCCGACCAGGCTCTGCCGGAGCGGGTCCCTGCGCCGACCCCCGCGGTCGACCTGGAGTTCTCGCTCTCGGTCCTCGACGCCGCCGAGGGCCTCGGCTCGTGGACGGCGTCGGAGCACGTGCCGAGCACCGACGAGGTCGACGCCTACACGGGCTTCGCGCTCTACCGCACGACGCTGGCCGCCGCGCAGCAGCGCGTCCTGTCGGTCGGCGAGGTGAGGGACAGGGCCCAGGCCATGCTGGACGGGTCGGCCGTCGGCACGCTCGACAGGTCCCGCCACGAGCGGACGCTCTCGCTCCCCGGCGGCCCGGAGGGTGTGCTGACCTTCCTCGTCGAAGACCAGGGCCGGGTCAACTACGGACCGCGCCTCGGCGAGCACAAGGGGATCATCGGGCCGGTGACTGTCGGCGGCACCGAGGTGACGGGGTGGGAGGTCCTGCCCCTCGACCTCGACGACGTCGGGCCGCTCACCGAGGACGTGCGCGCCCACGGCGGACCCGTGGTCAAGGGCGGCGCGGTGCTCGGGCCGTCCTTCGTCGCGGGGAGCTTCGAGGTCGACGAGCCCGCCGACCTCTTCCTCGACGCCGCGCGGCTCGGCAAGGGTGTCGTCTGGGTCAACGGCTTCAACCTCGGGCGGTACTGGAGCGCGGGACCGCAGCAGACGCTCTACGTCCCGGCACCTGTCGTCGTGGCCGGGCGCAACACCGTGCTGGTGCTGACCCTCGACGGTCTCGACGAGGCACCTGCCTTCGTCCCGGGTCTCGACCTCGGGCACGAGGAGCAGTAGCCCGCCGCGGTCCTGCGACGCCTCCGGGCCGTGACCACGAGCGGCAGTCGGCCGTGGGTGGTCGCGGCACGCGGGACGTCGTGTCGGACCCCGAGCCTGCGGGCACAGGGCGGCACCGCTGCCGCCCTGTGCCCGCGGGTGGGTATCGTTCTCCCATGCACCCCGGCACCGACGTCGCCCCTCGCTCGTGACGGCCCTCCCCCCGCGCCAGACGCTGCTGACCCCCGACACCCCTGTCGACCTCGACAACTGCGCGCGCGAGCCGATCCACATCCCGGGCCGGGTGCAGCCCCGCGGGTGCCTGCTGGTCGTCCGCTCGAGCGACCTCACCGTCGTCCAGTGCTCCGTCAACGTCGCCGAGCTGCTCGGCCGCCCCAGCGAGACACTGCTCGGCTCGACGCTGCGCGAGGGGCTCGGCACGTACTTCGAGGGCGTGGTGCGCCGTCACCTGGCCGCAGGTCCGCGCCTGCACGACCGCAACCCGCTGCTCGTGGCCGTCGAGGTCGACGGCCAGCTCCGTGAGATGGACGCGATCCTGCACAGGATCCCGCTGCCCGACGACCTCGACGACTCGCTCCTGGTCATCGAGCTCGAGCCTGCCGAGGGCCTGCGCCCCTTCACCTTCGCCAACACGTACCAGGCCGTCCGCGACGCCGTGAACGACCTCAACCGCGTCTCGAGCCTCGCGGAGGTCTTCGACATCGCGGCCCGTCACGTCCGGGACCTCACGGGCTTCGACCGCGTGATGATCTACGCCTTCGACGAGGACTACAACGGCGAGGTCGTCGCGGAGGTGCACAGGGAAGGTCTCAACTCCTTCCTCGGTCTGCACTACCCGGCGACAGACATCCCCGCCCAGGCCCGTGCGCTCTACGAGAAGAACTGGATCCGGCTCATCTCGGACGTCGACTACGTCCCGTCTGAGATCGTCCCCACGGCCAACCCGATCACCGGCGCCCCCCTCGACCTCACCCACGCGACCCTGCGCAGCGTCTCGCCGATCCACCTCGAGTACCTCGGCAACATGGGCGTGCGGGCCTCGATGTCGATCTCGCTGCTGCGCGACGGCAAGCTCTGGGGCCTCATCGCCTGCCATCACTACTCCGGCCCGCACGAGCCGCCCTTCGGCGTGCGCGCCGCCGCAGAGTTCCTCGGGTCCACGCTCTCCCTGCGGCTCGTCGCACAGGTCGAGGAAGACCGCCTGGCAGCCTCGCAGCGCGCCGCCGGGATGCTCGCCGACCTCGTCGCGCGCAGCCGCGACGAAGACCTCCCGCTCGGGCAGGCTCTCACGGGTTCCGACCTGCTGCTCGACCTCGTGCAGGCCGACGGCGTGGTCGTCTTCGCCGACGACGAGATCTCGACCCGGGGTGAGACCCCCGACGCGCAGAAGAGCCGTGAGCTCGCCGAGTGGGTCCTGGAGCAGGACGACGACCTCGTCCGGACCGACAGCATCGTCGCCTCGGTGCCCGAGCTCGCGGGGACCGACGACGCCGCGGGTCTCCTCGGGATCACGCTCCCCGACGGTCAGGCCGTCGTGTGGCTGCGGCACGAGGCCACCCGCGACGTCGACTGGGGCGGCGACCCGCACAACAAGACCATCGAGCGCCTCGAGGACAACTCTGTCCGCCTGAGCCCGCGCAAGTCCTTCGAACGGTGGCGCGAGGTCGTCCGCGACCACAGCATCCCGTGGCAGGACGATGTCGTCGTGTCAGCCACCTCGTTGCGCGCCCACCTCGTGGAGGCCTTGTACCTGCGCGGGCAGCGCGACCTGCGCTCGGCCCAGGCCATGCAGCGGTCCATGCTGCCGACCTCACTCCCCCAGCCGACAGGGTGGCAGGTGACCGCGCGGTACGAGCCCGCCGACGGTGGACGGGTCGGCGGTGACTGGTACGACGCTCTCGTCCTCCCGAGCGGACGGCTCGCTGCGGTCGTGGGCGACGTCGCTGGCCACGGGCTGCCCGCCGCAGCCTCGATGGGTCAGCTGCGCAACGCGCTCCGCGCGATCCTCGTCGGCTCAGAGTCGCCTGCCCGGTCGATCGCCGAGCTCGACCGCGTCGCGCGCTGGACCCTCCCGGACCAGTACGCCACGGTCCTGGTCGCCGTGCTCGACCTCGCGACGGGCGAGGTCGAGTACTCCTGCGCGGGCCACCTCCCGCCGCTCCTGCTCGCCCCGGACAGCTCGTCGACGTGGGACCGTCCGCTCGGCACACCGCCGCTCGGGATCCTCGACAGCGAGCCCGCGACGCGGCGCGTCACGGTCCCCAAGGGTGGCGGGATCGCGCTGTTCAGCGACGGTCTCGTCGAGCGACGCACGGAGTCGATCGTGGTGGGCGTCGAGAGGCTCCAGTCCGCGCTGGCCGGCGGAGCGGGGGTCGACGGCGCCATGGAGCTGTCCCACGCGGCCGACTCCAACGACGACGCGACCTTGCTGCTGCTCTGCCGCGACGAGGACTGTGCCTGACAGCAGGAGACGTCGGACCGCGTGACGGGTCGCGGCTGCGTGCCGAGCGCTAGCCCAGGTCCGCGAGGGGCAGGTCGTCGTCAGACGGCGACGTCGTCGTCCGGAAGTCGAAGCGCGAGGTGAGGCCTGTCACGTCGATGATCCACTGGGCGCGCTCAGGCACGTCCACCAAGACCGGGCGCTGGCCCTCCGGGGTCACCTTGAGCGCCTCGTACAGGATCCGCAGACCGCTCGAGTCGATGAAGGTGACGTCCCCCATGTGGACCTCGACAGGCTCGAGGGAGCGACGGTCCGCGGGCCACACCTCACGGAACCGCGCGTTGACCACGACGTCGACCTCGCCGCTGAGCACCCACAGGTGCGGTGACGCGTCGTCGAGCGAGAAGCGCCCGCTCGTGGTCTTGCGGTTGTCCATGAAGTCTCCCCAGGTACGGCTGCGAGCACGTCGGTGCTCGGCACACAACTATCTCAGACCCTCGCTACCTCGACCACACGAGACCGTGCACATCAGCGCCGCCCAGGGAGTCGTCTCAGCGGGGGCGTCCGCGGGCCGGGTGAACCGTGACCAGGACGGTCGAGCCACGTCCCGCGTTGAGCGCGCACTCGGCGCGGACCGGTGGCAAGATGGCCGTTCACCGCAGACACCAGCGCGGCGACGGCGTCCCCGAGCGTCGACCGCCCGAGACCACGAAGGGCCTTCCTTGTGAGCGAGATCAGGTCAGCACGGCCCCCAGCCGACTTCACCGAGGTGCGCCACTGGATCCTCGACTCTGTCGACGGGCTTGCGAAGCTGCGCGGCTCGCTGTTCCGCGAGCTCACGGGCACCCCGTACCTCGGCAGCTCGTCGCTCGACGAGATCCCCGAGAAGATGGTCCTGGTGACGAGCGAGCTCGCGACGAACGCGCTGCGCCACGGGAAGCCGCCGACGATCGTCACCCTCATGGTCAACGGAGACGAGCACCTCCTCGACGTCGCCGACCACGACACGTCGAGCGTCCCTGCGCTCGCCGAGGAGCGGGAGCCCGGCGAGGGTGGCTTCGGCCTCATGCTGGCCCAGCAGCTCGCGCTCGACGTCGGCTGGTACGTCTCGGAGACCACCAAGCACATCTGGGCGCGATTCTCCCCGGCCCACGCCACGCCCGAGGGTCGGCCCGGCGCCTCGGCCGAGATCCCTCAGTCCTGACGACGGTCCGCCCCTGGGCTCAGCTCTTGGTGGCCTCGGTCGCGCCCCGCAGCACACTTCGGCCGCCTGGTCCGACCTGCCCCTCAGGCGTCGTCAGACCTGAAGCCGTTGACCTTGTGCGTGCCGTCGCACAAGGGCTTGATGGCTGAGCCACCGCACCTGCACAGCGCGACGACGTTGCGCGACCGCGGCAGCGGCTGACCGTCGGGGCCGAGGAGCGTGGCCGGTCCACGCAGGAGCAGCGGCCCGTCCGGGCACAGGGTCACCGTGACGTCGCCCTCGAGAGGCGCGACGGCGGCCAGCGGCGCACCCGTCTGACCTGCGTGGAGATCCGGCGCTGCACCCGACCCCGCGGCCCAGGTCATGCCACGGACCGCAGCGCGAGGGATCCGCGTTCCCACGAGGCGAGGAGCGCGGCAGCCGCCCACCCGTCGACCGCGAGGCAGGCCGCGGCCCCGAAGACGATGTCGGGCAGCAGTGACGGGTCGTCCTCGGCGAGGCGCCCGGCCAGGTCGCGCCCGGCGATCTGCTCGTGGACGGCGTCAGCCTCGACGTGCTCGTCGAAGTACCGCGTCGTCGCGGCGTCGTGCCCGGTGCGCCTGAAGCCGTTGCCGTAGAGGCGGTTGGGGATCGACGAGGTCATCTCGAAGGCCGCGAGGTGCCCCACGATGGCCCCGCGCAGCCGGCGGTGCAGCCCGAAGAAGGACATGAGGTTGACCGAGGCGAGGGTCGCGGCGTCGACGTGGTCGACGTACGCGCCGTAGGAGTCGTCGAGGCCCATGCCACGCATGGTCTGGGCGAAGAGTGCTGCGTGCATGAGCGCGGGGTCGCCGCCGCCGTACTCGTCGGTCTGGATCTCGACGAGCGCACCCTTCGGCGCTCCCCCGAGCCGCGGGATGGCCCAGGTGTGCGGGTCGGCCTCCTTGAGCTGGTAGACGGACCTGTGCACGAGGAGGTCGCGGAGCTGCTCCTCGGTCGCCTTCTTGGCGACGAAGTGCGACAGCCCAGGGCCGGAGTCCTGCGAGGTGAGGTCGAAGAGGGCCTCAGCGACCGAGGCGCGGTCCGGCGCGGGCAGCTCAGGCATCTCGACACGGCTGCGGAGCTCTGCCTCGAAGGCGCGCTCGATCACCGCACGGGCGGCCAGGAGGGACGGGTCCCACTCCCAGTCGTCGCTGACGTCCTCGATGCCGCGGTAGTGGAGCTCGTAGAGGCAGAACAGCGCGAGCTGGACATCGTGGTCCTGCGTCAGGAGGACGTCAGGGTCGACGACGGCCGGTGCGGACCGGACGGCCTCGTCGAAGGTGTCGCGGGCGGACTGCGGGGCGTCGACAGGGTCGAGGACGAGCTGCGCGAGCAGCGCCTCGCTCACCGGACCTCGGGGGGTCGGCAGCGGGAGGGTGCGCGCACCGTCGCGGGCAGTCGTGGACACAGGGGGCTCCCGTACGTCGGAGGACATGGAGAAAGGACAGTCGACCTGACCGTAGGTGCGACCTCCCCCTCTCGCGACCCGGCGCCTGTGGACAACTCCGGGTGCACACGACCCGGTACCGGGACGACGCCGCAGGTCACAGCTGGGCACCGGCCAGGTGGTCGCTGGTGTCAGGCGGCTCCACTACTGTGTCGACGTGGATTCACTGTGGTTCGCCGAGGCGACGAAGAACAGCGTGATGGGCATGGCGGCCAAAGAGCTCGCCTGGGACCAGACGCCGCTGGGTCGTCCCTCGACCTGGCACCCTGCCCTGCGGCAGGCCGTGCAGCTGTGCTTCTCGACGACCTTCCCGGTGATGATCGCCTGGGGCCCCGAGTACACGATGATCTACAACGACGGCTACCGGGACATGCTCGGGACCGACAAGCGCCTCAACGCCATGGGCCGTCCGTCCAAAGAGGTCTGGGCGGAGATCTGGGACTACGTCGGCGGGCTCTTCGAGGAGGTCGAGCAGACCGGGCGCTCCGTGGGCGAGGTCGACCAGCTGCTCGTCATGAACAGGTCAGGATTCGACGAGGAGACCCACTTCACTTTCTCCTACAGCCCGATCACCGACGAGACCGGCGCCGTCCTCGGGATCCTCAACATCACCTCCGAGACCACGGCCTCGGTCGTGGACCGCCGCCGTCTCAAGACCATCGACCAGCTGCACGCCACCATGACCGAGCACCGCAGCAGCATCACGGGGCTGTCGGCGGCTGTGCTCGACGTGCTGCGCGACAGCGACGACATCGCACGGGCCGAGCTGCACCTGGCCGAGGGCGGCGACCTGGTGCTCGCCGGGGCGACAGACCTCGTGCACAGCGAGCTGGTCGACGCAGAGGTGGTCCGCAGGGCGTGGACGAGCCGGCTGCCCGTCTCGCTGAGCCCGACGCTCGTCGCCCCGCTCTCGCGCGCCGACGAGCAGGCCGCGCACGGCGTCCTCGTCCTCAAGGGGAGCGTGCGCAGGCCCTACGACGCCGCCCAGCGTGCCTTCCTCATGCTCGTCGCGTCCACGGTGAGCGCCGCTCTGGGCGCGGCGACCGACCTGCGCCGAGAGATCGACCTGCTCAACGCCTACGCCGAGCTCGCCGCGCGCGAGGCAGAGCGCACCCGCGAGTCCTCTGTCGCGCTCCAGCACTCGTTGCTGACCTCTCCCCCGGAGCCTGACCACCTGCACATCGTGGTCCGCTACCACCCGGCCTCCGACGACCTCGAGATCGGTGGCGACTGGTACGACTCCTTCCTCACCGACGACGGTTCGACGGTCCTCGTGATCGGCGACGTCACCGGGCACGACCACCACGCGGCGGCCGCGATGGGGCAGATCCGCGGCATCATCCGCTCGATCGCCTACGACCGCGGCGAGGTGCCCTCGCAGGTGCTCATGCGATCCGACAACGCGATCCACGGGCTCAACCTCGGGCAGACCGCGACAGCGAGCGCGATCGTCGCGCGGATCGAGCAGGACCGTGCCGACCTGCGGTCGCGGGTCCGCACCATCCGCTGGTCGAACGCCGGCCACCCGCCGCCCGTGATCCTGCGCGCCGACGGGTCGGTCGAGGTGCTGCGGCGTCAGAACGACCTGATCCTCGGGATCATCCCGGACCACCAGCGTCACGACTTCACGATCGCTCTCGCTGACAACGACACGTTGATCTTCTACACGGACGGGCTGATCGAGCGCCGCAACCGGACGATGACAGCGAGCGTCGAGGCGCTGGTCCGCACGCTCGAGAACCGTCAGGACGACGACCTCGACGAGCTGTGCGACCACGTGCTCACGACGCTGGTGCCAGGTCGCGCGGACGACGACATCGCGATCGTCGCCGTGCGGGCCTACCCGCAGGACGAGCCGCGGCCGCCCGAGGCCGGCCCGAACGAGAACCTCCCGCCCGAGCTCGACGACGGGGACGTCGGCACCACGTCGGTCTGAGCGAGGCGCTCCTGGGCGGCTGGCCCTGCCCCTCGGCACGATCGCTGCCGTGGTCCGGGGGGGGCACCTTCCCGGTGCGGCTCTCCCTGCGGACCTGCCCCGGGAAGACCGCCGACGAGGCCGGGCCTCTCAGCCCGTCTTCTTCGCCGGGGTCTTCTTCGCGGAGCCCGACGTCGCCTTCGTCGCGGTGGCACGCGCGGTGGTCTTCTTCACCGGGGCCTTCGAGGCCGAGCCGGAGTCCTTGGTGCCTGAGGCACCGGAGCTTGCTGGCTTCTTCGCAGCGCTCGTCTTCGCAGCGCTCGTCTTCGCCGGCGTCTTCTTGGCCGGGCTGCGTCTGGAGGTCGAGCTCTTCTCAGCACCGTCGTCCGAGCTGCCGCCGTTCGACGTGCCCGACCCTGACCCGCGCGAGCGCTCGACGCTGCGGCGCAGGACCTCCATGAGGTCGATGACCTCGGCCCCGTCCTCTTTCTCCTCGTCGGGTTCTTCGCCGAAGGTCGCGGCCGTGTCGACGGCGTCGCCGTGCTCGAGCTTGGCGTCGATCAGGGTGCGCAGCTGCACCTGGTACTCGTCGGTGAACTTCTCGGGCTCGAAGTCGCTCTCGAAGCTCGCGACGAGCGCCGAGGCCATCTCGAGCTCTTTCGCGGTGATGCGAGGCGTCTCGTCGAGAGAAGGGAACTCCGGCTCGCGGACCTCGTCGTCCCAGCGCAGGACCTGGAGCAGCAGCACGTCGCCCCGTACGCGCAGCGCCGCGAGCCGGGTGCGCTGGCGCAGGGAGAAGGACACGACGGCGACGCGGTCGCTCTCCTCGAGGGTCCGCACGAGCAGCCTGTACGACTTGACCGACTTGGAGTCGGGCTCGAGGTAGTAGGCGTGCTCGTACATGATCGGGTCGATCTGGTCGCGCGGCACGAACTCGACCACGTCGATCTCGCGGCTGCGCTCGACGGGCAGCGCGTCGAGGTCGTCCGGGGTCAGGACGACCGTGCGCTCCCCGTCGTCGTAGGCCTTGGCGATGTGACCGAAGTCGACGACCTTGCCGCACACCTCGCAGCGGCGCTGGTAGCGGATCCGGCCGCCGTCGGTGTCGTGCACCTGGTGCAGGCCGACGTCGTGGTCCTCGGTCGCGCTGTACAGCTTGACGGGCACGTTGACGAGCCCGAACGTGACGGCACCCTTCCAGATCGCTCGCATCACCCCATGATGCTCCCGGATGCCGAGGGTCGCACCCGTGGCCATGATGGGTCTGTCAGCGACGGTCCGCCGCACGACGCCGGCGGACCCACCCGGGCGGCACGGCTGCCGTGAGACGGTCCACGTACCCGACACCCGACGGAGGCCCCTGTGCCCGACGACGACAGCACCGGCGGCGCGCGGCGCGACGCGCAGCGCGAGACCGTGACCATCGACGGGCACAAGGTCACGCTGACCAACCTGTCCAAGGTGGTCTACCCGGAGACGGGGACCACCAAGGCCGACGTGCTCGCCTACCTGGCTGCGGTCGCCCAGCCCTTCGTCGCCCACGCGACGGGACGTCCGGCGACCCGCAAGCGGTGGGTGCACGGCACGGGCGGGCCGGTGTTCTTCCAGAAGAACCTCGACGACTCCGCTCCCGACTGGGTGCACAGGCGCGACATCCAGCACTCCGACCACGTCAACACCTATCCGCTCGTCGACGACCTCGCGACGCTCACGTGGCTGGGTCAGGTCGCCGCCCTCGAGATCCACGTGCCGCAGTGGAGGTTCGGCCGGACCGGGGTCGAGCACAGGCCCGACAGGCTGGTCCTCGACCTCGACCCTGGCCCGGGGACCGGCCTGGACGAGTGCGTGCAGGTCGCGCTGTGGGCGCGGGAGATCCTCACGGGGATGGACCTCGAGCCCTTCCCCGTGACGAGCGGGTCCAAGGGGATCCACCTCTACGCGGCGCTCGACGGGGCCCACGACTCCGACGCCGTCAGCGCCGTCGCGCACGAGCTCGCCCGGGCGCTCCAGGCCGACCACCCCGACATGGTGGTCTCGGACATGAAGAAGTCGTTGCGCGAGGGCAAGGTGCTCGTCGACTGGTCGCAGAACAACCGCAACAAGACGACGATCAGCCCGTACTCGCTGCGTGGCCGGGACAAGCCCTACGTCGCCGCGCCCCGCACGTGGGCCGAGCTCGAGGCAGGAGGCCTCGAGCACCTCCTCGCCGACGAGGTGGTCGCCAGGCTCGAGCGCGACGGCGACCTGCTCGCGCCGCTGCTCACCGGAGGCCACGCGGCGCTCGAGCCGACGGCCGAGCGCATGGCCGGCTTCGAGCGGACGGACCGGCTCGAGGTGTACAGGTCGAAGCGCGACGCGTCGAAGACACCTGAGCCGGTCCCCGAGGCTCCGTCCGGGGGACCTGCTGCGACGTCCGACGGCGAGGAGGCTGCCGCGCCGACCTTCGTCATCCAGGAGCACCACGCGCGGGCGCTGCACTACGACTTCAGGCTCGAGCACGACGGTGTGCTCGTCAGCTGGGCGCTGCCCAAGGGTGAGCCTGTCGACACGACCCACAACAGGCTCGGCGTGCAGACCGAAGACCACCCGCTCGAGTACGGCAGCTTCGAGGGCACGATCCCGAAGGGCGAGTACGGCGCCGGCACAGTGTCGATCTGGGACCGCGGCACCTACGACCTGCACAAGTGGCGCGAGGGCGAGGAGGTCATCGTCACCCTGCACAGCGACGGCTCGGGCGGGACCGACCGTGGGTCGCGACGCCTCGCGCTCATCCACACGGCGCACACCGGGGGTGGCAACTCGTGGCTCGTGCACAAGATGGCCGACGAGGGTGCAGGTTCGCACGGCGGGCGGCGTCGCGCGGGCGGGGGCACGGGTGGCTCCTCGGACGGGTCTGGAGAGGGCGCGGGCGACGGGGCGGCCGAGGACACCGCGACGGAGGTGCGCGACGGCGCGAGCGGCAGTGGCGGCAGCAGCAGCGGTTCTGCCAAGCCGATCACGCCCATGCTCGCGACCCCCGGGTCGGTCGAGGACCTCGACGAGGACGACTGGGCCTTCGAGATGAAGTGGGACGGGATCCGGGCGATCGCGACAGTGGTCGCGGACCGTGAGGGGTCCCCAGGGTCGGTGCGCCTGACGAGCCGCAACGGCAACGACCTCACGGCCTCGTACCCCGAGCTCGAGGTGCTCTCGTCGTGCGTGACGGAAGACGTGGTGCTCGACGGCGAGATCGTCGCCCTGGACCGCGGGGGCCGACCTGACTTCGGCCGGCTGCAGACGCGCATGAACCTCACGGCCCGCCGGGACGTCGCCGCGGCGCAGAAGGCCCAGCGGGTCGACTACATGGCCTTCGACCTCGTCGAGCGTGCTGGTCGCCGGCTGACGCGGGTCGGGTACGACGGGCGACGCGCAGCGCTCGAGGAGGTCGTCACCGAGTCTGGACCCGTGCACGTGCCGCCTGCTTTCACCTCGGACGCCGCGACCGCGCTGGCGGCGAGCAAGGAGCTGGGTCTCGAGGGGATCGTCGCCAAGCGCAGGTCGAGCACGTACAGGCCGGGGCGACCGGCCCACACCTGGGTCAAGGTCAAGCACGTGCAGACGCAGGAGGTGGTCGTCGTCGGGTGGCGCACCGGAAACGGCGCACGTGCCGAGACCCTCGGCTCCCTGCTGGTCGCCGTGCCCGACGACTCCGGGACGCTCCGGTACGCGGGCCGGGTCGGCACAGGCTTCACCGAGGCGACGCTCGGACGGCTGGCCGAAGAGCTGGCCCGCCACCCGCGTGCCACGCCACCGGTCGACGACGTCCCCGCGGCCGACGCACGGGACGCGCACTGGGTCCGTGCGGACAGGGTCGGCGAGGTCGCCGTGAGCGGCTGGACCGCCCAGGGACGACTGCGCCACCCTGTGTGGCGCGGGTGGCGGACGGACAAGTCGCCGTCTGACGTGGTGCGGGAGAACGCCTGAGCCAAGAGCGCGGAGCAGGTCGGTCGCCGGTGCATCAGACCACGTGCCGACGCAGCGTGCGGCTCCACCGGTTCGAGGGCAGCGCGGCGTCGAGGGCAGCCAGGCCGACGCAGTACTTGCTGAGGCTCACCGGGCGGTGACCGCGTGCCCACAGCCACCGGTCGACGGCCGTGGCGGTCCCGGGCGACTTGCTCTCGAGCACCACCTGGTCGCCCAGGCCTGCGTGACCCGCCGTGCTGTACCCGCCCTCCGCCGCCAGGCCCGACCGGTCCTGCGGCGCAGGCGTGCACAGCAGCGCCGCGTCGCAGGTCAGTCGTGTCCCGGCGACAGGGTCGACGAAGGTCGTGCGGTCGTAGGTGGTGACGAGCGTCGGCGCGAGGGCTGCCACGACGTGTCGCGCGTCGGGGAGCGCCTGCTGCAGCACCGTCGCTGCGAAGGCGCGTGCCTGCGGGTCGATCGACGCGGCCGAGGCACGGTCATAGGCGAGCCGCTCTTTGACGGTCTCGCCGCGTCCACCCTTGACCTTGACCTCGAAGACGCACTCCCCCGAGTCTGCGTAGGTCCGGGTCCGCACCTTGAAGCGGCGGCGGCGTCCGTGGGCAGCGCTGCGGTACGACTGGAGGGCGGGGGTGTCGAAGTACACCGACTCGTAGCCGAACCTGCGCCGCCCGTCGATCTCGAGGACTCGCAGACCCTGGTGGTCCGCGAGGAGGTCGGCGAGCATGCTCGTCGGGACGACGTACTTGCGGTCGACCCGGGTCTGCAGGTCGGCGAGCTCCTGGACCTCGGTGAGGTCGACGGCCCCGAAGCCCGAGACGAGATCGGTGAGCCTGAGGTCGGCGGCCGACGGTGCCGAGGGTGCCGTGGGTGCCGTAGGCGTCGTAGGCACGACGTCGGGCGTCGTCACGAGCGCACCGCCGCGTCGGTCGCGCGGTCTGCCGCGAGCAGGGCGTCGGACGAGGCCCCGCCTGTGTGCCCCGCGCGGCGGGCCGCAGGGCGCAGCGACTCGGGGACGTCGGAGGCGAAGGCCCCGGCGCCGAGGGACGGGGCGTCAGCGGTGCTGCGGGCCGGCAGGGTCGAGGCCAGCAGCGGGGAGCGTGTCGTCACCGTGGGCCGGACGACGTAGCGGACGTCGACGCGCTGCAGGTCTCGCACCAGGTCTGTCTCCTGGACGACGACGCGGCGCACCGTGCCGCCGAGGAGGTCTTCGAGTCGCGCGGTCAGCTGGGTCTCGTCGGGGTAGACCGTGTCGAGGGTGACGACCTGGCGCCTGTAGCCGGCAGTCTTCGGGTTGGAGTCGACGAGGAGCATCACGACGATCAGCGCGGCGCTGAACAGCGGTGCGATCCACCACGGGTCAGGCTGGAGCCCGGCGATGAGCCCCAGGGCGAGGGAGGCGAAGAAGTACGCGACCTCTTCCTGGGCGAGCTCGGAGGACCGCAGCCTGATGATCGACAGCACACCGAAGAGCCCGAGCCCCAGACCTGCACCCACCGTCGACGTCGCGAGCACGCTCGTCACGGCGAGGACCCCGACGTTGAGCCCGATGTACGCGAGCAGCATCTCGCTGCGGCGGTGACGGCGGAAGTAGACGGCATAGGTGAGGACGAGGATGGCGACGAGGTCGACCGCGACGATCCACAGGTTCGGCATGAGGGCTCCAGGGTTCAGAGGGTGGTGCTGGCGTGATGGGTCATGTCTAGGCAGCAGACCTATGACCCGGCTGTGCAGGCCGTAGGTGCAGCCGAGGAACCCCGGGTGGCACGGAGATGGACGGCAGGTGGACACCCACTGAGGGTGCCGCCAGCACCCACCTCGAGACGGTCCGCCGTCGCGCCGTTGTTCGCTCACAGCGAACGGATCCTGGCTTGGCACTCGCCGATCTCGAGTGCTAAAAAACTGTCTGTAGCCACCTCGGGCGGCAGGCGCCCGAGACCACGACCGGTCCCGAGATCCGGGACCTGTGACGAGGAGGTGATGCGTGATGGCTGCACGGATCGACCCGTTCACGGAGATGGAACGACTCCTGACCTCGGCCCTGCCGACAGCCCGCACCGCGACCAGCATGCCGATGGACCTGCTGCGCGAGGGCGACCACTACGTGATGTCGGTAGACCTTCCCGGCGTCGACCCCGGCACGATCGACGTGTCGGTCGAAGACCGCACCCTGACGGTGCGCGCCGAGCGCTCTGCCCGCTCGTCGTCGGCAGACTGGCTCGTGCGCGAGAGGCCCTCGGGGACCTTCGCCCGTCAGCTGACCGTCGGCCGAGGGCTCGCTCTCGACAAGATCTCGGCCTCGTACGCCGACGGTGTCCTCTCCCTGACCATCCCGGTGAGCGAAGACGCCAAGCCGCGCAAGATCGAGGTCTCCCACGCCGGGACGGCCTCCCAGATCTCCCCGGCGCACGCCGTCGAGGCCTGAGCACCCGGTCCCCCGCCC
>NZ_JACBYE010000045.1 GCF_013415325.1 Sanguibacter inulinus | reverse complement strand
GTCGAGATCAGGGGGGCGGTGGTCATCAGTTGGCTCCTGAGAACTCGCTGCGGCGAGAGATGATCCAGCGGGCGAGCATGTTGACCGCGAGGGTGATGACGAACAGCGCCAGACCCGTCGCGATGAGTGCGTTGACCGACAGGCCCGAGGCCTCCGGGAACTTCGAGGCGATGTTCGCGGCGATCGACTGGTGCTGACCCGGCTTGAGCAGGTGGAAGGAGTACAGGAAACCGGGCGACAGGATCATCAGCACAGCCATCGTCTCGCCGAGCGCGCGGCCCAGACCGAGCATCGAGGCGCTGATGAGCCCGGAGCGGCCGAAGGGCAGGACGGCCATGCGGACCATCTCCCAGCGGGTGGCGCCGAGGGCCAGGGCGGCCTCCTCGTGCAGGCGGGGCGTCTGGAGGAAGACCTCGCGGGCGACCGCGGTGATGATCGGCAAGATCATGACCGCCAGGACCACCGACGCCGTGAGGATGTTCTTGGCGGGCGGCTGGTAGCCGGCGAAGAGCGGGATGAAGCCGAGGAAGTCCGTCATCCAGCGGAACACCGGGTCCAGCACGGGCGCGAGCCACAGCGCACCCCACAGGCCGTAGACGACCGAGGGGATCGCGGCGAGCAGGTCGATCACGTAGCCGAGCCCCTGCGCCAGGCGGCGAGGGGCGTAGTGCGAGATGAACAGCGCGATGCCGAGGGCGAGCGGGACGGCGATACCGAGGGCGAGCACCGAGGCCAGGAGCGTGCCGAAGATCAGCGGCCCCGTGTACCCGAGGATCGAGTCGGAGTTGAACCACGAGATCTTCTGGAGCTCTTCGGGCGAGGCGGTGAGGGCCGGCCAGGCGCGGATCACCAGGAACGCGGCGACGGCCGCGAGGGTCACCAAGATGGTGACGCCTGCCGCTGTCGACAGGAACTGGAACAGCCGACCTGCGAACCCACCCTTGTTCTGCTTCACGGCGGGCTCTTCCTCAGGGGACTTCTTGGTCGGTGCGGGGCTCAGAACGGCCACGGGATCTCCGTCAGCTGGTGGGGCCGTGGGCCCCGGTGGTCGGTGCAGGGTGTCGCTGGTTCGTGCCGGCCCCGTCTGGGGCCCTGTGCGCTCAGACCTCCTGAGCGCACCGTGGCCGCGTCCGGTTCGCACCGGACGCGGCCTGTGGGTCAGCGCTGGTCAGCCGGCGACGGTGATCGCGTCGACTGCTGCCAGGACCTCTTCGCGGAGGGTGTCCGAGATCGGGGCCGAGCCCGCGACGCTCGGGTCAGCGGCGACGGCCTGACCCTCTTCGCTCGCGATGTAGTTGAAGAAGGCACGCACGTTCGCGGCGTCCGACTCGTTGTCGTACTGCGAGCAGGCGACCGAGTACGAGATGAGGACGAGCGGGTAGGCGCCGGCCTCGGTGGTGGTGCGGTCGAGCTCGACGACCAGACGGTTGTCGGTCGCGTCCTCGGCACGCGGCGAGGCGTCGACGACCTTGGCCGCAGCCTCGGGCGAGAACGGCACGTACTCTTCGCCGACCTTGAGGGCGACGGTCCCGAGGTCTCCGGCCTGCGAGGCGTCGGCGTAGCCGATCGCACCCTCGGCACCGGTGACGGTGTCGATGAGGCCCGAGGTCTTGGAGCCGGACTGCGTGCCCGAGATGGGCCAGTCGCCGCTCGGCTCGTAGGTCCAGGCACCCTCGGACGCCGCCGAGAGGTACTCGGTGAAGTTCTCGGTCGTGCCCGACTCGTCGTTGCGGTTGACCGGGATGATCGGCGTGGCCGGGAGCTCGACGCCCTCGTTCTCCGCGGCGATCGCGGGGTCGTCCCACGAGGTGATGGTGCCGTTGAAGATGTTCGCGATGGTCTTGGCGGACATCTGGATGTTGTCGGTGTCGACGCCCGGGAGGTTGTAGACGACCGCGATGGGGCTGATGTACAGCGGGAGCTCGATGGCCTCGCCGCCGAAGCAGCGCTCCTGCGCGGAGGTGACCTCTTCGGGCTTGAGAGCGGCGTCCGAGCCGGCGAAGAGCACGCCGCCGGAGAGGAACTGCTCGCGGCCACCGCCCGAGCCGACGGCGTCGTAGCTGACAGCCACGTCCGGGGCGGTCTGCGTGAAGGTGGCCATCCAGCCACCCATGGCCTTCTCCTGCGAGCTCGCGCCCGCTCCGGCGAGGTTGCCGGAGAGGTCCGTCGCGGCGTCGGAGGAGGCACCGTCACCGGCGGAGCCGGTCGCGGCGGGCGTCGTGGCGTCGGCGCCGCAGGCGGCGAGGGTCGCGGCGAGCGCCCCGGCCAGCACGACGGCGGCGAGGTTGCGGTTGTTCACACGCTTCACTGTCTTACCCATCCTCAAAGTCTGTGGTCTGCAGTCTGTTCTGCTGACGAGACAGACGCTAAGGACCGAGGATGACGCGAGGAGGGTGCCCGGGTGAACGGGAGGTGAACAGTGCGACCACACTCGCCCCGTCTGCGACGCGTCGCAGCGGTCAGTCGTCGACGAGCTTGTAACCCAGGCCGCGGACGGTCTGGAGGAGCTCGGGCGAGGCCGGGTCGACCTCGATCTTCGCGCGCAGACGCTTGACGTGCACGTCGAGGGTCTTGGTGTCCCCCACGTAGTCCGAACCCCACACCCTGTCGATGAGCTGACCCCGGGTGAGCACCCGCCCCGCGTTGCGCAGCAAGAACTCGAGGAGGTCGAACTCCTTGAGCGGGAGGGAGACGAGCTCACCGCGCACGGTGACGACGTGGCGGTCGACGTCCATCTGGACCGGCCCAGCACCGAAGAGCTCCGGGGAGTCCTCGTCCTCGACGGTCGAGGCAGGCTGCCTGCGGCGCAGGACCGCGCGCACCCGGGCGAGGAGCTCCCGGAAGGAGTACGGCTTGGTCACGTAGTCGTCGGCCCCGAGCTCGAGTCCCACGACCTTGTCGATCTCGCCGTCCTTGGCGGTCAGCATGATCACCGGGACGTCGCCGCGCTGACGCAGCTCGCGGCACACCTCGGTGCCCGAGAGCCCGGGCAGCATGAGATCGAGCAGCACGAGGTCCGCGCCGCCGTCGTCGTAGGCGGCGAGAGCCGCTGTGCCGTCGGCGACCGCGACGACGTCGTAGCCCTCGCGGGTCAGCTGGTACGTGAGCGGCTCGCGGTAGGACTCTTCGTCCTCGACCACCAGGATGCGGGTCACGCATCCACCTCCTTGTCCGGGGTGCCGGCGTCGCCGGCCGTCGACGTCTCGGCAGTCGCCGGGACGTGTGCCGCGGGGATCCGCAGCGTGAAGGTCGAGCCCCGGCCCGGTTCGGACCAGATGCTCACGTCTCCGCCGTGGTCGGCGGCGACGTGCTTGACGATGCTCAGGCCGAGGCCTGTGCCGCCGGTGTCGCGGGAGCGTGCGGGGTCGACCCTGTAGAAGCGCTCGAAGACCCGGCTCTGCTCAGCCTCGGAGATGCCGATCCCCTGGTCGACGACGGCGATCTCGACGAGCCCGTCGTGGGACGAGACGCCGATGCCGACGCGCGTCCCCGCGTCCGAGTAGGCCACGGCGTTGTCGAGGAGGTTGCGGACCGCGGTGACGAGCAGCGCGTGGTCCCCGTAGACGGTCAGACCGGTGTCCTCGCCGACGGTGAGGGTGACCTCCTTGGCCTGCGCGACCACCCGGGACCTGTCGGCCGACTCGCGGACGACGTCGTCGACGCAGATCACCCCGACCTCCTGGAGCGCACCGGCGACCTGCAGCCTGGACAGCTCGATGATCTCGTGGACGAGCGCGCCGAGGCGCATCGACTCCTTCTGCATGCGCCCTGCGAAGTGGCGGACGGCGTCGGGGTCGTCTGCCGCGTCCTGCATGGTCTCGGCGAGGAGCGCGATCGCGCCGACAGGGGTCTTGAGCTCGTGCGAGACGTTGACCGTGAAGTCCCGGCGGATCGCCTCGATCCGGCGCGCCTCGGTGCGGTCCTCCGCGAGGACGACGACGTGGTTGCTGTCGAGGTTGGCCACACGGACCTGGAGCATGACGCGTCCTCGGCCGATCGGGCCGCGCGGCAGCTCGAGCTCGTCGTCGGCGATCACCCCGTCCCGACGGACCGAGGCGATCATGTCGCGGATCGCGGCGTGCACGATCGCGTCGTCCCGGACGACCCCGAGCGCGTAGGCCGGGGCGCTCGCCCGGACGACCCTGTCGTCGGGGCCGAGCACGATCGCGGCAGAGCGCAGCACGGCGAGCACCCGGACCACCCCGGCGTCCAGCTCACCCGGCTCTTGCTCCGGCACTGTGCGCTGCTGGTGCTCGCTGAAGCGGAACGCGAGCGCAGCGATCAGCCCGGTCAGCAGACCGAGCAGCCCTACGACGACGACCTCGTACCCATCCACGTGCTCAGGGTACGGTCAGGTCGCGGGGTTCTCGGTGCGCCGCGTCGGCACGGAGGGCTAGATCCTGCGGTTCGCGAGCCGGCGCGTCACGCAGTGTTCATCTTGCGGCTCCGGCGCGTTCACCCGTCGGACCCCGCGGCCACACCTGGGCTTGGGACCGTGGTCCATCACACCACGAGAGGGACGACATGCGTGAGATCTTCGAAGCCGAGCTCCAGCAGATCGGTGACGACCTGGCCGACATGAGCCGGCTGGTCGAGTCAGCGATCAGCAGGGCTGGGGTCGCGCTCCTCACGGCCGACCTGCAGCTGGCGCAGTCGGTCATCGCCGACGACCGCCGGATCGACCAGCTCGAGCGAGACCTGGACGAGCGCTGCGTGCTGCTCCTCGCCCAGCAGCAGCCCGTCGCGACCGACCTGCGGGTCGTCGTGTCCGCGCTGCGCATGAGCGCGTCGCTCGAGCGGATGGGCGACCTCGCTCGGCACATCGCCCAGGTGGCCCGCGGACGCTTCCCGCAGCACGCGATGTCGCCGCTGGTCGAGGGCACCTTCGCAGCGATGCAGGACGCCGCGACCCGCGTCGCCCGCCGCACCACGACGCTGCTCACCACGCGCGACCTCGAGGTCGCGAGCAACATCCAGCGTGACGACGATCTGCTCGACCAGCTGCACCAGGACACGTTCCAGTCGCTGTTCTCGGACTCGTGGGACGGCACCACGCAGGAGACCGTCGACGTCACGCTCGTCGGCCGCTACTACGAGCGCTTCGGCGACCACGGTGTGTCGGTCGCGCGCCGCGTGGTGTACCTCGTCACCGGTGACTTCGCCGAAGAGCGCGGACGCCCGGCCACGGCGTCCTGACCCGCGCGCTCGGGTCGAGCTGCGCTCATCCGGCAGCGCTCACCGAGGTGAGCTGACCGAGGTGAGCTGACCGAGCTGCACTGATCGAGCTGTGCTGATCGACCGGCGCGCTGACGGACACGACCCGGCGCGGTCGTCGACGCAGACAGGTGTGGGCGCCTTCCCGCGGGGAAGGCGCCCACACCTGTCTGTGCGTCCGGGGCCGGTCCGTGGACCGGCCCCGGAGGGCGTGCTCGAGGGTCAGCGACCCTGGTTGGCGACCGCGGCGACAGCAGCGGCTGCGGCGTCGGGGTCGAGGTACGTGCCGCCCTTGACGGTCGGCACGAAGTTCTCGTCGAGCTCGTAGACGAGCGGGATGCCAGTCGGGATGTTGAGGCCGGCGATGTCCTCGTCCGAGATGCCGTCGAGGTGCTTGACGATCGCGCGGAGCGAGTTGCCGTGCGCGGCGACCAGGACGGTCTTGCCGGCGCGGAGGTCGCTCACGACCTCGCCGTCCCAGTACGGGAGGGCGCGCTCGAGGACGTCCTTGAGGCACTCGGTCGCGACGACGGGGGCGTCGGCGTAGCGGGGGTCGGTGTCCTGCGAGAACTCGGAGCCGAGCTCGATCGCGGGCGGCGGGACGTCGAAGGAACGGCGCCACAGCATGAACTGCTCTTCGCCGAACTCGGCGAGCGTCTGCTTCTTGTCCTTGCCCTGGAGCGCACCGTAGTGGCGCTCGTTGAGGCGCCAGCTGCGCTTGACCGGGATCCAGTGGCGGTCGGCCGCGTCGAGCGCGAGGTTCGCGGTCGTGATCGCGCGGCGCAGCAGGGAGGTGTGCACGACGTCGGGGAGGATCCCGGCGTCGGTGAGCATCTTGCCGCCGCGCTTGGCCTCGGCGACGCCCTTCTCGGACAGGTTCACGTCCACCCAGCCGGTGAACAGGTTCTTCGCGTTCCACTCGCTCTCGCCGTGGCGGAGCAGCACAAGGGTGTATGTCATGAGTCCATCCTGCCGCATCTCGGCGACAGGTGCTCGGGCCCTTCGGCCCGTGGACGTCAGGCCCTGCGCGACTGCTCGTACACCTTGATGGTCTGCTCGGCGGTCGTCTCCCAGCTGAAGCCTGCGGCCACCTCGACCGCTCCGCGCGAGAGCGCGGCGAGCCGCTCCGGGTCCCGCAGGAGGTCGCGCAGGACCGCTGCCCACAGGTGCGGGTCGTGGTCGGGCACGAGCACACCGGACCGGCCGTCCTGGACAGCAGTCCGCAGCCCGCCCACGTCTGCGGCGACGACAGGGGTCCCGCAGGCCTGGGCCTCCACGGCGACCAGCCCGAAGGACTCGCTGCGCGAGGGCACGGCGACGAGGTCGGCGCACCGGAACCAGCGGGCCAGCTCGGACCTGGAGACAGCAGGGTGGAACAGCACGTCGTCGGTCACACCCACCTGGTGGGCGAGCGCCTCGAGCTCGCGCAGAGCCGTCGGCCGGCCGCTCGCTCCCCCGAGGACGACGAGCAGAGGCAGGTCTTCGCCGTGGTCGGCCATGACACCGAGGGCCCGGACGAGGACGTCGGGCGCCTTGAGCAGCTGGACCCGACCTGCGAAGACGACGACCTTGCGGTCGAGAGGGAGGCCGAGCGCGGCGCGCTCGGCGGCGGGTGAGGGCCGCGCCCCGTCGCTCCCCGCAGGGACGTGCGGGCTGAAGGTCTCGAGGTCGACCCCCGGGCTGACCACGTGCACCCGGGTCGGGTCGGCCGCGTAGTGCGAGACGAGGTCTTCGGCCTCTGCCGCCGTGTTGGCCACGAGGGCGTCGGCGACCTCGACGACCTGCTCCTCGCCGATCACGCGCCCCGAGGGCTCGGGCTGGTCGCCCGGGGCGAGGGCCCCGTTCTTCACGAGGGCCATCGTGTGCATCGAGTGCACGAGAGGGACGTTCCAGCGGTCGGCCGCGAGCATCCCTGCCTGGCCGGACAACCAGTAGTGCGAGTGGACGACGTCGTACCAGCCCTCGGTGCGCGCCGCCTCGGTCCGCAGGACACCCGCGGAGAAGTAGCAGAGCTGCCCGGGGAGGTCGTTCTTGTCGAGACCTTCGAAGGGCCCGGCCGTGATGTGCCTGACGAGGATCCCCTCGCCCACCTCGACGACGGCAGGCTGCGCAGACGACGTGCGCCGCGTGAAGATCTCGACCTCGGCGCCGCTCGCGGCGAGCGCACGGGACAGCTCGGTGACGTAGACGTTCATGCCACCGGCGTCGCCCGTGCCAGGCTGCTCGAGCGGGGAGGTGTGCACAGAGAGCATCGCCACCCGGAGGGTGTCGCCGCTCATGTGCACCTGCGTTCTGCCATCCCACCAGTCTGCCATCGCGCGGGCCGCTCCGCCGCGCCGCTCGCGCGAGCGCGCGAGGCCTAAGGTCCCACCTGATCTGACACCCTGTCCGGGACGATGGAGGCATGGAGAACCAGGCACAGACCTACCCCGCTGCTGACGCCTCTGTGGCCCCTGACACCTCGGGCACCCTGGACCCGTTGGCCGCCTTGCGCCTCATGCTCGACGAGACCCCGGCAGACGCCGTCCCCGTGGTCCCGCTCGACGCGGAGGCCTGCGACGCGATCACCGACGACACCCTCGTGTGCTCGTGCAACAACGTCAGCGCTGGCGAGATCCGTGGTGTCGTCTGCTCCGGCGTGTGCTCCAGCCTCGACGACGTCCAGGTGCTCACCCGTGCCGGCGGAGGTTGCGGCTCGTGCCTCCCCACGGTGGCCGGCCTCGTCGAGGTCACCCTCAGCCGCCGCGGCGGCTGCTGACGCTCCGCGGCGGCTGCTGAGTCCTTCTCTGCGGATCTCTGCCTGCGCGAGCGACGGCGCGAGCAGCTCTGAGCATCGGCGCGAGCACCGGCTCCCACAACCTCGGATGCCGGCGCGGGTGCCAGTGCCAGTGCCAGTGCTGGAGCCGACCAGAAGACCAGGTGACACGCAGCTCAGCGAGCGCGTGGTACCTGGTCTTCTGCTGCTCTAGCCGGGCCTCACGCCGTCGAGCAGCGCGCGCACCTGCTCCGGGGTCTGGGCCAGGCGCAGCTGTTCCACCTGCTCGGGGTCCACGAAGATCTTGGCCAGCCTCGACAGCACCCTGAGGTGGTCGTCCCCCGTCCCGGCGACAGCGACGACGAACTCGGCACGTCTTTCGCCGTCCCACGCCACGGTGGAGGGGTACCTCACGTAGGAGATCGCCGTGCGGAGCACAAGTCTCTTCGCCTCGTCTGTCCCGTGCGGGATCGCGAGGCCGTTGCCCATGTAGGTCGACACAGAGCGCTCCCGGTCGTGCATCGCGAGCACGTAGGCGTCTGGCACAGCACCTTCGGCGACCAGCAGCTGTCCTGCTTCCTCGATCGCCGCGTCCCGGGTGGCCGCCCGGCCCTCCAGGACGATCGAGTCGAGGGCGAGCACGGCCGGGGCGGAGACCCTGGAGGTGTCGTCGGCCTGTCGGTTCCCGTCACGTCCGGCGCTCGGACCGGCCTCGTCGGTGGTCCCGGTCGACGGTGCCGGGGCGGGCGCGGGCGCCGGCGCCGGGGAGCCTGCACCGGCCGCCCCCTGCCGGAGCATCTGGACGACGTCGTCGTACCGCGGGCTCGCCATGAAGCTGTCCACGGACACGTGGATCGCGCTCGGGGTGCGCTGCATCGCGCGCTCGGTGAGGTCTTGGTGCGTGACGACCAGGTCGACGGTGTCGGTGAGGCTCGAGATCGCCTTGTTGACGACCGTGACCGAGTCGAAGCCCGCCTCCCGGACCTTCTTGCGCAGCACCGAGGCACCCATCGCCGAAGACCCCATCCCGGCATCGCAGGCGAAGACGATGCTCCGGATCTGACCGGTGCCCGTAGTCGTGGCCGGGGCACGTCCGAGCACAGCAGAGGCGACTGACGAGCGGCCCTTCCTCGACTCCATGTCTGCGGTGGCGGCAGCGAGGTCGTCAGAACCTGACCTGTCGAGCTTGAGCAGCACCGCCGCCACGGCGAAGGTCACACCCGTTGCGGCGACCACGGACGCGATGACCCCGACCAGGCTGCCCACGGGTGACTGGATGAGCACCGCGATGATCGAGCCTGGGGCAGCCGGGGCGCGCAAGCCTGAGCCGAAGACCAGGTTGGTGGCGACGCCTGCCATGCCGCCGGCGACGACAGCCAGGATGAGCCTCGGCTTCATGAGGACGTACGGGAAGTAGATCTCGTGGATCCCCCCGACGAAGGAGATGATCGCGGCGCCGGGCGCGGAGGCGCGCGCGACACCAGAGCCGAAGACCGCGAAGGCGAGGAGCAGCCCCAGCCCCGGTCCCGGGTTCGCCTCGATGAGGAACAGGATCGACTCACCGTCGCGGGTCGCCTCAGCCGTGCCGAGCGGGGTGAAGACCCCGTGGTTGATCGCGTTGTTGAGGAACAGCACCTTGGCCGGCTCGACGAAGACCGAGGTGAGCGGCAGGAGGCTGTTCTCGACCAGGAAGTCGACGACCTTCTCGGCAGCCGTGGAGAAGGCCTCGACGAACGGTCCTGCGACCACGTAGCCGACGATGGCGAGCACCATGCCCCAGATGCCTGCGGCGAAGTTGTTGACGAGCATCTCGAAACCGGGCCGGATCTTGTCCTGCCAGAGCAGGTCGAGGCGCTTCATCGTCCAGCCGCCGAGCGGCCCCATGACCATCGCACCGAGGAACATCGGTACGTCGGCGCCGGTGACCGCACCGATCGTCGCGATGGCTCCGACGACGCCGCCGCGGACCGTGTCGTCGTAGACCATCCGGCCACCCGCGTAGCCGATGAGGATCGGCAGCAGATAGCTGATCATCGGTCCGACGATCCCTGTGCCCTCCGCCCCTGCTCCCCACCCGCCGATGTGCTCGACGAGGCCGTAGCTGCCGTCGTAGCCGAGGGCGTCACCGACGAGCGTCACCCACCCTGTCTCGATGAAGAGGGCGGTGATGAGTCCCCAGGCGATGAAGGCACCGATGTTGGGCAGCACCATCGTCGAGAGCGCGGTCCCGAGCTTCTGCACGGTGACCCTCACTCCTCCCCTGGCCGGGCGCAGGTCGAGGTCTTCGGGCATATCTCCTCCTTGAGACGGGTGGCCGCCGCACGTGGCTGCCTGGGCAGCGACAACGGTCGAGCACGACTCCCCACAGTAAAGCCGACAAACGGTACCGATGCCAACTACCTCGGAGGTCGTACATGTCCGATCTTGTGGTTATGATGCAGAAGTCGACCTTCGGAGGTCGGCACCCACCCGCCACGAGGAGGACCGATGAAGGCTCTACGTTTCTATGCGCCCGAAGATGTACGCCTGGAGGAGCGGCCCGAGCCTGAGTGCGGACCGGACGAGGTCAAGATCCGGGTCCGCAGCTGCTCGACCTGCGGCACGGACGTCAAGATCTTCCACAACGGCCACCAGAACCTCACCCCTCCCCGCACGATCGGCCACGAGATCGCCGGCGAGGTCGTCGAGGTCGGTTCAGCGGTCGAGGCGACCTTCGACCAGCACTGGGAGATCGGTGACCGCGTCCAGGTCATCGCCGCCGTGCCGTGCGGGGACTGCTACGAGTGCCGCAAGGGATGGATGGCGGTCTGCGAGAACCAGACCTCGATGGGCTACCAGTACGAGGGCGGGTTCGCCGAGTACATGGTCGTCCCCCGCCAGGTCCTCAAGGTCGACGGCCTCAACCGCGTGCCCGACGGCGTCACCCTCGACGAGGCCTCGGCTGCGGAGCCGCTCGCCTGCGCGATCAACGCCCAGGAGCAGCTCGGCATCGAGAAGGGTGACGTCGTGGTCGTCTTCGGTGCCGGCCCGATCGGGTGCATGCACATCCGCGTGGCGCGCGGCGTCCACGGCTGCGGACCCGTGTACCTCGTCGACGTCAACGCCGACAGGCTCGCGATGTCTGCGGCCTTCGCACGCCCGGACGAGGTCATCGACGGGTCAGAGGTCGACGTCGTCGCACGAGTCATGGAGCTGACCGGTGGCCGTGGAGCCGATGTCGTCATCACCGCGACGGCCGCGAAGGTCGCCCAGGAGCAGGCCATCGCGATGGCCGCGCGCAACGGTCGCATCTCGTTCTTCGGAGGACTCCCGAAGACCGACCCTGTGATCGGCTGCGACTCGAACGTCGTCCACTACCGCCAGCTGCACATCCACGGGGCGAACGGTTCTGCGCCCGAGCACAACAAGCGGGCGCTCGAGTACATCTCGACAGGGCAGGTACCTGTCGCCGATCTCATCACCCACCGCATCCCCCTCGAGGACGCACTCAGCGCCCTCGACCTGGTGCGCAGCGGCACGGCGATCAAGGTGACAGTCAACCCCTGAGCCCGGTCGACGGCATCGCCCGCCAGGCAGACGAGAAGACTCACCGAGGAGGACCTGTGTACGCAGAAGAACGCCAGCAGGCTATCGCCGATCTCGTGAGGTCGTCTGGACGGGCATCCGTCGCCGAGCTGGCCCTCGAGTTCGCCGTCACGACAGAGACGGTCCGGCGCGACCTCAGCGCTCTTGCTGCGGCACGGGTCGTACGTCGTGTCCACGGAGGTGCGGTCCTCACGCCCGTCCCGACGGTCGTGGAGAGCGGGCTGGACGAGCGAGACCTGACACGTGCGGGCGAGAAGGAACGCATCGCCCGAGCGGCGACGCACCTGCTCCCGGACTCCGGCGGGAGCGTCGTCCTCGATGCGGGCAGCACCACCAGCAGGCTCGCGGCCCTCCTGACCCGCGACGCGCGACTCACCGTGTTCACCCACGGGGTCCCCGTCGCGTCGCGGGTCGCTGTCCTGCCGCACGTGCAGCTCCACCTCCTGCCCGGCAGGGTGCGGACCCCTACCCAGGCTGCTGTCGGCGCCGAGACCGTGCGATCGATCGGACGGCTCAGGGTCGACGTCGCGTTCCTCGGCGCGAACGGCATCAGCGTCGACCACGGCTTCTCGACCCCTGACGCCGACGAGGCAGCGGTCAAGGCCGCTCTGGTCCGCGCCGCGAGGCACGTGGTGGTGCTCGCCGACTCGACCAAGCTCGGCCGGGACGCGACGGTCAGCTTCGCCGACCTGGCCCAGGTTGACACCCTCGTCACCGACGCAGACGCGCCGGACGGGCTCGTCGGCGCACTGCGCGCGCACGGCGTCGCGGTCATCCTCACCTGAGCAGCGTGAGCGAGCACGCGGGGCGGACGATGCGGGGCGCGGCACGCGGGGGTCGGGGCCGGTAGGACACCAGGCCAGTGGCGTGCGGGACGGGTCCAGCCACCCGCACGCGTGAGGCCGACAGACGGTCAGGCGACCGTCAGACCGTCAGACCGTCAGACCGTCAGACCGTCATGATGCAGGCCGGTGCTGGCAGCGGCACGGACGACACGAGGTCGGCGATCCCCGTCTCCCGGTCGACCCTGAGCGCTGTCACGTCACCCGAGGTCTGCCCGGCGACTACGACGAGGTCGGAGACAGGGCCACCGTCCGGCTCCTCACCTTCGACCCGAGCAGCGGACGAGGTGAGGACGGCGTGGTGACGAGGCCAGACCACACCGGAGGGCGAGTCTGCCAGGTGACGCACGACAGGGACCTCGCCGTCGCCGGCCTCGACCGCGAAGGCTGCCAGGACGTCAGGACCGCGGACCGCCACGTAGAGCCGGGTACCGTCCTGCGAGAGAGCGATGTGCGAGGGGAAGCTGCCCTTCTCGGTCGCGGGGGTCGAGCAGGCGGGGAGGCTGGCGACCAGGACGCCGCTCCCGTCTGATGCCGTGCGCACCACGTGCACCTGGGAGTCCAGCTCACCGACGACGAAGGCGGTGCCGTCGGCCCCCAGCGCAATGTGACGGGGGCCGGTGCCGGGCGGGAAGGTCACGGCCACCCCGTCGGCGACCAGGACCCCCGGTGTCGACGTCCTGCGGTAGCGGCGGATCTCGTCGGTCCCGAGGTCGCTCACCCACACGAACCGCTCCGACACCTCGAGGACGAAGTGCGCGTGGGGTGACCTCTGCCGGTCACGGACCGGCCCGGAACCTGTGTGGGCGAAGGTCGCCACAGATCCACCGAGGCGCCCGTCGGCGGAGGTGGGCAGGACCGCGAGGCTCCCCGTGCTGTAGTTCGCGACGAGGACGTCACCTCGACCGACGACCAGATGACAGGGGTCTTCTCCGCCCGTCGAGGCGTCGGAGGTGGCGACCAGCTCGTCTCCGTCGACAGCGAAGGTCCGCACGCGCCCATGGGCGGTCTCGGACACCGCGACGACGACGTCACGGTCCGGGCTCAGGGCGAGGAACGACGGTGACACGGCCTCGACCAGCTGCCGAGCTCCGGAGAGCTCCCCGGAACCGAGATCGAGGTCGAGCGACCAGATCCCTTCACCCGACCCTGGCTCTCCCGAGGCTGGATATGTTCCGACGAGAAGTCGCTGCTGGGGTGCGGAGTCCGTGGTCACGCCCTCAGCCTAGATGCCGCACCGCTCCCGGAGATGCCAGAAGGGTGGTGGACCTGAGGTCCACCGCCCTTCTGGCCGGCGCTGCGAGATCGTTCCTCGCACCGCCGAGCGACGCTGGCCGACCGCGCCGTGAGGCGTCAGCGGCATACGCCGAAGAACGTCAGTGAGCTGCTTCGTAGGCAGCCTTGATCTCGGCCGAGATACGGCCTCGCTCGTTCACGGTGTGCCCGTTGGCACGAGCCCACTCGCGGATGTCGTTCGCGGACGTGCCACCCGAGGAAGAACGGGTAGAACGCTTTGCCGGACGAGCAGCGGAACGCCCGACCTTGCGTGCGTGACCGACCCAGCTCGCCAGCGAGTCACGGAATGCCGACGCGTTGTCGGTCGAGAGGTCGATCTCGTAGGAGACGCCGTCGAGGGAGAACGTCACCGTCTCGTCGGCTGTTCCGCCGTCGAGGTCGTCGACCAGAATTACCTGGACCTTCTGTGCCATCTGAGATACCTCACGCTTCTGTTTCACTGCAGGGGACTTCATGCTCGCATCATTTCTGATTGCACGTCAACTGGAGAACAGATATCCGGAGGATTTACGGGGTGACGCCAGGCTCTTTGGACGCCGTGACAGCGGCCTCGCGCGCATCTTCTTCGGCGTCGAGCCGTGCGAGATTCGCCCGCTCGTTCCTGTCGGCGCGAATGATGAATCGCATCGCGAAGTAGAACAGGACGCCCACCCCGATCGAGGGGACGAGGGCGGCGACAGAAGTCCAGAAGGTGCTCACAGGACCAGCCTACGACGGTGCTGCACGGTTCGGGTCACCCTCGTCAGCGCTGCGGCTTGACCAGCGGGAACAGGATCGTCTCGCGGATCCCGAGCCCTGTGAGCGCCATGAGCAGACGGTCGACGCCCATCCCCATGCCACCGCTCGGGGGCATCGCGTACTCCATCGCGGTGAGGAAGTCCTCGTCGAGGACCATGGCCTCGTCGTCACCGGCAGCCGCCAGGAGAGCCTGAGCCTCGAACCGCTCGCGCTGGATCACCGGGTCGACAAGCTCAGAATAGGCCGTCGCGAGCTCGAAGCCGCGGACGTAGAGGTCCCACTTCTCGACCTGGCCGGGAACCGTCCTGTGGTCGCGGGTGAGGGGCGAGGTCTCGACGGGGAAGTCACGGACGAAGGTCGGTGCGTAGAGAGAATCACCCACGTGGTGCTCCCAGAGCTCTTCGACGAGCTTTCCGTGGCTCACACGCTTGGGGTCGAGCGAGATCTCGGCTGCGTCAGCAAGTGCGGTCAGCCTCTCGACGGAGGTCTGCGGGGTGATCTCCTCACCGACAGCCTCGGACAGAGAGCCGTACATCGTGAGCTCGGTCCAGTCACCGCCGAGCTCGTACTCTTCACCCGAGGCGAGCGTCACGAGAGTGGTCCCGAACATGTCGAGAGCCGCCTTCTGCACGAGATTCTTGGTGAGCACGGCCATCGTGTTGTAGTCGCCGTAGGCCTCGTACGCCTCGAGCATCGCGAACTCTGGAGAGTGGGTCGAGTCGGCCCCCTCGTTGCGGAAGTTCCGGTTGATCTCGAAGACGCGCTCGATACCGCCCACGACGGCCCGCTTGAGGAACAGCTCGGGCGCGATCCGCAAGAACAGGTCGATGTCGAAAGCATTCATGTGGGTCGTGAACGGGCGCGCAGCGGCGCCGCCGTGGATCGTCTGGAGCATCGGGGTCTCGATCTCCATGAATCCGCGCTCGTGGAAGTTCTCGCGCAGCGAGCGGACCACTCCCGAGCGCAGGCGGGCCGCGTCACGGGCAGCCGGGCGCGCGATGAGGTCGACGTAGCGCTGGCGGACGCGGGCCTCCTCGGAGAGGTCCTTGTGCAGGACCGGGAGCGGGCGGAGCGCCTTGGCGGCGATCTGCCACGAGTCGGCGAAGATGCTCAGCTCACCGCGGCGCGAGCTGCCGACCCGGCCGTGCGCGAACAAGTGGTCGCCGAGGTCGACGTCAGACTTGAAGGCGGCGAGGGACTCTTCGCCGACGGCTGCCAGGCTCAGCATGATCTGGAGACGGTTGCCCTCGCCGTCCTGCAGCGATACGAAGCAGAGCTTGCCGGAGTTGCGCAGGAACACGACACGACCGGCGACACCCACGACGTCGTCGGTCTCCTCCCCGGTCTCCAGGTGCGCGTACGCAGCGCGGACCTGAGCGATCGTGTGGGTGCGGGGCACCTCGACGGGGTAAGCCTCGACGCCCCGCTCGAGCAGTCTGTCGCGCTTCTCGCGACGCACCCGCAGCTGCTCGGGGAGGTCAGACTCCCCGGTCGTCACGGTCGGGTCTGCGGGCGCGGGAGTCTGCTCAGAAGTCACCCCGCCATCCTAGTGGAGCCGCGCGACCCGCAGACCGCCGCGGAGGTCTCGCGGTGCGGGCACGTCGGAGACCCTGGTCACCCGGCGGTTCTCGACGGGATGGTCAGCGCGCGACGAGGTCGAGCGCGAGGTCGAGGATCGGCGCCGAGTGCGTGAGCCCGCCGACAGACATGTAGTCGACACCCGTGCGGGCGACCTCGGCCGCGCGGTCGAGCGTCAGGTTGCCTGTCGCCTCGAGCTCGATCCGGCCTGTCGTCGCCTCACCCGCCCGGACCGCTGCGACAGTCGCCGCGAGGACGTCGGTGGGCATGTTGTCGAGCAGCAAGAAGGTCGCGCCCGCGGCGACAGCCTCGAGGGCCTGGTCGAGGGTGTCCGCCTCGACCTGGACGAGGACGTCGGGGAAGGCTGCGCGGACCGCCGCGACCGCCGCGGTCACCGAGCCTGCGGCGACGACGTGGTTGTCCTTGACCATCGCGACGTCGTACAGCCCCATGCGCTTGTTGGTCCCACCACCGGCCCGGACCGCGTACTTCTCGAGCGCGCGCAGGCCCGGGGTCGTCTTGCGGGTGTCGAGGACCGTCGCACCGGTCCCGTCGAGCCTGTCGGCCCACGCCCGGGTCGCGGTCGCGACACCCGAGGCGCGGCTCGCGAGGTTGAGCAGCGACCGCTCGGCCATCAGCAGGACCTGGACCGGGCCTGTCAGCACAGCGAGCCTGCGCCCTGCCTCGACCCGCGTCCCGTCCTGGACGTCGAGCTCGACGGTGACCTGCCCGAGGCCGAAGCGTGCCGAGACCTGGGCGACGACCTCGTGCACGACGACGAGCCCGGCGACCACACCGGCCTGGCGGGCGACGAGGTGGGCGACAGCACCCGAGGACACCGCGATGGTCGCCTGGCTCGTCACGTCGCGGCCGGGGTCTCCCCCGAGGTCTTCGCTGAGGGTCCGTCGGACGACGTCGACGACCCACGCGTGGTCGAGGCCGGGGACCACCGCAGGTTGCACAGCAGCTGCGGTGGTGGGCACGGCGGCGCTCTCGGCGCCGACGGTGGGCTGGTTCTCGGGGGCTGCTGAAGTCACGCGCCCACGGTAGCCGACGCTGGTCAGCGCACCGGCGTCAGTCGACGAGCAGCGTCCCGTCCTCGGCGAGCGAGGCGACGACGCGGCGCTCCCAGGCCGCGTCGCGCTCGGGGAAGTCGGAGCGGAAGTGACCGCCGCGGCTCTCCTCGCGGCGTGCTGCCGTCGCGGTGAGGACCGTCGACACCTGGTGCACGTTGCTCGTCTCCCACTCGGCGGTCTGCGGCTGCGCGCTGAGGTCCCCGGCCACAGCCTCGGGAAGGTTCGCGTCGGTGCGGACCGAGGCCAGCTTCTCGGCGGCCACGGCGAGGCTCTCCGCCGAGCGGATCACGCCGCTGCCCGTCGAGGTGACCCGCTGGATCCGTGTCCGGCTCGCGGCCATGACGAGGCCCGTGGGCCCTGGGCGCGGGACCGGATCGAGCAGCGGCAGCTCGCCGGCTGCCATCCTGCTCGCGATGTCCTCGGCGGCGCGGTGCGCGAAGACCAGGCCCTCGAGCAGCGAGTTGGACGCGAGCCTGTTGGCGCCGTGCACGCCAGTGCAGGCGACCTCGCCGACGGCGTACAGGCCACGCACCGCCGAGCGACCGTCGAGGTTCGTGACCACACCCCCCGAGTGGTAGTGCTGGGCGGGCGCGACGGGGACGGGCTCTTCGGTGATGTCGAAGCCCTGCTCGAGCAGACGCTCGGTGATCGTCGGGAACCGGCGCCGCAAGAAGTCCGCACCGAGGTGGCGGGCGTCGAGCAGCACGTGGTCGGAGCCTGTCGCCGCCATCTGCCGGACGATGGCGTGGGCGACGACGTCGCGCGGCGCGAGCTCGGCCATGGGGTGGACCGCGGGCATGAACCTGTGACCGAAGACGTCGACCAGGTACGCACCCTCGCCGCGCACGGCCTCGGACACGAGCGTCAGCTGCCCCTTGGCGCCCGAGCCCAGCCAGAGCACCGTCGGGTGGAACTGCACGAACTCCATGTCGCCCAGCGTCGCGCCGGCGCGCAGGGCCGCTGCGGTGCCGTCGCCCGTGGCCTGCGGCGGGTTCGTCGAGGCCATGAAGGACTGCCCGATCCCTCCTGTCGCGAGCACGACGGCACGGCTGCGGACGGCGCCGACGCCGTCGCGGCTGCCCGCACCCTTGACGTGCAGGGTGACGCCGCAGACGGAGCGCCGCAGCCCGTCGGGGCTCGTCGGGGTGACAGGACCGGCGCTCGTCAGGAGGTCGATGACGAGGGCGTGCTCGATCACCTCGATGCCCGGGTCGTTGCGCACCGCCTCGAGCTGGGCCACGAGAGCGCGGGAGATCTCCGCACCCGTCGCGTCTCCGCCCGCGTGCGCGATGCGGTCGGCGTGGTGGCCGCCCTCGCGGGTCAGGGACATCTCGCCGCCGCCGTCGGTGTCGAAGAGCGCGCCGAGCGCCACGAGCTCGCGCACGCGCGCCGGACCCTCGGTGACGAGGACCTCGACGGCTGCGGGGTCGCAGACGCCTGCACCGGCCACCAGGGTGTCCTCGAGGTGTGCCGCCGGCGAGTCTCCGGGGGCGAGAGCCGCAGCGATGCCGCCCTGGGCCCAGACCGTCGAGCCCGACGACAGCGCGTCCTTGGTGACGAGCAGGACGCGCGGGACGCGGGTCCGCAGCTCGAGCGCTGCTGTCAGACCGGCGATGCCCGAGCCGACCACGACGACGTCCGCCTCGGTGGTCCACCCGGGGTCGGGGGCGGCGAGCGTCGTGAGGAGGGTGGTCACCCCTGCGCGCCGTGCGGCTGCTGGAACGGCGCGATCGCGAGCCCGCTCGGCTCGAGGTCGAAGCCTGCCGGGACCAGACCGGGCTCGTCGGAGACCTCGACGATCCGGTTGTCCTCGTCGACGAACACGACGTGCGGGAGGTAGTGCCGGGCCTCGGCGTCGGCGAGCATGCCGTACGCGATGATGATCACGGTGTCGCCGGGGTGCACGTGGTGGGCTGCGGCGCCGTTGATGCAGACCTGGCCGGAGCCCGGCTCGCCGGGGATGACGTAGGTGGTCAGGCGTGAGCCGTTGGTGACGTCGACGACGTCGACCTGCTGGCCCGGGTAGAGGTCGGCCGCCTCGAGCAGGAGGTTGTCGATCGTGATCGAGCCGACGTAGTGCAGGTCGGCCTGGGTCACCGTCGCGCGGTGGATCTTGCCGATCATCATCGGACGCTGCAGAGACGTCACGGGGTTCCTCCGGTGGTGCGGTGCTGGGTGGTGGTGCTGGCTGTGGTGGCGGGGCCGTCGGCGCCGGATCGGCCGGTGCCGGTTCGGCCGGTGCCGGCGCTGTCGGAGACCGCGCCGTCGAGCTCGACCGCCATGGTGTCGATGAGCCTCGTGGTGCCCACGCGAGCCGCGACGAGCAGCAGGGCGGGACCTGTGTGGTCCGGGGGCACGTCGTCCACGGTAGCGGGGTCGACGAGCACCAGGTAGTCGACGTCAACGCCCTCGGCAGCCCCGAGCATTCCCCGGGCCGTCTCGAGGACCTCGTCGGCCTGGGCGCCACGGAGCGCGGCGTCGCGGCCTGCGGCGAGCGACGAGGACAGCGCGAGCGCGCGGGACCGCTCCTCGGCCGAGAGGTAGGCGTTGCGCGAGGACAGCGCGAGGCCGTCGTCGTCGCGGACGATCGGCACACCGTGGATCGTCACAGGCACGTCGAGGTCGTGCACGAGCCTGCGGACGGCGAGCAGCTGCTGCGCGTCCTTCTCGCCGAAGACCGCGACATCGGGCGCGGTGAGGTGCAGCAGCTTGAGGACGACGGTCAGCACCCCGTCGAAGTGGCCGGGCCGGGACGCGCCCTCGAGGACCGTGCCGATGCGGCCGGCGGTGACGCTGACGATCGGGCGTCCGTCGGGGTACATCTCGTCGAGGGTCGGTGCGAAGACGACGTCGACGCCGACCGAGGTGAGCAGCGCGACGTCTGCGTCGAGGGTCCGGGGATAGCTGTCGAGGTCCTCCCCCGGGCCGAACTGCAGGGGGTTGACGAAGATCGTCACGACCACCTCGTCGGCGAGGCGCCGGGCCTCACGGACGAGCTCGAGGTGGCCCGCGTGCAGAGCACCCATCGTCATGACGACGGCGCGGCGGCGCGGTGGCGCGTCGGACGGACGGGCGAGCACCTGCGCGAGGTCCGCGCGGGTGGTGGTCACGACTGGCCTGGGATGGCCGCTGAGCATCAGTTCTCCTTCTGGGGGGCGTTCAGGACGTCGAGCAGGGACTGCGCCTGCCCGTCCTTGATCCGGCCTGCGGCGAGCGCACGCACGGTGGCTGCCCTGCTGAGGGCGCGATAGCTGTCGACGGTGTCGGTCGCGTCGCGGTGCGCGGCCAGGGACGCGAGCTCGGTGAGGTGCGTCTCGACGGTGCCCGCGTCACCGCGCACGACGGGCCCGGTGAGGGTCTGCACGGGGTCTCCCACGCCGTCCGCCGCACGCAGCGCGCCGTCGAGCGCGGCGTGCAGCAGCGGCGCGAGCGCGCGGCCCGGGTCGTCGATCCCGGCGACCTGGAGCGCCTGCGCCGCCTGCGCGACGAGCACCACGAGGTGGTTCGCGCCGTGCGCGAGGGCTGCGTGGTAGAGACCACGGTCTTCTTCGGCGATGACCACAGGCTCCCCGCCGATCTCCACGACGAGCGCGAGGCCGATCGGCTGGACGGGCCCCGGCGCCGTGACCGCGAAGGTCGTCCCCTCGAGCCTGCCGAGGTCGAGGGACGTCCCCGTGAAGGTCATCGCGGGGTGGATCGCCACGGGGATCGCGCCCTGGGCCCGGGCCGGCGCGAGCACGTCGGTGCCGTAGCGGCCTGAGGTGTGCACGACGATCTGGCCGGGCTGCCAGACCCCGAGGTCGGCCAGACCCGACACGAGCGGCCCGAGGGCGTCGTCCGGGACCGTGAGCAGCACGAGCTCGGAGCGTTCGACGACGTCACGGACGTCGAGGACCGGGACACCGGGCAGCATGGCCCCGGCTCGCTCGCGGGAGGCCTCGGAGATCGCCGACACACCGACGACGGCGTGGCCGACCGAGCGCAGCGCGTTGCCCAGCACGGCTCCCACCCGGCCTGCGCCGACGATCCCGACACCGAGCCGTCCGGGGCGCCGGGACCCTGTCGTCTCGCTCATCCGGCGGCCTGCATCCATCGCTCCGGTCCGGCCGACGTGCGGGCGGCACGGGCCCGCGACGCCTGGTCGGCGAGCAGGCGCGAGGCCTCGTCGTCGCCGAGGTGGACCACACGCGGACCGATGGGTCCGGGGGTCGAGTGCAGCACGAAGCTGGTCAGGCCGAGGCGACGCTGCAGCGGACCCTGGTCGAGGCCGAGGGACTGCGTGCGCTCGTGCGGGACGACCTCCGCCGTGCGGACGAGACGACCGCGTCGGATCAGGAGCGCGCGACCTGTCACCGCGTAGCCGTTGCGACGCCACGCGAGGGGGTCGAGCCAGCGCGCCCGTCGTGGGCTCGTGACGAAGCCGAGATCGTCCCCGGACCCGCTCAGCAGCGCGTCGAGCACGGCCGTCGGGTCGTCGGCGCCTAGGTCGGGGAGCACCAGCCACAGGGCACGCAGCGCGTCGTCGCGGCTGCCGACGGGCAGGAGCACGGCTCCGGCCTGCTCTCCGTCGGTCGACTCCGCGTAGCCGGCCACGTTGACCTCGACGCGCCACCAGCCGGCTGCGCGCCACAGCAGCCCCTGCTGGATGCGGATCGCCTGGACCCGCCCCGGAGGGATGGTCTGTGACCTCGTCTCGAGCAGCCCGTGCCGGAGCCGGATCCCGTCGGGCGAGATCGCCCCTGTGAAGCCGAAGCCGCCGGAGAAGCGCGAGAACACGTAGGCCCCGAGCCCGAAGACGATCGGCAGGACCGTGAACAGCGGGGCCACCTGACGGATGACGATCGCTGTCGTCACGGCGGCTACGACCCCCACGAGCAGGACGATCGTCGCGGCGTTGAGCAGCACAGACCCGACGAGCCGGCCCACGGGGACCTCGAGCACGGCGTTCTCCGGAGCCTCCTCGACGGGGTCTGTGCCGTCGGCGGTCTCGACCCCGGCCGCACGGGCGAGCAGCAGGTTGCGGAGCTGGTTCGCGTCCGCGTCCCGCAAGAACCCGAGACGAGCGCCCGAGTCGCCGCCCCCGGCCACGCTCAGCTTGAGCTCGGCCAGGCCGAAGAAGCGTGCAAGCAGAGGCTTGACGATGTCGACGGCCTGGAGCCTGTCGAGGCGGACCTTGCGCTGCTGCCTGAAGAGGATGCCGGAGTGCACGTAGACGGCGTCGCGGTCGTAGGCGTAGCGCGTCATGCGCCAGGACAACCAGGCCCAGACCCCGCCGACGAGCCCCACACCGAGGATCCCGAGCACGACGAAGCCCCAGTGGTCCGTCGCCAGGCTCATGTCGCCCTCGGGCATGCTCTCGATCGACTGCCGCCCGACCATGAACAAGATGACCGCGAGCACGGCCCAGCCGCGCACGAGCGGGGTGACAGGGTGCAGGCGCCGCCACTCGAGCTCGGCCGGCGGGACGGCGTCAGCGCCGGTCTCGACCGCGGGCTCGGTCTCTAGTGTGTCCGGGCGGTCGTCGGCGCTCGGTCCGACGCTGGTCACAGTCCCGCCAGCCGGGCCTCGCCGCGCGACGCCAGGCGGTCACGCAGGCGGGCGGCGTCGGCAGGCTGGAGGCCGTCGATCGTCGCGTCGGTGCCCGGGGACGCTGTGTGCAGCTGGACGGAGGAGATGTCGAGGCGACGGGCGAGCGGACCGGCTGTCACGTCGACGAACTGCATGCGCCCGTACGGGACCACGACGAGGCTGCGGAACATCACGCCCTTGCGGATGAGCAGGTCGTCGTCGCGCTCGGCGTAGCCGATCGCACGGACCTGGCGCGAGACGACGGCGGCCGACCATGCGACGACCACGGCGAGGACCGCGGCCGAGGCCCACAACCACGGGCCCGCCTGGGGCAGCAGGACAGCGAGCACCACGAGGGCGACCAGCGGCAGGCCGAGGAAGATCCCGAGCAGCACGAAGCGCGCCGTCGCGAGCCTGCTCGACACGCGCTGCCACTCGATGCCGTCGGGGTCGAAGGGCGAGACGCCCCGAGGTCCTGTCTGGTCAGTCATGGGCACCATCTTCTCGCATCTGCGTCGGCTCGCCGTCTCCCGGGGGCGGGAGCTCGCAGAACCGTTCGGCGACGAGCCCCGCGACGGCCAGGACGACGGCCGCGACCGCGGCTGCGCCAGCGCTCCAGGCTCGACCCTGCTGAGCCTCGACGTGCAGGTGCGGGAGGGTCAGCAGGGCTTGGCCTGCGTACCAGCCGGCCAGCAGCGCGCCGGTCAGCGACGACGCCTTGGCGAGCGCAGCGGTCCGCGCTGCCCGGATCGGGTCGAGCGAGGGACGTCGCCCGCGCAGGAACGAGCGGACCGCGCTCGCCGCCCACAGCACGAGCGCGGCCACCACCACGAGGACGGGGGCCACCACCCAGAGCACAGGGGCCAGATGGGTGCCGCGTGAGTCGAGGAGGCTGAGCACGCCCCAGGTCACAGCACCCGTGGCCGCGGCGACCAGGGCGAGAGTCGACGACCGGGTGCGCCCCATCAGACCGGGCGGTCCGGCGAGGCCGGGCTGTCGTCGTCCTGCAGCTCGGGGTGCTCGATCACGGGCGGCCCCCCGGGCCAGCCGAAGCCCTCGTCAGAAGTTCCGGCGAGACCATCCGTGGCGTGCTCGTGGTCGGCGCTGGCGGGATCGGGCTCGACGGCACCGGCGGTTGCTGCGGCCTCGGGCTGGTACCCCGTCTGACCGGCGTCCTCGCCGTCGGGCACCTGGTCGACCGCCTGGTCGGTCTCGGGCTGAGGGACCGAGACGACCTGCACGGCGGTCAGCGCCGGGGCGACGGTCGCGGGACGCCGCACCTGGGCTGCCGTGGGGACCTCGGCGTCGTGCAACCAGTCGAGGGCCAGCCAGCGGATCCCTTCGCGGTCGTGGGCCGTGGCGGCGAGGGCAGCGACAGGTCCACCACCCAGGCCGGGCAGGTGCGCATCGGGCGACAGGTGGGCCCAGGGCGCCAGCACGAAGGCGCGCTCGTTGGCGCGAGGGTGCGGGAGCTCGAGGTCCGGGGCAGACCCGATGACGTCGCCGTACACGACGATGTCGATGTCGAGGGTGCGCGGGCCCCAACGGACGTCACGGACCCGCCCGTTGCCGGCCTCGACCGACTGGCAGCCGAGCAGCAGCTCGCGCGGCGAGAGGGTGGTGCGGACGATCACGACGGTGTTGAGGAAGTCGGGCTGCTCGGGTCCACCGACGGCTGCGGTGCGGGCGAGCGGCCCGACCTCGACCACGTCGACCCCGGTGAGGGTCCCGAGCTCGGCGACGGCGCGACGCAGGGTGCCCTGGGCGTCGCCCAGGTTGGCGCCGAGCGCGAGCACGGCGTCGACAGGCTCGTCCGGCCGGGCGTCCATGCGGTCGAGCTGGAGCGGCATCTGGTGCGCGTCCTCGGGCTCGGACAGGTCGCCGAAGGGACCGGCGACAGTCTGGGTCCCGAGGCCGAGGCTCGGGACACCTGCCGGTGCGGAGGTCGCAGCACCGGTCTCGTCCGTCGGCAGGCCCTCGCCCGGGGTCGCCGTGACGACGGGGACCGGCGCCGTCGGGGTCGTCAGCTGGTCTACTGCCGACTCGTGGTCGACGGCGGGAGCCTCGGGCACAGACCCGCTGCCGGTGCGCTCGGGCTCGGACGCCTCAGCCGCGGGAGAGTCGTCAGCAGCGAGGTGACCGTCCTCGCCGTCGACGCTGTCGTCGTCTCCGGCGTCCTCGGTGTGGTCGAGGTGCTCGGTGTGCTCGGTCTGCTCGGTCTGCTCGGTGTGCTCGGTGTGCTCTGTGTGCTCTGTGTGCTCGTCGATGCTCGTCCGGTCCGAGCCGAGATCCTCGGACCAGGCCTCACCGGAGCCGGTCAGGGCCTCGTCGGTGTCGGCAGGGATCCCGTGAGTGTCGAGCGCACCGGTCTGCGCCTCGTCGGTTCTGTGCTCAGGTGTCCACCCGGGCACAGTCTGCTGCTCAGCCTCGGTCGGAACGACCGCGGTCGGCGGGGTGAACGGGGCCAGTGGCGCCAGGGCGAACTCCGGCACGTAGGGTGCGTCGTCCTCCGAGGCAGGAGACGTGACCTGCTCGGCGTGGTCGTCGTCAGGGGCGTAGACGTCGCCGTCACCGTCCTGCTCGACGACCGCCGCGCTCACGAGCTCGTCGCGGACCGGGGCCATGACCTGGGTCTCGTCGAGGCGTGCACTGTCTCCGGCCTCGGAGGGCGGGGTATCAGCATCCTCAGGCGCAGAGCCGACGGCCGTCTCCTCAGCCGCCGCACCCGAGTGCGGCGAGCCGTCGAGACCAGCGATGTGGTGAGCAGCGTCGTCGTGCTCAGCCTCGTCGTGCGCTGGCTGCTCGTGCGCAGTCTCGTCGTGCGCTGGCTGCTCGTGCGCAGTCTCGTCGTGCGCTGGCTGCTCGTGCGCTACCTGCTCGTACGCAGCCTCGTGGTGAACAGGCTCGCCGTGGGCGGTCTCGGCTTCTGTATCGTCCTCGTCCGCGGAGACGAGACCCGCAGCGTCGGTCGGAGCGCCGTGCTCGTGGTCAGTCTCGTCAGCTGCGTCGTCGCGGGCGCCGTCCTCGTCGCCCGGTGACGTCGGCACCACCTGGGTCGGCTCCACAGCCGAGCTCTCGTCGCGGCGCGACGCGACTGCGGCTGCATCTGCATCTGCATCTGCATCCGGAGCCTGCTCCGAGGCTGCGACCTCCGACGGCGCTGTGGCAGCAGTCGGGTTGAGCAGCTCTTCGAAGCTCAGCGGGGCGCGCTCACGGCTCGCGTTGAGCACCGCGGCGCTCGCCGCGGCGAAGAAGGCGGCACTCGGCTGACGCCCGCCAGGACGCTCGGTCGCTGTGGGCTCCTCACCCGTCGTGCCGACGGTTCGCCCGTCCACGGCGGGTGCATCACCGGCGGCTCGAGCGCTCTCGTCGGTCTCCAGGCCCTCGTGTGCTGGAGGGACCTCGGCCTCGTCCGGTGCAGCGGCCGACGAGGTGACGTCGACCGTCTCGTCCACGGCATCCTGTGCCGGCTCGGCGTCCTGGCCCGTCGACGTCCCGCGGACGTCGTCCTCAGGGTCGACGGCGGGGCTGACGCTCGGCTCAGACCTGTCGTGCACCTCGGTGCGCGGACGCAGACCGAAGACCTCAGGCCTGCGGACCTCCTCCGAGAGGCGTGCCTGCTCGGCGAGGGCTGCCTCGTCGAGGGGCGGGACGGCGGCGACCTCCGGCAGACCAGACGGTGCACCAGCACTCGCGGTGCCTGCAGGCGACGCAGGCGCAGAGTCCTCAGACGTCTCTTCACCCTCGTGGACCAGGTCGGACTCGAGGTGAAGCTCGGACTCGCCGTAGCTCGCGGGGTCGGCCTCGCGGGCGGCGACCGGAGCCGTGAGGACCCCGAGGGGCAGGTCGAGCGTCGGGTTGGCCGACGGCTGCGGCGCCTCGGCCTCGGGTGCGTGGTCGACCTCGTCGACCCGGAGCGCGACGGGCTCGAAGGCCTCGGGGAGATCGGCCGGGGCAGGCACGACGGCCGGCAGCGCCGTGAGCGCGACGGCAGGCTCCTCGACCCCGGCGGGGAGCCCCGGGACGGGCTGCGGCGCATCGCCCTCGACCGGCAGGGCCACGGGCTCAGCGGCACGGTCTACCAGCGGGATCTCGTCGAGTGCAGGGGCGACCGGCGACGCGACCACGGGCACGTTGAGCCTGTCGCGGTTGATCGTCACGGTCACGTCGGAGAAAGGCACGGGGATCGGGGCCTGCGGCTTGTGCACGGTGACGTCGACCGAGGCCACGAGCGGGCGGTCGAGGATCGCTGCGGCGATCTGCTCCGCGACGGTCTCGATGAGGTCGACCGGGGCACCGGTGAGGATGTCGACGACGTCCTGGGCGACGAGCGCGTAGTTCACGGTCTCGTCGAGGTCGTCGTCCCGCGCAGCCGCACGGGTGTCGAGGTAGAGGGTCACGTCGGCGCTGAAGTCCTGGCCCGCCTCGCGCTCGCTCTCGAGCACGCCGTGGAAGCCTCGTGCCGCGATCCCGAGGATCTGGATCTGGTCGAGCGGGAAGCCGCTCGCGTCCAGGACCGATCGTTGCACCAAGGTGCTCATGCGCTCTCCCCGTCCTTCGTCGTCCGTCGTGGTGCTGTCGTGTGGTCGTGCGGCGCCGCGGCGCCCGGAGCCTGGTCTACGGCGCCGCGCTCGTCGTCGAGCACGGTCCCGCCTCCAGGAAGATCTGGCCCGGGTGTCCCCGAGCGGTCCAGTGATCGTCCGGCACCGACCCATGCCTGGGCAACCCGGACGGCGTCTGCTGTGCTCTTCACCTCGTGGACGCGCACGCACCAGGCGCCCGCTGCGGCCGCGAGGGCGCTCACGGCGGCTGTCGCGTGGTCACGCTCGAGCGGAGCGACAGGCTCCCCGTCCGCGCCTGCGAGCAGGTGCCCGAGGAACCTCTTGCGCGAGGCTCCGACGAGCACTGGGAGACCGAGCGACGCGAGCTCGTCGAGCCCGGCGAGCAGCGGCCAGTTGGCCGACCCGGCCTTGGAGAAGCCGAGCCCGGGGTCGACGACGAGCTGCTCGCGGCGCACGCCTGCGGCGACGAGGGCGTCGACCCGCTCGGCGAGCTCGCGGCGGACGTCGAGGACCACGTCGTCGTAGTGCTCGAGGCTGTCCATGACGTCGGCGTGCCCACGCCAGTGCATGACGACGTAGACGACCCCGGTCCGTGCGACGACCTCAGCCATGGCGGGGTCGGCGAGGCCACCCGAGACGTCGTTGACGACGAGCGCACCCGCGGCGACGGCCTGCTCGGCGACGACGGCCCGGGTCGTGTCGACCGAGATGACGGCACCCTCGGCGGCGAGCGCGTGCACCACGGGCAGCACCCGCGCGAGCTCGTCCTCGACGCTCACCCGCGCCGACCCCGGACGCGTCGACTCACCGCCGACGTCGAGGACGTCGGCGCCCTCGGCCAGCAGCTCGCGTCCGTGACGGATCGCTGCCCCGGGCTCGAACCACTCGCCGCCGTCGGAGAACGAGTCAGGGGTCACGTTCACGACACCCATGACGAGGGTCCGGTCACGCCCTCGCAGGGACGCGGGCAGCGGCTCCGGACCCGGTAGGGCCGTGGAGCCGGCGTTCGTCGGCAGAGGCATGGCCTGGGCCGTCAGCGCCCGACGATGAGGCTCATGGCCTCAGCCCGGGTGGCGGCCTCGCGCATCTGGCCACGGACCGCAGAGGTGACGGTCCGCGAGCCAGGCTTGCGCACGCCGCGCATCGACATGCACAGGTGCTCGCACTCGATCACGACGATCACGCCGCGCGGCGCCAGGTGCTCGACGAGCGCGTCGGCGACCTGCGCGGTCAGACGTTCCTGGACCTGCGGGCGCTTGGCGAAGACGTCGACCAGGCGGGCCAGCTTGCTCAGCCCGGTGACCCGACCGTCGACCCCGGGGATGTAGCCGACGTGGGCGACCCCGTGGAAGGGCACCAGGTGGTGCTCGCAGGTGGAGTACACCTCGATGTCGCGCACGAGGATCATCTCTTCGTGGCCGATGTCGAAGACCGCGTTGAGCACGTCGGCCGGGTCCTGCCGGAGCCCTGCGAAGGTCTCGGCGTAGGCCCGGGCGACCCGGGCCGGGGTGTCCAGCAGGCCTTCACGGTCCGGGTCCTCGCCGACGGCGATCAAGAGCTCGCGGACCGCCGCGGCGGCGCGCGGGAGGTCGACCGGCGCGTGCTCGGCGTGCACGCCGCTCTCGTCCGTCACGTCGCTCATGCGCCCGTCTCGTCGCTCGCGCCGGGCTTGGCGAGGTCGACAGGTCCGACGGTCCCGCCCGGCGGGACCTCGCCCACGGCCTCGGCCGGGTGCTCGTCGCGGGCTGCGGCGGCCTCGTCCTCGGGGATCACCGGGGCGTCACCCTGGACGGCCTTCTCGGCCTCGGTGAGGACGGGTCCGCGGTCGGAGACGGCGCGCTGCTCGCTCGAGAGCCACACCTCGCGCGGCTCGCGCTTGACGACGGGCTCGAAGATGGCGGCGAGCTCGGCCTGGTTGAGCGTCTCCTTCTCGAGGAGCTCGAGGACCAGGTGGTCGAGCACGTCGCGGTACTCCACGAGGACGGACCACGCCTCGTCGTGCGCAGCCTCGACCAGGCGACGCACCTCGTGGTCGACGGTCCCGGCGACAGCCTCGGAGTAGTCGCGCTGGTGCCCCATGTCGCGGCCCATGAACGGCTCGCCGGCGCTCTGCCCGAGCTTGATCGCACCGAGGCGCTCGCTCATGCCGAACTCGGTGACCATCTTGCGGGCTGTGGCGCTCGCCTTCTCGATGTCGTTCGACGCACCCGTGGTCGGGTCGTGGAAGACGAGCTCTTCGGCGACGCGGCCACCCATCGCGTAGGCGAGCTGGTCGAGCAGCTCGTTGCGGGTGGTCGAGTACTTGTCCTCCGACGGCATGACCATCGTGTAGCCGAGGGCGCGGCCGCGCGGCAGGATCGTCACCTTGGTGACGGGGTCCGTGTAGCGCATCGCAGCGGCGACCAGGGCGTGACCACCCTCGTGGTACGCCGTGATCTTCTGCTCCTTGATGTTCATGATGCGGGTGCGCTTCTGCGGTCCCGCGATCACGCGGTCGATCGCCTCGTCGAGGGCGCGGTCGTCGATCAGCTGGGCTCCGCTGCGTGCTGTGAGCAGCGCGGCCTCGTTGAGGACGTTCGCGAGGTCGGCGCCCGAGAACCCGGGGGTCCGACGGGCGACGGCGCGCAGGTCGACGCCCTCGACGATCGGCTTGCCCTTGGCGTGCACGGCGAGGATGTCGGCGCGGCCCTGGAGGTCGGGGGCCTCGACGGCGATCTGCCTGTCGAAACGACCCGGCCGCAGCAGGGCGGGGTCGAGGATGTCCGGGCGGTTGGTCGCGGCGATGAGGATGACGTTCGCCTTGACGTCGAAACCGTCCATCTCGACGAGGAGCTGGTTGAGCGTCTGCTCGCGCTCGTCGTGGCCGCCGCCCATGCCGGCACCACGGTGCCGGCCGACGGCGTCGATCTCGTCGACGAAGATGATCGCCGGGGCGCTCTCCTTGGCCTGCGCGAACAGGTCGCGGACACGGGAGGCACCGACACCGACGAACATCTCGACGAAGTCCGATCCGGAGATCGAGTAGAACGGGACGCCGGCCTCGCCGGCGACGGCGCGGGCCAGCAGGGTCTTACCGGTCCCGGGAGGGCCGTAGAGCAGCACGCCCTTGGGGATCTTGGCACCGACGGCCTGGAACTTGGCGGGCTCTGAGAGGAACTCCTGGATCTCGCGGAGCTCTTCGACGGCCTCGTCAGCACCGGCCACGTCGGCGAAGGTCACCTGCGGGGTGTCCTTGGTCGCGAGCTTGGCCTTCGACTTGCCGAAGCCCATGACGCGCGAGCCGCCGCCCTGCATGCGCGAGAGGATGAAGTAGAAGATCACGCCGATGATGAGGAACGGGATGATGATCGAGAGCATCGACGAGAGGAAGCCGGCTCGGGCCACCTCGGAGTTGTAGCCCTTCTCGGGGTCGGCCTTGACGACAGCGTCGACGACCTGCTCGCCCTGGGGCTCGACGTAGTAGAACTCGACGCTCTTGCCCTTGTCGTCGCCGTCGACCGTGAAGGGCTCGGTCAGCGTCAGCCTGACGCGCTGGTCTCCGTCGACGACGAGGGCCTGCTCGACAGTGTCCCCCGCGAGGAGCGTGAGCCCGTCCGAGGTGTCGATCTTGGAGACCTTCTCACCGAACAGCGTGCTGAGGGCGAAGCCGACGATCACCAGACCGAGGACGATCCACAGGAACGGTCCGCTCACAATGCGTTTCATGTTCATCGACGACGGGGCACGCCCCGCATCCTTCCGCTCGCACACTGGTACGTCGTCGAAAATACACGGCGACCCTGAAGATTGACCCCTCCGACCAGGCCTGTTCGCCCAGGGCAGGACGATCGGGGCCGACCGGAGGGGTCAGGGGTGGTGCCTGCGCTGCTCGGCAGCGCTCGGCTCAGCTCTCGTAGACGTGCGGCGCGAGCGTGCCCACGAAGGGCAGCGTGCGGTACTTCTCGGCGTAGTCGAGGCCGTAGCCGACGACGAACTCGTTGGGGATGTCGAAGCCCACGTAGCGGACGTCGACCTCGACCTTGGCGGCGTCGGGCTTGCGCAGCATCGCGGCGACCTCGACCGACGCAGGCCCCCGGCTGCGCAGGTTGGAGATCAGCCAGGACAGCGTCAGGCCGGAGTCGATGATGTCTTCGACGATGAGGACGTGGCGGCCGGAGAGGTCGGCGTCGAGGTCCTTGAGGATGCGCACGACACCCGAGGACTTGGTGCCGGAGCCGTAGGACGACACGGCCATCCAGTCCATCTCGACACCCTGGTGCTCGATGCGGCGCGAGAGGTCGGCCATCACCATGACGGCGCCCTTGAGGACCCCGACGAGCAGGAGGTCCTTGCCTGCGTAGTCGGCGTCGATGCGCAGCGCGAGCTCGTCGAGCTTCGCAGCGATCTCCTCCTCGCTCAGCAGGATGTGATGGATGTCGCCAGCCTGGGCAGATCCCACGGGGAGGGCTCCTTGAGTCAGTGGTGGGGGGGTTCGAGGACAAGCCTGCCACACACCCTGGTGGCCGTGACGCCCCCCGGCAGGTGGAGAGGGCCCTGCCCGCGCCAGCGCGTCAGGAGCCCGTCGAGGCTCAGCACGTGCTCCCGACCGAGGGCTCCCGCCGGGCACCCTGCGGCGAGCGCCGCCAGGCGCAGCGCCCGGGTCCGCAGCGCCGGGAGCGCGGCCTCGAGGACCGCGACGTCGAGGAGCACGCGGCCCGGACCGTCCTCGTCGACGAGCGCCGCGGACAGCAGATCTCGGGCCAGGGCCGACAGCGCGGCGTCGTCGTCGTGCAGCTGGTCGGCCGTGCGGACGAGGGCGTCCACGACGCCAGGTCCGAGCACGTCGTCGAGCAGCGGCAGGACCGTGGCCCGCACCCTCGACCGCAGCGGGGCGTCAGGACCGTCCCCGGCGTTGGTCGGGTCGGTCCACCAGTCGACCCCGGCTGCGCTGCAGACTTCTTCGGTCTCGGAGCGCCGCAGGGCGAGCAGCGGTCTGCGCAGGCGCCCGACCTCGGCGCGCATGCCCGAGAGCGACCGCGCCCCGGACCCGCGGGCCAGCCCGAGCAGCACAGACTCCGCCTGGTCGTCCGCGGTGTGGCCGAGCAGGACGGCGACGGCCCCCCTCTGGTCGGCAGCCTCCCCCAGCGCCGCGTAGCGGGCGTCGCGGGCCGCACCCTCGGGTCCGCCGGACCCCGGGCCCCGGGCCACCTGGACGGTGCGTACCTCGACGGGGTCGAGCCCGAGCGCGCGGCAGCGGGCGGCGGCGTCCGCTGCCACCTGGTCGCTGCCGTCCTGGAGCCGGTGGTCGACCACGACGGCCCCGGCGCGCAGACCGAGCCGCGGCGCGACGAAGGCTGTCGTGGCGGCCAGCGCGAGCGAGTCGGCGCCGCCCGAGCACGCGACCAGCACCAGGGCACCCGGGTGCTCGACGGCCAGCGGCGCGAGAGCTGCACGCACGTGCAGCCGCGCGAGGGCGACGGCCCGTGGCGGTCCGCTCACCCGAGGGCGCCTGGCTCAGCCGTGCACACGACGGACCCACGCGACGGGGTCGGCGATCTCGCGCGGGGAGGGCAGGGCGTCGGGTCCGCTCCAGACGGCGTTGACACCGTCGGTCCCGACGACGCGCGTGACGCCCCGGACGAAGGCCGCGCCGTCGCGGTACTGCGCCATCTTCGCGTCCATGCCGAGGAGCCTGCGCAGGACCCGGTCAGGTGTGCTGGTGCCGCCGGCCGAGCGGCGGGCGCTGAACTTCCGGCGGATGCTGCGGACCGTGGGCACGACCGAGCTGCCGACGGCGTCCATGGCCACGTCGGCGTGCCCCTCGAGCAGAGCCATGACGGCGCCGACCTCGTCGAGGGCCTGGCGCTGCGTGGGGGTCAGCACGCCGTCGACGAGAGACAGCGTCTGCCCGTCGGGCCCCGTCGTGCCCCGCACGGCCGAGACGACCGCGCGTGCCGCGCCGAGGAGTCGGGCGGGTGCCTGCCGGAGGTCGCTCGTGCTGGTGCTGAGGTCCGCGAGGAGCGTCTGCGTCTTCGCGCGGAGGTGGTCGGCGATCCACGGCGCAGCCGCGGTCTGGAGGGCGTGCGTCTGCTCGTGCAGGCACACCCAGAGCCTGAAGTCCTCGGGGCGCACGCGCAGGTCCCGCTCGGTCTGGAGCACGTTCGGTGCGACCAGCAGCAGGTTGCCGTCGGCAGGGCCGAAGGGGTCGAACTGGCCGAGGATCTTGGTCGAGAGCAGCGCGAGGGTCGCGCCGACCTCGGCACTCGCGAGGAGCTCGGCGGCGAGCGGGACGGTCCGGGTCGGCAGGCGCAGCGCACCGGCGGTCATCGACTGCATCGAGCGGGCGCTCGCCCGGGCCCATCCCGGCCTGTCGAGGACGAGGACCCCGGAGAGCCCGGTCGCGGAGAGGTCGCGACCATCGGCCGCGGTCATCCGGGTGATCTCCAGGACCGGGTCGACGGCCCGGGCCGCGGCCCCGCGCAGCGACGCGACGAGGGCCTCGAGATCGTCCCGGCTCGCGACAGGTCCGGGGCTCGCGAGCCTGCCGGCGATCTGGGCAGCGTCCTCCCAGTCGACGAGCTCGCGGGCCTGCCTCCCAGGCTGCTGGTCCTGCTGGCTCATCGGCAGCCGCAGTCCGTCAGTGCAGCCACGAAGCCGTCGATCGCGGCCCGGGCGTCCCACTGCCCGGGTCCGGGGGCCTGGTCGGCCATGACGACGAACAACAGCTCGCGACCGTCGTCCGTGAGCAGGTTCCCGGCGAGGGAGGTGACCCCGGGGAGGCTGCCGGTCTTGGCCCGCACGAGCCCTGCGGCGTCGGTCGCCACGAAGCGGTCGCTCAGCGTCCCGTCGAGCGCGGCGACGGGCATGCCCGTCATGACGGTCCGCAGCTCGGGGTGCGACGGGCTCGACATCACGGCGAGGAGCTCTGCCAGCGTCGTCGCCGAGGCCCTGGACCCGTCACCGAGCCCGCTCGCGTCGGCGAGCGTGAGGCCCTCGGTGTCGACCCCCAGCCTGTCGAGCTGCTGGGCGACGGCCTGGGTCGCGCCCCCGAAGGACGCCGGGAGACCGGCCTCGATCGCGACGAGCCGGCCGACCACCTCGGTGATGGTGTTGTCCGAGGTGTGCAAGAAGTACTCGACCACCTGGCCGAGGGGTGCGGAGTCGACCGATCCGAGGACGGTGTCGCCAGCCCCCGACGTCCCACGGGTCGGCTCGCCCTCGACCGTGACGCCGTGCTGGCCGAGGGCCGCGGCGAAGGTGCGTGCGGCGGCCATGGCCGGGTCGTCGGTCCGCGGCGCGTACTCCCCCGCGCTGAGCCGCCCGGTGTCCACGGCGACGGCGGCGACCGGTGCCGCGAAGCCCAGGCCCGGGATGTCGTCGGCCCAGGGGCCCGTCGCCGATCCCGTGAAGAGCGAGTCGTCGAGCGTGAGCTGGACCGTCGTGCCGCCGGTGAGCCTGAGGGTCTCGGCGACCTGCGCCGCGAGGTCGTCGAGCCCGGCACGCCCGTTGACGGCTGCGGGGTCGCCCGCACCGGCAGCGAGCATCATGTCTCCGCCGCCGACCAGCGTGAGCCGCCCTGACGCAGCCTGCGTCACCGTGGTGGTCAGGACTGAGTCGGGGTCGAGGGTGCTCAGCGCCGCGGCGGCCGTGAAGAGCTTCTGGATCGACGCCGGGACCCGTGGCGTGCCCGGGGTCGAGGAGGCGAGGACCTCGCCGGTCAGCGCGTCCGAGACGACGACCCCGACAGAGGGACCGAGGCGAGGGTCTGCCACGACGGCGTCGACGGCTGCCTGCAGCGCCGCGGCCCCGGGCGTCGGCGCGGCAGGGTCGAGGGTGCTGACCACGCTCGTGGGCGCAGCACCGAGGGTGGCTCCCGGGGCTGTCGGGAACGGGGCCGGCGGGGCGGGCTCTGGGCCGATCGTGAGGATGCCGGGGACGAAGTCGTGGATGTCGGCCCAGGCATACCCACCCGTGACGACGAGGGCTGCCGCGACAGTCCCCGTGACTACTCGGGCCATCAGCGCCATGCTCGTCGTGTCCTCTGGTCGGTCTCGCGGCTGCCGGCGTCCCGCACTCGCTCGCGTGGGCGCCGTGGCGTGCTCTCGCGCACACCGTGCGGTCAGACTAGGTCACTCAGGGCACCTCGGGCGATCTCCCACCCCGATCCGACAGGTTGTCGTCTACCCTGGCGAGTGGACACACCGACCGTCGGCCTGTCGACAGGCCGCATCACGACCGCACTCCCCGGCGCACCGTCTGCCACGGGAACGGTGCTACTGGAGGAAAGAACAGTGGAGTTCGACGTCACGATCGAGATCCCCAAGGGTCAGCGCAACAAGTACGAGGTCGACCACCAGACCGGTCGCATCCGTCTGGACCGCATGCTCTTCACCTCTACGCGGTACCCGGACGACTACGGGTTCATCGAGGGCACGCTCGGCGAGGACGGCGACCCGCTCGACGCGCTCGTCCTGCTCGAGGAGCCGACCTTCCCCGGTTGCCTGATCCGCTGCCGCGCGCTCGGCATGTTCCGCATGCGCGACGAGGCCGGCGGCGACGACAAGGTCCTCTGCGTGCCGACGGGCGACCAGCGCGCCGCGTGGCGCCAGGACATCGACGACGTCTCGGACTTCCACCGTCTCGAGGTCCAGCACTTCTTCGAGGTCTACAAGGACCTCGAGCCGGGCAAGTCCGTCGAGGGCGCCCACTGGACCGGCAAGGCCGAGGCCGAGGCAGAGATCGAGCGCTCCTTCCAGCGGGCCAAGGACGCGGGCTACTACAACCACTGAGGCCGCCGCGGGCCGGTGACCCCGGCTCGCGCAGCACCAGAGCACAGCAGGTACGACACGCAGCAGGTACGACGAAGGGCGGCTCCCGCGGGAGCCGCCCTTCGTCGTACCTGCTGTGCTGGGCAGATGCCCGCAGATGCCTGCAGAGGCCCGGATCGGTCAGGGGCGACCGGCGACGGGGACGAGCGTCTTGTTCCAGCGCATGTGCGTCACGCGGGAGGGGACGCCGGGCTCGGCGGCCTCGACGATCTGGCCGTTGCCGGCGTACATGGCCACGTGGAAGATGGTCGACGGGTCGTTGGGGTTCGAGGCCCAGAAGACCAGGTCGCCCGGACGCATGGCGTCGAGGCTCACCTTGGCCGACTGCGTGTACTGGTCGCGCGAGGTCCGGCGGATCGAGAGACCGGCGTTGCCCCAGGCCTTCGAGGTGAGGCCCGAGCAGTCGTAGGCGCTCGGTCCGTTGGCACCCCAGACGTAGGGCAGACCGGTCTGGGTCTTCGCCCAGTCGACGGCCGCCTGGCCCTGCGCGGCGCTGCCGCGCCAGCTGCCACCTGTCGACGGCGGCGGCGTGACGGGGGGCTTGACCACGGGCGGGGTCACGACAGGAGGCGTCACGACGGGCGGGGTGACGA
>NZ_JACBYE010000044.1 GCF_013415325.1 Sanguibacter inulinus | reverse complement strand
GTTAACAACCATACGAAGCAAGCCTCCCTGCAAAGAGAGAACTTGATTAATCAAGGCTACAAACCGAAAACTTGCGTTTTCAATTCATACCAAATAAACCTTGCCATCAGACCAGCCCCGACCGAAAGGCCGAGCACCAATCCAAGACAAGGGGTCTTGGCATTGACTATTAAGCACACTGTTGAGTTCTCAAGGAGCGGACGCGCATCACCCGTTCACTCATAACTGAGCGTCTGGCGTGAGGCAACCGTTCAAACTTACCCGACTCGCTTCCCTGCGTCAACCCGCCGTTTCCAGCGCGTTAACCCGGTCAAGCGGGCCTGGTGAAGACTACCTGATCTTCGCGGCCCTCCGAACCACTCTCACGAGCGACTCGGGCCGATGCCAGACAGCGTGACCGCTGTCCGAACCAGGCTCTCGACACTACCAGTCCCAGGCGAGCCTGAGTAGACCTTCGTGCGGAGAAGTCAGGACCCCGGGACCAGCCACTTCGCGCCGGCTCCGAAGAGCTTCGCAGTGGTGTCTGTGCCTCCCTGTCGGGCTGACGTCGAGAACATTACGCGACGTCAGCCCAGCCGCCAAACCCGTCGACGGTGACCGCAGTCACCCCTGCTCGCCATCGCTGCGCGGTCCGTGCGTCCCCCTCGGGCCCACCCCGGTCGCCGCCGGTCCGGGTGGCGAGCAGGCGCTCCCAGGGGCGCCGATGCTCACCGCGCGCTGAACGCTGCGTCGAAGGCGACGTCGGGGGCGTCGAGCGCCAGACGGCGCACGAGCTCGAGAGCCTCGGGCGCTCCTACCAGCCGGTCCATCCCTGCGTCCTCCCACTCGATCGAGATCGGGCCCGCGTAGCCGATGGTGTTGAGCATGCGGAAGGCGTCCTCCCAGGGGACGTCGCCGCGCCCTGTCGAGATGAAGTCCCACCCGCGGCGCCCGTCAGCCCAGGCGAGGTGCGAGCCGAGGCGCGAGTTGCGGCCGTTGTGCATCCGCTTCTTCGTGTCCTTGCAGTCGACGTGGTAGATCCTGTCCTTGAAGTCCCAGAGGAACCCGACCGGGTCGATGTCCTGCCAGACCATGTGGCTCGGGTCCCAGTTCAGACCGAAGGCCTCCCTGTGCCCGATCGCCTCGAGGGTGCGGACCGTCGTCCAGTAGTCGTAGGCGATCTCGCTCGGGTGGACCTCGTGCGCGAACCTCACGCCCACCTCGTCGAAGACGTCGAGGATCGGGTTCCAGCGGTCGGCGAAGTCCTGGTAGCCGGCGTCCACGGCCTGCTGGCTCACGGGCGGGAACATCGCGACGTACTTCCAGATCGAGGACCCCGTGAAGCCCACGACGGTCTTCACCCCGAGCCGGGCCGCGAGCCGGGCGGTGTGCTTCATCTCCTCGGCCGCGCGCTGGCGCACCCCCTCGGGGTCTCCGTCTCCCCACACGACGTCGGGCAGGATGTCGCGGTGCCGCTGGTCGATCGGGTCGTCGCAGACCGCCTGACCCTTGAGGTGGTTGGAGATCGCGTGGACCTGCAGACCGTGCTCGGCCAGGACGTCCAGCCTTCCCTGCACGTAGGCGTCGTCGTCCCAGCGCCACGGGTCTAGATGGTCGCCCCAGCAGGCGATCTCCAGGCCGTCGTACCCCCAGCCGGCCGCGAGACGCGCGACCTCCTCGAAGGGCAGGTCGGCCCACTGGCCTGTGAAGAGGGTGATCGGTCGGACCATGAGGGACTCCTTCGAGAGGTCTGCGGCACGACTGCTCCGTCGTGCCGTCGGCCGCACCTGCGCGGCCTGTTCTTGCGTGGGTCGGACGCGACCGACCCGTGCTGAGGCCAGGTTGCGGCCCGTCCGTGAACACCCCACAGTGCGTGGCTCGTCGGAGCGCGGTCCGACGGGTGCGGTCCACCCCGGCGATCAGCACGACCGGGGCGAGCGGTGCGACCAGGGATCGGGGCTCGGGGATCAGGGATCAGGGATCAGGGATCAGACCGTCCGCCAGGCGCTCGCGTCAGCCGCTGACTCCTCGACCGCGGCGAGCACCTTCTGCACGGTGAGCCCGTCACGGAAGCTGGGCGCCGGCGGGGTGCCGGCCGCGACCGCGCCGACGAGGTCGACCACCTGGTGGGTGAAGGCGTGCTCGTAGCCGAGCCCGTGACCGGCGGGCCACCAGTGCGAGAGGTAGGGATGGCCCGGCTCGGTCACCACGATCCTGCGGAAGCCGGCGGTCTCGGCGTCTTCGTCGGCGTCGTAGAGGTGGAGCACGTTCATGTCTTCGAAGTCGAAGGCGACCGAGCCGCGCGAGCCGTTGATCTCGAGCCTGATGGCGTTCTTTCGCCCGGCCGCGAAGCGGGTGGCCTCGAAGACGGCGATCCCTCCCCCGGACATCCGGGCGAGGAAGGCCGCGGCGTCGTCGACGGTGACTGGACCGCGACCGCTCCCCGCGACAGCGGACAGCCCGGCCGAGCTCTCGGCGAGGGGCCGTTCGGCGACGAAGGTCTCGAGCATCCCGGACACCCCCGTGATCTGCTCCCCCGTGACGAACTGGGCGAGGTCGATCACGTGCGCACCGATGTCTCCGAGAGCCCCCGAACCGGCTCTGTCCTTGTCGAGGCGCCAGCTGAGCGGAGACTCCTCGTCCGTGAGCCAGTCCTGGAGGTACTGGGCCCGGACGTGGCGCACTGTCCCGATGCGGCCCTCCTCGACCAGGCGTCGGGCGAGCTGGATCGCCGGGACCCGGCGGTAGGTGAAGCCGACCATCGCGAGGACGCCGCGCTCTGCGGCGGCGTCGGCCGCATCGGCCATCTGCGTCGCCTCTGCGACCGAGTTGGCCAAGGGCTTCTCGCAGAGCACATGCTTGCCCGCCTCGAGTGCCGCGATCGCGATCTCGGCGTGCGTGTCTCCAGGGGTGCAGATGTCGACCAGGTCGACGTCGTCGCGGGCGACCAGGTCCTTCCAGCTCGCCTCGGAGCCGAGCCAGCCCAGCCTGTCCGCAGCCGCCTGCGCGCTCTCGGCCGTGCGTCCTGCGACAGCGGTCATCTCGGTCTGCAGCGGCAGGTCGAAGAACCGTGGGGCGGTGCGCCACGCCTGCGAGTGGGCGGCACCCATGAACGAGTGGCCCACCATCCCGATCCCCAGCCGGGGACGTCCGTCAGCCGACATCGTCGACTCCCTTCGAGCAGGGGTGGGGCCGGTCGCCTGGGCGTCGGCCCCACCGTGAGGTCGTGCGGACGGTCAGGACTCGAAGGCTGACGGGAGGTACTGCGCGACGTTGTCGGCCGTCACGACGGGCGCGTACAGCTGCACCTGGCGCGGGACCCCGAGCGAGGCGAGGTCGCTGACCGACTTCTCCTGGACCGCGAGGCGCGCCATCTTGATGCCGTCGGCCGCCTGGGTGGACGGGTAGACGACTGTCGCCTGGAGCACCGAGTCGCCGGCCTCGATCGACCGCATGACGTTGGCCGAGCCAGCCCCGCCGACCATGAAGAACTCGTCGCGCCCGGCACTCTCGATGGCCGCGAGGACACCGACACCCTGGTCGTCGTCGTGGTTCCAGATCGCGTCGATCTGCGGCGCGGCCTGGAGCAGGTTGGCGGTCGCCGACTCACCACCCTGGATGGTGAAGTCGGCGGCCACCCTGTTGTCGACGTCGAGGCCGCAGCCCTCGAGCGCGTCCGCGAAGCCCTGGCTGCGGTCCTGGGTGAGCGGGAGCGAGTCGATCCCGGCGATCTCCGCGACGACGGCGTCGGGGTTGTCGCCCAGCTGCTCGCAGATGTACGTCCCGGCGCTGACCCCCATGCCGTAGTTGTCTCCGAGCACCGTGGCGCGCGCGGCGAAGGGGCTCGAGAACTCGCGGTCGACGTTGATGACCACGATCCCCGCCTCCATGGCCTCGGTCGCGATCTCGGTGAGGGCTGCCCCGTCGAAGGGCAGCAGCACGATGGCGTCGACCCCGTCGTTGATGAAGGTCTCGATCTGGCTGATCTGCAGGCTCACGTCGTTGGTGCCCTCCGCGACGCGGAGCTCGACGTCGGGGTAGTTCTCGGCCTCGGCCTTGGCAGCCTCGGTGATGGCGCCCATCCAGCCGTGGTCGGCTGCCGGGGCGGAGAAGCCGATGACGACGGTGTCACCGGAGGCGTCGTTGTCGGAGGCAGCGGCTGGGGCGGCCGCGGCCGAGGAGTCGGCAGGGGCCGGGGTGTTGGAGGTGCAGGCCGTGAGGACGAGGCCTGCGACGGCGAACCCTGCCACGAGGGCGGGGACGCGTCGTCGGTCTGTGCCGCGCTCCGGCGATCCGGTGCGGGCCGGGGGTGTCTGGCTGAACAGTCGAGCGGACATGAGAATCTCCTGTGATCGTCGTCCTGCTGCGGGTCTGGTGCGGGTGTCGTGCTGAGGCCGGGCCCCGCGGAGGGTGCCCGGGGAGGTCAGGTGGTGCGGCTGCGGGTCGCGAACCTCTGCTGGATGAGGACGGCCGCGACGATGATCACGCCCTTGACGACGGCCTGGGCCGAGGTGGACATGTTGTTCTGCGTGAACACGTTGGTGAGGGTGGTGAAGATCAGCACGCCGAGCACGGTGCCGACGATGGTGCCGCGTCCTCCGGCGAGGAGGGTCCCACCGACGACGACAGCCGCGATGGCGTCGAGCTCGTAGAGCTGGCCGTTGGTCGACGAGCCCGCCGTGGTGCGGGCGAGCATCATGATCCCGGCGATGCCGGCGGTGAGGCCCGAGAGCGCGTAGAGGTACATGGTGTGGCGCCTGACCTTGATCCCGGCGAGGCGCGCAGCCTCCGGGTTGCCGCCCACCGCGACGGTGCGGCGTCCGAAGGTCGTGCGGTTGAGGAGCACCCACCCGCCGACCGAGACGAGCACGAACATCCACACGAGCACCGGGACCCCCAGGACCGAGGCCCTGAAGAAGTCGAGGAACTCCGGGACGCTGACCACCTGGGTCTTGCGGTTGGCGATGATCTCGGCGAGACCGCGTGCGCCGACCATCATGGCGAGGGTCGCCATGAAGCCGACGATCTTGCCGTAGGCGATGAGGATGCCGTTGATGAGCCCGCACGCGACACCGACTGCGAGCGCGACACCGACCATGACGATCCAGTGCGTGTCCCGCGCCATCGTCTGCGTGGCGAGGGTGCTGGCCCAGACTGTGGCGAGCCCGAGCACCGAGCCGACGGAGAGGTCGATCCCTCCGGCGGTGATGACGAAGGTCATCCCGATGCACAGCACGCCGAGCACGGCCGCGAGCCGGAGGATGGTGAGGGCGTTGTCGATGCTCGCGAAGCGCTCTCCGCCGGTCACCGCCCCGACCACGCAGAGCAGCACGAGGGCGAGGACGAGACCGAGGTTGCGGCCGACCGAGCCGTTCAGGCCCAGGCCGCGCGACGTCTCGTGCCCCGACTTGCCGGCCGCGGCGCTCCCTCGTCCGTCGAGGGGGGCCGGTGTGCTCAGCGCCACGCCCACGTCGGGTGGCAGGTCTGCGGAGACGGTCCCGGCAGCGGCGTCCTTGCCGAGGGAGAGGCCTGGTCGTCCCGAGGGTGCTGTCGCACGGTCGCGGTCGCCGGTGCCTGACGGGGGTGTGGTCCTGTGCTCGCTCATGCGGCACGTCCTTCCATGACGAAGGCGAGCACACCGTGCTCGTCGATCGAGTCGGCGGGGCCTGTGTAGACGACGGTTCCTTCAGAGATGACGAGGACGCGGTCTGACATGCCGAGCACCTCGTCGATCTCGCTCGAGACCACGACGACGGCGGCGCCGTCGTCGGCGAGCCTGCGGACCAGGGCGTAGATCTCGGCTCGGGCGCCGACGTCGACGCCGCGGGTGGGCTCGTCGAGCAGCAGCACCCGGCAGCCGTGCACGAGCCAGCGGGCCAGCATCACCTTCTGCTGGTTACCACCCGACAGGGTCCGGGCAGGTCGGTCGACGTCGCTCGGACGTAGGTCGAGCGCGGCGGCCTGCTGCTGCGCAGCGGCGCGTTCCTCCCCCTCGGCGAGCATCCCGCCGCGGGCGAACCGCGCGAAGGTGGAGAGCGTGACGTTGCGGTAGACGGGCTCGTCGAGGAGCAGCCCCTGGCTCTTGCGCTCCTCGGGCGCGAGGCCGATCCCCGCGTCGACGGCCGAGCCGACGGACCCGGGCCGCGTGCGCTGCCCGGCCACACGGACGGAGCCTGCTGTCGCGCGGCGGGCTCCGTAGACGGTCTCGAGGATCTCGGACCGGCCGGAGCCTACTAGACCGGCGAGCCCGACGACCTCGCCAGCACGGACCTCGAGGCTGACGTCAGCGAAGACGCCTGCCAGCCCGAGGCCCTCGACCGCCAGGAGCACCTCGGCGTCGGAGGCGAGCGGCGTGCTCGGGGGGAAGACCTGCTCGACGGTGCGCCCGGTCATGAGACGGATGAGCTCGGGGGTGGGGGTGTCGGAGACCGCGAGGTTCTGGGCGACGGTCCGGCCGTCCTTGAGGACGGTGATGCGGTCGCCGATCGCACGGATCTCTTCGAGCCTGTGCGAGATGTAGACGATCGCGACCCCGGCCGAGGTGAGCTCGCGCACGACCCTGAAGAGGTTCTCGACCTCTTCGGAGTCCAGGACCGCTGAGGGCTCGTCCATGACGATGACGCTCGCGTCACGGGAGAGGGCCCGTGCCATGGAGACGATCTGCTTGCCCGCCGCGGAGAGCGACCCGACGTCGCGGGTGGGCGAGATGCCGGGGTGCCCGAGGCGGGCGAGCAGCTCACGGGTGCGGCGGACCGCGGCACGGCGGCGGGAGAACCCGGCGGAGGCGAGCTCGTGCCCGAGGTAGACGTTCTCGGCGACGCTGAGCCCGTCGACGACGTCGAGCTCTTGGTACATGGTCGCGATCCCGAGATCCAGGGCGGCGACGGGGTGCGGGATGGTGACGGCCTCCCCGCGGACGAGGATCTGCCCTTCGTCGGGCTGGTGGGCTCCGGCGAGCACCTTGATGAGGGTCGACTTGCCGGCGCCGTTCTGGCCGAGGAGGCAGTGCACCTCTCCGGGGAGGATGTCGAGATCGACGCCGTCGAGTGCACGGGCGCCGGGAAACTGCTTGACGATGCTGCGCATCTGCAGGAGCGGCTCTGCTGCTGAGGGTGGGTCCACGGTGACCATGGGTCTGAACCTAGGCGGTACTTCTGTCGACAGTCAAGCAAAAGATGCAAGCAGGGCGATTGTTACCTGCTCGTAATCTGCTAAAGTCGCGCTCATCTGATCCGAGAGGTGGACCCCATGACGACCGAGGAGGCGCTCCGCGTCGTCCCCCGCACGGCCGGAGCCGGGGAGCTGTTCCAGCTGCTCCGCGACGGCCAGCCCCGCACGCGCGCCGAGCTCGCCGCCGTCACCGGGCAGGCACGCTCGACGATCGCTGCGCGCATCGACCTCCTCATGGCCTCCGGGCTCGTGGCCCCGGCCGGGGCGACGACGTCGACCGGGGGCCGACCGCCGGCCACCTTCGCCTTCAACCCTGATGCTCGGGTCGTCCTCGCCGTCGACCTCGGCGCGACGCACGCCCACCTGGCCGTGACAGACCTCGCGTCCACGGTGCTCGCCGAGCTCGAGGCTCCGATCTCGATCGCCGACGGGCCCGACGTGATCCTCGGGTGGGTGGCTCAGACGGGCGAAGAGCTCGTGAGGTCGAGCGGGCGCAGCCTCGACGACCTCGTCTCCGTGGGGGTCGGGCTCCCCGGGCCCGTCGAGCACTCGACGGGACGTCCGATCAACCCGCCGATCATGCCAGCCTGGGACGACGTCGACGTCCCGGGCGTGCTGAGCGCCCGCTTGGGCGCCTCGGTCCTCGTCGACAACGACGTCAACATCATGGCGCTCGGCGAGCACCGCACCGAGTGGCCGGGGGTGAGCGACCTGCTGTTCGTCAAGGTGGCCACAGGCATCGGTGCCGGGATCATCAGCGACGGTGCGCTGCGCCGCGGCGCCCAGGGAGCCGCGGGCGACATCGGGCACGTGGCGGTCTCGGACCGCTCGGAGGTGCCGTGCCGCTGCGGCAACCTCGGCTGCCTCGAGGCCGTCGCGAGCGGGCAGGCCGTCGCGCAGCAGCTCGCTGCGGGCGGGCTCGAGGCGTCGGGGTCCAACGACGTCGTGGCCCTCGTGCGGTCCGGCGACCTCGCCGCGAGCCGCGCTGTCCGCCAGGCCGGGCGCGACATCGGGACCGTGCTCGCCGGGTGCGTGAGCCTGCTCAACCCGTCGATGATCGTGGTCGGCGGGGTGGTCGCGTCGTCCGGGGAGCACCTGATCGCCGGGATCCGCGAGGTCGTCTACAGGCGCTCGCTCCCCCTGGCCACCCAGCACCTGCGGATCGTCGCCTCACGGACCGGCAACCGTGCCGGGGTGCTCGGGGCGAGCGCGATGGCCGTAGACCACGTGCTATCGCCCGAGGCGATCGACGCGCTCATCGGCTGAGCGGCTCGACGCCCGCCATGTCAGTCTTCTGAGTCCGTTGCTGCAGTCTCGGGCTCTGATCCCTCGAGCGGTGAGCCGTCCTCGTCGAGGAGCGGGTCTGCTGCGGCCGGCGGCCCTTCGGCGAGGAGCGTGACAAAACCGGCCTCGTCGAGGATCGTCAGGCCGAGCTCACGCGCCTTGGCCTCCTTCGAGCCCGCGTTCTCCCCCACCACCACGAAGTCGGTCTTCTTCGACACCGAGCCTGCGGCCTTGCCGCCGCGCGCGATGATCGCCTCTTTGACCTGGTCACGGTTGAAGCCCTCGAGCGACCCTGTCACCACGACCGTGAGGCCCTCGAGCGTGCGGACGATGGACTCGTCCCGCTCGTCGCGCATCTGGACCCCTGCCGCACGCCAGCGCTCGATGATCTCGCGGTGCCAGTCGGATCCGTCGACCTCGAGGTCGTCGTCCTCGTCCGCGGGCGGAAGGGTCGCGGGGACCGCGGAGTCCCCCGGGACAGCATCCTCGGACAGCTCTGGGGCATCTCCAGGGACTGCGGCGTCGGATGCTCCGTCGACCGGTGTGACCGTGCCGGACGCCTCGGGCTCGGGTGCCGCAGCGACCGAGGCCCGTCCGTTGAACCAGATGCGGACGGCGCGCGCGATCGTCGGACCGACGCCCTCGGTCGCAGCGAGCTCCTCCTCGGTCGCGTCCATGATCGCCTCGACCGACTCGAAGGCCGTCGCGAGCGCACGGGCGGCGGTCGGGCCGACGTGCCGGATCGACAGGGCCACGAGGACGCGCCACAGCGGCTGCGTCTTGGCCTTCTCGCGCTCGTCGAAGAACTTGACCGTGGTCGCCGAGGGCTTGGACGGGTTCTTGGCGGTGGCCCTGGTGTAGAAGAACGGGATCTGCTCCCACACCCCTGTCCCGACGCCGGCCTTCTTCTTCTCGCGCCACACGAGGACGTCCGCGAGGTCGTCCACCTCGAAGTCGAAGAACCCGGCCTCGGTCTCGAGGACCGGCACCTGGACCGGGACGCCGTCGGCGTCGGCGCTCTCGGGTCGGTTGTGCTCGGGGTCCACGAGGGCGATCGCCGCCTCCCAGCCCATCGCCTCGATGTCGAAGGCACCCCGGCCGGCGAGGTGGAAGACCCGCTCACGCAGCTGAGACGGGCAGGACCGCTGGTTGGGGCAACGGATGTCGACGTCGCCCTCCTTCGCGGGGGCGAGCGGTGTTCCGCACGACGGGCACTCGGTCGGCATGACGAACTCGCGCTCGGAACCGTCACGCAGCTCGACGACAGGCCCGACGATCTCGGGGATGACGTCGCCGGCCTTGCGCAGCACGACGGTGTCGCCGATGAGCACGCCCTTGCGCTTCACCTCGCTGCCGTTGTGGAGCGTCGCCATCGAGACCGTCGACCCGGCGACGAGGACGGGCTCCATCACCCCGAAGGGGGTCACGCGACCGGTCCGCCCCACGTTGACGAGGATGTCCCGCAGCTTCGTGTTGACCTCTTCGGGCGGGTACTTGTATGCGATGGCCCACCGCGGTGCACGGCTCGTGGCGCCGAGCTGGCGCTGGAGGGCCAGCTCGTCGACCTTCACGACGATTCCGTCGAGCTCGTGCTCGATGTCGTGGCGGTGGTCGCCGTAGTAGTCGATCATCTCCTGCACACCGGGCATGCCCTCGACCACGCGGTTGTGGCTCGAGACCGGCACACCCCACTGCTCGAAGAGGGCGTACGCGTCGGACTGGCGGCGCAGGGTCGCGAGCGCACCGGCCTCCCAGTGCAGCGCGCCGACCCCGTGGGCGTACATCCGCAGCGGGCGGCTCGCGGTGACCTTCGGGTTCTTCTGGCGCAGCGACCCCGCCGCGGCGTTGCGAGGGTTGGCGAAGGGCGGCTTGCCGGCGGCCACCTGCGCCTCGTTGAGAGCGGCGAACTGGTCGACGAGCATGAAGACCTCGCCGCGGATCTCGATGAGGTCCGGGTGCGTGGACGGGTCTCCGCCGAGGGTCAGCGGGATGCTCTCGATCGTGCGGACGTTGAGGGTGACGTCCTCCCCCGTCCGCCCGTCACCGCGGGTGGCGGCACGGACCAGGACACCCTTCTCGTAGAGCAGCGCGATGGCCAGCCCGTCGATCTTCACCTCGCAGAGGTAGTGGACCTGCGTCGTGCCGATCTCGCGGTGCACCCGCTCGGCCCAGGCGTCGAGGTCTTCGGCGTTGAAGGCGTTGTCGAGGCTGAGCATCTGCTCGCGGTGGTCCACAGCCGCGAAGTCTGTCGAGAAGGTCCCACCCACCCGCTGGGTCGGAGAGTCGGGGGTGCGCAGCTGCGGGTACGTCTCCTCGATCTGGCCGATCTCGCGCAGCAGGACGTCGTACTCGGCGTCGGACACCGTCGGGGCGTCGCGCACGTAGTAGGCGAACTGGTGCGCCTCGATCTCCTCGGCGAGCACCTTCCAGCGCTGCTGGGCTGCGCTCTGGTCAGGGCTCGCGGCGGTCGCGGACTCGTCGGGACCCTGGACTGCGGGGGGTGTCTTCGTGCTCACCGGACCATCATCGCGCGAGCCACCCACATCCGCCCTGTGACACACGTAGGACGGCGCACGTGCGACGCCCCTGGAGGGTTCGGCCGGCCTCGTACCCCCGGTGACCAGCGCACGAGCACACGTCGAGCGTCGTCCACAGGCACTCCGCGTCGCTCGACAGCAGGACACCCGATCACCGTAGGGTGGTCCGATGACTGCAGAGCAGACCGACACCACCGCCCCGACGGCCGACGCCGACCCGCGCCTGTGGCTCGAGGACGTCGAGGGGGACGACGCCCTCGCCTGGGTCCGCGAGCGCAACGCGCAGACCACGAGCACCCTCGCCGCGACCGAGGAGTTCACCAGCACCCAGGCCGCGCTGCGCGGTGTGCTGGACTCCGACGCGAAGATCCCCGACGTGTCGAAGATCGGCGACCACCTCTACAACTTCTGGAAGGACTCGACGCACGTGCGCGGGCTGTGGCGCCGCACGACGCTCGAGTCGTACAGGACCGACGAGCCCGAGTGGGAGACCGTCCTGGACGTGGACGCCCTCGGTGAGGCCGAGGGTGAGAGCTGGGTGTGGCACGGGGCGAGCATCTTGCGGCCCGCGTACCGCAAGGCTCTCGTGAGCCTGTCGCGCGGGGGTTCCGACGCCGACGTGACGCGCGAGTTCGACCTGGCGACGAAGGAGTTCGTCGCGCCCGAGGACGGCGGGTTCTACCGTCCGGAGTCGAAGGGCGACCTCGCGTGGGTCGACGACGACACCGTGTACGTGTTCACGGACACCGGTGAGGGCAGCATGACGTCCTCCGGGTACCCGCGGGTCGCCCGCCGCTGGCACCGTGGGACCCCGCTCGAGTCGGCGACGGTCCTCTACGAGGGCCGTACGGACGACATGTACATCTCGGCCTTCCGCAGCCACACCCCGGGCTTCGTCCGCGACTTCGTGGCACGCTCCCTCGCCTTCTACAGCAACGAGCTCTACGTGCTCGCCGCCGACGACTCCCTGACCAAGATCGACGTGCCTGACTCGGCCGAGGTCGGCTTCCGCCGCGAGTGGCTGCTGGTCGAGCTCCGCGACGACTGGACCGTCGGTGGGACGACCTTCACCTCGGGCTCGTTGCTGGCGACGGGCTTCGACGACTTCCTCGCTGGTGGTCGAGACTTCACGGTGCTGTTCGAGCCTGACGAGTCGACGTCTCTCGCCGGGGCGACGTGGACGGAGCACCACCTGGTGCTCAACGTCCTCGCCGACGTGAAGAACCGCCTGCACGTGCTCACCCCGCCGGCCGACGGTGCTGGGCCGTGGGAGCGCAGCGAGATGCTCGGTGCCCCGAAGATCGGGACCGTCGCCGTCCGTGCCGTCGACGTCGACGCCTCGGACGACGTGTGGCTGGTCGCGACCGACTACCTCACGCCGACCACCCTCTCGATCGCGACTGTCGGGCAGGAGCCGGAGCTGCTCAAGTCGATGCCGGTGTTCTTCGACGCCGACGGCCTCACGGTCGAGCAGCACTTCGCGACGTCGGACGACGGCACGAAGGTGCCGTACTTCCTGGTGCGCCGCGCCGACCTCGCGCTCGACGGCACCGCCCCGACGCTGCTCTACGGCTACGGAGGCTTCGAGATCTCCTTGACCCCCGGGTACTCGGGCGGGCTCGGACGGGCGTGGCTCGAGCAGGGCGGCGTGTACGCGGTCGCGAACATCCGCGGGGGCGGCGAGTACGGACCCCGCTGGCACCAGCTCGCCCTCCAGGAGAACCGCCACCGCGCCTACGAGGACTTCTCCTCGGTCGCGAAGGACCTCGTGACGCGTGGCATCACCTCCCGCGCGCACCTCGGGGTGCAGGGTGGGTCGAACGGCGGGCTGCTCACGGGCAACATGCTCACCCAGTACCCGGAGCTCTTCGGCGCCGTGGTGATCCAGGTGCCCCTGCTCGACATGAAGCGGTACTCCCACTTGCTCGCGGGCGCGTCGTGGATGGCTGAGTACGGCGACCCTGACGACCCCGCGCAGTGGGAGTTCATCCAGACCTTCTCGCCGTACCACCTCTTCGACGCAGACCGGGAGTACCCGCCGGTCCTCTTCACGACGTCGACGCGCGACGACAGGGTCCACCCGGGCCACGCCCGCAAGCTCGCTGCAGCGATGATCGAGGCCGGCAAGGACGTCACGTACTACGAGAACATCGAGGGTGGCCACGGCGGCGCCGCGAACAACGAGCAGGCGTCCTTCATGCAGGCGCTGGCCTACAGGTTCCTGTGGGAGCGCCTGGGCTGAGAAGTACAGGACCCGGCTCTCCGACGGCGGCGCACCCCACCGGGTGCGCCGCCGTCGCGCTGCCAGCCTGCTCCTCGACGAGCGAGGTGCGGGTCAGGGCTCTGGGTGGCGGGAGTCGTAGGCGAGGAGCCGGGGCTGCCAGCGCAGCAGGAGCAGGAGCACCACGACGCAGGCGAGACCTCCGACCACGGCAGCCCGGCCCTCGCCCCACCAGGACGACTGGGCGCCCAGCACCAGGTCACCGAGGCGCGGTCCACCGGCGACCACGACGATGAACACCCCCTGGAGCCGTCCGCGCATGTCGTCGGGGGTCGCCGACTGGAGGATGGTCTGGCGGAACACCGAGCTGATCGCGTCGGACGCCCCGCACAGGACCAGCATGAGGAGCGCGGCGCCCAGCGCGACGACGAGCACGTGGTCCGGGCTGGTCCGCCCCGCCAGGACGAGCACGACGCCGAAGCCCGCGACGGACAGACCCCAGCCGATGATCGCCCACATGATGACGACCCCCTGCCTGTGCACGCGGGTCAGCCCGCCCGAGAACACCCCGGCGAGCAGACCGCCGACTGCGAGGGCTGCGGTGAGCGCACCTGTCGTGGCCGCTCCCCCGCCGAGGATGACCACGCCGATCGCGGGGAACAGCACGCGAGGCATCGCGAGGATCATCGCGACCAGGTCGACGAGGAAGGTCATGCGGACGTTGGGGCGCGTCGCGAGGTAGCGGAGCCCCTCGAGCACGGACGACAACCCGACCCGGCGGCGCGCCGCGTCCTTGGTCCCCGACCGTGGGTCGACCTCGCCCTCGACGCCGTCGACCCCGTCCCCGGCGTGCGAGGGCTCGGGCGGCATGCCGGGCAGCTGGACCAGGGCCCACAGCGCGGCCGTGAAGCACAGCACGTCGACCGTGTAGACGATGCCGTAGCCCCACCGGCTCACCACGAGGGCCGCAACCAGCGGACCGACGGTCAGCGCGATGTTCCAGGTGATGGTCATGAGGGTGTTCGCCGCAGGCAGCAGGCGCGCCGGCAGCAGCCTGGGGATGATGGCCGAGCGCGCCGGGTTGTTGACCGCGAAGGCGGCCGACTGGAGCGCGACCAGCCCGTAGAGCAGGCCGACCGACCCGACGTCGAGCCACGCCTGCGCGGCGAGCAGCATCGTCACGACCCACAGCACCACCGACGCCGAGAGCGCGACCTTGCGGCGGTCGTAGGCGTCGACGAGCGCACCGCCGTAGAGGCCGAGCACGACGAGAGGCACGAGCGCGCAGATGCCCAGCACACCGACGGCGAAGGTCGACGAGGTGAGCGAGTAGACCTGGAGCCCGACCGCCACGACCGTGAGCTGAGCGCCGAGGTTCGAGATCCCCAGCCCCCACCACAGGCGCCTGAAGGCAGGCGACTCGCGCAGCGGGGTGGTGTCGGCGAAGAGGCGGCGGCCGCTAGCCACCAGCACGCTCGGCGAGGATCTCCGCGGCCCGCACGACGGTCCCCAGGGCGCCGCGGGCTCGGTCGGGGGTGCCGTCCGTGGTCCAGGTCGCGGCGCTGCCCGCCGAGCTGAGGACCACGTCGGCGAGCCCCTCAGCAGGCAGACCGAGACGTCGCCACGGGACGCTCACGAGGTCGGCGAGCCCCCGGACGTCTGCTCCAGCGCACTGCGAGACCGTCGCGGGCGGCAGACCGGCCCAGAGCTGCGTCCCCCGCTCGACGGCGCGGGCGAGGAGCTCCCACCCACGAGAGTCCCAGCGGCCGTCGGCGACAGGGCCGACCTCGAGCCCGACGGCGTCGGCCCCCGACAGCACGACGGGCGGGACGGCGTCCCAGACCTGCCCGACGTGGACGACCGAGCGGGCACCGGCGGCGCGGACCGCGTGGACGACGGGCTCGAGCCCTTCGAGGATCTCCGGCCCGCGGACCGCACGCAGACGTGAATAGCCCGAGAAGCTCGGGATCACCCCCGCGGAGACCTGACCGAGGAGCGACTCGTCGACCTGGACCGTGAGCTCGACGCCCGGAGCCTGCGCCCGCACAGCAGCGACGTGCTCACCGATTCCCTCGGCGAGGGCGCCGACGAGGGCCCGCACGGCTCCGAGGTCGGAGAGCACCCTGTCGCCCCGTGCCAGGTAGAGGGTCGCGGCGAGCGTCCACGGACCGACGACCTGGACCGTCAGCGGGCCGCTGTACCCGGCGCCGGCGATCGCGAGGGCGTCGAGGTCTTCGCGCAGGAAGGCCTCGGCACGGCTCGCGTCGAGGCCGGGGTGGTCGGCGATCTTCCAGCCGTGCGGGCCGAGCTCGACGGGCATCTCGGGCAGGAGCAGCGCCGTCCGGGCGACGGGCTCAGAGCCGGCTCCCCGGCCGGGGAGCTGGGTGAAGAAGGGAAGGCCTTCGACCCCCGTCGGCGCAGCCGAGAGGTCGCCGATGATGGTCAGCAGCGACTCGAGAGGATCTGTGCCGGGCCAGACGCCCGGGCCGCTCGCCCCGGTCACGCCGAGCGTGCGGGCTCGGCCGTCGCGTGGCCCACCGGCTCGGCCGGGCGAGAGCGCGACGACGAGACCACCGTCGACTGCCCGAGGACCCGGGTGCCGAGGTAGACCACGAGCGACTGGCCCGCGGCGACGCCGCGCAGGGTCGCGCCGACGAGCTCGACCTCCATGCCACCGGTCGCCCCACCTGCGTCGGGGACCGAGCGGACACGGGCCGCCACGGGCTCCCCGTGCGCCCGGACCTGGACCTCGGCGTCGATCCACGCCGACGGTGCCGGGCCGCTCGGAGCAGCGGGAGCGTCAGCCCCCGAGGCGGTTGCAGGGGTAGCGACCCCGTGCGCCGCGAGCACGTCGTCTGCGAGCCACACGCTCTGGTCGCCGACGATGCGGTCGACCGAGAGCATCTCGGCAGGACCCACGACGACGGTGTTGGAGACGGGCTGGATGTCCAGGACGTAGCGCGGCTTGCCGTCGGCAGCGGGACGCCCGAGCTTGAGGCCCTTCCGCTGCCCGACCGTGTAGGTGTACGACCCCTCGTGCTCCCCGAGGACCGTGCCGTCGGAGTCGACGATGTCGCCGGTCTTCGCGCCGAGGCGCTCGCGCAGGAAGCCCTGGGTGTCACCGTCCGCGACGAAGCAGATGTCGTAGGAGTCAGGCTTGGTCGAGACGCTCAGCCCGCGGGCCGCAGCCTCGGCACGGACCTCGTCCTTCGTCTCGAAGGCCCCGAGGGGGAACATCGCGCGCTGGAGCCTGTCGGGCCCCATGACCGCAAGCACGTAGGACTGGTCCTTCGCGGTGTTCGGCGAGCGGTGCAGCTCGCGCAGCTCGGTGCCGTCGGCACGCGTCGAGGTGATCACCTGGGCGTAGTGCCCTGTCGCCACGGCGTCGAAGCCGAGGGCCGTCGCCTTGTCGAGCAGCGCCTCGAACTTGATGTGCTCGTTGCACCGCACGCAGGGGTTCGGCGTGCGCCCCGCCGCGTACTCGGAGAGGAAGTCGGCGACGACAGTCTCCTCGAACTTCTCGGACAGGTCCCACACGTAGTACGGGATCCCCAGCACGTCGGCTGCGCGGCGGGCGTCGCCGGCGTCCTCGATCGAGCAGCAGCCGCGAGACCCCTCGCGGAACTGGTTGCGGTTGCGGGACAGCGCCATGTGCACGCCGACCACCTCGTGGCCGGCGTCGACGACGCGTGCTGCGGCCACGGCGGAGTCGACCCCGCCGGACATCGCTGCGAGGACCTTCATGAGCTCACCTCTCGATCGCTGCGGGGACGGCGCGTCCCGACAGACGCAAGACCGGCTGTCGTCGCGCGGGCGACGACGTCGGGGAGGACCTCGAGGACGAGGTCCACGTCGCTCTCGGTCGACGTGGCGCCGAAGGAGAAGCGTAGGGCCCCTCGTGCGTCGTCTTCGTCGATGCCGAGCGCGAGCAGGACGTGGGACGGCTGCGGCACGCCGGCCTGGCAGGCCGAGCCCGTCGAGGACTGGACCCCTGCGGAGTCGAGCAGGTACAGGAGGGAGTCACCCTCGCAGCCCTCGAAGGTCAGGTGCGCGTTGCCGGGCAGCCGCAGCGTCGGGTCGAGCGCCGGGTCGGGCCCGCGGAGCGTGGCCGAGGGGACGAGCTCGGCGACCCCGCGCAGCAGACGGTCCCGCAGCGCCGCGAGCCTGGGCGCGGTGGTCTCGCGCGCGGCAACAGACTCGCCGACCGCGACGGCGAGGGCCCGGATGCCGGCAGTGTCCAGGGTGCCCGAGCGGATCCCCCGCTCCTGACCTCCTCCGTGCAGGACCGGAGTGACCTCGAGGCTCCTGCGGACGAGCAGCGCACCTGCGCCGACGGGTCCGCCGAGCTTGTGGCCGGTGAGGGTGAGCGCGTCGAGCCCGCTCGCGGCGAAGTCGACGGGCAGGTGCCCGACAGCCTGGACGGCGTCCGAGTGCACGGGGATGCCGTAGGGACGCGCTGCGGCGACGACGGCGTCGATCGGCTGCACGGCGCCGACCTCGTTGTTGGCCCACATGACCGAGACGAGAGCGATCTCGTCGGCGTGGGCCGCGAGCTCGGCCCGGAGCGCGTCGACGTCGAGGATCCCCCGCGAGTCGACCGACAGCAGGACGATCTCGGCGCCGGCGTGCTCGGCCATCCAGAAGGCGGGGTCGAGGACAGCGTGGTGCTCGACGGCCGAGACGAGGATGCGACGACGCTCGGGGTGCGAGACACGGCGGGCCCAGAACAGGCCCTTGACCGCGAGGTTGTCCGCCTCGGTGCCGCCACCTGTGAAGACGACCTCGCTCGGACGGGCGCCGAGCGACCCGGCGACTTGCTCACGGGCCTCTTCGACGACGCGCCGGGCGGCCCGCCCTGCGGAGTGCAGGGAGGACGGGTTGCCCACGAGCGCCATCTGCTGCGCGTAGGCCTCGATCGCGGCCGACGACATGGGGGTCGTCGCCGCGTGGTCGAGGTAGGCAGACCGGTCAGGATTCACAGTCGACCAGTCTACGAGTCACCGCTGGGCGCGCGATCCGCCAGGGCTGTGACGTCCGCAGCCCTGAGTCCTGCTCCCAGCAGCACGTCATCCCTGCGCTGCGCGCTCCTTGTGCGCACGGACGGCCTGGGCCGCCTGCGGGAGGACGTCGGCGAGGTCGCCCACGACGCCGAAGTCCGCGATCTCGAAGATCGGGGAGTCCGGGTCGTTGTTGACGGCGATGATGACGCTCGAGGCCTGCATGCCGCCGCGGTGGTGCGGCGCACCCGAGATCCCCGCACCGACGTAGACCCGCGGCGCGATGGTCACGCCGGTCTGGCCGATCTGCGCATCGTGCCCGACCCAGCCCTCGTCGACGGCGTCGCGGGTCGCGCCCACGGCAGCTCCGAGAGCGTCGGCAAGGTCTTCGACGGGCCCGAAGTCACCGAGGGTGCCTCGTCCGCCGGCCACCACGTAGGCGGCCTCGTCGAGGGCGGGACGCCCGGAGGTCTCCCCCGCAGAGGCGTGGGGTGTGCGCGAGACGAGCACGGCGGCCGTCGCACGCTCTGTCGGCTGGACCGCGAGACGCTCGACCGCAGGCGCGGAGGGGACGGGCGCGCTCGAGGCGACGACGGCGTTGGAGCGCAGGGTGAAGACCGAGCGGCTCGTCGTCGGGGCGCACTCGACGTCCCAGGTCCCCGCGAAGACCCGCTTGACGCCCACCAGCCCGGCCTCCGTCACCGTGACACCCGAGGCGTCGTAGACGTAGCCGGCCGAGAGCGAGCGTGCGGCGAGCGCACCGATCTCCCGGTTGACGAAGGACGAGGTGAGCAGCACGACGTCGGCACCCCGGTGCTCGGCAGCAGCCGCGAGCGCCTCGGCGGCGACAGGGGTGAGGTGGGCCCCGACGGTCTCGTCACCCGGGAGGTCGACGACCAGGACCGACGACGCGCCCTGGTCGGCAAGACCGGCGAGGGTCGCCTCGGAGGGTTCGGCGAGGGCGACGGCGGTCACGGCCCCGAGGCTGCGGGCGAGGGTGAGCAGCTCGCGGGCGGGTGAGCGGAGGCCCTCGGCCGGGGTGTCGAGCAGGACGAGGACGGTGCGGTCTGGTGCAGTCATGGTCGGTCCGTCTCTCTCAGGTCAGACGAGGTCGTTGCGGATGAGGTAGTCGGCGAGCGCGAGCCCGCCCTCACCCTTGTCGGTGACGAGCTCCACGTCGGGGCGCGGCGGGCGCGGGGCGCTCGTGACGGCTGTCGCCCGAGCCGCCTGCGCGCCGACGGCCTCGGGCGCGAGGCCGACGTCGGAGAGCCCGAGGACGGTGATCTCCTTGGTGCGAGCCGCCATGATGAGCTTGAAGTTGGGGTAGCGCGGGGTGTTCACGTGGTCGGTCACGGAGACGACGGCGGGGGTCGGGGCGCTGAGCACCTCCGTCACGCCGTCGAGGTCGCGCTCGATCTCGACCTGGCCGTGCTCGACGCTCAGCCTGGACGCGAGGGTGAGCTGCGGGAGCCCGAGCTCGGCGGCGACGAGGCTGGTGACGACCGAGCCGAGACCGTCGAGGGCCGCCATGCCGGTGATGACGAGGTCGACGGGGGTCTGCGCGTCGAGGGTGCGGACGGCTGCGGCGACAGCCGTGGCCGTCGCGAAGACGTCCGAGCCGGCGAGCGCGTCGTCGCCGAGGCGGACCGCTGTGTCGACGCCGATCTGGAAGGCCTTGCGGAGCGCGGCGTCGGCCTCGACGGGTCCGACGGTGAGCGCGACGACCTCGCTGGTCGCCCGCTCGGCCTCGTCGAGGGCCTCGACGATCTGCAGGGCAGCCTCGACGGCGTTCTCGTCGAGCTCGTTGAGGGTGCCGTCCTCAGCTCCGCGCCTGACCCGGCCCTCGGGGGTGAGCCCTCGGTCGGAGTGGATGTCGGGGACGTGCTTGACCGGGACGACGATCCTCATAGTGCCGCTCTCTCTTCCGTCGCGATGATCCTGCTGAAGCCTACAACGGGGCTGCGACGCGACCTGGCCGGTCGGGCGGCGCTGGAGAGGTCGGCGACGAGCCACAATAGGGCCATGAGCGACACACGAGCCGCCTCCGTCCACGGTCCGGTCCCACCCTTCGGCGTCCACCTCGACGGCGGTGGCGTCCGCGTCTCGGTGCTGGCCTCGCACGCGACCGGTGTCGACCTCTGCCTGATCGACGTGGTGCGGTCCGCCCCGGGTGCAGAGCCCCGCTACACCGAGCGGCGGGTCCCGCTGACCGAGCGTGCCTACGGTGTGTGGCACGGCTACGTGCCGGGCGTGCACGAGGGTCAGCGCTACGGGTTCAGGACCTACGGGCCCTGGGACCCTGCGGCCGGTCTGCGGCACAACCCGGCCAAGCTGCTGGTGGACCCCTACGCCCGCGGGATCGTCGGCGAGCTCGACTTCGGCCCGGAGACCTACGGCCACGTCGCCCACGTCGCCCACGTCGAGCCCGTCGAGCCCCTCGACGGAATGCAGACCGCAAGCACCGCCACCACAGCACCCACAGCACCCACAGCACCCACAGCACCCACGAGCCTCACCGGTGTGGCCGACCTCGCCCGCACGGACGACGCTGACCAGACGTCCCTCCCGGGCGTCCCCCGCACGCGCACACCGATGCTCGGCAGGCACGTCGTCGGCGACCCCTACGGCCCCGCGGACGACCGTGACTCCCTCGGCTCGGTGCCGCACTCTGTCGTCGTCGGGCCGCGCCACCACCACCCACCCGTCCGCCGCCCGCAGGTGCCGTGGCGCGACACCGTGATCTACGAGGCGCACGTGCGCGGGCTGACCCAGCAGCTCGACGCCGTGCCCGAGCACCTGCGCGGTACCTACGCAGGTCTGGCGCACCCCGCCACCATCACGCACCTCAAAGACCTGGGCATCACCACGGTCGAGCTGCTGCCGATCCACGCCTTCGTCCCCGAGCCGCACCTCGTGACCAAGGGGCTGACCAACTACTGGGGCTACAACACGATCGGCTTCTTCGCCCCGCACGGCGGGTACGCGACGGCTGCAGCGCAGGCCGCAGGCCCGGGAGCCGTCCTCGACGAGGTCAAGGGCATGGTGCACCTGCTGCACGAGGCCGGTCTCGAGGTCCTCCTCGACGTCGTCTACAACCACACCTGCGAAGGGGGTGCGCCCGGTCAGCACATCGGCTGGCGGGGTCTGGACAACAGCGCGTACTACCTGCACGACGGCGGTTCGCCCGCACGGCTCGTCGACGTCACGGGGTGCGGCAACTCCCTGGACTTCAGCAGGCCGCGCGTCGTCCAGATGGCGCTCGACTCCTTGCGCTACTGGGCGCAGGAGGTCGGCGTGGACGGCTTCAGGTTCGACCTCGCCGTGACGCTCGGCCGCGACCGCGCAGGCTTCACCTCGAACCACCCCTTCCTCGTGGGGCTGCAGACCGACCCCGTGATCAACCAGCTCAAGCTCGTCGCCGAGCCGTGGGACGTCGGCATGGGCGGGTGGCAGACCGGCGGCTTCCCCGCGCCGATGGCCGAGTGGAACGACAGGTTCCGCAACGCCACACGCTCCTTCTGGCTCTCCGACCCCGCAGCCGCCGCCCACGGGCGCGGGGGGCATGGGATCCGCGAGCTCGCGACGCGTCTCGCCGGGTCCGCGGACCTCTTCGGGCACTCAGACCCGCCGCTCGTGCGTGGCGCGATCGCGTCGGTCAACTACGTCACCGCACACGACGGCTTCACGCTCGCCGACCTCGTCGCGTACGAGCACAAGCACAACCAGGCCAACGGTGAAGACGGCCGTGACGGCAGCGACGACAACCGGTCGTGGAACCACGGGATCGAAGGTCCTGTCCCGGCTGACTCGCTCGGCATGGAGATCGCTCCCCTGCGGCGCCGGTCGATCCGCAACCTGCTCGGCATGCTGCTGCTCTCCGCGGGCACCCCGATGATCACCGCCGGGGACGAGACCGGACGGACGCAGGGCGGCAACAACAACGCCTACTGCCAGGACAACGAGATCTCGTGGGTGGACTGGGACCTCACCCCGTGGAGGGAAGACCTCCTCGCGACCACCCAGCACCTGCTGCGGCTGCGGCGCGAGCACCTGGCGCTGCGCGTGGACGGGTTCTTCCTCGGCCACCCCCAGCCCGAGGACGAGCCCGGTCAGCCGGACCTCGCCTGGTACGACGCCGAGGCGTCGCCCGTCTCGCACGAGCAGTGGCACGACACCAGCACCCGGATCGTGCAGATGCTGCGCCGCGAGCGCCGAGGCCACGACGACCAGGAGATCGACGACTCGCACGTGCTGCTCGTCCTCAACGGCACCCTGGACGACGTGCACGTGACGCTCGCCGGGCGCGGCAACAGCTCGCGCGCCTGGACCCTCGCGTGGGACTCCGCGTGGGAGCACCCCGACGACCGCGAGCTGGCCGCCGACGGCGGACCGCACGACGTGGCCGCGGGGACCCGGGTCCACCTCGAGCCTCTGAGCATGCAGGTCTACCTCGCCTACCTGGACCACGCATGAGAGGCCCGCAGGCTCCTGTCCTGTGGGAGGTCGTCGACCCGACGTCCGACGCGGCCCGGCAGATCCTCACGGAGTACTTCGACGACATCGTCGGTCGGTACTGGGGACGTCCGGCCACCCCGACCGAGGTCGCGACAGCGATGACCGACGAGCCGAGCGACGACCTCCAGGCACCGACGGGGCTGCTGCTCGTCGGCTCGGCGGACGGGACACCCGTCGCGTGCGGCGGGGTGCGGCTCGTCGGCGGCGGGGTCGCAGACCTCACGCGCATCTTCGTCTCCCCCGTCGTGCGCGGGAGGGGGCTGGGGGCCGGCCTCGTGGCCCGGCTCGAGGCGCTCGCGGTCGAGGCCGGGGTGCGGACCCTGCGCCTGGACGTGCGGGCCGACCTCGCGCAGGCCCGCTCGCTGTACCAGCGCCTGGGCTTCGTGGACGTCCCCAGGTTCAGCGACGCCCGCTACGCGGACCACTGGATGGCAAAAGAGCTGACCGCGCCCGCTCAGACGTCGAGCGCCCCCACGGTCTGACCGAAGAGCTCGACCCCTGTCGGCACAAAGCCGAGCCGCAGGTAGAAGCCCTCGGGCCCACCCTCGCCGCGCTCCCACAAGACCGTGATGCGCGAGGTCCCACGGCGACGCGCCTCGGCGACCACCTGCTCGACCGCAAAACGCCCGACTCCTGTCCCCTGGGCCGACGCGTCGACGAGCAGCCGCCAGATGCCGGCCCGGAACTCCTCAACCTCGTGCTCAGGGTCGAAGCTCGCCATGACAAAACCCACCACGGTGCCGTCGCGGACCACGACCCGCGGCCAGGCCGAGGGGTTGACGTAGGCCTCGGCGACAGACTCGAGGACCGAGGCCACGAAGACCTCCTGGCCTGGTGCGACACGCAGGCCGACAGCGGCAGGGAGGTTCTCCGGGGTGAGCTCGGCGAGCGTCAGGCTGGTCATCCCCCGAGTGTAGGCAGACACCCCCGCCGGGAGACCCGGCGGGGGTGTCTGGTCCCTCTCACGCGCAGGGCGTCAGCGGGTCGGTGAGGCGAGGAGGTCAGGCGTTGCTGACCAGCCCGAGCTCGGCCACGTTGGCGAGGCCGGCGTGCCGCGGCACGACCCGGACCGTGTAGCCGAAGGCCCCGGAGAAGTCGAGGACGATCTCCCCACCGAAGGCGAAGCGGCCGTTCTCGTACTCCTCGGTGACCTCGAGGGACTGCGTCTCGAAGCTCGACATCTCGTCGGACTCGGAGACCTTGCCGTGGACCACCTGCACGTCGACGTCGGCGGGCGTCAGCGCACCGAGCGAGACGTAGGCCCTGACGGCGAGCCTGTCACCGACCTGCGGGGACTCCCCGAGCCCTGCGGACTCGACGTGGTCGACGCGGACCTGCGACCAGTCGGACCGGACCGTGGCCTTCCAGCCCGCGAGGTCCTTGGCCCCTGCGTAGCCCGAGCCGTGCAGCTCCCGGCCCGCGACAGCAGCCGGGGCGTAGAGGTGCCGGACGTAGTCCTCGACCATGCGGGTCGCCTGGACCTTCGGGCCCAGGGTCGCGAGGGTGTGCCGGACCTGCTGCAGCCAGTGCTGCGGTGTCCCGTCCTCGCCACGGTCGTAGAAGCGCTGGGCGACCTGGGACTCGATGAGGTCGTAGAGCGCGGCCGCCTCGAGGTCGTCACGACGGTCTGCGTCTTCGACGCCGTCAGCCGTCGGGATGGCCCAGCCGTTCTCGCCGTCGAACCACTCGTCCCACCAGCCGTCGAGGATCGACAGGTTCAGGCCACCGTTGAGCGCGGCCTTCATGCCCGAGGTGCCGCAGGCCTCGAGGGGGCGCAGCGGGTTGTTGAGCCACACGTCGCAGCCCGGGTACAGCGTCTGGGCCATGCCGATGTCGTAGTTCGGCAGGAACACGATGCGGTGGCGCACGGCGGGGTCGTCGGTGAACTTGACGAGCTGCTGGATGAGGCGCTTGCCCTGGTCGTCGGCCGGGTGCGACTTGCCCGCGATGATCAGCTGGACCGGGCGCTCGGGGTCGAGCAGGAGCGCGCGCAGGCGGTCAGGGTCGCGCAGCATGAGCGTGAGCCGCTTGTACGTCGGCACACGACGGGCGAACCCGATGGTCAGGACGTCGGGCGAGAGCGCCTCGTCGACCCAGCCGAGCTCGGCAGGGCTCGCGCCGCGCTTGCGCCAGGACTTGCGCAGGCGGGCCCGCGCGTCCTCGACGGTCTGCGCCCGCAGCTCGCGGCGCAGCGCGAACAGCTCGGCGTCGGTGATGGCCGAGGGGTCGAGCCACCCTGTCGAGTCCGCGAGCGCCTCGGGCGCGAAGCGGCTCTCGGCGAGCTCGCTCACGCGGCGGTCGACCCAGGTCGGGGCGTGCACGCCGTTGGTGATCGAGCTGATCGGCACCTCGGAGCCGTCGAAGCCCGGCCACAGACCGTTGAACATGCCGCGAGATACCTCGCCGTGGAGCAGCGAGACACCGTTGGCACGGCCGCCGAGGCGCAGGCCCATGACGGCCATGTTGAAGACCGTCGGGTCCCCACCCTCGTAGTCCTCGGCGCCGAGCGCGAGGACACGGTCGAGCGGGACACCGGCAATCTCGTTGGCACCGCCGAAGTACTGGCTGATCGTGTCGACACCGAAGCGGTCGATACCCGCGGGGACGGGGGTGTGCGTCGTGAAGACCGTCGCGGAGCGGACGGCCTCGAGGGCCTCGTCGAAGCCGAGACCGTGCTGCGAGACGAGCTCGGCCACCCGCTCCACGCCGAGGAACCCGGCGTGGCCCTCGTTGGTGTGGTAGACCTCGGGCTCCGGCGCCCCGGTCAGGCGAGACCACAGGCGCAGCGCACGGACGCCGCCGACACCGAGCAGGAGCTCCTGCTGGAGCCTGTGCTCACCGCCGCCGCCGTAGAGGCGGTCGGTGACCTTGCGCGCGAGGTCGTCGTTCTCGGGGATGTTCGAGTCGAGGAGCAGCAGCGGGACGCGGCCGACGGCAGCCATCCACACGTGGGCGTGCAGCATCCGGTCGCCGGGCAGGTTGATCGAGACGGTCGCCGGGGTGCCGTCGTCCTCACGGACCAGCGTGACGGGCATGGCGTCGGGGTCGAGCAGCGGGTAGTCCTCGACCTGCCAGCCGTCACGGGTGAGGGACTGGACGAAGTAGCCGGCGCCGTAGAGCAGACCGACGCCGACGATCGGCACACCGAGGTCAGAGGCGCTCTTGAGGTGGTCGCCCGCGAGGATGCCGAGGCCGCCCGAGTACTGGGGCAGGACCTTGGTGATGCCGAACTCGGGCGAGAAGTACGCGATCGCGGCGGGCAGGTCGTCACCCGCGCCCTGGTACCAGCGCGGCTCGGTGAGGTACGTGCGCAGGCCTGCGGCCTCCACGCGGACACGCTCGACGAGCCCGGCGTCGGCGGCGAGGGCCGCGAGCTTCTCGGGGCTCAGCGCACCGAGGAGCGAGACGGGGTCGCCCTTGACCGAGGCCCACAGGGCAGGGTCGAGGCTCTCGAACAGGTCCCGGGTCGGGCCGTGCCACGACCAGCGGAGGTTGTGGGCCAGCTCGTCGAGATCGTGGAGCGCGGCGGGGAGGACGGTGCGGACGGTGAACCTGCGGATGGCTTTCACCTGGCTGACACTAACCACCCGACGGGCACCCCGTCACCAGTTCTCGGTAAATTCTCTGCAAGATCTGAAAAGGGTTGCTCGGAAGGGTGCCCGGACCCTCACGACCTGGGCCCTCTGTCCCGGTCACGACGTCGCCGAGCACCACCAGGATCGCCTCCCGAGTGTCCGGACCGGCCAGGAGTCGGTAGGTTCGTCAGGTGACCTCCAAGCGCAGCGCGAAGCAGTCCTCGCGAACCAGTCCTGCACCCGCTCCGGCCGCCACCACCGACCCCACCAGCAGCGCGACCCCGAGCGCCGCCGCGGCACAGCCCGTCGGTCGGCACACCGCTGACGACTCCCCCGCAGCGGTCGCCGTCCTGGTCGACCCGATCGGCCGCATCCCCGTCGTCGACGTCGCCCCCGTGATCGCCGAGGGCCGCTGGCCCGCGAAGGCGAGCGTCGGCGAGGTCGTCCCCGTCGAGGCGACGGTCTTCCGCGAGGGGCACGACGCCGTCGCGGCCACAGCCGTCCTCGTCTCGCCCACGGGCGAGCGCCACGAGGCCCGGATGGTCGACATCGCGCCCGGCCTCGACCGCTTCCGCGCCGAGATCGTCCCCGGCGAGGTCGGCGCCTGGACCCTCCTGGTCGAGGGCTGGTCCGACCCCTACGGCACCTGGGAGCACGACGCGACCGTCAAGATCGAGGCTGGCGTCGACGTCGACCTCATGCTCGCCGAGGGTGCAGCGCTCTTCGAGCGTGTCGCCGCCCTGACCGGCCTCTCCCCCGAGGACGCCCAGGTGGTCGCCGGCACCGTGACGGCCCTGCGCGACACGAGCCGCCCCCCCGAGGTCAGGCTCGCCGCAGGCACCGCCCCCGAGGTGCACGCCGTCCTCGCGCGGACCCCTCTGCGCGACATGGTCTCGCCCAGCCGCGCGTACCCCCTCCAGGTCGACAGGCCCCTCGCGCTCGCGGGCTCCTGGTACGAGTTCTTCCCGCGGTCGGAGGGTGCACGCCTCGACGAGACGACGGGCACCTGGGTGTCCGGCACCTTCTCGACGGCGGCCGAACGGCTGCCGGCGATCGCCGAGATGGGCTTCGACGTCGTCTACCTCACGCCGATCCACCCGATCGGCACGACGAACCGCAAGGGTCGCAACAACACCCTCGACCCGCAGCCGGGCGACCCCGGATCGCCCTACGGCATCGGCTCGGCCGACGGCGGGCACGACGCGATCCACCCCGAGCTCGGCACCTTCGCGGACTTCGACGCCTTCGTCGCCCGGTCGCGCGAGCTCGGCATGGAGATCGCCCTCGACCTGGCGCTCCAGTGCTCCCCGGACCACCCGTGGGTGACCGAGCACCCCGAGTGGTTCACCACCCGGGTCGACGGGTCGATCGCCTACGCCGAGAACCCGCCGAAGAAGTACCAGGACATCTACCCCCTGAACTTCGACAACGACCCCGAGGGCATCTACACCGAGATCCTGCGGGTCGTCAGGCTGTGGATCGAGCACGGCGTGACCGCCTTCCGCGTCGACAACCCGCACACCAAGCCGCTGCCCTTCTGGGAGCGCCTGATCGCCGAGGTCCGCACGACGAACCCCGAGGTGATCTTCCTCGCGGAGGCCTTCACCAAGCCCGCGATGATGCACACCCTCGCGAAGATCGGGTTCCACCAGTCGTACACGTACTTCACGTGGCGGAACACCAAGGAAGAGCTCACCGAGTACCTGGAAGAGGTCTCAGGCCCCTCGGGCTCCTACATGCGTCCGAGCTTCTGGCCGACGACCCACGACATCCTCCCGCCGTACCTGCAGGAGGGCGGCGTGGCCGCCTTCGCGATCCGTGCTGTCCTGGCGGCGACGGCGTCCCCGACGTGGGGCATCTACTCCGGCTACGAGCTCGCCGAGCGCGTGCCGCGCCCGGGCGTCGAGGAGCAGATCGACAACGAGAAGTACGAGCTCAAGCAGCGCGACTGGTCGCAGGCCGCGACCGTGGGCATCTCGACCCTGCTCACCCGCCTCAACGAGATCCGCCGCGAGCACCCCGCGCTGCGCCAGCTGCGCAACCTCACGGTGCACCCGACGACGGACGACTCGATCTTGGCCTTCTCCTCCCACCTCGCGGCCGAGCACTCCCCGACGGGCGTCGCCGACACCGTGGTGACAGTCGTCAACCTCGACCCGCACAGCACCCGCTCGGCGATGGTCTGGTTCGACATGGCTGCCCTCGGTCTCGACGACGCGTCGGGCCACCCCGCGGCCTTCGCCGCCCACGACCTGCTCACCGGAGAGACCTACTCCTGGGGCTCGCAGGCCTTTGTCCAGCTCGACCCCTGGGCCAACTGCGCCCACATCATCGACGTGAGGCCGCTATGACGCGCGCGACCGATCCGCCCACCATGCCGATCCCCGTGGGCGCGCTGCCGCCCCGGCGCCAGCCCACCGCCCCGGGCGGCGGTGCGAGCGACGAGGCCATGGAGACCGAGCACACCTTCCCCGGCCTGACCGACGACCCCGAGTGGTTCAAGACGGCCGTCTTCTACGAGGTGATCGTCCGGGCCTTCTCCGACTCGACAGGTGCCGGCTCGGGCGACCTCCGCGGGCTGATCCAGCGCCTGGACTACCTCCAGTGGCTCGGCATCGACTGCCTGTGGCTGCCGCCGTTCTACCCCTCGCCGCTGCGCGACGGCGGGTACGACGTCGCCGACTACACGGCGATCGCCTCGCAGTACGGGGCCATGAGCGACTTCACCGAGCTCATCGACGAGGCCCACAAGCGCGGCATCCGGGTGGTCATCGACCTCGTGATGAACCACACGAGCGACGAGCACCCGTGGTTCCAGGCGTCGCGCTCGGACCCTGAGGGTCCCTACGGCGACTTCTACGTGTGGAACGACGAGAACACGAAGTACCAGGACGCCCGCATCATCTTCGTGGACACCGAGACGTCCAACTGGACCTTCGACCCCGTGCGCCGCCAGTACTTCTGGCACAGGTTCTTCTCGCACCAGCCCGACCTCAACTTCGAGAACCCGAAGGTCGTCGACGCGATGATCGACGTCGCGCGGTTCTGGTGCCAGGTCGGCGTCGACGGCTTCAGGCTCGACGCGGTCCCGTACCTCTTCGAGGACGAGGGCACGAACTGCGAGAACCTCCCGGCGACCCACGAGTTCCTGCGGACCGTGCGCAAGGTGATCGACACCGAGTTCCCGGGTCGCATCATGCTCGCCGAGGCGAACCAGTGGCCCGAGGAGGTCGTCGAGTACTACGGGACCGACGAGGACCCCGAGTGCCACATGTGCTTCCACTTCCCGGTGATGCCGCGCATCTTCTACTCGATCAAGGACCAGCGCGCCAAGCCGATCCTCGACATCCTCGCGGACACCCCGGCCATCCCGGCCGGTGCCCAGTGGGGCACCTTCCTGCGCAACCACGACGAGCTCACCCTCGAGATGGTCTCGACCGAAGAGCGCGCGTCAATGTACGGCTGGTACGCACCGGACCCCCGGATGCGCGCCAACGTCGGCATCCGGCGCCGGCTCGCACCGCTGCTCGACAACTCCCGCAAGGAGATCGAGCTGGCGCACGCGCTGCTGCTCTCGCTCCCGGGCAGCCCGTGCCTGTACTACGGCGACGAGATCGGCATGGGCGACAACATCTGGTTGCCCGACCGCGACGCCGTGCGCACCCCGATGCAGTGGACCCCGGACCGCAACGCCGGGTTCTCCACGGCTGACCCGGGCAAGCTGTACCTGCCGCTCATCCAGTCGCTCGTGCACAACTACCAGCACGCGAACGTCGAGGCCCAGTGGGCCCAGCCGACCTCGCTGCTGCACTGGGTGCACGGCATGCTCAAGGTCCGTCGTCAGCACCCCGCCTTCGGGACCGGCACCTTCGTGCCCCTCGAGGCGGACAACGAGTCTGTGCTCGCGTTCTTGCGCGTGACTGCGGACGAGACGCTGCTGTGCGTGACGAACCTCGCATCGACCGCACGATCGGCCAAGATCAGCCTCCCCGGGTATGCCGGTGCGCAGCTCACCGACGTGTTCGGGGGTTCTCCACTCGGCTCGACGGGCGCCGAGGGCGAGGTCGTGGTCACCTTGGGTTCACGCGACTTCTACTGGCTCTCCGTCGCCCGTGCCGAGGAGCCCCTCGGCACGGTGTAGACGGGAGCGACGACCGCCTCCGGGCGGTCGGTCCACGACGACGAGGACGGCAGGTTCACCCCTATGGCACACGAGAGCCCAGCACCGGAGACCTCCGAGCGTCTCGACGCCCCGGACGTCCTCGAGGCCGTGCGCGCCTGGTTGCCCGAGCGCCGGTGGTTCCCGACGACGGCCGACGCGACGTCGGTCGTCCGGGTCTCCCGGACCGACCTCGGGACCGACGAGCACGGCGCGCACGCTGTCGTCGACCTGCTGCGGGTGGCGGGGACCTCGTCCTCGTCGCCGCTGACCCTGCAGGTGCCGCTCGTGCTCGAGCCGGCCGGGACACCACCCGCGGCGGTCGACGCCCGCGGGCTGGTGGCTGTCCTCTCCGACGGCAGCCGGCTGCTCGACGGGGCCTACCACCCGGCCTTCGTCTCGGCGTGGCTCGAGAGGGCCACCTGGGCCGAGGGCTCGGGTGCTGCGGGTGGGGAGTCCAGCTCCGCCTTCAGCCCGGCACGGTTCGACGTCCGAGGCCTGCACGTCCTCACCGGCGAGCAGTCGAACACCTCGATCTTGCTGCCGTCCGTCTCCGGCGGGTCGATGCTCAAGGTCATCCGGGCGCTGGCCCCCGGCCAGAACCCCGACATCGTCGTGCCGCTGGCCCTGACCCGCGAGGGCTGGGGCGGCGTGCCCGCTCCCTACGCGTGGAGCGAGACCGCGGTCGACGAGGGCGCCGTGGTGGGCGGGGGTCCTGCGGCAGGCGAGAACGCCGCTGCTGCCCCGACCGCACTCCCCCGGACCTGGACCACGCACACCGGGGTGCTCGCCGAGCTCGTGCCGCAGGCGCGGGACGGCTTCGAGCTCGCCTGCGACTTCGCCCGTGAGGGTCAGCCCTTCGCCAACCCGGCGCGCGAGCTCGGGACCCAGGTGGCCCAGATGCACAGCGCCCTGCGCCGTGCATTCGCCTCCGAGGTGCACGAGGCCGACCCCGAGTGGCTGCTCGACGCGATGCACCGCAGGGTCAGGTCGGCTGCCGGGGCCAGCACGGCCGTGCGGTCCAGGGTCGACCAGATCGAGGCCTTCCTCGAGCACATGCGCGGCGTGGCCGAAGAGGCCGTCCGTCAAGGACGCCCCCTCCCCCCGGTCCAGCGCATCCACGGAGACCTCCACCTCGGCCAGGCCCTCTACAGCCCGCAGAAGGGCTGGCGCATCCTCGACTTCGAGGGCGAGCCGTTGCGTCCGCTCGCCGAGCGCACCCGTCCGGACCTGGGCGAGCGCGACGTGGCCGGCATGCTGCGCTCCTTCGACTACGCCTCCGCAGTCGGCGGCGCGACGTCGAGCGAGTGGGCACGCTCGGCCCGTCGGGCCTTCCTCGAGGGCTACACGGGCTACCTCAGCGTCCCGGGGGCCCTCGGTTTCGGCCGTCCGCCGTCGCTCGCCGACAGGGTGCTCATCCGCGACGCCTTCGAGCTCGACAAGGCCCTCTACGAGGTCGTCTACGAAGAGCGCAACAGGCCCTCCTGGATCTCGATCCCGCTCGACGCCGTCGACCGCGTGCTCAGCGGGCTGCCCGCGCCCCTCACCTCGGCAGACGCCGGGCGCACCGGCCGCGGTGCCTGACCACCTGCCTTCTGACCCGTCGTGCGCGCCTGGCCCTGCACGACCCTCTCGACCATGGAATGGTAGGGCTATGACCGACTCTGAAGCACCGGCTCCCGCAGCGTCCCGGGTCCCCGCGACCCTCGACGACCTCGCAGCCGTCGCGCACGGCACCTTCTTCGCCCCGCACAGCGTCCTCGGCGGGCACGTCGACCCAGGCTCGGGGGCCGTGACGGTCCGCGTGGTGCGCCCCCTCGCCGACGAGGTGGAGATCCTCACCGAGCACGGGGCCACCCCTGCCGAGCACGAGCACGAGGGGGTGTGGGCCGCAGTCCTGCCCGACGCCGGCGGGCACGTCCCGGACTACCGCGTGAGAGCCCGCTACGGCGAGGACGTGACAGTCGCCGACGACCCGTACAGGTTCTTGCCGACTGTCGGCGAGCTCGACCAGCACCTCGTCCGCGAGGGCCGCCACGAAGAGCTCTGGACCGTCCTCGGCGCGAATACCAAGACCTTCCCCGGCACGCTCGGCGAGGTCCACGGGACCGCCTTCGCGGTCTGGGCTCCCAACGCGCGCGCCGTCCGCGTGATCGGCGACTTCAACACCTGGTCCGGCTCGAGCCACCCGATGCGGTCCCTCGGCTCGACAGGTCTGTGGGAGCTGTTCGTCCCTGACGTCACCGCCGGGTCTCGCTACAAGTTCGAGATCCTCTCGGCCGACGGCTCGTGGCACCAGAAGGCCGACCCCATGGCCCAGGGCACCGAGATCCCGCCGGCCACGGCGTCGGTCGTCGTCGAGTCCGCCTACGAGTGGCAGGATGCCGACTGGCTCGAGCGTCGGGCCGCGAACGACCCGCACAACGCGCCGCTGAGCATCTACGAGGTCCACCTCGGCTCGTGGCGCCAGACCCTCTCGTACCGCGAGCTCGCCGAGCAGCTGACCGACTACGTGGTCGACATGGGCTTCACGCACGTCGAGCTCATGCCCGTCGCGGAGCACCCCTTTGGCGGCTCGTGGGGCTACCAGGTGACGTCCTACTACGCACCGACCTCACGCTTCGGGCACCCCGACGACTTCAGGTTCCTCGTCGACTCGCTCCACCAGGCAGGGATCGGCGTGATCGTCGACTGGGTCCCCGCGCACTTCCCCAAGGACTCGTGGGCTCTGGCCCGCTTCGACGGGACCCCGCTCTACGAGCACCCAGACCCGATGCTCGGCGAGCAGCAGGACTGGGGCACCTACGTGTTCAACTTCGGTCGGCCCGAGGTGCGCAACTTCCTCGTCGCCAACGCGACCTACTGGCTCGAGGAGTTCCACGTCGACGCGCTGCGTGTCGACGCCGTGGCCTCGATGCTCTACCTCGACTACTCCCGCGAGCCCGGCCAGTGGCGACCGAACGTCCACGGCGGGCGCGAGAACCTCGAGGCGATCGCGTTCCTGCAGGAGACCAACGCGACGGCCTACCGCCGCACCCCCGGGATCATGATGATCGCCGAGGAGTCGACCGCGTGGCCCGGCGTCACGAAGCCGACCGACGGTGGCGGGCTCGGCTTCGGCCTCAAGTGGAACATGGGGTGGATGAACGACACCCTCCGGTACCTGGCCGAGGAGCCCGTCAACCGGCGGTACCACCACCACGAGGCGACGTTCTCGCTGGTGTACGCCTACTCCGAGCAGTTCGTGCTGCCGATCAGCCACGACGAGGTCGTGCACGGCAAAGGCTCGTTGCTGCGCAAGATGCCCGGAGACGACTGGCAGCAGCTCGCCGGGGTCCGCACGCTCTTCGCGTACCAGTGGGCGCACCCGGGCAAGCAGCTGACCTTCATGGGCAACGAGCTGGCCCAGGGCACCGAGTGGGCCGAGTCGCGCAGCCTCGACTGGTACCTGCTCGACCACGCCCCGCACGCCGGGGTCCAGCGGCTCGTGCGTGACCTCAACACGGTCTACCGCGACCACCCGGCGCTGTGGGCTCTCGACCACGACCCCGCGGGATTCGAGTGGCTCGACGCCTCGGACGCCGACCACAACGTGCTCTCCTTCCTGCGACGGGACCGCGAGGGCAACGTCATGGCCGTCGTCATCAACTTCGCCGGGACGCCGCACCTCGACTACAGGCTGCCCCTGCCCTCGGGCGGGACGTGGCGTGAGGTCATGAACACCGACGCGCAGGTCTACGGCGGGTCCGAGGTGGGCAACCTGGGAGCCGTGCACTCCGACGACGTCCCCTGGACCGGGCGGCCGTTCTCGGCACTCGTGCAGGTCCCGCCGCTCGGGGCCGTGTACCTGATTCCAGAGGGCTGACGGGCAGAAGCCACGGCGCATCTTCTCGACTCGCCGAGAATTCACCCCGATGCGCGTACATTTTTCAAGAATTACTCCCTAATGCCAGGTCGTAGGTCCTCGAAGACCTCGACCCGTGAGTGATAGCTTGCGGTGCGGAAATCTTCCGCGCGCGGCTGGGTCTGACAAGACCCAGCCGCACCGGTACCACGCAAGGGGAGTTTCATGGGTCCGGTCCGACGTAGGACATCGCATCACCTCACAGTGCTTCTCGCATTCCTCCTGCTCCTCGGTGGGCAGGTTCTGATTGCGCCGACTGCAAGCGCCTCGACCGTCGACGGCGAGATCTCCCGCTCGGAGATCCTCGCGCGGGCGAACTTCTGGGTCAGCCGCAACGTCCCGTACAACCAAGGCCTCTCGACCGGAGACGTCGACGGCCGGAAGTACCGTCAAGACTGTTCCGGTTTTGTCTCCATGGCCTGGCACCTTCCGACGAGCGCATCCACCCGCACGCTCGCGACCTATGGCAACCGGCTAGCCAGCCTCGATCAGCTGCAGCCTGGAGACATGCTCCTCGACGCGGGCACCCACAGCTCCCTCTTCGTCGGCTGGAACAACTCGTCCCACACCTCAGCGACGATCTGGCACGAGTCGACACCAGGGGTCGGGACGGTAGCGGCGAACTGGACACGCGCCACGATGGGAAAGTACGTCCCGTACTCCTACAAGAAGGTGGTCGGCGACACCGCGACAAACCCTAACCCCGGCATCCTCAAGCGCGAGGTGTTCGAGTCCGCGAGCAGCACGGGATGGTCCGCACTCCCGACCGGGATCGCCGGAGAAGCCGTGGCCTCGATCACCATGGATGGCGTCAAGTACATCTACACCGTCAATGACGGGATCGTCTACGAGGCAGCGTCGAACAACAACTGGAAGAACCTCAGTACCCGGATCACCAGCAGCGGTGGAGTTGCCGCTACCGCGATCGACGGTGTCAAGTACGTCTACACGGTGAACGGTGGCCAGGTCTACGAGGCAGCCTCCAACAACAGCTGGAAGAACCTCAACTCCGGGATCCCCACCAGCGGACCCGTCGCAGTCACCTCGATGGGCGGCGTCAAGTACGTCTACACCGTCAACGGTGGCCAGGTCTACGAGGCAGCCTCCAATAACAGCTGGAAGAACCTCAACTCCGGGATCCCCACCAGCGGACCCGTCGCAGTCACCTCGATGGGCGGCGTCAAGTACGTCTACACCGTCAACGGTGGCCAGGTCTACGAGGCAGCCTCCAACAACAGCTGGAAGAACCTCAACTCCGGGATCCCCAGCCGGGGGCCGCTGGCTGCGACGTCAGCCGACGGGGTCAACTACGTGTACACGGTCAACGGCGGCCAGGTCTACGAGGCAGCCTCCAACAACAGCTGGAAGAGCCTGAACTCGGGCATCTTCAGCACTACAGGTGTGGCAGCCACCGAGATGGGCGGCATCAAGTACGTGTACACGATGTGACCATCGTGAGCACCTGACCGCACGCTCGGCGCACGTCGGCTGGACGACTCTCGTGGTCCGAGCGAGGCATCGGCTGGGGGAACAGGCGAGCCGCTGGTGATCGAAAGATCCCAGCGGCTCGCCTGCGCTCTCTCGCTCAGCTCGTCACGGCCGACCGGCTGGACTCGCTGCCGTCAGTAGAGCGCGTTCGTCAGGGCTCGGCGGGCTGGTGCGACCCGCGGGTCCTGCGGGCCGAGGAGGTCGAAGTACTCCACGAGACGCTTGCGGAGCACGTCCTTGTCCTCGGCGTCGGGGACGAGCTCGATGAGACGACCCAGGGCGTCTTCCACCTTGCCGCCCAGGAGATCGAGGTCGGCCACGGCGAGCTGCGCCTCGACGTCCTCCGGGTGGTCGGCCGCGGCGGCACGGACCGTCGCGAGGTCCGCCCCGCGGGTGCGGAGCAGGAGGCGCGCCTGCGCCAGACCTGCGGTCGCCAGGTGGTCTCGGGGGTCTTCGCGCAGTGCCTGCTCGTAGGCCGCGACGGCCGTCTCGAGGTCGTCGGCCTCGATCGCGTCGTAGGCCTTCTGGTGCAGCGGGGGGAGCTCGGGCTCAGGCGCGGCTGCGACAGCGGGGACCGTCGGCTGCTGGCCCTCCGGCGGGGCCAGGACACCTGTCACACCGTTCGCCTCGGCGGCGGTCAGGAGCTCGTCGAGGACAGAGCGGATCTGTGCCTCGTCGGCGGTCCCCTGGAACAGCGGGACCGGCTGCTGGGCGAGGACCGCGACGACAGTCGGGAAGGCCTGGACCTGGAAGGCCTGGGCGATCTGCGGGTAGGCGGTCGCGTCGATCCGGACGAGCAAGAACCGTCCGGCGTACTCGGCCGTCAAGGCCCCGAGGGTCGTCGCGAGACGTGCGTTCTCGGCGTCGGTCGGCATCCACAGGAGGGCCACCACGGGGACCTGGGCCGACTGCTGGACGACCGAGGGGAACATCTCGTCGGTGATGTCGACGACGAAGCCGCCGGCTGCGGGCGCGCCCCCCGGGGCTCCGGGCGGCGGGGCGCTCGGACGGCCGAGCGAGGACAGGTCGACCGCTCCGCGGACGTCGAACTGGGGACCGGGTGCGCCAGGCTGACTCATGGGGACTATCTTTCCATCCGTCGGTGACAAGGGAGATGGCTCGCCGTCCGTGCTGGACGGGGCGGGCCTGAGGGCTCGGACCACTCTACCGAGAGAGACGGCCACCCACCGGGCGGCCGTCTCTGGGGTGCTGCTGTCGGACCAGGAGCCCCCTGGAGCCGGTCTGGCTGCCTGGGCGGAGCGATCCCTGCGAGGGTCGGGGACCCGGGACGGTCAGGGGATCGACGCAGAGGTCGTGAGGAACTCGCTCCCGACAGCCTGCAGACCGGTCTCGCCGCCGTCCGCCGGCGGGACGTAGATGCCGACGACGATCGTCCGGCCCCACGACACGGAGTTCGAGTCGGGGGTGTCGCCGATCAGCGCGCGCTGCGAGGCGGCAGGGGACACGATCGCGCCCTCTTCCCCCGTCAGGGTCGACGCGGAGTCGATCTGCGCGACCACGAGCGCACCGCCGTCGGCGGTCCGCACCGACCGCAGGGCACCCTCAGGTGCCGAGTAGGTCTCGGTGTAGGTGCCGGCGAGCTCGGCCGCGATCGCCGTCTGCTTGGTGAAGGAGTCGGCCATAGCGGCCCGCAGCGGGTCGGCCGCGAAGTCGGCCGCGTAGGCAGAGCCCTCGCGCGAGGCCAGCACGTCGACGTATCGGGCGACGGCGTCGGCCGGGGTGACCAGCAGCGAGGTGTCGTCGGGCGCCACGGCCTCGGAGCCGACGCTCGGCGCGGCGAAGGTCGGGAGAGTGATCGAGGGGAACAACCGGATCCAGGCCCAGAGCTGGTACTGCGCGCGCGCCGAGTCCTGGCCCAGCACGAACAGGCGCTCGGTCCCGAGGTCGTCGGGGCGGGCCGAGACCGCCATCGAGGTGCGTGGCCACGTCTGGGTCGTCGGGAGGATCTCGGACTGGACCGTCGTGGGGAGCTCGGTGAGCCCGTCCTGGTTGCCGACAGCTGCAGCCACCTGCAGCTCGACGGTGCGCAGGGTCAGCGCGGGGCCGGTGAGCCTGGGCGCCAGCTCGGCCGGGTCGCCCGTCTCGGAGGCGGTGGTGAGGGCGGCGCCGATGGCGTCGAAGACCGCCGCGTCCTGGGCGCTCGAGAGGACGGGGAGGGGTGTCGGCGGGGC
>NZ_JACBYE010000043.1 GCF_013415325.1 Sanguibacter inulinus | reverse complement strand
GACGGGCACAGGGCTCGGGGCCTGAGGTGCCCACTCCTTTCGGTGATGCGGGAGGGGTTCGGGGAGAGCGTAGCAGAGAATGAGAACGGTTATCGTTACGTTCTGATCACGTGGTGTGCACGTCCCCGGGTGGCCCGACGGGTGGTCCTCGGGCAGGCTGGGAGGCCCTGCCCCACCGACGGACGAGAGGTCTCACCATGAGCGACTCCCACTACGACACGCAGTTCTTCGTGGTCGACGACGCCGCCGGCACGGTCGACGAGCTCAAGGACGCCCTCCGCAGCTGGGCCCAGGACCGCGACGGCGGGACGCTCCAGGAGCACGCCCGCGACGAAGGCCTCGAGTTCTTCGCGTGGGAGATCGACGGCTGCACCTTCTCCATCTCCTTCGACGACGTCGCCGACGAAGACCGCTGGTTCTACGCCGGCCCCATCGCCGACTCGCACGCCGCGCTCGCGGTCTACCGCGCGCCCTTCTTCGTCTCGGTCACGGGCAACGCCCCCGAGGACGAGGAGGGCAACCCCGACCTGGAGCGCCTGCTGACCGAAGGTCTCGAGCTCGCACGCGTCTTCGAGCGTCCCGGCATCGTGGCCGTCGGCATGGGGCCGAGCGGCAAGCGCGACGCCGCGGAGCCCGTCCCCGGGACCGAGCTCGCAGATCCTGACGAAGAGTTCGTGGTCGAGCTCCGCAAGCGCCAGATCAGCGACGGTCTCTGAGGTCGCTCTGCTGGGCTGAGCTTGCCCGGGGTGCCAGGGCTCATGCCGCCCGGCCCGCTGTCACAGGGGATCGACCGGGCCCTACGTCTGGACGGGGCTCGGCCTCGGGGAAGGTCGATTCAGTCCTGTGCCTGGACGGTGCTCAGCCGTCGGGGAGATGGACCCGGCCTGTGCCTCTTCCCGGCCCTACGCCTCGACGGTGATCGGCCCCGGGGGCAGGTCGAGCCGCCGCGCCCCGGCACCCTCGTCACCGAGGGCGTCTTCGGGGTTGAGCAACCAGCAGGCCTTCATCGACAGGCAGCCGCAGCCGATGCAGCCGGTGAGCTCGTGCTCGAGCTGCTCGATCGCCCGGCGGCGCTCTTCGAGGCCCTTCTTCCACTCCCGCGAGGCCCGCTGCCAGTCGGCGTGGCTCGGCGTGGAGTCGAGCGGGACGGTCCTCAACGAGGCCTGGACGTCCGAGAGCGGCACGCCGAGGCGCTTGCCGACGGTGATGAGGGTGATGCGCCGGAGCATGTGCCGCCTGTAGCGGCGCTGGTTGCCTGACGTCCGCGTCGAGGCGATGAGCCCCAGCCGCTCGTAGTAGTGCAGGGCGGAGACGGCGACCCCGGTCCGGCGGCTCACCTCGCCGATCGAGAGCAGCTGCTCGGGCGCGCGCTCGTCACCGCGGGCGTCGTCGGTGCTGCGCTCACCCGCACGGGGCTCATCAGCGCGGGGCTCGATAGTGCTGGGATCCTCGCTGCTGCGCTCAGCACCACCGCGCTCGTCGCCCGCGCGGCCGGGTCCGTCGGTCATCTGCCCTCCCAGGTAGACCTCAACCCTAGATGAGGTCGCGCGAGGATCCTGGCCTGAGCGGCCTGAGCGGCCTGAGCGGCCTGAGCGGCCTGAGCGGCCTGAGCGGCCTGAGCGGCCTGAGCAGCCTGAGCAGCGAGGGCCCTCGGCCTCAGCTCGGGTAGAGGAACGGCACGAGCGCCTCGCTGATGCTCTCGCGAGCCTCGTCGTCCGAGATCGTCGGCGTGCCGTCGCCGGGCTGGACCCCGTAGTCGCCGAACTGTGCGTGCGACGCACCGTCGATCCGCACGACCGTGGTGCTGGCGGGCAGGTCGGCGAGCGAGTCGTCGATCTTCGCGGGTGTCGCGAGGCCGTCCTGGGTGCCCGAGACGGAGATGACGTCGAGGTCGGTGCTGCTGGCGAGCGCGTCGCCCGAGCAGTAGGAGGCGAGCAGCACGAGGGCGTCGGCCTCTCCGGGCTCGGCGTAGCTGCAGGCCTTGACCCCGCCCATGCTGTGACCGCCGACTGCCCACGAGCCGACCTCGGGGACGAGGTCGGTGAAGGCCTCGAGCGGGCGCCGCTCGAGGATCGCCAGGTTGAGGAAGGGCTTGACGATCACGACGGTGGTGCCCTCGGCGGCGACCTCCTGGAAGGTCACCGCGTAGGCCTGCGGGTCGACCTTGGCGCCCGAGAGGAACACCAGCCCGCGACCGTCGTCCTCGCCGGTGGGGCGCAAGATCACGACGTCGCCCCGGTCGTCGAGGTCGACGCGCGGGTCCTCCTGCACGGCCGCGAGGCCTGCCGGTTCGGCCGGGTAGGTGTCGTTCGCCCACCAGAGGAAGGCCGAGACGGCGATCGCGAGGAGAGCCACGACGCTGATCCCGATGATGGTGAGGACCCGCCGGTGGCGGCGGACCCACCCTGGAGCGGACGGTTCGGGTGATGTGGGCATGGTCGATCTTCTCTGTGGCAGACGGCGAACGCTAGGCGGCTCCGTCTAGACGCCGACGTCCCACTGTGCAAGTATCTGCGTATGCACGCAGATAAGCAGACGAGCGGACACGGCCTGGGTGACGCTCCCGTGGTGAGCACCCAGGTGCTGGGGGTCGAGGGCGAGCCGGGAGAGCATGGAGCGCAGGCCGGGCACCGGCACACCGAGGCCGACGTCCCCGGCGCCCAGACCGGCGTCCACCACGCCGAGCCCGACGACCACCGCGTCCAGACCGAAGACCACCTGGTCGAGCTCGCTGTCGAGGTCTTCGCGATGTTCGCCGACGCGACCCGGCTGCGCATCGTCCTCGCGCTGCGGGGCGGCGAGCTGCCGGTCAACGACATCGCCCAGGCTGTCGGGAAGTCGCCGTCGGCGGTGTCCCAGCACCTCGCGAAGCTGCGGATGGCCCGCCTGGTCTCGACGCGCCAGGACGGGACGCGGGTGTTCTACAGGTTGACGAACGAGCACGTCCGCGAGCTCGTGACCGACGCGATCTACCAGGCCGAGCACGTCGCCGAGGGCTTCCCGCGGCTGCACCATCACGCTGCAGAGACGCCCCAGACCGTCACGACCACGCCAGGTCCCAGGGCCGCGCCCGGTACCAGGGCCACGCCAGGCACCAGGAGCGCCCCGGGACCCAGGAGCACTGCGGAACCCGTGAGCACCCCGGAACCCGAGCGCGCCCCGGAGGCCACCACCACCCCGGACGCCAGGAGGACCCCGTGAGCGGACACTCGCACTCTCACGACCACGCCCCGACCACGGTCGAGGAGGCACGCGGCCACAGGCGTCGCCTCGCGGTGGCCTTCGGGATCACCACGACGGTCTTGCTCGTCGAGGTGGTCGGCGCGATCTGGACCGGCAGCCTGGCTCTGCTCGTCGACGCCGCCCACATGCTCACCGACGCCGGCGGGCTGCTGCTCGCCCTCGTGGCGAGCGTCCTGACGATGCGTGCGCCGACGGCCCGGCGCACCTGGGGCTTCCGGCGTGCCGAGGTCCTCGCAGCGCTCGGCCAGGCCGCCGTGCTGCTGGCCGTCGGCGTCTACGTGATCGTCGAGGCCGTCCAGCGGTTGCTCGACCCTCCCGAGATCCCCTCGACCGAGCTGCTCGTCTTCGGCGTGATCGGCCTCGTGGCGAACATCGCCTCGATCGCGGTGCTGCTGTCGGCGCGTTCGGACAACCTCAACCTCCGGGCGGCCTTCCTCGAGGTCGTCAACGACGCCCTCGGGTCCGTCGCCGTGATCGTCGCGGCTGTCGTCATCGCGACCACGGGCTGGGGCGGTGCCGATGCTGTCGCCGCGCTGTTCGTCGGGGCGCTCATCATCCCGCGGACGGTCAGGCTGCTGCGGGAGGCGCTCGACGTGCTGCTCGAGTCGACTCCGCGAGGTCTCGACCTCGACGCCGTGCGCGACCACCTGCTCGGTGTCGAGCTGGTGCGGGGTGTCCACGACCTGCACGCCTCGCAGATCGCGACGGGTCTGCCGGTCCTCACCGCGCACGTGGTGGTCGACGACGAGTGCTTCCACGACGGTCACGTGCCGCGGATCCTCGACGCGCTCCAGGAGTGCGTCGCCGGGCACTTCGACGTGAACATCGAGCACTCGACCTTCCAGCTCGAACCCCCGAGCCACGCCGAGCACGAGGCCGGCGTGCACGCCTGAGGAGAGCGACGTCGCCGCCCGCCTCCCTCCCTGCCGGTCTGCGCCGAGGGTGTCAGCCGGCCTCCCTCCCTGCCTGTCGGCCTGGCCAGCCTGCCTGCCGGCCTGCCTGCACCGAGGGTCAGCCGACCCCGCTGTCCCCTCCGAGCAGCCCGCGCCTGTGCGCGACCGACACGGCCTCGGCCCGGCCTGACACGCCGAGCTTGGCCAGGACGTTCGACACGTGCACGCTCACGGTCTTGGTCGAGATGAACAGCCGCTCGCCGATCTGGCGGTTGGACAGGCCCTCGGCGACGAGGAGCAGCACGGCGGTCTCCCGCTCGGTGAGCACGGAGCCGGTCCCGGCCCGCTCCCCGTGCAGGCCGAGACGGGCCCGCCGGCTGAGGCCGTGGAGCGCCTCGACGAGCGGGAGCGCGCCTGTGGCTGACGCCTCGTCGAGGGCCTCGGCGGCGACGGCCCGCGCCTTCTCGCGGTCGTCGTGGTCCAGGAGTGCCTCGGCCCACCGCCACCGGGTGCGTGCCGACTCGTACCTGTAGCCGAAGTCGAAGGCCCGAGCGGCGGCCTCCCACAGAGCCGGGTCGTTCTCGCCGGTGAGCCTGGAGTGCTCGGCGTGCACCCGCGCCAACCAGGCGCGACCCTCGGGTCCGAGACTGCCTCCGCGGGGACGGCCCCGCTCGGCCGCGGTGACGGCTGCGTCGCGCAGCTGGTCTCCCCGCTCGACCAGCTCGGTGGTGCTCCGGCCCGCGGTCCGGGCCGCTGCCGCCTGGTCGGAGAGAGCGGCGAGGGCGAGTGCCGCGAGCCAGATGCTGCCGAGGAAGTGCGTGCTCCATGTCCGGCTGAGGTAGGCGACGAGCTCGGTCGCGAGGGCGACAGCCTCCTCGGGCCGACCGTCCTGCGTGAGCGCGTCGACCGTGCACCCGCCGGCGACCAGCGCGACCTGCTGGTCTCGGTCCCACTCCGGGCGCAGGCTGAGCCCGAGATCGACGACCCCGGCGTCGCCCCGGGCCAGCGCGGCGTAGAGCCGGACCGCGACGTGGGTGGGAGAGGCCCCGGCAGGGATGGGTGCACCTGGCGTGCTCGGGGGCGCGAGGTCACCGCGCAGGTAGCGGACGACCTCGCCGAGGTAGCGGAGCTCGGCGCCGTAGACGCTCCAGGTGGCCCCGGTGGCTGCGGCGCGGGCCGTCCCGTCGGTCACGATCGCCTGCGCCTGGTCGAGGTGCCCGGCGTAGAAGCGGTTCGAGGCGAGGTTGAACCAGCAGCGCAGCTCGGAGACGAGGTCGTCGGCGGCGACGGCTCTCTCGCGCGCGGCGAGGAGCAGCTCTTCGGACCTCTCGACGTCGGCGACCTCCAGGACGGCGAGGGTGGTCAGGGCGTCGGCCTCGACGTCCGGGGTGCCGAGCTCGCAGGCGAGGGTGACGGCGCGGCTCGCAGACTCCCGCGCGAGGTCGTCGAGGTCGTCGCTGAGAGCCGAGCGTGCGTGGGCGGCCAGGGTCCAGGCGAGGTCGTGCGTGGCGGGACCTTCGCCGAGCACGTCGAGGGCCTGGCCGGTCTGGTCGAGCGCGGCCGGGACGTCGTCGACGGCGAGCAGGTACCGCGCGAGCCGGTGCCGCAGGCCCGCCTGCCGGACCGGGTCGTCGGCCGCTCGCTCGACGCCGTCGGTCGCCAGCTGCAGGGCGCGTGCGGGGGCGCCGGCGAGGCTGGCCGCCGACGCCGTCTCGAGCAGGACGTCGACGACGTCCAGCCCGACGAGCGCTCCAGGGTCGTCGACGGCGTCCCAGAGGGCGAGGACCTGCTCGAGGTGACGCTGCTCCTCGGCGTGCGCGTAGACGCGTCCGGCGGCGCGTGCGGCCCGGTGCGAGAGGGCGAGCGCCTGGGGGATCTCGTGGGCGACCAGCGCGTGGTGCGCGGCCTGCGCAGCCGGCCCGAGCTCGGGCCGGGCGAGGAAGGCCGTCAGGTAGGCCTTGTGCAGCGAGACGCGCTCTCCGGGCAGGAGGTCGCCGTAGACAGCCTCGGCGAGGAGCGCGTGCCGGAAGGCGAGGGTGTCACCCTCGACCACGAGCACGTGGTGCGCGACAGCCTCCCGCAGGCTCGCCGTGAGGTCGGCCGTCTGCTGTCCCTCCGTGGCGGTGACGACCTGGCTCACGAGCTCGTGCGAGACGGTGCGCCCGGACACCGACGCGACCTGCACGAGGCGCTGAGTGGCGGGTGCCAGCTGTTCGATGCGCGCGTGCAGCACGTCGGCCAGCGACCAGGGCATCGAACCCCCGAGCGCACCCGCCTCGACGAGCTCTTCGGCGTAGTAGGCGTTGCCCTCGGAGCGCCGCAAGACCTCGGCGAGGTCGGCGTCGCTCATCGGGCGCCCGAGCACGGCTGTCGTGAAGTCCCGGAGCTCGTCGGGGGAGAAGGGACGCAGGTCGGCCTGCTCGACCCGGGCGTGCCTGTGCAGCTCGGCGAGGAGCGAGCGGACCGGGTGGCGCCTGTGCATGTCGTCGGTGCGGTAGGACATCACGAGGAGCAGGTGCTCCGACCGCAGGCGTGCGACGAGGAACCTCACGAGGTCACGGCTGGACGGGTCGGCCCAGTGGAGGTCCTCCACGACGACCACGAGCGGTGCCTCGGCCGAGCTGCCGGCAGCCAGGGCGGCCGCGAACCCCTCGAGCACCTGACCGCGCTCGCCCGCGTCACCGGTCGAAGTCGTCGGCGGTGTGCCGCCGAGCGCACGGGCCAGTGCCGGGCGGTCGAAGACCACAGCCCTCACGGCGTCCGACGACCTGGCGAGCTGGTCGACGGCCTCGGCGAAGGGCAGGTACGGGATGCCGACCTCGCCGAGGTCGACGCAGTGCGCGACCACGACGCGAGCCCCGGCGCTCTCGGCAGCCCGCGCTGCCTGGCTGAGCATCCTCGTCTTGCCGACGCCGGCGTCCCCGCCCACGAGCAGGATCCCCGGTTCGCCCTCGCGCGCACGCTCGACGGCTGCCGCGAACCTGTCGAGCTGGTCCTGGCGGGCGACGAAGGGCACGGGGTCTGAGGGCGGCACGCCGCCGATCATGTCACCGCTCACCGACGGCCGACCACCCTGTCGCCCTCGGCCTGTGGATAGCGGGCCTGAGGGCTGCGCGCAGCGACCAGCCGTATCTCCGTCTGCCGTCGGCCTCCTGCCGCGCACGCCGCTCGTCACGACGGGTGCGCGCCCTGGAGAGCTCCGCCGTCAGCCTCTCGCGGCGGTAGGCGAGCTCCGCCTCGATCGTCAGGTCTGTCGTCTGCCAGCTCATGGCGGTCCTCCCTCGTCCAGCGGGTCTGCGGCTCGGTCACCGCTCCCTGTGTGCTCTCCACACTCGTGCTGAGGGGGGTGCTGGCGGATCGGTCGAGCGGTCCTGGTCTCGGGGCGCTGGGGTGCGGCGGCGCGTCTGAGGTACCTCAGGTGGGTCGCTCACCCGGCCGCTCTGCGAGACGACGCAGGCACGCCGACGGCTGTCCCCTGCAGAAAACACCTGGCCCCGTGCCTGTGCCGCGCGTCACGATGGGGCGCATGACAGACGACATGCTCGAGACCCTCGGCTGGGACGCCCGGCGCGCCTCCGAGGCTGCTGCCCACCCCGCCGCTGGTCCCGGGGTCTTGCCCGGGCGCGTGGTCCGCGTCGAGCGCGACCTCGTGAGGGTCGCGACCCAGGACGGCATGCTGACGGTCCCGTCGGTCGGGCTCGCCGTCGGCGACTGGGCGCTCACCGACGGCCAGTCCTGGGCGAGCGCCCTCGACCGTCGCACGGAGCTGCGCCGCAAGGACTCCGGCCCGACCTCGGACGAGCAGCTGCTCGCCGCCAACGTCGATGTCGTGGTCGTCGTCGAGCCGATGGCCCCCCGGCCCAGCGTCCGCAGGGTCGAGCGGATGACCACCCTCGCCTGGGCCTCGGGCGCCGTCCCGCTGGTCGTGCTCACCAAGGCGGACCTCGCCCTCGGCGGAGAGGTCGCGGACGTGGCCTCGGTCGTCCCCGGCGCCGAGGTGCTCGCCGTGAGCGCAGCGACAGGTGCCGGCCTCGACGCCCTGCGCGACCATCTGCCTGCGGGGCGCACCTTCGTGCTGCTCGGCCCGTCCGGGGCCGGGAAGTCGACGCTCGTCAACGCGCTCGCGGGCTCCGAGGTGCTCGCGACGGGTGACGTCCGCGGCGACGGTCGTGGCAAGCACACGACCACCCACCGCGAGCTCGTCCAGGTGCCCGGGCTCGGGTGCCTCGTCGACACCCCCGGCATCCGCGGGGTCGGTCTGGTCGCCGACGAGGACGGGCTGGAGCAGGCCTTCGCGGACGTCGTCGAGCTTGCGGCGGCCTGCCGCTTCGACGACTGCGAGCACAGGACCGAGCCGGGCTGCGCGGTCCTCGAGGCCGTCGAGCAGGGTGCGCTCCCGCAGGCACGGCTCACGTCCTACCGCCACCTGCTGCGGGAGATCGCGCACCAGAGTGCCCGCAAGGCCTCGCAGGACCGCAGCGCGCTGCGCTCGCGGGGTCGGCAGTCGAACCGGACCATGCGCGAGGCGATGACGGCCAAGGGCCGCGGTCCGGCCGTCTGAGACGGTCGGACCGCGGCCCTCGCGCAGGCGCGACGCTGTGCTCAGCCGGCCTTCGGGTGCAGTGCCGTGACGAGGGTCGGGATGGTGATGACCAGCTGGAAGGCGATGACCACGACAGCGGCGAGGGCCTCGGGCGAGGCGTCCCACCACCCGGCGGCCGCTGTGAGCAGGACGAGGAGCGAGACGAGGGACGTCACGGAGAGCACCTGGTAGGACCGGGCGAAGACGAGGCCCCGGATCTCGTTCTGACGTTCGTCGAGGACCTCGGGCGAGAGCTCTTCGATCCCTCGGGTCGAGGCCTTGAGCGCCCCGAGGGCCATGACGAGGGCGAAGACCAGGATCACCATGACGGGGATCCACACGACCATCGGGACGATCTCGGCGGCGAGCAGCATCGCGGCCTCGAGGAGGAGCACGGCGACGAGTGCTGCGGCGAGCAGGCGGCGCGCCCGGGGGGTGCGGAGGCCTTCGAAGCTGGGGTCGTCCAGGGTGGCGGCGCGGCGTTCCTGGCGGGCGGTCGAGCGAGTCATGTCGTCTCCAGGGTCGGTCGGGTCGGTCGGGTCGGTCGGGTCTGCGGGAGTCTGTCGGCGCCGAGGGTCGGGCCAGCGGGTCAGCGACCCTCGTTGTAGATCTGGTCGGCCATGCTCGGGAACTGTGTCAGCGAGAACGCTGCCCCGAGCGGGACGCCGAGGGCTTCGGCGATCTTGAGGGCGAGCACGAGGCTGGGGCTGTACTCGCCCCGCTCGAGGTAGCCGATGGTCTGGTAGTGCACACCCACGGCCTCGGCGAGCTCTCTGCGGCTCATGCCCCGCTCGGTGCGCAGGACGGGCAGACGCGTGTAGAACTGCGGCGGCTCGTCGTTCTTCTGCTTCGGCATGTAGTAAAAGTACTACGGGTCGGAGTGGGTGTGCAACAGGGGTGGCGTCCGGGTACGACGAAGGCCGCCGGTCGGCGTCGTGGGACGTCGGCCGGCGGCCTGTCAGGCAATGCGTGCGCGCCGGTCGCCCGGCAGCGGGTCAGGCTGCCGAGTAGCCGCCGTCGACCAGGTGGTAGCTGCCCGAGATGAACGACGCCTCGTCGCTCAGCAGGAACAGGACGAGCGAGGCGACCTCGTCGTCGGTCCCGAGGCGCTTCGACGCGTGCTTCTCCTCGAGGTCGGTCAGGGCCTCGGGGGAGAGCGAGGAGCGGACGAGCGGGGTGTCGATGAAGCCGGGGCCGACGGCGTTGGTGCGCACACCCTGCGCGGTGTACTCGAGGGCGGCGACCTTGGTCAGGCCGATGAGCGCGTGCTTGCTCGTCACGTACGCGGCGTTCTGCGCGATGCCGACGGAGCCGAGCACGGAGCCCATGTTGACGATCGCGCCGCCGCCGGCGGTCACCATCGCGGGGATCTGGTAGCGCAGGCCGTAGAACACGCCGTCGAGGTCGACCGCGCGGACGCGGTCCCAGGCCTCGATGTCGTACTCGCCGATGTTCTGCGGGGCTGCCCCGATGCCGGCGTTGTTGACCGCGAGGTGGAGCGCGCCGTAGGTCTCGACGGCGAAGCGCACGGCCGCGTCGGAGTCTTCGTGCTTGGCGGTGTTCTGCGCGAAGGCAGAGGCCGTCCCGCCTGCCGCGACGATCTCGTCGACGATCCCCTGCGCGGCGTCCAGACGGATGTCCGTGACGACCACGGAGGCACCCTCGGCAGCCAGCCTGCGGGAGACCGAGGCACCGATGCCGCTGCCTCCACCCGTCACGATCGCTACCTTGCCGTCGAACCTCTGTCCGGACATCTGTGCCCATCTCCCTCAGTCGTGTGCGGGGCGTTCTCGCCCTCTCCCGCGTCAACCCCGACAGGGTGGTAAGGATTCCCGGTGTGACGGACGAGACGAGATCTCACCGGGCCGCGTCAGCAGACGGTCGGCCCGTGCCCCGGCAGAGGTGATCCCGTGGCACCGGTCCGCGCCGCGAGGTCTTCGTCCGCGTCGCGCAGACCGATGATCGCGTGGACGCTCTCGACGGCGCGGTCGAGCAGGTCGAGGACCTCGGCCACCTCGGAGGGCTCGGCGCGCTGCAGGAGCGCGTCGGTCGCCCGGATCTGCATGGCCTCGGCCTGCGTGAGGATCGCGCGTCCGGTGTCGGTGAGCGCCGCCGCGACCACGTGTCCGCGGTCGGAGCGGGTCGTCACGAGGCCCTTCTCGCGCAGCGACACGAGGGTGAGCTCGACAGCCCCGGTCTCCATGCCGACCTTGCGCCCGATGTGCCGCGGGTGGTCGACCTCGCACTCGATCGCCTTGAGGATCATGAACTGGCTCGACCGGAGCGAGGTCATCGCCTCCATGCCGCGCTGCAGGAAGGTCCCGAGGACCTGGAGCTTGTTGAGGCGCTCGAGCACCTCCACGGCGGTGTCCAGGTCGCCGACGGGCGTGGAGACGAGCTCGCGCCGGGCGATCACCGCGAGCTCGACCCCGGTGACGGTTGGACTGGTGGAGCCACCGCCGGCGGGGCTGCTGCCAGGTCGACGGCCGGATCCGCCGTCGCCGGAGCTGCTGCCGTCGGGCCTGCGGACGGAGCCGCCGTCGCCGGGTCCGTGACCACCGGGTCCGCCGCCTGGTCCGACGGGCCCCGACGAGGGCTCGGAGGGGCGGATGACTGTCGGCGTGCTCATGCGGGGTCCTTCGGTCGGCGGGCAGGTCTACCAGGGACAACGCCTGAGCGGCGAGATCCGTCCCCGAGTCTGCCCTGGACCACCGTCACACGGCTCGCAGCCGGGAGGCCACGCCCCCCGGCTGCGTCCTGCGTCAGTACGTGAAGGTCGAGACCGAGGCGCGCATCTCGGCGGCCATCCGGGCGAGCTCGTTGACCGCAGCGGTCGTCTGGGCGAGCGCCTGCGTGGTCGAGTCGGCGGCGTCCGAGACCCCGGTGATGTTCGAGGCGATCTCGCCCGCCCCCGTCGCGGCGTCGGCCACGTTGCGGCTCATCTCCGTGGTCGTCGCGGTCTGCTCCTCGACGGCTGAGGCGATGGTCAGCTGGTAGTCGTTGATCGAGCTGATGACCCCCGAGATGTGCTCGATCGACGAGACCGCACCGGCGGTGTCGGTCTGGATGGTCTCGACCAGGCGTCCGATCGACTCGGTGGCCCGGGCCGTCTCCTGCGCGAGGTCTTTGACCTCCGAGGCGACGACGGCGAAGCCCTTGCCCGCCTCACCGGCGCGCGCGGCCTCGATGGTCGCGTTGAGGGCCAGCAGGTTGGTCTGCTCGGCGATGGTCGTGATGACGCGCACGACGTCGCCGATCTCCTGGCTGGACGTGCCGAGCTTGGCCACAGACCCAGTCGCGCTCTGGGCCGCGGTGACGGCCTCGGCGGCCACCCGGGCGGCGTCGTTGGCCGACTGCGAGATCTCGCGGATCGACGCACCCATCTCCTCGGCGCCGGCCGCGACGGTCTGCACGTTCCCGGACACCTGGAGCGCCGCTGCGGAGACGACCCCGGCCTGGGCGGAGGTCTCCTCGGCACCGGCCGAGATCTGGTGGGAGCTGGCGGAGAGCTGCTCAGAGGCCGCAGCGACCGAGTCGGAGGACCGCACGACGGTGCTCATCACCGACCGCAGGTTCACCAGCGCGCCGTCGAGCGCCTCACCCATCCGGCCCAGCTCGTCGCGGGAGGTCATCCCCGTCGTCCCCGTGAGGTCGCCCGCGGCGACCTTCTCGACGACGTCCTGCACCCGGCGGGCGCTGCTGGCGACCTGACGGGCGACCAGCCAGCCGAGCCCGAGAGCGAGGAGCGCACCGAGCACGAGCACGAGGACCGACACGACGCGCTGCTGCTCGTAGGCAGACCGCGCGCTCGCGACGGCCTCGACCGACCGCTCCGTCTCCGCCGTGATGAGGGCGTCGACCTGGGCCGTCATCATCGAGCTGAGCGGGCCGACGACGTCCTCGTTCGTCTGGACCCACAGGGCGGTGTTGCCCGAGAGTGCGATCGGCGCCATGACCGTCCGCTGGTCGTTGAGGTACTTGCGGAGCACGGTGTCGAGCGTGTCGAGCACCAGCTCGCGGTTCGCGTCGAGCTGTGTTGCGCCGTACGCCGCGCGCGCCTCGTCGAAGCGCGCCTCTGCCTCGTCGAGCTCGACGAGCTTGGCGCGCTTGGACTCTTCGTCGACCGCGAGCATCACGTCGCGCACCTTGAGGCGCATGTCGCTCATCGCGGTCTCCATGTCCGCGGAGAAGTGGACGCCGAGGATGTTCTCCTCGTAGAGCATCTCGGTCGTCGCGGCCGAGCTGCTCAGCGCCGTCAGACCCAGCACGCCGACGAGCACGGCGACGGCTGTCGAGACACCGACGGCCGCGAGGACCTTGGTGCGCACGCCCAGGTCGCGGAACCTGGCAGAGAGGCCGCCCCGCGCGGACGAGGTGCTGGGGCGTCGTGAAGCGGCGTTCATGGGGTGCTCCGTCGATATGGCCGGCGGCGGGGGTCGACCTGGACGGTCGAGGCCGGATACGCCTCTCATCGGCCGGTCGAGGGGCAGCGTGAGCCGCCGAGAGGGTGTTCCCGACCGCCTGGGAGGTGGCGTGCGCCACACCCGCAGCGGCCTACGACCGGTCCGCCGACGTGTTTCTCTCACAGCACATCCGGGCGGATCTGGTGCACAGAGGGTGAAGAACCGGCTCGAACCAGGGCATCGTGACGGCCGACACCTGGGCTCGCGGAGCCTGCGCCGCGCGGCTGGTGGATCATAGAGGGTGGACCCGTCGACCCCGCCAGGGGCTCGGGGCCTTCAGGACACGACCGTGCGCGGTGCTCGCGCGCCCGCGGCCGGTCCACCCCGAACATGCGGAGCGCGGCCGACGGACGCACGATGAGCATCCCGGCCCGTGGCCCGCCCACACGAACGACAGGAACGCGAACGTGAACGGCAACGCAACATCGAAGCACCAGAACGTGGCGCTCCTGTCGGTCGCGACGGTCGTGCCGGACGTCGTGACGACCTCGGAGGAGATGGACAACCGTCTCGCCGAGACGCTCAAGCGCCTGCGCATGCCGCGCGGTCTGCTGCAGCGCGTCGCGGGGGTCCACGAGCGCCGCCGCTGGGCCGCCGACCAGAGCTTCGAGTCTGCCGCGATCGCCGCGGGTGAGAAGGCTCTCGCCGAGGCGGGCATCTCGGCCTCCGACATCGGGCTGATCATCAACACCTCGGTGACCCGTCCCCACCTCGAGCCCTCGGTCGCCGTGCGCATGCACAACGGGCTGGGTCTGCCGTCGTCGGCCATGAACTTCGACATCGCGAACGCGTGCCTGGGCTTCATCAACGGCATGACCGTCGCCGCGCACATGATCGACTCGGGCCAGATCCGCTACGCGATGATCATCGACGGCGAAGACGCCGACGAGGTCAACGACAACACCATCGACCGGCTCAACCGCCCGGAGACCAAGCGCTCGGACTTCATGAACGAGTTCGCGAGCCTCACGCTCGGCTCCGGCGCTGCTGCGGCGATCCTCGGCCCGGCCGACTCCCACCCTTCGGGGCACCGCATCCTCGGCGGCGTGACGCGAGCCGCGACCCAGTTCCACGACGTGTGCGTCGGCTCGGTCAACGGCATGTACACCGACACGAAGGCGCTGCTCAAGGGCGGCATGGAGCTGGTCGTCGCGGCGTGGCAGGAGGCCAAGGACACGTGGAGCTGGTCCGCGATGGACCGCTACGTGCTGCACCAGGTGTCCGACGTCCACACGAGCGCGATCGTCAAGGCTGCCAAGCTCGACCGCTCGAAGGTCCCGACCACCTACCCGAGGTACGGGAACGTCGGCCCGGCGTCCATCCCGATCACCCTCGCCGAGCAGTCCTCGACCCTCGCCCCCGGCGACAGGGTCCTGCTCATGGGCGTCGGCTCGGGCCTCAACACCTCGATGATGGAGATCACCTGGTGAACCCTTCGCTCCCAGCCGCCGCGTCCACCACGTCGGCGGCCGTGCTGCCCCCTGCGCTCGACGGGCTCGACCCGGCGTGGTCGCGCCTCGTCGAGGCACCGGACAGCGAGGGAGCGCGGCGCACCTGGCACGTCCTGGACAACCTCTCGCGCCTCGAGCAGTCCGGGTCCGAGCCGATCGGCACCATCCTCTGCGTGCACGGGAACCCCACGTGGTCCTACCTGTGGCGCGGTCTGCTCTCCGCGGCGACCGAGCAGGCTCAGGCCGGCGGCGACGTGTGGCGCGTCGTGGCCGTCGACCAGCTCGACATGGGGTTCTCCGAGCGCACGGGCAGCGCGCGCGGCCTGCCGCAGCGCGTCCGTGACCTCGACGCCCTGACGACGGCCCTCGGCCTCGAAGGACCTGTCGTCACCCTCGGTCACGACTGGGGCGGCGTCGTCTCGCTCGGCTGGGCCGTCGACCACCCGGAGCGCCTGCTCGCGGCGACGGTCCTCAACACCGCCGTGCACCAGCCGGAGTCCGACCCGATCCCCGCACTGCTGCGCCTCACCCTCCAGGGCCCTGTGCTCGGCCGCGCGACGGTCAGCACCCCCGGGTTCCTCGCGACGACCCTCGCGCTCGCCCGGCCCGCGCTGAGCCGTGAGGTCCGCGACGGGTTCATGGCGCCCTACCTGCGCGCCGACCGCCGCGGCGGCATCGGAGCCTTCGTCGCGGACATCCCCGTCGACGAGACGCACCCCAGCCACGCCGAGCTCGACAGGATCGCCGAAGGGGTGCGCAGCCTCGCGGTCCCCGCCCTCGCGCTCTGGGGCCCGCGCGACCCGATCTTCAGCGACCGCTACCTCGACGACCTCATGGACCGGCTGCCGCAGCTCGACGTGCACCGCTTCGAGGGCGCCGGCCACATGATCGCCGAAGAGGTCGACTACGCGGGCGCCGTGCTCACGTGGCTCGCAGACCTCACCGCGGAGCGTGCGGCCGCGTCCGAGGACGGCATCGCTCCTGGCGTCCCTGCTCCTGGCGCCTCGGTCCCCACCCAGACCGCGACCTGGACCACCGCGCCCCTGTGGCAGAACCTCGAGGACCTGCGCGACAGCGACGACACCGTCCTCGTCGAGATGGCTCCGTCCTCAGGTGCCGGCCCGCGCACCGTGAGCTGGCGTCTGCTCTCGCGCCGGGTCGACGAGATCGCCGCCGGTCTGCTGACCCTCGGTGTCCGCCCGGGGGACCGTGTCTCGCTCCTCGTGCCCCCTGGCGCCGACCTCACGGCCGTCCTCTACGCCTGCGTGCGCATCGGCGCCGTCGTCGTGGTCGCCGACGCGGGACTCGGCCTGCGTGGTCTGACGCGTGCGGTCCGCGGCGCCCGCCCGTCCTACGTGATCGGCGCGCTCCCGGGGCTCTCGGCCGCCCGCGCCCTCGGCTGGCCCGGCGTGAAGATCTCGACGACGGTGCTCCCCTCGCCGACAGCACGGGCTCTCGGCGTCACGCGCAGCCTGCTCGACGTCGCGGCGCTCGGCGCACGCGCCCTCGAGGGGACGACCCTCGCGGAGCTCGCCCCGTTGCCCTCGCCCGAGGACGCCGCAGCGGTCCTCTTCACCTCGGGGTCGACCGGACCCGCCAAGGGGGTCGTCTACGCGCACGGCCAGCTGTCGGCGGTCCGTGACGCCCTCGCCGAGCGCTACGGCATCGGGCCCGGTTCGGGCCTCGTCGCAGGTTTTGCGCCCTTCGCGCTGCTCGGCCCGGCCCTCGGCGCCCGTTCGGTGACCCCGGACATGGACGTCACGTCGCCCAGCACGCTCACGGCGCAGGCGACGGCCGCGGCTGTCGCGGCAGCCGACGCGACCACGCTGTTCTTGTCGCCCGCCGCGATCGCGAACGTCGTCGCGACCTCGGGCGACCTCACGGACGACGACCGTGCGGCGCTCGCCCGGGTGCAGACCTTCCTCTCGGCCGGGGCGCCCGTCTCGGGCAGCCTGCTGGCTGCCGCCGAGAGCCTCATGCCCGCCGCGACCGCCCACACGCCCTACGGCATGACCGAGGGCCTGCTGCTCACCGACGTGACCGCGGACGAGATCCGCGCCGCCGAGGCGAGCGGAGGTCGCGGCGTGTGCGTCGGACGCCCCGTCGCGACCGCGACGGTCCGGGTCGTCGCGCTCGACGAGCAGGGCCGGGCGACCGGCGAGCTCGGCGACACCCCTGACGTCACCGGCGAGATCGTCGTGGCGGCCCCGCACGTCAAGGACCGCTACGACAGGCTGTGGTTGACCGAGCGTGCGAGCCGCCGCGTCGACGGGCCTGCAGCACCTGAGGGGCAGCGCTGGCACCGGACCGGCGACGTCGGGCACCTCGACGCCGACGGCCGCCTGTGGGTCGAGGGTCGCCTCGCCCACGTGGTCGTCACGGCCGACGGTGTGGTGACGCCCGTGGCACCCGAGCAGGCCGCAGAGTCGTCGAACCTCGTCGCGCGCGCCGGTGTGGTGGGCGTCGGGCCCGTCGGGACCCAGCAGCTCGTCGCCGTCGTCGAGACCGTCGAGCGGACCCGCCGCCCCGGCCTTGCGCCGCACGACGTCGCCGACGACGTCAGGGCGCGGGTCTCCGAGCCTCTCGCCGCCGTCTTCGTGGTGCCTGACCTGCCGACGGACGTACGCCACAACTCGAAGATCGACCGGAGCCGTCTGGCCGCCTGGGCCGAGGACGTGCTCTCCGGAGGACGGATGACCACACCATGACCGAGCGCGCGACGCCAGCCGACCAGACGATCCTCGTCACGGGGGCGAGCGGGTTCCTCGGCCGTGCCGTGGTCCGCGAGCTGCTCGCGGGCGGCTACGCCGTGCGGACGCTCCAGCGGACGCCGAGCCGCACGCCAGGGGCGACCGACGTGCTGGGCTCTGTCACCGACCCGGAGGTCGTCGCGCGCGCCGTCGCGGGCGTGGACGCGGTGGTGCACCTCGCTGCGAAGGTCTCGCTCGCCGGTGATCCTGCCGACTTCGAGAGGGTCAACGTCGGCGGCACCCGGACGCTGCTCGACGCCGCGCAGGCCGCCGGGGTGCCGCGCGTCGTGCACGTGTCGTCGCCGTCGGTGGCCCACCACGGCGACTCGATCGTCGGCGGCGACGCCGGGCCTGCGGACCCTGCGCTCGCCCGTGGTGACTACGCCCGCACGAAGGCCGCCGCCGAGCTGTTGGCCCTCGCCCGCGACGGGGCGGCTCTCGGTGACGGGTCCAGGCCAGGGAGCGCGGGCTCGGTCATGCGCGTCGTCGCAGTCCGACCGCACCTCGTCTGGGGCCCCGGGGATACCCAGCTCGTCGCCCGCGTCGTCGAGCGGGCCCGCGCGGGACGTCTCCCTCTGCTCGGCCACGGCGCCGCGCTCATCGACTCGACCTACGTCGACAACGCGGCGAGCGCGATCGTCGCGGCCCTGCGCGCCGTCGACGACGTGCACGGCCAGGCCTACGTCATCACCAACGGTGAGCCGCGGCCCGTCGCAGAGCTCCTCGCGGGGATCTGCCGTGCTGCGGGCGTCGAGCCGCCGCGCTGGAGCGTCCCGGCGTCGGTCGCCCGGGCGGCGGGCTCGGCCGTCGAGGCCGGGTGGAAGATCCGCCCGGGGGCCGACGAACCGCCGATGACGCGGTTCCTCGCCGAGCAGCTGTCGACGGCGCACTGGTTCGACCAGCGCCGCACCCGCCGCGACCTGCGCTGGGAGCCGGCCGTCTCGGTCGACGAGGGCCTGCGCCGCCTGGCCGCGTCGTACAGCTGAGAGGCGCTCGCCCGCGCGAGCCCTCCGCAGCTGTCCGGCCAGTCCGCCTCCACGGCGCACCCAGCCGGTCAGTACGCCGCCGGACCTGACCGGCCAGTGCGCCGCCACACCTCACCGGCCAGTCCGCCGCCTTGCTGCTCAGCCAGCCTGCTGGCTGAGCAGCTCGCGCAGCGTCAGCGGCGGCCGGCCGGTGAGCCGTTCGACGGTGTCGGTGACCGTCGCGAGCTCGCCCTGCGCGATCGCCGTGTACGTCGACACCCAGGCGTGGACCTCCCAGTCGGGGGCGTCGTAGACGCGCCGCGACTCGTAGGCCTCCGGGACGGTCTCGTCGACGTAGGCGAGGTCGCGGCCGGTCACCTCGCGGATCACCTCGATGGCCTCGGGGATGCTCAGGGCCTCGCGGCCCGTGAGCTCGTAGGTCTGGCCGGCGTCCGACGCCGGGTCCTGCAGCACGACCGCGGCGACCCGGGCGACGTCTTCGCGGGCGACCGCACCGAGACGTCCCTGCCCGGCAGGCCCGCGGATCACGCCGTCCTCGCCGGCGAGCATGGGCAGGAAGTCGAGGTAGAACGAGTCCCGCAGGAACGTGTACGCCATCCCGGAGGCCCGGATGTGCTCTTCGGTGTACCAGTGGTCGCGGGCGAGCGTGAAGACGGCTGTCGGCGACGCACCGAGGAAGGACGTGTACACGACGTGCTGGACACCGGCGCGGGCGGCGGCGTCCACGAAGGCCCTGTGCTGGTCGAGGCGCTCGGCGCTCTCGGCCCCGGAGACCATGAAGAGCACGTCGACGCCGGCGAGGGCCGCGTCGGAGGCCTCGGCGTCCCCGTAGGACGCCTGGACGACGTGGGCGCCGGGGATCTGGGGAGCGCGGTCGGGCGAGCGGACGACAAGACGCTGCTCGAGCCCGGCCTCGCCGAGCAGGTGGGCGACGGCCCCGCCTACAGCACCTGTCGCGCCGGTGACGGCGATGGTGGTCATGGGGCTCCTCCTCGTGGTCTGGTGGCTTCTCCGTCGAGTCTGCCTCCTCGTGGCCGCCGCGTCGCGGCGGGGAGCCCGGACGTGACGAAGGCCCGGACGTGACGAAGGCCCGGAGCCCGACGTCTGTCGGTCTCCGGGCCTCCGCGGGCCGTCCGAGGGTGTGTCAGCCCTGCGTCTCACCTCTCGCGTCGGCCGTGCGGCGGCGACGGACCACGAGCACGGCGCCCGCAGAGACGAGCAGCAGCGCGACGACGCTGATCCACGCCACGTCGGCACCCGTCACGGGCAGGCCGCCCGCGGCAGCCGGGACGTCACCGTCACCCGGGGTCGATCCCGGCCCGGCCGGGGTCGACGGGTCGACCGACGGGCCTGTCGGGCCCGTCGGCTCGACGGGCTCGGGCGGCGTCGTGAAGGTGTTGACGACAGTCAGGCCGATCTCCTGCACCTCGTCGCTCGTGCCGACGACCACGGCGGTCTCGTAGGAGTCGGCGTCGATGGTGACAGTCGTCGCGCCACCGGTCTCGGTCTCCGCGGCGAAGCAGTGCGCCCCGTTCGGCAGCAGCAGGTCGGCGCCGTCGGCGTCGACGAGCCTCAGCGTCTCGCCACCACGGATCTGCGTCGAGGCCGACCCGAGCGTGAGGATCGTCCCGTCAGAGGCCTCGACCTGGCAGGTGACCAGGACCGTGAACTCCGCGTCGCGCACCGCCTCGGTGTCGGCGGCGTCGCCGTCGACGATCTTGGTGAGGTCGAGCGTCGCGGCCGAGAACACGTTGGTGAAGCCGGCGACGACAGTCTGCTCGAGGCCCTCGACAGCGTCGGGGATCGTCACCGTGACGGGAGCCGGGGTGGTGTCGGCCCCGCCGGTGCCCGTCTCGGTGACCACGCACTCGGCGCCGACGGGGAGCCCGTCGAGGGGCTCGGAGTAGAGCGTCGTGCCCGAGCCGTCGCCGGAGACGACCAGCTCGGACGAGACGACGTCGGCACGGCCGTCGAGGGAGCAGACCACCGAGAAGGTGAACGGCCCAGCCGACAGCCCGTCGGTGCCCGGCCCCGTGAAGTCCTTCGCGACGACGAGCGAGCCTGCCCGGAACTCGTTGACGATCGCGAGGGTCGCGACCTCGCCGACGGCCGTGGGTGTCGGCTTGGAGACGTCGTCTGTCGCGTCCTCGCCATAGGTGACCTTCGAGGCTCCGCCGGCGTCGGTCTCGAGGACGGAGCACTCAGCGCCCGAGGGCACGTCAACGACGGTCGGCTCGAGCGAGCTCACCGTCACCTGGAGGGGGTCGAAGCCCGCGACGGGCGCTCCGCCGTAGGTGCAGGTCACGGCTGCCGGGTAGGTGGTCTGCGCATACGGTGCGGCCTTGCCGACGACGTCCTTGACGAGCGCGAGGCGCGTGGTCGAGAAGTCGTTGGTGATCCGCACCTGCTGGGGAGCCGTCGTGCTCGTCGGGTCCGCGGGGATGGTGACCCTGAAGGGGTCGGCCTCGGTCGCGTCTCCCGCGCCGCCGCGAGGGTCGGTCTCCCACACGGCGCACTCGGCACCGGACGGGATGCCGTCCACGCGGACAGGGGTGTCGACGGAGACCGAGAGCGTCTCGTCGCGGACCGTGGTCACGTCGCCGCCGACGGGGTCGACGGTGCACACGACGCGCACGCCGAAGTCGACGTCGTCGAGGGCGAGACCGTAGGGGTTCTCACCGATCTCCTTCGAGATCTCGAGGCTGCCGAACATGAGCCCGACGCCGACCTGGATGGGCTCGGTCGAGGGCAGCACGTACGAGCCCCCGCCGCGCTGGGTCGTCTCGGCGTGCGCGAAGGAGTTCCACGCGACCGAGGGGTTGGCCACCTCGGTCGCGTCGACCGGGGAGGTCATCGCGAAGGTGATGTCGACGGCGCCACCCGGCACGAGCGGTGTCGCGAAGGTGAGGTCCATCGACGCCGCGGTGACGTCGGGGGAGAAGGGCGCAGCCCACTCGGATCCCGCGCACTGTGGCGCGGAGGAGCCCGCCCCACCCATGTCGAGGTCGGAGGTGCAGATCGTGGACTCGGTCGTGTACCGGGTGGTCATCGCGCCGGGGCCGCTGAGCACGGGCTCGGTCGCGAGCGTCGGACGCGTGGTCCACTGAGTCCCGCGGGACTGGTCGAGGATCACGCCGGTGTCGCCCTGGACGGGGAACCTGTCGACGATCCGCATGTTCGTCGCGGACTCGGTGCCCGCGTTGACCAGGCGCAGCAGGTACTGGAACTGGTCGCCCGGGTTGACGAGCGCGATGCACGGGAAGGCCGTGTAGACGACGCCGTCGGGGCCGACGCGCGACGGGCACTGCGGTCCGCCGACAGCGACGGCGGTCTTCGTCCGGGTGTTGTACCAGCCGAGCTCGACGGTCCCGGCGACCCACTTGCGGGCGCTGAACGCGGCTCCGCCCTTGACGGTCACACCGGCGCTCGCCGTGCAGTACGTGCCGGGGCCGAAGGCGCCGTCGGTCTGGGACGCGGCGTCGCAGGTGAAGGACGGGCCGGTCCCGGTCGCCCCCATGGTGTTGGTGATGACCTGGTTGGTCGTCACTCCGGGCTCGAGGCGCACCTGGATCTCGATGGTGAGGCGCGCGCTCGGGGCCAGGACCCACGGCTGGCCGTCGGCGCTGGTCGAGAAGTCCCAGGCGAGACCCGCTGTGCGCTCGCCGTCAGGTGTCGCGGTGAAGACCGGCGCGGGCACGGGTGGCGTCCCTGCGGGCACCGTCACGTCGACGACCTTGAAAGGCTGCCCGCCGTCGCCGGCGAAGCTCTCGTCGAGCTCGAGCCCGACGGGCAGGAGGTCCTTGACCACGAGGTCGCTGATGTTCGAGGTGCCGGTGTTGCGCACGGTGAGCCTGAAGGGGGCCACCTCACCCGGTTCGATCGACGAGTTGGGGGTCTTGGAGACCGCCATGCTCGACGTCCCCTCGACGAGTGCGAGGGTCGCGTCGACGGGGTCGATCTCGCGGGGGTCACCCGAGACCGGGTTGAGGAAGGTGTGGTACCTGGCGCTGACGGTGTTGGTCAGCGTGGCAGGGACCTCGGCCGTGGCGTCGCTGCGCGGGTGCTGGCGCGGGCTCACCGTGAAGAGCAGGCGGCCCGAGCACATGGTGTCCTCGCACGGCGTGAGCATGTAGCCGTCGTTGACGGCGCTCGTCGACGTGAAGGTAGCGCGCAGCCCGGTGACCGACGCGGCGCTGACGCCGTTCGGCAGGACGGCCGTGGTCCGCGGCGTGCCTGTCACCCAGGCGCCGCCGGAGAAGGCGTCGACCTGGACGCGGTCCGCGCCGGCCGGCATGCGGAGCCCTGTGAAGGTGCGGAAGTCGACGGCGTCGAAGAAGTCGGGGTCCTGGTCGGTCATCTGGAGCGACTTCATGCTCATGTTGCCGGTGTTGCGGGCCGTGAGCGTGACCGTCGCGGTCTGCTGGGAGAGCCCGGGGACCCACTCGGGGAGCGTCGCCGGGGCGATCGACTTGTTGAGCGAGCCGGCGTCGTTGGCCGGGCCGGTCTCGATCTGCGGAGAGCACGCCTCGGTGCCGACGTAGCCGCCCGCGGTCGGGGTGTAGCAGTTGGTGATGACGACGCCGTCGGGGACACCGGGGCGGCGCTCGGTGCGCAGGTTGAGCGTGAAGCCCTTGGTGGGCGTGAGCTCGCCGTCCATCCGGGCGCGGACGCCTGTCGCGCGCTCGAGGACGTCGGCTGCGACGCCCGTGTACGCGACCCAGGCCGCGGCGACAGGGTCGTAGACCTCGATGGCCACCCCGGGGGTGCTGGCGGACTTGTCGACCGAGGCGCTCGTGAGGCGGAGCGAGTCGAAGGGGTTGCCTGCCGCGACGGGCGTGCCGTCAGGCTCGGTGCGGGGGTCGGAGACGACCGGGGAGACGAGGGCGATGTTGCCGTTGTTGACCACCCGCAGCGTGAAGGGGATCGGCTGGTCCTCGGGGACCGAGGTCTGGCCGACGGTCTTGGTGCCGCCGAGGCTCGGGTTCGCGGTCTCGACCTCGAGGTGCCCCGAGACGGTCCCGGAGGTGGTGCCTGTGCTGTCGGTGCGGCCGGCTGATCCTGTGTACCCGGCGACGTTGAGCACGAAGGGGCTGGTGCCGTCGGCCAGGTCGTCGTCGGTCACCAGGTCGTTGAGCGTGCCGTGGATGCCGAGCCGGGCTGTCGCGCTCTCGGCGATGCTGGGGTTGCCGTCGGCGTCGCGGCCCGAGTAGGTGATGGTCACGCCGGTGACGCGCTTGCCTGCCTCGGTCGGGGCGGTGCCGTCTGCCGTGTACGTCTGCTCGGTCATGGTGCCGTCGGCGTAGGTGACGAGCACCTGGGCGCTCGTGCCACCCTGCGGCAGCACCCAGCGCACCTGCGCGACGTCGAGCTTCTCGAGCTCGCTCGCGCTCGGGTCTCCGACCGGGGCGCTGTGCGGCTCGCGGACGACGATCTCGGCGATCTTGAAGGGGGACCGGTTGGTGATCGAGACGATCGCGGTCACCGGGGAGTCGTGGCCGATCACCGCGTGCTCACCGGTGTCTTCGGTGTAGCTGGCGTCGGTGTCGGGGAAGTAGTCCTTGGTCGCGCCGAGGACGAGGGTGTCGGGGAGGATCTGCGTGCTCGCGCAGACCTGCGTCCCTGTCGACGGACCGGCGACGGCGTCGACGGCGCCGGGGACAGCGCAGTTGTCCACGATGATCCGGCTGCTGGGGCGCAGCGGCTCGCCTGTCGAGCGGAGCGTGTCGCGCAGGACCATGTCGAGGGAGACCGACCCGCCGGTCGCGTCGTAGGGGAGCGCGGCCCCGCCTGCGGTGAAGGCGATGCGCGCCCCGGTGACGGCGGTCGCGTCCACGCCCGCGGGCAGGTCGAAGGCGCCGGGGGCCGTGAGCTGGCCGGCCGGCACCTCGGCACCGTCGACGACCACGAAGAGCTGGGCCGTGGTCGCGCCGGCCGGGAGGGTCAGGAGCGTGGCGTCGGTGAGGTCGAAGTGCTCGAAGGTCGTGGGGGTGCTGTCGCTGACGGACAGCTCGGTCACCTCGGCCGAGGTCGACGAGGTGTTGCGGACCCCGAGCACGATCGTGCTCGTGGACCCTGTGCCCGCGACGTTGGCGGGGCTGTCCCAGCGCTTCGTCGCGACGGGTGTCACGACGCGCGGGACGGAGACGACGAGGTCGGAGGTGGAGGAGTGCGGCTCGGCGTTCTCGGCGACGACCGTCGCGGTGTTCGAGACCGTGCTGCCGTCGAGCAGCGTGGTGTCGGCCGGCAGACGCATGCCGATCGTGAGGTTGACGGCCGAGCCTGCGGTCAGGCCCTTCTCGCCGACGGGCTCCTGCAGCGCGTCGACGAACTGGACGGTGAGCTCACGGGTCGTCTCGTCGTAGGTGACGGTCCGCGAGGGGGTCGACGGCGGCAGGCTCGTCACGTCGAGGCCCGCGGGCAGCACGTCGGTCACGGTCTCGTCGACGCAGTCGACGGTGAGGCCGGAGCACTTGACGGTGATCTGGTAGGTGAACTCCTTGCCGGGGGTGAGTGCACCCACGACGTCGTTCGTCTTGGTGACGTTCACCTGGCTCGTCGGGAGGTCCGCAGCGATGACCGCGCCCTGGCGCTGGGCCGGGGCGTCGTTGGGGTCTGTGCCCTCGGTGGCTCCCGGGGCCTCGGGGGCGGTCGCGGCAGGCGCAGGCTCGTCGGTGGACCGCGTGTCCACGGCCCCCTCCGGAGCCAGTCCCGTCTCGTCGGCGGTCGTCGAGGGAGCCGGCGCCGGTGCGGGGCTCGGTGCGAGCGTCTGGCTCACGGCAGGCTCGTCGGCCGCGACGGCCGCCACGGGTGGCAGCGTCAGCCCGACGAGCGCGAGCATGATCGACACGGCGACGGTCCGGGCGCGGCGTCGCCCCCTCCCGTCCTGCGTCGGGCGGACGGAGAGTCCGGGCAGGGGCGTGGAAGGGTGCGGCATGAGGTGCTCCGGGGGCTTTCGCCGGTCGAGCCGACCGGCTGAGGCAAGGCGTGCCGCTCAGGACGGGGCACCGATCCATGGCACCAGCGCCACCTTGAGATGCGCTCAGGTCCAGGGTGAATCCCGGGGTGAGACCCCCGTCATCCCCCTGACCAGCGGCTCCACCCGCCCCCTCGTCGCGGCGACGGGCGAGGGGTAGCGTCGCCCGCATGGCGATCGACGACGACCTCCTGCCGTGGCTGCTCGACTCCGACCCCGCCCTGCGCTGGCAGGTCGAGCGTGACCTCGCCGGTGCGCCTCCGGCCGTGTGGGAACCCACGCGGGCGCGCGTCGCGACCGAGGGCTTCGGCGCGCGGCTGCTCGCGCTCCAGGACGACGACGGACGCTGGGCCGGGGGCGCGTTCTTCCCGGCGGGCTTCGACTTCCAGGGACCTGAGGCGGCCCCGGGCGCCGGGCAGCCGTGGACCGCGACCACCTGGTCCCTCGTGTCGCTGCGCGAGTGGGGGCTCGACCCCGACGTCCTCGCCGGGACCGCTGAGCGTCTCGACGCCGTGTGCCGTTGGGAGTACGACGACCTGCCGTACTGGGGCGGCGAGGTCGACGTGTGCATCAACGCCTTCACCCTCGAGAACGGCGCGTGGCTCGGGGCTGACGTCTCGGGGATCGCCCGGTGGTTCGTCGAGCACCAGCTGGCCGACGGCGGCTGGAACTGCGAGTGGGTCGACGGGGCCACGCGGTCCTCCGTGCACTCGACGCTCAACGCCGTCAAGGGGCTGCTGGGCTACGAGAAGGCAGCCGTCCCAGGGACGCCCCCGGAGCTCGTGGCCTCGCTGCGGGCGGCCCGGCGCGCCGGGGAGGAGTACCTGCTCGAGCGGCACCTGCTGCGCAGGCTCTCGACAGGGGAGCTGATCGCTCCGTGGGTGACCCGCTTCGCGTACCCGTTCAGGTCCTTCTACAGCGTGCTCAACGCCCTCGACCACTTTCGCTCGGCGTCGCTGCACGACGCCGAACCGCCCGACCCGCGCCTCGCCGAGGCCGTCGAGGTGGTCCGGGCAGCGCGCCAGCCCGACGGGACGTGGACCCAGGAGCGCCGCCACCCCGGGCGGGTGTGGTTCGAGGTCGACGTGCCGGCCGGGGAACCGTCGAGGTGGCTCACGCTGCACGGCATCCGCGTCCTCGACTGGTGGGACGCGCACCGCGAGGACTGAGACGTCGCCCGAGGACTGAGACGTCGCCCGAGCACCCAGCCCTCTGCCCGAGGAGAGCGGCCCGCAGCGAGACCTGCTGGTCGCCTGCGGCTCCGCGCGGTCTTCGTCCTACGCGTCCCCAGCCCGGTCCTGACCGAGGAACCCCAGCCTGGCGCCCTCGGCGAGGGCCGCGCCGCGGCTGGTCACGCCGAGCTTGCGGTAGAGCGAGCGCAGCTGGCTCTTCACGGTGTTGACCGACACGAAGAGCTGCTGGGCGACCAGGTCGACAGGCGCACCCGTCGCAAGCTCGTGGAGCACGGCGACCTCGCGCTCGGAGAGCTCGACGACAGGCACGCGCTGCGCGACGCGTGCCGGGATGGCCGCGGCCCGCAGCCGCTCCATGACCTCTGCGGCCTCGGGCACCTGCGCGGCGACCCTCTCGAGCACCGCGCGGTCGGTCAGCGCATAGGGGTGGAGCAGCTCCGGTCCGGAGGTCTGGACGGCGCGGCGCAGCGCCGACCGAGCACCGTCTGCGTCGCCGAGGACGTCGCGGGCCTCCATGTCGACGAGCAGCACGGTGACGCGCTCGCGGGGGCTCGGGGCCTCGCGCCAGAGCGCGGTGGTGCAGATCTCGACGGCTCCGACGGCGTCGCCCGCGTCGAGGACGAGCCTGGACCGCAGGGCGGCGTCGCCGCGCAGCCCAGGGTGCTCGACGGTGAGGTTGGTCGCCCGGGTCGGGTTGCCGCTGCACGCGAGCACCCGGGCGAGGGTCGAGGTGAGGACCGTGTGGGCCAAGGAGGGGACCACGAGGCGGTGGCCCGCCGAGACCATGGCGTTCTCGAGGGTGGTGAGCGCACCGTCCGTGTCACCGCGGAGCGCGCAGACCATCGCGCGCGCCAGGTCGACGAGGTACCAGGCGGCATGGCGCTGGTGCTCGATCGTGCCCTGGGCCGGGAGGTCTGCGAGGTGCCGCTCGGCCGCGTCGAGGTCGAGGGTGTCGATCGCGAGGAAGGCCCGGGCGGCCGGGGCGGCGAGGTCCATCGTGAGCGCGAGGTGCTCGGGAGCCTCGGCGAGGGTCGCCCCGACGGCCAGGTGCTCGTGGGCGCGCTGGTTCGAGCCGCGCACGGCGTCGATCAGTGCGACGGTCTCGATCGCGGTGCGGGCCACGAGCTCGAGGTCCCCGCCCGTCCCGGCCCAGGTGCAGGCGAGCAGGTCGTCTGTCGCGGCGTCGAGCCTGCCGGCGGCGAGCTGGGCGATACCCGCGTGCAGCAGCAGGAAGGGCAGGACGTCGTCCGTCCCCGGCCTGTACCGGCCCTGGTCGTCGCGCAGCGCGTCGACCATCCGGGTGGCCGTCTCCGCAGCGGCCTCGAAGCGCTGGGCACGCCGGTCCGCGATGATCTGCCCGACGGCGACCCCGACCACGTCCCGCAGCGCCGACTCGTCGAGATCCTCGTGCGGCTCGGGCCACGGGACGGTCAGCGCCGTGATCGTGTCGTTGCGTGACCCGAGCAGCACGTCGCGGACCATGAGGAGGCGCGGCATCGCCCGGAAGCGGTCCGCGGGCAGCTGCTCGAGGGCCTCGCCGAGGGCTGTCGGCGCGTCCGTCACGAGCCGCACCCATCCGGAGTCGACGACCTCCACGACCCGGTCCCAGTCCTGCGCGGCGACGGCGTGGTGCAGGGCGCGGGCCGGGTCGTCGGCGAGCACGCGCGAGGCCTGCCTGTGCGCGTCGGTCACGAGCGAGCTGATCTTGGGCCACCCGGAGGTCGACAGCGAGCGCAGCAGCGGCATGTACGTCCAGACGCGCCCCTGGGGACCGGGTCTGGACCGCGCGAGACCGCTGGCCTCGAGGGTCTCGAGGATCGTCTCGGCCGACTCGTTCCCGGTGAGCGACCGGGCGAGGTCGACGGTGAGCTCGTCGACGACGGTCGTGGCCACGACGAAGAGCGAGCCCGGAGACCCGTCGATCGACCGGTTGCCGAACAACGGGCCGAGGGTCTCCCAGCCGGCCCGGGGCACCTCGCCCGTGCCGATCGACGCCGTGAGCAGACCACGGACCAGACCGGGCCACCCCCAGAGGTCGTCGTGCAGCCCCTGGACGACCCCGTCGGCGAGCACGGCGTCGAGGGAGACGGCGAGCCGTGCGATCTCCCGCGGGGTGAGGGCGAGGGACTGGCCCTCGACGAAGGCCGTATCCATGCCCAGGCGCGCCAGGTGCTCGGGGTCGCTCGACAGGTGGCTGCAGAGGACCAGCCGCACGGCAGGCGAGGCGCGCACCATCCGGGCGAGGTCGGCGTCCACGCGGGCCGTGCGGACCTTCTCGACGTGGTCGACGACCAGCACGAAGGGCGTGGTCCACCGCGCGAGCGCGTCCCGCACCGCGGCGGCGGGGGACACGGGCGCAGGCGCAGCCCCGGTGCCCTCCTGGGTCACGCTGCCGCTGCCAGCCCTGGGCGCGACCCCCGCGTGCACCAAGAGCTCGAGCATCGACCACCAGAAGTCGTCGGCCACCTCGGTGCGGCGCGCGGTCATCCACACGGCCGGGTGCCCCGTGCGCTCGAGCCACTCGCTCACGTGCGCGGACTTGCCGTACCCCTGCGGGGCGCGCAGGACGGTGACGGCGTTCCCGGCGTCGAGGACGCCGTACACGTCAGGCTTGGGGATGAGGTGGCTCGGCACCCGCGGCGGTCTGCTCCACCGCGGACGCTCGCTGCTCGTGGGCACGGCGGGTCCTTCGAGGTCTGAGATCAGGGAGGCTGCCGATCCTACGAAGCCTGACCTGCGACGACGCGAAGTATGACGAGGGCTACCCTGCTTTCACCCGACAGACCGGACGACCCTGGCCAACCCGCCCGGCAGGCGTCCCACACCTCGGCCAGGACGCTGCGCACCCGCGGTCCGCGATCCGCCGCTCCCCGCCGTCCGCCGGGCACCTGAGACCCCGCCGTACCTCACCCACCGCTGCCCCCTCACACCCCGTAGGCCTCCACGAGCCTCGCCCGCTCGCTCGCGGTGATGGGCACGATCGAGCCGTGCCGCGGGTCGACGGGCAGCTCCGCGCCGGGGCTCTTGGTCCACGTCCCGGTGTCGAGGTCGTCGGTCTCGAAGGGGATGTAGCCGCGCATGCCGTACTCGTCGATGAACAGGTACCAGCGCTCGCGGTCGAGCGCCTTGGTCACGGTGGGCCCCTCGCCCTGGCGGATGCCGAGCTCGGGGTCGGTCGACATGCCGATCGCCCCCGTGACGTACTCCCAGTCGGTGCTCAGCAGGTCGTCGGAGCGCTCGAGCAGCACAGACTTGCCGTCGAGCCCGGGGGTGGGTGCCTCGCGCTCGTCCTTGCTGAACCTGTAGAAGGTGCCCTCGTGCTCGATCACGGTCGAGTCGATGACCGAGTGCCCGGGGTCGACCCACACCTGCGCGGGCGTGAACTCGCGGAAGTCCGTGGTCCGGGCGACGAGCATGCGGTTGTAGCTGACGCCCTGGTGCTCCGGGTCGTCGGCCGGGTAGAGCATCGACGCCCAGTACACCGCGTAGCTCGACGTCTCCTCGTGCCAGGTGACCTCGGGAGCCCAGACGTTCCCAGCCGTCGGCGGGGCGACCTCGGCGAGCCAGGGCTCGCTCCAGGTGACGAGGTCGGGGGACTCCCACACCACGAGGGACCGGCTGCCCGTGCGCTGGCAGGCCATCCAGTCCTGGCTGCGGTGGATGTGCAGGTCGGTCGCCACGAGGTAGAACCCGTCGCCCGACGGCCTGCGCACGAGGAAGGGGTCGCGGACGCCGCCCGTGCCCAGGCCCGAGGTGAGGACGGCCTCGCCCCCTGCCAGGGTGTCCCAGCGCAGCGGGTCGCCGCCGCGGCTCACGGCGAACCTCACCTGCTCACCACCGGCGTGGTCCTCGCCGGTGAAGTAGGTGAGGAGATAGTCGGCGTAGGGCTCGTCGGGCATGCGTGATCCTTCTCTGGACGTCGTCGTGCAGCGGATCGGACGACTGTACTAGGGCTGAGGGTCGGACCGGCTGGTCTGCTCTGCCGCGACGATCGCGACTGCTCGGAGCGCTGCGAGGACCGTGCGGACCGGAGCGAGAGCGAGCGTCTCCGGGCGGGCCAGGGCGTCGACGTGGCGGACTGCCGAGCCCCGGTCTGGGCTTCAGCGGCCGGGGGAGACACGAGTCATAGAGGCTTCAGGGGCGCCCCAGCGTGCTCTGCGGGTGAGTGACGAGAGGGAGATCGAGGAACATGTAGCCATGTGTAGGCGGGTATAGGTTTTGGCCTATAGACGCCTAGACTTGTCTACATGGACAGGACGCTCAACCCTTACGCTCCCGGATCGGGGATCAGCCCGAAAGCTCTGGAGGGCCGCGACGCGGAGATCGAGTCGATAGACACGATCGTGGCCCGGGCGCGGCATGGCCTCCACAGCCGGGCGATCGTCTTGTCCGGCCTGCGGGGTGTTGGCAAGACGGTCCTTCTCAACGCGTTCCGTCTCCACGCGAAGCAGCGGGACTGGATCACGGTTCCGGTCGAGGCCCGCTCCACTGAGACGGGGCGCGACTCCGTCCGCGCGAAGCTCGCCCGGGAGCTGGTCGTCGCTGCACGCTCCTCCAAGATCGAGCGCGCGGGAGAGGCGGTGAAGTCCGCTTTCGGGTCCATCACGTCCTTCTCTGCGTCTCTCGGGATGAGCGGAGTCTCGCTCGGCGTCGACCGAGCCGTAGGACGTGCGGACTCAGGTGTCCTCGAGGTCGACCTTGAGGAGATGGTCACCGACGTCGCGACCGCGATGAAGGACAAGGGGCTGGGATTCGCCATCTTCGTCGACGAGATGCAGGACCTGGACGAAGAGCTCCTCACGGCTCTCCTCGCGGCCCAGCATGCGGCGGGGCAGGACGGGCTCCCGTTCTACGTCTTCGGTGCTGGCCTGCCGAACCTTCCCTCCGTGCTCTCCGAGGCGCGCTCCTACGCTGAGCGACTGTTCGAGTACCGACAGATCGGCCCCCTGGTCCCCGACGCTGCGCGCAGGGCGCTGTCGCGGCCGGCTCAAGAGATGGGCGCCTCGTTCGACGACGACGCACTGACGCGCCTCGTGGAAGCCGCCGACGGCTACCCCTACTTCCTCCAGGAGTACGGGAAGGCCGTCTGGGACGTCGCCCCGGCCCGTCCGTTCACGCTTGCTGACGCAGAGGCGGCCGTCGTGGTCGGGACCGCCCAGCTCGACCAAGGGTTCTTCCCCGCCCGGTGGGACCGCGCGACACCCGGAGAGCGCGCATATCTGCAGGCGATGGCCCGCGACGGAGAGCGCGGCTCCCGGACGTCCGATGTGGCCATAAGGCTCGGACGAGGCCTCTCTTCGTTGGGTCCGACCCGCTCGGAGCTGATCAAGAAGGGGTTGATCTACTCACCCGAGCACGGCCGGATCGCCTACACGGTCCCTGGCATGGCCGACTTCATCCGACGCCAGTTCACCGATCAGCCCTGAGGTGAGCGAGCAGCCTCCCTGGTCTCACCCCGTCGCAGACCGACCACGAGGCACGCCGCGGCCGCCAGGAGCAGGCCGCCGGAGATCCAGGTGGCGGTGCTCCCGTGGCCCCCGACCAGCGGGAGGACGAACCCGCGGGGGTCGGTCACCGAGAGGGTGCTGATGCCGTCCGTCGTGGACACGGCGACGTTCGGCACCTGGGCGGACGGTGCGGTCAGCGTGACAGCCCCGTCGGCGCCGACCTGGAGCCCGACGGCGGTCGCGAGGAGCTGGTGCCCCTCCGGTGCGTGCGTCTCCTCGAGCCAGTAGGTGCCCGCCTCGATCCCGCCGCTGACGAACAGGCCGGTCTCACCGGCGACGGTGGTGAGGGCCGGCGTGGTGAGCTCGGCTCCCAGGGCACCGTCGTCGTCTGCCCGCAGCACGAACTCCGCTCCGCCGAGCCGCACGCTCCCGTCGGCGCTGAGCTTCTCGACGTGGAGGTAGCGCACCGGGTGCTCGGTGCACAGACCGGGCACGCACGGGTCGTCCGGGCCTGGGGGCTGGGACCCCGCGACGACCACGTTGCGCAGCAGGTTGTCGCCGCGGTCTGCGGTCTTCACCACGACTGTGTACACCACCTGGGTGTCGGCCGAGATGGTGCCGGTGATCCTCAGCAGGTCGTCCTCCGGCCCGGTCACGGTCAGCCCGCCCGCGTCGAGCAGGGAGCCGAAGCGTGCATCGTCGAGCACCCCTCGCAGGTCGTCCGTCCAGTCGACCGTGACGGGGTCGGTCCCCGAGTGGTCGAAGGTGAGGGTGTAGGTCACGACGTCGTCCTGCCCCAGGGCGTGCCCGGACTCTGGCTCGGCGGACTTGAGGACTGTGAGCTCGGCGCGGGGTGTCGTGACGCTGGCCTCGCACCCTTCGCCCGGTGAGCACCCGGGGTCGACCACCTGGAACGGGATCCTGGGCGCGGGGGAGCCGGGGGTCGGAGGAAGGAGCATCTCCGCGGGTGGGGTAGCCCGCGCGACGTTGGTGATGTCCTCCATGTCGAGGTCGTCCGCAGCGACCCGCCCGGTCACGACGTAGACCACCGATCCTCCAGGTGGGATGGTGACGGTGTCGGCGACGTCGCCCGTGCCGCCGGCCGCACCGCAGGTCGCTCCTCCCGTCGAGGCGCAGGTCCAGGTCGGCTCTGTGACGCGTGCCGGGACCAGGTCGGTGACGGCGACGTCCGCGGCCGTCGTGACAGGATTCGCCGCTGTCGAGGCCGCGTTCGACACCGTGACTGTGTAGACGACCTGCTCACCCGCTGCGTAGCTCGCGGCGGCAGCCTCTTTGGTGATCGAGAGGTCGACGACGGGCAGGACCGTCAGCGTCGCCTCGCCCGGGGCCTCCAGCCCGCACAGGCCGTACGTGATGCCGTCCCAGCACGCAGGGGTGCCGGCGCCGGGCGTGAAGTTCTCCGGACCGTTCGTGTAGACGCCGACGCCGGTCCCCAGCGCGTCGTCCCACGCCTGGACCTGCACGTCGACTGTGCACGAGGCCTGAGACTCTGCCAGGGAACCCTGGACCACCACCTCCCCGGAACCCGCTGCGGCGGTCACCTGCGCCGTGGAACCCGCGGCACCCGAAGATGCGAGGCAGGTCGTGCTGCTCTCCCCGGTGGCACGCAGACTGTCGGGGAGACGGTCGGTGAGGTTCCAGCCCGTCTTCGCGTTCAGCTCGGCGGTGTTGGTGACGGTGAGCCGGAGCGTCGAGGTCTCGCCGTCGGAGACCACGGAGGGGGTGAAGGCCTTGTCGAGCCGGGGGGTCGCGTCGAGCGCCCGCACGTTGTCGAAGGCGCCGTCGTTGCCCAGCGTGGCTGTCGTCGCGTTGTACATCTTGACCTCGAGCAGGCCTCCGGCCAGCCGAACCACCTCGTCGGGAGACAGGCGGTTGAGGGCGACCGTGCGGGAGCGGCCCTCGAAGGCCTCCCACGTGATGCCGCCAGTCGCGGCGGAGGTGAGCGGGTACGTGCGTTCGCGGTGCTCCGTGTTCGGGCTCTGCGTGGTGCTGCAGGCTTCGACAGGGTCACCGAGCGAGGTCCAGGTGGGGGCCCCGGGCACCCTGTAGGCGAACTGGTACCTAGGGTTCTGAGACGCAGCCCCGCACAGAGCCGCCGTGTCGACGCCGAAGGCCATGTACCGGTTCGGGCCCGGCAGCGGGATCGGGGTGGTGGTCTGCCACAGCACGCCGTCCCTCTCACCTGCGGGGACCGCGGGGCAGGTGCCCCCGTCGGTCGTGGTGTGGTTGCACTCGCTGTAGGACGTGTAGACGAAGTTGCCCGTCGAGCCGCCGAACTGCTGCCCCATCGCCAGGGCCAGGAGCCGCACGAAGGACCAGCTCTGCACGCCGTCGTCGAGCCCGCAGGCGTACGGGGAGGCGCTCGCGGCGCCTGTGATCGCCCAGGCCGGAGGCGTGGCCGAGGCCTGCGACAGGATGACACCGTTGCACCGGGCGCCGTCGGTCCAGCCCGGCGAGCCCGTGTAGGTGTGCCCGCTGTAGCCCGGGTAGGCAGAGACGTAGGCCGCACGGCCGCCGGGACCGCTCTGGAAGGCCCGGGCCTGCCCTGCGGGGACGTTCTGGAAGTCTTCGAGGAACACGACAGCGCCGGGCGCGGGGACACCCGGACCGGCTGAGAGGAGCTCCGGAGTCTCAGCGACCGCCTGCGAGGGCATGGAGGCCAGGAGTGTCGAGACCAGGAGGAGCGCGAGCACGACAGCGCCCGAGAGGAGCCCGCTCAGCCGGGCGCGCCTCGCCCCTGCACGGCGTGGGCGCACGGCCCCGCCTCGGACGACCACCTCGTCGAGGATGGTCGACGTCCGGCTCTGGACCTTCTTCGTCATGCTGTGCTCTCCCCGCGGTATGGCCGGCCCGGCGCCTCGGCGCGGCTGGCATGTGACCCCTCTGGAGAAGACACGCTGTGGGCACCGGTCTTGTGACGCGCTCTAGCCGACTTTCACCCGCTCTGTCCGTCGTGGGCGATGCGCTCATGGGGCATCGGGGCGGTCACGAACGTTCACCTGGCATGCCTGCGGCACGCGGGGAGGTGGTGGTGAGCGCCCGTGAGCAAGCCTCGAGGCTAGGTGCCGAGCAAGAGCTCGAGCGCGTCCCGGGCGGCTGGGGAGTCTGCGGATCTGAGCCAGTGCGAGGTGGTCAGACGATCAGCTCCTCGCTGGATGCGCCGGCGGTCCTCGTGACGGATCTCGGCGGCATATCGCACGACGTCTCCGGAGGCGGCCAGCGCGTCGAGGAGAGCGACGAGGTCGCTGAGGTGACGGGCGGGTTCCCGCCTGTCGGCGAAGGCCGCGGTCGACTTGATGGTGAGGGCGCCGAGCAGATCGGGCACCCTGACGGGTCCGGTACGACCGTCGTCGAGCTGGACATCCAGTCGTTGCGTGCGGGCGAGAGCCTGCTGGACACCGGGAAGCTCGACTGCGGGCAGGCGGGAGGCAGTCAGGGGGACGGTGTCTTGGTCGTTGACGCGTTCGGGGACGATGAGGTCGATCAGGACGGGGTCGCGCGACCACCTGTAGGACAGGTCTGCCCCTGCCAGAGATGCAGGGGTGATGTCGACGAACCCGAGCCGGGTCATGTCTCTGGTGAGCTCTCGAAGGGCCCGGCGGTGGGTGAAGACCCCGACGGCGATGTCGGCGTCGCCGGTCGCCCGGGTGAACGGGACGTCGTGGCGGACGCAGTGTGTCATCACCATCAGGCCGCCCACGACTGTCCAGGGGTAGCGTGCCTCCCCGAGCGCCTGGAGCACCGCGAAGGTCTCCGTCAGCACGGGGTCGAGTGCGGGCATGAGAAGTGGCCCAGGCATCTGCGGGAATCGCGGGGACCCGTTGCGCAAGAGAACGGCGGCGGCGAGCAGGGAGGCTGTGCTGGTCTCTGGTGCTACCGAGGCGAGCAGGTCGTGCAGGTGCAGACGATCTACGTGGTGCGCCGGGAGCTGGCGCAGGAGGTTGTTCAGGGTCTCCAGGGCGGCAGGGTGACCGGCCGAAGGGCCCTGGGTGTCGAGCCGAGCGCGAGCGGTCTGGTGATCGGAGGTCGTCAGTGTCGTGACGATCTCTACGAGCACGTCCGTCGGGGTGGTCACGAGCTGATGGCCCGGGATGTGGTGATGGCGTTGAGCAGGGCGGTGCCTGCGGAGGTCGAGCGGGGGTCGTCCTCGGTCAGGAGGTCGTGGGCGACGACGAGACGGAACGCGTTGTGCCCGTCGGTGCCCAGCGCGGTGAGGCCGATCGGGGGAGGGGTGCTGATCGTCACGTTCCCTGCGTCCGAGCGAAGCAGCCCCAGGTGACGTCGGAGATGGTCGACGTCGTCGAGGGTGCTGGTCCAGACGGTGGCACTGGCGAGCCCGACGAGCGGGTCGGTGACGAGGTTGGATGCGGAGCGCCCTGATCGGACTGTCGACGGCGCGGACAGCACTGCTTCGACCTGGGCGGGCGAGGCTCTGAACGTGGTTCGTGTCTGGGCGAGCCGGGCGGTCCATGCTTGCCAGGTCCCTGGTGCGGCTCCCGTAGACGTGAGTCTGGATCGAAGGCGGGAGCGCTCGTCCGCTCGTAGCCAGCCAGCCTGCGCCCCGTCGAGGAGCGCAGCCGCGGCCCAGGCGACTCGCGGGGAGAAGGCGCGTGTGTGGGCTGGGCGCTCGCGGCGCAGGAAGTCGTCGAGATCGCGGTCGTCGACGACGTATGCGGCGCCCACCTTCGTCGCCCGCAGGACCCCGCCGGAGATCAGCGCTCGTACGCGGCGAGTCGAGAGGCCTGTCCGTGTTGCCGTCTCTGTCACGCTGAGCATGACACTCATAGTCCAGCATCGGAATATGAGTGTCAAGGGTCGGGGAGTGCTCCGAGGTCAGCGCCGTCTTGGCGTGCGCCTGAGCCCGGAGAGGCCTCCCCGATGACTTCGGCAGTGCCCCCTTGCCGTCACCCCGCGTCGGACCGTTCCCCCAACCACGGAGCGAGCACGTCCTCCCGCCCGAGCCACGCCGCGCCACCGTCCGCCAGCTCCGCATCCGTGAGCAGCACGTCCTCGAAGACCTCGCGCAGCCTGGCGCGCTCGCCGCGGGCGACGCCCGTGAACACGAGCCGGGTGTGCGGCTCCTGCCGCTCCCAGGTGCCGAGCTGCCCCAGGTACAGCTGCCCGCCGGCGCCGTCCCACTGGCAGATCGAGTCGGGGCGGTTGGGCAGCCAGAAGACCCCGCGGCTGCGCACCCGCCCGGTGCCGAGCTCTTCGATGCGGTCGAGCAGGCGCTCGGGGTGCATCGGCCGGTCGGAGCGCAGCTCGAGGCTCCAGGCGTGCGCGCTCTCCCACGAGTGGGCGTGGGCGTGCAGGGGGTTGCAGCGGCGCTGGGCGGCGAGAGCGTCGTGCTCGGCGCAGGTGAGGCGGTGCGCGCTGAGCTCGTGCAGGCCGTCGATCCGCCGGGAGTCGGGGGAGCGCAGGTGGTCGACGAGCTCGTCGCCGCAGCGCGCCGAGAGCCCGCGGTGGGTGCTGCCCGAGCTCGAGGTGACCACGAGGTCGGCGTGCGCGAGGTGCCCGGCGAGCACCTCGCCGACGGCGCGCTCGTCGTCCTCGGTGAGCCCGATCCCGCGCTCGGCGACGGAGTCGATGCCGAGCAGGTCCTCTTCGGCCTCGTCGACGTCGACCGCCGTCGCGACGGTCGCGAGCCGGACCATGTCGAGCTCGGCCCCAGGGTGGGTGGCTGCGTCGAGGGCGATGCTCACGGGCAGGGAGTCGGCCGAGACGGGCAGGGCGAGCACGATGTCGTCCCAGCGGCCGTCGGTCGCGAGCCTGCGCAAGGTCGGGAGGGCGTCTTCACGCACCGCGCAGCTGAGGCAGGCGTGCTCGAGGTCGTGGCGCTCGTCCTCGACCGTGCCGCCCTGCGTGATGACTGCGCGGCGAAGGTGCCCCTCGGCGGCGTGGATGTCGTGGCGCAGCACGACGGTCCGCGGGGAGTCGACGAGCAGCGCGAAGATCGCGGTCTCGCGGACGACCGGGTCGATCGTGGTGAGCAGGGACAGGGGGATCTGTGCCATGGAGGGTCTCCGGGTGGGGTGGG
>NZ_JACBYE010000042.1 GCF_013415325.1 Sanguibacter inulinus | reverse complement strand
CCCCTCACGACCGGAAGGACCTCTCATGACCACCCAGCCCTCGACCCTCGACGCCTGGTGCGCCGAGCTCAGCCAGGCTCTCGGCCTCACCCAGGAGGTCGCCCTCCGCCCGGACGTCCAGCTCCTGCTGAACCTCTCCCGCGACGCCGCACACTCAGTCGCCCGGCCTGCCGCGCCGTTGACCACGTATCTCGTCGGGCTCTGCGCAGGACTCGCCGGCGGGACCCCCGAGGCTGTCCAGGCCGCGTCAACGATCGCCCGCGACCTCGCCCTGGGCACGAGGCCGGGCACGGCCACGGACGGGGCCTGACATGGCCACCGTCACCGTGCGCTACTTCGCCGCGGCCCGCGCCGCCGCCGGGGGCCTCGACCAGGAGACCGTCGAGGCCGACACCCCCGAGTCAGCCTTCGCCGCGCTCGTCGCCACGCACGGCCCCGAGCTCGCCCGGGTCGTCGGCATCAGCTCCTACCTGCTCGACGGGGTCTCGCTCAGCCGCGAGGCGCTCGGAGAGCGTGTCGTCGGGGCGGTGCGGATCGACGTGCTCCCGCCCTTCGCAGGGGGCTGACCGGCCCCAGGCTCAGCCGCCGGGCCCACGACCGGGCGGCTGAGTCTGGCACCCGTCACCCCCCGATCGCCGACATCCCCCGTCCGGGCTGCTCGAACCCCGCCTGCCCGACGGCGTGCCCGGCAGCCTTCTGCGCGACGGTGAGCCCGAGGGCCGCCGAGATCTGCTCGTCGGTGCCCCCGGACCTGAGCAGGGTCCGCAGGTCGGTCTCCTCCTGGGCGAACAGGCAGCTGCGCAGCTGGCCGTCGGCCGTGAGGCGGATCCTGTCGCAGGCCCCGCAGAAGGGCCGGGTGACCGACGCGATGATCCCGACGGCGGACTGCGTGCCGTCGACGGACCACCGCTCGGCGGGCGCCGAACCACGGCCCGGGACCGGGACGAGGTCGAAGTGCTCGCTCAGCAGCGCCTGGACCTCGTCGGCACGCACCATCCCCTCCATGGTCCAGGTGTGACCGGCGTCGAGGGGCATCTGCTCGATGAACCGCAGCTCGTACCCGCGCTCGAGGGCGAACCTCAGCAGCGCCGGAGCCTCGTCCTCGTTGACGCCTCGCAGCAGCACGGTGTTGATCTTCGTGCCCTCGAAGCCCGCAGCGTCGGCGGCGACCAGCCCGGCGAGGACCTGCCCCAGCCGGTCCCTGCGCGTGAGCTGCTGGTAGCGCTCGCGGCTGAGCGTGTCGAGCGAGACGTTGAGCCTGGCGAGCCCGGCGTCCTTGAGCCCCTGCGCGAGCCCGCCGAGCCGCAGCCCGTTGGTGGTCATCGACACCTCCGGGCTGCCCGGCAGACCCGCGAGCGCCTCGACCACCTGGACGACGTCTGGCCGCAGCAGCGGCTCACCGCCTGTGAGCCGGATCTCCTCGATCCCGTGCTGGACGGCGACAGCCGCGATCCGGGTGGTCTCGGCGAGGGTGAGCAGCGTGCCCGACGGCAGCCAGGGCATCCCCTCGGCGGGCATGCAGTACGTGCAGCGCAGTGAGCACCGGTCGGTCAGCGAGATCCGCAGGTCGCGGTGCCGCCGCCCGAAGCTGTCCACGAGGGGTGCGGCGGTCACAGCGCCCCCACCCATTCGTCAGACCCGTCGGCGAGGAACTGGTGCTTCCACACGGGCAGGCTCGCCTTGACCCTCTCGACGAGCTCGGCGCAGGCGGCGAAGGCCTGACCGCGGTGCGCGGAGGCGACAGCCGCGACGAGCGCGACGTCGGTGACCTCCAAGGCACCGACACGGTGGGACACCGCGATCACGGTTCCGGGGAAGAGGTCCGCCACCTGACCGGCGATCCGGGCGACGACCTGACCTGCGTCGGGGTGCGCCTCGTAGGTCAACCTGACGACAGCACGCCCTCCGTCGTGGTCTCGGACGACCCCGGCGAAGATCGCTGTCGCACCAGCCCAGCGTGCGGCGACGGCCTGCTCGTGGGTCGCGACGTCGATCGGCTGGTCGGTGACCGCTGCCAGCACGACCACGCTCGCCGGGACCACCTCTGCTGCCCGCCTCATCGGGTGCTCCGTGCGCTGGGGTGGTCGCCGTCGCCCAGCTGGTCGAGGAGGTGCTCGACGACCTCCGCGAGCACCCGTGCTCCGTCTCGCACCCCTCCCGGGGACCCGGGGAGGGTGACCACCAGGGAACGTCCGACGATCCCGGCGACGCAGCGCGAGAGCAGCGCCCCCGGGGTGCCGCGACCAGCGTCGCGGACCGCCTGGGCGAGCGCCGGCAGCTCTTTGTCGAGCAGCGGTCGGACCGTCTCGGGGGTCACGTCACGTGAGGTGACACCGGTGCCCCCTGTCGTGAGGACCAGCCGCGCCCCGCAGTCCACGGCATCTCGGACGGCCTCGGCGATGGCCTCGGCGTCGTCGGCGACGACAGCCCTGCTCACCTGCGCGCCCCACCCCGTGAGGATCTCGGCGAGCACAGGTCCGGACACGTCGTCGCGCTCCCCGGCCGAGCACCTGTCGGAGACGGTGACGACGACGGCCTGGACCTCGGCACGAGGGCCCTGGACCTCTCGCCCGGCGCTGGCGCTGGCGCTGGCGCTGACGCCGGTTCCGGTTCCCGTGCCCGTGCCCGTGCCCGGAGTCTGCGCCTCGTCCGCCGCGACCTGCTTCCCACGCTCCCAGGTCCCGGACGCTCCACCCTCTTTCCGCTCGACCCAGACCCTGCCGATGTGCGCGGCCCTGTCGACGGCCTTGACCATGTCGACGACTGTGAGCGCGGCGACCGTCACGGCGGTGAGCGCCTCCATCTCGATCCCGGTGCGCTCGGCCGTGCGGACCTGTGCCCGGATCTCGACCCCGTCGACGACGACCTCGACGCTCACCTCGACCCCCGTGATCGCCACGGGATGGCACAGCGGCACCAGGTCGGGGGTGCGCTTCGCGCCGGCGATGCCCGCGATACGGGCGACGGCGAGCGCGTCACCCTTCGCCAGCTCTCCGCGCCGCAGCACCTCGACAGTCGCCGGGGCGCAGACGACCCGTCCGACGGCGACGGCTGCTCGCTGCGTGACGGGCTTGGTGCTGACGTCGACCATGCGGGCGTGGCCTGCGCCGTCGAGGTGCGTGAGGTGGTCGGACCGCCCGTCCCCTGCGGGGGCCACGGGGTCGTGGGGTGCTCGTGCTCGGACTTCTCGGAACTGGGTCATCTCGGGCACACTCGTCTCTTGTGATGGATCATGACTCTCTCCTCGAACCGTCGTGGGCCGACGCCCACGCTGCTGCGTACGCCGCCGCGCGACCTGTCCCCGCCGAGCGGGTGCCGCTCGTCGAGGCTGTGGGTCGGGTGCTGGCCGAGCCGGCGGTCTCTCTGATGGACCTGCCCAGGTCGACCACCTCGGCCATGGACGGGTGGGTGGTCTCCGGCGAGACCGGCCCGTGGGAGCTCGTGGGCTCCTCCCTCGCCGGGCACCCGATGCGCCGTGCCCTCGCTCCTGGCACGGCGGCCGTGATCGCGACGGGCGGGGTGGTCCCTGCCGGGGCCTTCGGGGTGCTGCGCCGCGAGCTCGGCTCGGTCCGCACCGCAGACGGCAGAGCGTGGACCGAGGGTGACGGACCGGCGTGGGTGCACGCGGACCCTCCCGCAGACGGGCCGCCCGCCGAACCTGCTGCGGGGAGCCATGTCAGACCGGCCGGCCTGGAGGCTGCGCAGGCCGACGTGCTCGTCGCACCGGGCCGGGTGCTGACTCCTCCGCAGGTGGGCCTGGCCGCGATGGCGGGCAACGACGGGCTGACGGTGCACCGCCCGGTGACCGCGGCCCTCCTGGTCATGGGGGACGAGGTGCGCCACGACGGCCTGCCCGGCGAGGGCGAGGTCCGCGACGCCTTCGCCCCTCAGCTGCCGCACCTCGCACGGATGCTCGGCCTGGTGACAGGTCCGGCGACCTTCGTCGCCGACACCCTCGACGCGGCTGTCGAGGCGATCCGCGCCTGCGAGGCCGACGTGGTGCTCACGACGGGTGGCACGGCGGCAGGCCCGGCGGACTACCTGCACAGGGCGCTGACGGTCCTCGGTGCCGAGCTGGTGGTCGACACCGTCGCCATGCGTCCGGGGCACCCCGTGCTGCTGGCGCGGCTGCAGGACGGGCGGTCCCTGGTCGGCCTCCCCGGCAACCCGCTCTCGGCCATGGCCGGTGTGCTCACGATCGTCCGGCCGCTCGCCCTCGGTCTGCGCGGTCTGCCGCCCGTGGTCCTCGGCCGCGCGGTCACCGCCGGGGCTGTGGGGGCTCCAGCCCACGACAGCCGGCTGGTGCCGTACGTGCGGGTCCCGGACGTCGACGGTCTCGGCGGGCTCCTCGAGCGCGACGTGGCCGCAGGGACCACCCGCGGTGTCTTGGCCCGGCCGACGGCGTGGCTCGGCTCGGGCATGCTCCGCGGGCTGGCGGGGGCGGACGGCGTCCTGGTCGTCCCTCCGGGCGGCGTCCAGGCCGGGGCCGTGGTCCCGGACCTGCCCCTGCCCTGGTAGGTCGTCGGCAGTCATCGGCCGGCACTGCTCCGTGGCCGGGACGACCTGTCCCGGCTCTGCTCGCGCGGGGGGCGGGCGACCGCGGTGCGCCGCCTGTAGACGACATAGGGGCGCCCGAGGTACGCGATCGGCACGGACCACACGTGGACGAGCCGGGTGAAGGGCCAGACCGCGAGGATCAGGCAGGCGATCACCGCGTGCCACGCGTAGACGGCCGGCGCCGAGGTGATGAGTGCCGGGTCAGGCTGCAGCACGAAGAGCTGGCGGAACCACACCGAGACGGTCCCCCGGTACTCGTAGCCCTCACCGAAGACGTTGATCGCGACGGTCTGCCACATGCCCACCGCGATCTCGACTGTCAGCAGCGCGTAGAGCACCCGGTCCATCCCTGTGGTCACCACCCGCACGCGCACGGAGAAGACGAACCTGCGGAGCAGCAGGATGACCAGCCCCGTGCACAGGACGACGCCGGCGACCGTCCCGGCGACCACGGCCACGAGGTGGTACGCGTGGTCCGAGATGCCCAGAGCCTGCGTCCACGAGGTCGGGACGAGCAGGCCTGCAGCGTGGCCGAGGATGGCCATGAGCGCCCCGACGTGGAAGAGCGGGGAGCCCCAGGCCAACCATCTCTTCTCGAAGAGCTGGCTGGTCCGGGAGGTCCAGCCGAACTGGTCGGCACGGTAGCGCCACACGTGCCCGACGACGAAGACCGCCAGGCAGACGTATGGCAGGACGATGAACAGGGCGACGTCCACGGGTCAGACCTCTCTCGGGTCGCAGGGGTTCTCGGGCGGGCCCACGACCGCTGTCACGACTGCCGCCCTGCCGGGGCGCAGGTGTACTCGGGCGGGCCGAAGGGTGTCCCCGGGCTGCCTGTCCAGCCGGAGCCGTAGGGCATGGCCGCGATCTCGAGCCCGGCGTCGTCGCTCGGTGGTCCTGAGGACGCCAGCTGGTCGGCCTCGGTCCGGTGCCTGTCGGAGACGGGTCCGAGCAGGACCGAGACGGCCTCGAGGATCTCCTGGTACCAGGAGCCACGGTCGGCGAGGGAGCGCCGGATGAGCTCGATGCCGGGGCGGTGCGCACGCAGCACGCCTTCTCCGGCACCGGTCCCGGCCCGCGACGCGAACTCGAGGACCATGGGCAGGTAGTCGGGCAGCTCGCCCTCCTCGGGGGTGAAGCCGCAAGCCCTGTAGCGCTGCTTGAGCGAGAGCAGCGCCATGCCGCGCTGGCGGGTGTCCCCGTGCAGGTAGTAGCTGAGGAACAACGACGACCTGCGGCGCAGGTCGAAGGTCTCGACGTAGTGCGCGCGTGCCTGCGCCGGGGTCTGGCCGGTGAAGGCACGCCAGAACACCGCCAGGTGCGCTGCCGGGGCTGATGCCGGCAGCGCGGCCACAGCCTCTCCCAGCAGGTCGAGGTCGGCGTAGAGCGCCTCGTCGGGGTACCCGAGGAGGACGCTGCACAGGGCCAGGACGTCCGCCCGGGCAGGGACCTCGACGAGGTCCCTGCGGCGCGAGCGCCGCAGCAGCGGGATCGAGATCTTCCTGCGGGGAGCACGGCCCTGCCCGGTGGCCGAGGTGCCGCCAGGTGCCGGCGCAGCGCGCCCCGGTGCCGAGAGCGCAGGTGAGGTGGCCGGCGACAGCGCTGCCGAGGCGGAGGTCGGCGTCGTCATGACGGCCGCCGCACCTGGAGCGATACGGCCACGGGACCTCCGCGGGTCGACGCTGCGCTCATCCCTGGCCCGCCCGGGGAGTCGAGGGAGCAGCCGGAGGCCCACGACGCCATCTCGGCGGCGTCTTCACGGTGGGCAGACGGGATGACGTAGCGGTCTTCCATCTTGGCGATCGCCAGCAGCCTGTAGAGCTCTTCGACCTCCTCGGCCGTCAGCCCGACCCTTTCGAGCAGAGCCGTGTCGACCTCGCCGTCGAGGGTCCGCTGGCGCATGTGGGTGCGCATCGCGGCCAGCCGCATGAGCACCCCGGCCACGACGTCGACGTCCCCCGCGGAGAACAGGCTCGCGAGGTACTCGAGCGGGATGCGCAGCGACGCGATCGTGTGGAACACGTCGTCGGCGTCGCCGTCGTCCTTGCCGAGCTCGGTCGTCACGTCGAGCACGGGCGAGAGCGGCGGGACGTACCAGACCATGGGCATGGTCCTGTACTCGGGGTGCAGCGGGAGGGCGACCTTGAACTTCTGGATGAGCTTCCAGATGGGTGAGTCCTGCGCAGCCTTGATCCAGTCCTCGGCGATACCCTCGGCACGCGCCGCCGCGATCACCTCGGGGTCGGTCGGGTCGAGGAAGACGTCGCGCTGGGCGTCCAGCAGGTCCTTGGGGTCCTCGACCGACGCTGCGGCCTCGACGGCGTCGGCGTCGTACAGGACCAGCCCGATGTACCGCAGCCGGCCCACGCAGGTCTCGGCGCACACCGTCGGCTGGCCGACCTCGATCCGCGGGAAGCAGAAGGTGCACTTCTCGGCCTTGCCGGTCTGGTGGTTGATGTAGACCTTCTTGTACGGGCACGCCGAGACGCACATGCGCCAGCCGCGGCACGCGTCCTGGTCGACCAGCACGATCCCGTCCTCGACGCGCTTGTACATCGCCGACGACGGGCACGCCGAGACGCACGCGGGGTTGAGGCAGTGCTCGCAGATGCGCGGCAGGTGGAACATGAAGGTCTGCTCGAAGGACAGCTGGACCTTGTCGACCATCGAGGCGAGGTTCGGGTCCTTGGACGCGATCTCGGGCGAGCCGGCGAGGTCGTCGTCCCAGTTGGAGCCCCAGGTGATCTTCATGTCCTTGCCCGTGATCGCGCTCTTGGGGCGGGCGACCGGGACGTGCTGGCCGGCAGGTGCCGAGACCAGCTGGTCGAAGTCGTAGGTGGCGGGCTCGTAGTAGTCGTCGAGACCGGGCATGTCCGGGTTGGAGAAGATGTGCGCCAGACGGCGCAGCCGTCCGCCCGAGCGCAGCCGCAGCCGGCCCTTGCGGTCGAGCTCCCAGCCTCCGCGCCAGCGGTCCTGGTCTTCGTACCCACGCGGGTACCCCGTGCCGGGCTTCGTCTCGACGTTGTTGAACCAGACGTACTCGACCCCGTCGCGGTTGGTCCACGTCTGCTTGCAGGTCACCGAGCAGGTGTGGCACCCGATGCACTTGTCGAGGTTCATGACCATCGCGACCTGTGACATGACACGCATCAGTACTCGACCTCCTGGTTGCGGCGGCGGATGACCGTGAGCTCGTCGCGCTGGTTCCCGGTCGGTCCGTAGTAGTTGAAGGCATAGGTGAGCTGGCCGTATCCACCGAGGAGGTGGGTCGGCTTCATCATGATCATCGTGAGCGCGTTGTGGATGCCCCCGCGCTTCCCCGAGGCCTCGGCCTTGGGGACGTCGATGTTGCGGTCCTTGGAGTGGTACATGAAGACGGTCCCCGTCGGCATGCGGTGCGAGACCACGGCGCGGGCCACGACCACACCGTTGCGGTTGACCGCCTCGATCCAGTCGTTGTCCGCGATCCCCGCCGTCGCGGCGTCGGCCTCGGAGACCCAGATGGTGGGGCCCCCGCGGGAGAGCGCGAGCATGTAGGGGTTGTCCTGGAACTGCGAGTGGATCGACCACTTGGAGTGCGGGGTGAGGTACCGCACGGTGACCTCGGTCGACCCCGGCTCGGAGAAGCCCTGGTGCCCGAAGTGCCGGGCCATGTCGAGCGGCGGCCTGTACACGGGGAGCTGCTCCCCGAGCTCGGTCATCCAGTCGTGGTCGACGAAGAAGTGCTGGCGCCCGGTGAGGGTGTGCCAGGGCTTGTGCCGCTCGACGTTGATGACGAAGGGCGAGTAGCGCCGACCGCCCTTCTCCGAGCCGGACCACTCGTAGCTCGTGAAGACAGGTTGTGGGCCGGTGAGCGTCTGGGCGAAGGTCACCTGCCGCTCGTGGTTCTCCTCGGCGAGGTCGGCGAGAGGCTTGCCGACCCGCTTCTCCAGGGCGGTGAACCCGGCGAGCGAGACTCCCCCGTGGGTCGTGCCGGACAGCGCGAGGATGGCCTCGCACATGTGCGCCGCGGTCTCGAGCGACGGTCGGCCCTTCGCGACCCCGTCCGGGCGCACGCCGTTGGCCTGGGCGAGGAAGGCGACCGAGGACTCGGGGACGACGGTCACGCCCTTGGTCGTCGTGCCGAGGGTCGAGACGAGCGGGCCGACGGCCCGCATCTTCTCGCCGATCTGCGTGTAGTCACGCTCCACGACGACGAACCGCGGCATCGTCACGCCGGGGACAGCCTCGCACTCGCCCTTCGACCAGTCACGGACGACGCCCCCGGGCTGGGCCATCTCGTCGGGGGTGTCGTGGGTCAGGGGTGCGGCGATGACGTCGGTGCGTGTCCCGAGGTGGACGGCTGCGAGCTCAGAGACCTTGTCGGCCAGGCCGAGGAACGCGTCGTAGTCGGTCCGCGCCTGCCACGGCGGCGCGATGGCCGCGTCGAGCGCGTGCACGAAGGGGTGCATGTCGGTCGTCGAGATGTCCTGCTTCTCGTACCAGGTCGCGGCTGGCAGGACGATGTCGGCGAACAGCGAGGTCGACGTCATGCGGAAGTCGATGTTGGTCAGCAGGTCGAGCTTGCCCTCGGGCGCGTGCTCCCGCCAGACGACGTCGCGGGGGCGGCGGTCGGGTGGTGTCTCGTTCGCGCGCAGCGAGGAGTCTGCGCCGAGCAGGTGCTTGAGGAAGTACTCGTTGCCCTTGGCCGAGTTGCCGATGAGGTTGGCCCGCCACACCGTGAGGACCCGGGGGAAGTTCTGCGGGTCGTCAGGGTCCTCGACGGCGAACTTGAGGGTGCCGTTCTTCAGCTCGGAGACGATGTGCTCCGCGACGGGGACCCCGGCCTCGGCGGCCTCGTCGCACAGGTCGAGCGGGTTCTTGTCGAATCCTGGGTGGGAGGGCGACCAGCCGAGGCGGGCGGCCTGCGTGAGGCAGTCCATCATCGACCGCTGCGTGAGCCTGCCGGGTCCGGCCGGCGAGACCAGCTCGTCGGCGCCGAAGCCCTCGTAGCGCCACTGGTCTGTCGCGGCGTACCAGAACGAGGTGCTCGTCATGTGGCGGGTCGGTCGCTGCCAGTCGAGCGCGAAGGACATGTGCTGCTGGCCGGTGAGCGGGCGGGCCTTCTCCTGCCCGACGTAGTGCGCCCATCCGCCTCCGTTGACTCCCTGGCAGCCTGTGAGGGTGAGCAGGGCGATGAAGGTCCTGTAGATCGTGTCGGAGTGGAACCAGTGGTTGGTCCCCGCGCCCATGATGATCATGGACCTCCCCTCGCTCACCTCGGCGTTGCGCGTGAACTCGCGGGCGATGCGCACGCACTGCTCGGCGGGCACACCGGTGAGGTCGGCCTGCCAGGCCGGGGTCCCGGGCGACTCGACGTCGTCGTAGCCCGTGGGCCACGTCCCCGGCAGACCGTCGCGACCCACGCCGTACTGCGCCATGAGCAGGTCGAAGACCGTCGTGACGAGGACCGTGCCCACCCGGAGCGCCGGGACCCCGCGCACGATCGTCCCTCCGCCCTCGGTCACGCCGACGTCGAAGCGCGGCAGGGTCACCTCGACGCCCTGGGCGGTCTGGCCCTGGTGGGTCAGGCCGAGCAGGCTCAGTGCCGGGTCGTTCTCCTCGAGGTCGAGGTTCCACCGGCCGACGCCGTCGTCGGTCCACCTGTCGGCGAGCGTCCCGTTCGGGACCGTGAGGGCGTCGGCTGCGGTGTCGAGGAAGACCGGGCGGAACTCAGGCCGTGCCCCGGTGGCCCCGGCGACCGGCACGCCGGCTGCGGTCGCGGCGGCCGAGGTGAGGAACTTCGACGGGTGGAACGTCGCCTCCGGTCCGTCGCCGTGCTGCTCGAGCGTGACGAGGAAGGGCGCGTCGGTGAAGGTCCGCGAGTAGGCCTCGAAGTACGGGACCTGCCTGTCCCTGTAGAACTCCGTGAGCAGGACGTGGCCCATCGCCTGGGCGAGCGCACCGTCGGTCCCCGGCGCCGGCGCCATCCAGTCGTCGGCGAACTTCACGCTGTCCGCGTAGTCAGGGCTCACCGCCACGACCTTGGTGCCCTTGTAGCGCGCCTCGGTGAGGAAGTGCGCGTCAGGGGTCCGGGTCACGGGGACGTTCGAGCCCCACATGATGATGTAGCTCGAGTTCCACCAGTCCCCGGACTCGGGGACGTCGGTCTGGTCGCCCCAGACCTGCGGGCTCGCCGGCGGGAGGTCGGCGTACCAGTCGTAGAAGGACAGCAACGTCCCGCCGATCATCGACAGGAAGCGCGTGCCGACACCGAAGCTCGCCATCGACATGGCCGGGATCGGTGTGAAGCCGACGCAGCGGTCGGGGCCGTAGGTCTTGATCGTGTAGACGTGGGCGGCGGCCATGATCTCGGTCGCGAGCTCCCAGTCGGCGCGGACCAGGCCGCCCTTGCCACGGGCACGCTTGTAGAGCGTCGCCTTGAGCGGGCTCTCGACGACCTCGGCCCAGGCCGCGACGGGGTCTCCGAGCCTGCACCGGGCATCCAGGTACATCTCGAGCAGGACCCCACGGACGTAGGGGTAGCGCACCCGCGAGGGTGAGTAGGTGTACCAGGAGAAGGAGGCACCGCGCGGGCAGCCGCGCGGCTCGTACTCCGGGCTGTCGGGTCCTGTGGTCGGGTAGTCGGTCCCCTGGTGCTCCCAGGTGATGAGGCCGTCCTTGACGTAGACGTCCCACGCGCACGACCCCGTGCAGTTGACGCCGTGGGTCGAGCGGACCACCTTGTCGTGCGCCCACCGGTCACGGTAGAAGGAGTCCCACTCCGAGGGGTCGGTCTCGATCATCGCGTGGGCGGAGTCGAGCACCTCGGTACCCGGGAAGTGGCTACGGGTCGTCAACAGCTTCTTGAGCAGGGGCGACATCGGGGCGAGATCAGGCTGAGTCACTGGAGAGCTCCTTCGGGCACGAGGACGCTGGGGCTTGAGGACGCTGGGCTTGAGGGTGTGGTCGCCAGGGCCCACTGCGGCCGGGAACCTTTGTGCTTGAATCGGGGGAAGCGGGTGTTTCGCGGCACCTGCGCACGTTGTCCGTGCAGGGCCACCTGCAGGAGCACGAGGAGGAACGGTGACCAGACGTCAGGGCCAGGTCGGCTACGACGGGACGACCGGACGCACCGACCACGGGGGTCGGCGGACGCACATCATCCAGATCCTGCGTGACTCCAGAGAGCCCTTGTCGGTCTCTGACGTCGCCCGGGAGGTCGGCGTCCGCGCCGCGGCGGCGCGTTCCCACCTCGAGTCGCTCGTGGACGCCGGGCTCGCCGAGCGCACCCACCAGGCCCGGTCGACGCCAGGCCGGCCGCGGGTCCTGTACGTGGGCACCCTGCCCAACCAGACGCACGAGCGGGCTCAGGGCTACAGGGTGCTCGCCGAGGCCCTGACCTCGACTGTCGCCGCCCACGTCCCGGACGCGCACGGCGTCGTCTACGGCGTCGGGCGCGCATGGGGCCGCCAGCTCGCCGACCCACCGAGCCTGCTCGGCACCGTCGACGAAGACTCCGTCACCGAGCACCTCGTGGCGAAGATGGACGCCCTGTGGTTCGCACCGTCGCTCGACGGCGCCGAGCCCGTCGTCCCCTCGAAGAGCGCGGGGCTCCTCGTGCTGCACAACTGCCCCTTCACCGTGACGTCGCGGTGCGACCCGCAGGTGGTGTGCTCGCTGCACGCCGGGCTCGTCAACGGGACGCTCTCCGAGCTCGGGTCGAACCGGCGGGTCGTCGCGCTGCACCCGTTGGTCGGCCCGCACCGCTGCGAGGCCCACCTCGAGGAGGTCGACCGGACCACCCACGACGACGCCGCGCCGGTACCGATCGTGCTGACGGGTCGGCCGTCGCCGACGGTCGCAGGCGCTGTCGTCGTCGACCGAGGGGCGGGTGCTGCGGCAGTCTCGGGGGCGCATCAGCTCTTCGCCTCGGCGCCGGGGCGGGCGTAGTAGTACCAGGCGATCGCGGCGCACGCGAGGGCGTAGACGATGATCCCGGAGAACACGACGGTCCGGGACATGTAGTTGAAGAGCATGGAGAACACGAAGGGGCCGAAGGCGGCGATCGCCGCGGTCCACCCGATGACCCCGCCCGCCTGGCGGGCCGGGAAGATCATCGGCATCTGCTTGAAGGTCGCGGCGTTGCCGATCCCCGAGAAGAAGAAGATGCAGATCATGCCCGTCATGAAGATCGTCAGCGACGGCGCACCGTCCGCCGGGACGGCGAGCTGGCCGTAGAGCACCAGGCCTGACGACAGCGCGACGCCGACTCCTGAGACGACGGTCCAGACCCCACCGCCGAAGTGGTCGCACAGCGGGCCCCAGCAGATGCGCGCCAGCGAGCCGACGAGGGCCCCGAGGAACACGAGCCTGAGGTGGCCGGGGCCGAACTGCGCCTTGAGCAGCATGCCGAAGGTACCCGCCAGCCCGGAGAAGATGCCGAAGGTCAGGGCGTACTCGGCGGTCATGAGCCATGTGTGCTTGGTCGAGAAGATGTCGAACTGCTGGCGGACGTTCGCCTTCACGGGGATCGACCTGAGCGTCGTCCACGAGAGGACCACCGCGACGACAGCGAAGGGCAGGAAGATCAGACCCGGGTTCTGCAGCCACACCTGCGTGGGTTCCTCGCCCTCGGGCCGGGCCAGCTGGCCCGCCATGCCGAGCATGCCGAAGCCGATCGCCCACGGCACCACGAGCTGCACCACGGAGACGCCGAAGTTGCCGATGCCGGCCTGGAGCCCGAGCGCCGTGCCCTGCTTGCTCTTGGGGAAGAAGTACGACGTCGAGGGCATGTAGCCCGAGAACGCCCCGCCGCCGATACCGGCCGCGAGCGCGAGCGCGACGAGCATCGCGTAGGACGGCTGGCTGGGGAGCATGACGACCCAGGTCCACCCGACGAGCGGGATGATCATGAGCAGAGCCGAGAGCGTCATCATCCTGCGGGTGCCCAGAAGCGGCGGCAGCGTCATCCAGACGATGCGCAGGAGCCCCCCGCTAAGGCCCGGCATGGCGAGGAGCCAGTACGACTGGCCCTCGGTGAGGTCCCAGCCCGTGACGGTGCCGAGCGTGGGGACGAGCGCCCCGGGCAGGTACCAGACGACGAAGGCCAGCACGAGGTTGAAGGTGGTGACCCACAGGGTGGACCAGGCGACCCGCGGGTCCCACCTCTCGGGGTCGTTCGGGTCCCAGTCGAGGAGGTCCCGCCGGGCGTCGTCGGTCACGGCGTGGGTGGGGTGCGCATCGGCGTCGGCTGCGGCCACGGGGCTCCGTCCTGAGGTGGGGCGAGGTGTTGATGGCCGACCGTACGGATCCAGGCGCCGGGGCAGGTGAGACCTTCGTCCCGTTGTGCTCTGTTTGAGTAGACATGTCGCCGGGCTCGAGGCAGTGCGCCCCTCTCGAGGCCCTGCATTGCTGCGTATCAACGGGGAGGCGTGACGCCTGCGGACCGGGTGGAGAGTCGGCGCAGGGGTTGGCTCGATCTCAGGAGGCGACAGCCCCTCGCAGACCTGGGGGGCGACGGGCCCTCGCAGGCCTCCTGGCGACGGGCCCTCGCAGACCGGCCGCACGGGGAGCGCCGCGAGACCCTCACCACCACCTCGGTACCGGCATTCCGTCGGAACAAAGAGACGACCCCCAGGTGCCGCTGAGTCCCCGTCCTCGAAGGTCACGATCGTGTGAAGATCGCCCGTCTCCGAAAGGGCACCTAGACCTAGGTGCCGGCCAGCCTCGGGACGACGCGGACCGTGCGCCCGAGCATCCAGCGGGCGTCCGTGCGCACAGCGGACGCCCGTCGGGACGCCCAGCGCCCCCGCCGGTCGGCACGAGTAGATAAGGTTCGAGCATGACGCCCGACCCGGTCTCCTTCGACGTGCTCGACCGCGCCTCCGGAGTCCTGCTCGGGCAGGCGTGCGGAGACGCGCTCGGCGTCCCCTACGAGTTCGACTACCCGCCCGAGGGCGAGGCGGAGATGCGTGGCGGCGGCCTCGGCCCCTACGCGCCGGGTGAGTGGAGCGACGACACCCAGATGGCGATCTGCGTGGCGCGCGTGAGCGAGCGCGGCGGCGCCCTCGACACCGAGGCGGAGCTCGACGAGATCGCCGCGGCCTTCGAAGAGTGGTTCGCGCGCGGCGCGACAGACGTCGGCGCGCAGACCCGCACGGTCCTCGGCGACGCCGCGCGGATGCAGGGGTCGCCGTCGGCGCGGCTCGTGGCCGCCTCGGAGCAGCTGCACACCCGGACGGGCAAGACCGCCGGCAACGGTGCGCTCATGCGCACGGGCGTCGTCGGGCTCGTCGCGCTGACCGACCGCGAGGCCACGGCCCGGGCGGCAACCGCCGTCGCGCGCCTCACGCACGCAGACCCGCTCGCGGCCGAGTCGTGCGTCCTGTGGTCCGAGGCGATCCGGGTCGCCGTCACCGAGGAGCGCCTCGACCTGCGGTCCGGGCTCGACCTGCTGCCCGAGGACAGGCGCGACCGCTGGGCCGCGTGGATCACGGACGCCGAGTCCGAGCGTCCCGTCGCCGACCTGCAGAACAACGGGTTCACGGTCACGGCCTTCCAGGCGGCGTGGCACGCGATCTTCCGCTCGCCGTTCTTCTCGGCAGGCCAGATCACCGAGTACGACCACATGGTGTCCCACCTGCCCGACGCCCTGCACCGTGCCGTGCGCATCGGCGGGGACACGGACACCGTCGCGGCGATCGCCGGGGCGCTGCTCGGCGCGCGGCACGGCACGCGGTACATCCCGCGCGAGTGGGCCTTCGCCGTGCACGGCTGGCCCGGGGTCCGCGGCATCGACGTGTCTCGCATGGGCCGCCGCACGGCCCAGCACGGGCTGTTCGAGGCGGCGTCGACGGAGACCGAGACCGCCGAGGTGGCCCTCACGACCCCGGAGACCGGCCAGACGTGCCCGGTGTGCGGGACGGTCAACCGGCAGCTCGAGCGCTACCCCGACCAGGTGTGCCTGTGGTGCGTGGCGTGGGCGACCGACGAGACCGGGCGCGGCGTGCTGCTGTTCAACGCGAGCTTCTCGGGCGGCCTCGACGCCCAGTACGACGACGGCACCCCCGCGACCCCCGCGGCACGGTCGGGGCGCATCCTCATCGGCGGGCGTCGCTACTACGCCCAGGAGGCCCGCTTCGGCGGGATCGTGGTGCTGCCGGCGGACTGAGCAGGGCTCTGCGCAGACGAGTCTTCCGTCCACGCTCGGACGAGCGGGGCCTGTCGAGCGGGACCCGTCGAGCGGGACCTGTCGAGCGCGCCCCCGGCTCGCACGCGATGCGGGCCCCGAGCCCTTCTCTCGCGTCCTCGCCCGACCGCACCCCGGGTCGAGGGACGTCTATCGGCAGGTCAGGGCACCCCCATGAGGGTTCCATCAGAGTTTCACCCGGGTTAACCCTGGGTCCACAGCCAACGCACAGGGTTGTCGGTGTCCGCTCCTGATGAGTACCTCACCAAGGAAGAGTCCATGACTTCACGCGTTCCCTCCGCCTGGCTGAAGGTCGCCGGCACCGGCGCCCTCGCCGGATCCCTCGCGCTCGGGGCATCGACGCCCGCGCTCGCCACCGACAGTGCCCCCGCCGGCCCGAAGAACATCATCGTCCTGATCGGCGACGGGATGGGCTACAACCACATCGACGCCACGAGCCTGTACCAGCACGGCACCACCAACCACCAGGTCGCGGTCGACCCCGCCGCCGGGACCGTCGAGCACGTGCCGGGCACACCGTCCCAGGTGTTCCAGTCCTTCCCCGTGCAGGTCGCCATGTCGACCTACTCCGCCAACGGCCGCGCCGGGTACGACCCCACCAAGGCGTGGGCCGACTTCACGTGGATCGCCGAGGGCGCGACCGACTCGGCCGCCGCCGGGACCGCGCTGGCGACAGGCGTCAAGACGAACAACGGGATCCTCGGCGTCGACCCGGCGGGCAACGTCGTCAAGAACGTCGCCGAGCGCGCCGCCGAGCTCGACAAGGCGACGGGTGTGGTCACCTCGGTCCCCTTCAACCACGCGACCCCGGCCGCCTGGGGCGCGCACAACGCGAGCCGCAACGACTCGACGGGCATCTCGACCGAGATGATCGACGGGCCGCTCGACGTCATCATGGGCGCCGGGCACCCGGGCTACGACGACGACCACCAGCCCCGCGACGCCGACTACTCGCTCATCAGCGAGGGCGACTTCCAGCGTCTGCAGGACGGCCAGACCTCCCGCACCTTCGTCGAGGACCGCGCAGACTTCGAGGCGCTCGCGACGACCGAGGGCGGACCGACCCAGGTGTTCGGCCTGGCGCAGGTCGCCAACACGCTCCAGCAGGGCCGCTCGGGCGACTCCGAGGGCCAGCTGCCCTTCACCGTCGCGCAGAACGACGTCCCGTCGCTCGAGACGATGACCAAGGGTGCGCTCAACGCCCTCGAGCAGGACGAGGACGGCCTGTTCCTCATGGTCGAGGGCGGCGCGATCGACTGGACCGGCCACGCGAACGAGACCACCCGCAACATCGAGGAGACCGTCGACTTCAACGCCTCCGTCGAGGCCGTCGTCGAGTGGGTCGAGACGGAGTCCAGCTGGGACGAGACCCTCGTCATCGTCACGGCCGACCACGAGACCGGCTACCTCGACGGGTCGTCCTCGGACCCGACATGGACGCCGATCACCGGTGAGAAGGGCCAGCTGCCCGACCAGAAGTGGTTCTCCGGCAACCACACCAACCAGCTCGTGCCGCTCTTCGCCAAGGGCGTCGGCTCCGACCTCCTCGGCTCCTACGCGGTCGGCTCGGACCCGGTCCGCGGTGCGTACCTCGACAACGTCGACGTCGCCCGGGTGGCCTTCGAGTCCTGGGGCCGGGAGGACGCCCCCGAGCAGGAGGGCATCGAGATCCAGGCGAACGTCCCCGAGATCGGCGAGGCCGAGGGCAACCTCACCCTCACGGTCGCGGACGGCGTCGTCGCGCTCGACGGCGGCAAGAACATCGGTGACAGGCTCCGGTTCCTCGGTCAGCTGCCGACGGTCTCGGTGACCGACTCCCGCTCGAACGCCGTCGCGGGGACGGGTGGCTGGACGGTCTCCGGGCAGGCCACCGACCTGAGCTCGCAGGGCCAGACCATCCGCGCCCAGCACCTCGGCTGGACCCCGAGCACCGCCGCCGCGAAGCCCGGCGTCACGCTCGGCTCCCCGGTGCGCACGGTCATGGGCGAGGGCACCGGCCTCGGCGCCCCCGCGACGCTCGCGACAGCGAGCACGGAGGGACGCCTCGGCACGACGGACCTGGGGGCCGAGATCGGCCTCGAGGTCCCCGTCGACACCCGCGCCGGCGAGTACACGGGCGCGCTGAGCGTCTCGCTCTTCCCGGTCGACTGACCCAGGTGAGGTGCCGGTCGGTCCGCGCGACCGGCCGGCACCTCGCGTCGTCGGGGTGCTGCCCTGACCCCTCGATCCCCTCGCCCGTGGCGCGTCGGACGACGCAGCCCGACCCTCACCCTCGGACGTGCCCCATGACCTCTCAGCTCTCTCGCGCCGCCCACCTGCTCGTCTCGACCGCTGTCGCGGCAGTCGTCGTCACCGGAGCCGTCGCGCTGCCTGCGGCGGGCGCGACACCCGCCGGACCGGCGCTCTCGACTCTCCCCGCGACGGCGCCCCCCGCGGCACCCGCCGGGTCGGCACTCTCTGCTCTCGCAGCCACGTCGCTCCCCTCGACGACCGACGACGCCGCCGGCTCGACCACCTGGACAGTCGAACCCGCGACAGCCGACGGCCCCAACGGGCGCGTCTCGCACCGCATCGACGCTGAACCGGGCCAGACCGTCGCCGACCACGTCGCCGTCACCAACTTCTCGGCACACCCCGCGACCTTCGAGCTGTACGCGAGCGACGGGCTGGTCACCGCCGACGGCCAGTTCGACCTGCTGCCCGCCGGGGCCACCCCGACAGACTCGGGCGCCTGGGTCGCGCTCGGCGAGGGCGGGGTCCCCGCCGCCGAGGGCTCGACGCCTCTGCGCGTCGAGGTCGGTCCCGAGGCGACGGTGACAGTCCCCTTCACGCTGACAGTCCCTGCCGACGCGACACCCGGCGACCACCCTGCCGGGATCGTCGCCGCGCTCGTGCCTGCTGCGGGCGAGCAGCAGGTCAGCTTCGACGCGCGCGTCGGCGTGCGCCTGCACCTGCGGGTTGCGGGGGACGTCGTGCCCACGCTCTCGGTGTCCGACGTCCAGGCGACGTACGCGTCCTCGTGGAACCCCTTCGCCGCCGGTGCGGTCGAGGTCGACTACACGGTGACGAACGAGGGCAACGTGCGGCTCGGCGCCGGGACGGCTGTGGAGGCATCGGGCCCCTTCGGCTGGGGTGAGGCCTCGGCCGAGGGCACCCCGCAGCGCGAGCTGCTGCCCGGCCAGAGCGCCACGTCGACCGTGGTGCTCGACGGGACGTGGCCGCTCGGCCGGATGTCTGGTGACGTCACGGTGATCCCGGTGGTCGTCGGTGACGACGTGGTCGAGGTCGAGGTGCAGCAGGTCTCCGCGGGCTGGTCGGCGTGGGCCGTGCCGTGGGCTCAGCTCGCGCTCGTGGCCCTCGCGGTCGCCCTGGTGCTGCTGGCGCGACGGTCCCGCCGCCGCCGCGAGGCCGCGACCCAGCGCCGCATCGACGCAGCCGTCGCCGCCCGCGAGCGCGAGACGGTCGACGCATGAGCGTCGCGGTTCGTCCCACCCTCGCCTGGACCCTAGGCCGTCGCCCGTCTCCGTCTGAGCCGGTGCGGTCACGCCCAGGTCGCACCCTGACCGCCGAGGTCGCACCCCTGAAGCCGAGGTCGCCCGGACACGCCGGCCAGACCCCATGTTTGAGCTCATGTGGCGTGTCCATGCGACCTCGGTGCAGGGCGTGCGACCTGGCGCCCCGGGGTGCGACCTCGTGCGACGAGCGTGCGGCACGGGAACCGGTCAGTCAGGCCCGGTACCGGCCGGGGCGGTGGTTCATGGCGAGGATGACGTTGAGGACCACGACGCCGAGGACCGACGCAAGGACTGTCGGGACGTCGGCGACGAAGAGCGCGCAGAGGACGATCACGGCGTCGAAGCACAGCTGGACGACGCCGGCGCTGACCCCGAAGCGGTCTTGCAGGTAGAACACGAAGATCCCGAGCCCGCCCGCGCTCGCCCCGTGGCGGAACAGCGCCAGGAAGGCCAGCCCCATGAACATGCCGCCGAGCGCGCAGGCGTAGAACGGCGTGATGTGCTCGATGGTGATGTTCGCGGCGTGGAAGCTGGTGAGCACGGAGATGAGCCCGACGACGGCGAAGGTCTTGATGGTGAAGGGCCAGCCCATCCGGACGATCGCGAGGGCGTAGAACGGCAGGTTGATGAGGAAGAACACGAGGCCGAAGGGCCAGCCCGTCGAGTAGTTGACGAGGAAGGCGATCCCCGCGATCCCGCCCGACACCCCGCCGACGTCCTTGAGCAGCATGAGCCCGAAGGACAGTGCGAGGGAACCGATGAGCAGGGCGACGACGTCTTCGACCAGGCGGTGCGGCCGGGTGACGAGGTCCGCGACGGGGTCGGGGACGGGTGCGCCGTCGTGGACGGGGGCGGCAGGCCCGTCGGGAACGGCAGCCCCGTCGGGAGCGGCGGGCGCTCCCGGACCGGGGGCTGAGGCTGCGGAGAGCGGCGCGTCTCCCGTCGTCGGTCTCGGTGTGGGCGCGGCGGCGGAGGGCGTGCTCTCGTCTGTCACGGGTGCAGCGTGCGCGCCCCCGGCCGCGCACGCCACCCCGTGCACGCCTGCTGGTCGATCTGTGCTCGCGATACGGACAGACCGTCACCTCCCGTGGGACGGCAGCGGCTCGGAGCATCGCACTCGGTCTCGCGACGAGGCTGACGGTGGTTCAGGGCCCGGGCGGGTGCCTACCGCGGTCCCTACCGGAGTTTCACCCGCGCAGACCTCTCACGTGATGCCGGTGACACTCTGTCATGTCGAGTTCGCAGGGTGTCCGGAGGCGTCGTAGCGTAAGAGACGACGCCCGCCGCAGCGGGACGCCTCGACCCCCCGGAGGAGAGCTCGTGCCGCAGACCACCCAGGCCCCGCACGTCGTCGTGGTCGGAGGTGGCTTCGCCGGCATCGCCGCCGTCAGGGCGTTCGCCGGCGCGAACGTCCGAGTCACCCTGCTCGACCGTCGCGTCTACAACACCTTCCAGCCGCTGCTCTACCAGGTGGCCACCGGCGGCCTGAACCCCGGGGACGTCACCTACTTCCTCCGCGGTCTGCGCCTGGGTCAGAAGAACGTCCGGGTGGTCCACGAGCACCTGGCGAGCATCGACCACGCGAACAAGCGCATCCGTCTGCTCAACGACGAGTACATGGACTTCGACTACCTGGTGCTCGCCAACGGCGTGACGACCAACTTCTTCGGCACCCCCGGTGCGAAGGAGAACGCCTTCCCCATGTACTCGCGCAGCCAGGCCGTCAAGATCCGCGACGCGCTCTTCGTCCGCCTCGAAGAAGCCGCGCACACCCCGGGCACCGACGACGGTCTCCGCGTGGTCGTCGTCGGCGGCGGAGCGACGGGTGTCGAGGTCGCCGGGGCCTTCGCCGAGCTGCGCAACGCAGGTCTGCGGCCTGCCTACCCGGAGATCCGTGGTGACGCCTTCGAGGTGACGATCGTCCAGCGCGGCACCGAGGTGCTCAAGTCGTTCCCGAAGCGTCTGCGGGAGTACACGGTCTCCGAGCTCGAGCGTCGCAACGTCAAGCTCCACCTGGGCGCAGGGGTCGCCGAGGTCCACCCCGACGGGGTCGTGCTCACCGACGGCACCAAGCTCCACTCGGACCTGACCATCTGGTCGACGGGCGTGCGCCCGCACGAGGAGGTCGACGCCTGGGACCTCCCGCGCGGCGCTGGTGACCGCGTGGTCGTGGGTCGCGATCTCCAGGTGGACGGACGCCCCGGGGTCTTCGCTGTGGGCGACATCGCGATCACGCCCGACGACCTGCCGCAGCTCGCGCAGCCCGCCATCCAGTCCGGGACGCAGGCCGCCAAGAACATCCTCGCGCTCATCGACGGCAGGCCGATGAAGCACCTGAGGTACTTCGACAAGGGCACGATGGCTGTGATCGGTCGCCGCGCCGCGATCGCCGACATCCTCGGCAAGGTCCAGCTGACCCGTGGGACGGCATGGCTCGCGTGGCTGTTCGTGCACATCATGGGCCTCATCGGGCCGCGCAACCGCCTCACGACCCTCGCCGGGATCGTCACGCGGTACGGGTTCCCCTTCCACCGCAAGCAGATCCCGATCGTCGGCGACGTGCCGACCATCCGCCCCTCGCGCGAGGACCGCGAGAGCACGGGCCGGGGCGAGCCCTCCGAGGAGCGCGAGACGCCGCCGGCCGAGCCGTCGCGAGACTGAGGCACCGGGAGAGCTGAGCGGTCGGGAGACCTGAGCCGCTCGACTCCCTGTGGAGAAGGGGATTCGTCCACAGGTTGACGCGCCACCACCTGTGGAGGAAGCCGCCCGTCCCCTGACGGAGGCGTCGCCAGACCGTGGCGACGTTCCTGTGGAGAAGGCCACCTGTCCTCAGGCCGAGGCGTCGCCAGACCGTCGTCAGGTCGCCGTGGCATACTCGGCAGCCGGACGAGGCTGCCACGCGGAGGAGCACCCCAGGTGAGACACCAGAAGACCCGTGAGCGCACAGCGCCCGGCGAGCGCAGCCGCGGTGGTGTCGGTTCCGCGATCCTCGGCGGCATCGGCGAGCTCCTCATCACCGCTGGTCTGGTCATCGGGCTCTTCGTCGTGTGGCAGCTGTGGTGGACGAGCGTCGAGGCGAACAACGAGGCCGCCCAGCTGGTCGAAGAGTTCCAGGACACGCTCCCGCCTGCTCCCGAGGTCGTCGCCGAGCTGCGGACCGACGACCCTCCGGTGCCCGCCAAGGCTGCCTACGGGGAGACGACAGGGGTGCTGATCGTCCCCAGCTGGTACGGCAAGACGAACAACACCATGCCGATCGTCGAGGGGACATCGCTCGACCTCCTCGACCGTGCGACGGCTGGTCACTACGAGCACACGCAGCAGGTCGGCGAGGTGGGCAACTTCGCGCTCGCCGGCCACCGCCGGACCTACGGGAACTCCTTCAGGTACGTCAACGAGCTGGTCGAGGGTGACCAGGTGATCGTCGAGACCGCCGAGGCCTGGTACGTCTACGAGGTGACGTCCCACGAGATCGTGCTGCCGAGCGCCATCGAGGTCACCGCGCCTGTGCCGAACCAGCCGGGCGTTGCGCCGACCGAGCGGATGCTCACGCTGACCACCTGCCACTCACTCTCGCTCGGCGAGTACGGGAACGACCACCGCTGGATCACCTACGCAAAGTTCGTCGGCTGGATGCCTCGCGCCGACGGCATGCCCGAGCAGGTCCTCGAGAACCCAGGAGTCGTCTGATGTACCCGTGGATCTTCCGGCACCTGCCCGGGCCGCTGCCCGTACGGATCCTGCTCGCGCTCGCGCTGATCGCGGCCGTCGTCGCCGCGCTGTTCGTCTGGGTCTTCCCCTGGGCCGCCGAGAACATCGACTTCCTGTCCCGCGACCCGGGGATCAGCTGACCCCGAGGTCGCGCCGAGCCCTCCGCGCGCCGAGGTCGCACCCGCTGCGCCGAAGTCGCACCCCTTGCGCCGAGGTCGTACCCCTTGCGCCGAGGTCGTACAGACACGCCAACATCACCCGCCAGACGCCCGTGGCTGGCGTGTCTGTACGACCTCGCGGCAGCGGGTACGACCTCGTCTGGGCAGGGGCGACCTCGTCGGACCGGGGGGTGGGTCAGAGGCCGTGGCGGCGGTCTCCGGCTACAGCCAGGGCCACCTCGGACTCCATCGCTGCGGAGAACGGGGCGCGGCGCTCGGCGACAGCGCGGGCGAGGTCGGCTACGGCGAGGTCGCCGTTGACGGCTGCTCCTGCCATGACTCCCGAGGCTGCGGCGGCCGCGACCATCGCCATGAGGTCACCCGAGTTGCCGGCGACCCACACCCCGGGGACGGCCGTCGCCCCGCGGGGGTCGGCGACGATCTGCTCGCCGAAGGGCGAGAGGGTCTTCTCCCCGCCGAGCGCCTCGTAGAGCTCGGTCCGGGCGATGAACCTCGGTCCGACCGCCACGGCGTCGACCGCGAAGGACCGACCTCCCTCGACCTCGACGGCGCGCACCTGCGTCCCGTCCACCACCAGCCGCTCGACCCGCGGCGTCACGACCCGCACCCCGAGGGCCGCGAGCTGATCCCACTGCTCCTCAGTCGGCTCGGGGGCGTCGTGCAAGAACAGCGTGACGTCGTCGCTCAGCTGACGGAACAGCATCACCTGGTGCAGGGCGTTCTCGGAGGTGGCGAGCACGGCGATGCGCTGGTCCCGGACCTCCCAGCCGTGGCAGTACGGGCAGTGCAGGACTGTGTGACCCCAAGCCTGCGCGACACCGGGGACGTCGGGCAGCTCGTCGACGAGGCCGGTCGCGAGGATCACGCGGCGCGCGGTCACCTGCTGGGTGGTGCTGGCGACCGGCGCACCGTCGATCTCGAGCGTGAAGCTGTCGACCACTCCCGACGCGCCTGTCACGCGGCCACTGACGAGACGGACACCGTAGGCCTCGGCCTCAGCACGGCCGCGGGCCAGCAGCTCGAGGGGCGAGATGCCCTCCTGGCCGAGCACGTTGTGCGCGCCCTCGGCCGGGGCGTTGCGGGGTTCGCCCGCGTCGACGAGGACGACGCTGCGGCGTGAGCGGCCGAGCGCGATCGCGGCAGCCAGGCCCGCGGCACCACCCCCGACCACGACGACGTCTGCGGTCAGGGTGGTGCTCGGGTCGGCTGTCGAGGATACGGCAGTCAGGTCTGGGGTCATCGGTCTGCTCCTTCGTGGGTCATGGTGTCGAGCGGTCGCACGGCGACCCAGACGTTGCGGCCCGAGACTGTCCGCACCTCTGAGGTCCCGGCGCCCAGCGCGAGGATGACGGCGTCGAGCGCGGCAAGATCGTCTGCGGAGAGGTCGTCGGCGATCCTGTCCCGGTTCCTCGACAGCTGGATCGCGAGGTACCGCGCGCCCTCTGCCGTGGTTGCGGACGCGTCGAAGGACATCTCGTGGCGCTCGACGGGGGCGAAGCACGCCTCGCCGAGCGCGGTGGTCCACTCGGCGGTCACGGGGTAGCCGTGCCCGGCGAGCGCGGCCGTCACGCGGTCACCGAGGCCGTCGCGTCCCGAGCCGAGGTCGCTCGGCTCGAACCGGGCGCCACTCATCTCCGTCACGACCAGCACTCCCCCAGGACGCAGCGCGCCATAGGCCTGGCGCAGCACGCGCGCGGGGTCGCTCACGTGGTGCAGCGAGAGCGCGGCCCACGCGAGGTCGACCTGCTCGGGCAGCACGGCGGTCCAGTCACCGTCGAGGTCGGTGAGGTGGGTGGTCACACGGTCGCCGACTCCGGCGGTCTGGGCGCTCGCCGTGAGGTGGTCGAGCATCGAGGCCGTCGCGTCGAGGCTGTGGACGTGGGCCTCCGGGAAGCGGCCCGCGAGCGCCAGGGTGCCTGTGCCGGTCCCTGCGCCGAGGTCGACGATGCTGCGAGGCTCGGTACCGAGGACGGCCGCCGCGGCGTCGAGAGCGTCGGTGAGGACTGTCGCTCCAAGTGCGGCGTCGAGGTCGAGGAGCTCAGCCATGTCCGAGTCGCCCTCAGGTGCCGGGCCGTGGCCGGGGCGGTCGGCGTGGCTATGAGCAGCGTGGGCGCCGTGGCTGTGGGCCCCGTGGGCCACGTGAGCGCTGGCGTCGTGCGCGCTGCCGGTGCTGCCGTGGTCGCGAGCGCCACTGCCGGAGTGCCCGGCGGGGCCCGAGCCGTGCGAGGTGTGATCGGTGTGCGTCATGCCCTCCACGCTAGACGAGAGATGCGCCAGAGACATAGCCTCTTGCGTATGACGCAAGAACTGCTCGACGACATCGTCCGCCAGCGCATCCGCGGTCTCCGCCTGGCGAGGGGCTGGACCCTCGACGCGCTCGCCTCGCGCTGCTTCCTCTCCGCGTCGACACTGAGCCGCATCGAGACCGGTCACCGACGTATCGCCCTCGACCAGCTGGTCCCGATCGCACAGGCGCTCGGGACCACCCTCGACCAGCTCGTCGAGCCCGAGGGCGACGAAGACGTCGTCATCCGCCCCGAGCCCGAGACGATGACGGGTTCGACCGTGTGGTTGCTGTCCCGCGAGCGCGACCGCCGCGGCGTGACCATCGCGAAGATGCGCATCACCCCCGAGCGCGAGTGGCGCGAGGGTCAGGTTCACCCGGGCTACGAGTGGTTCACGGTCCTCAGCGGGGTCGTCCGGCTGACCCTCGGCGAGCGCACGATCTTGGTCCGTGAGGGGCAGGCCGCAGAGTTCTCGACCATGACCCCGCACGTCATCCAGGCCCACGAGGGCCCCGTCGAGATCCTCACGATCTTCGACCACGACGGCGAGCGCGCCCACCTGCCCGGGCACCGTCACGAGAAGTGAGGCGCCGCACCGGGACCCTCGCTAGGCTGCCGGTGACGAAGGCCCGGGCGAGCGACGCACCCCGCACCGGAGCCGCCCCAGCCCTCGAGGAGACGCATGCGCATCGAGATCGGCCCGACAGACTGGCAGTTCACCGGCACCATCGGCGTCGACGTCAAGGGAGACGTCTGGTCCTGCATCGAGGTCCCTGGGTCCGTCGACGCCTTCGGCACCGGGAAGTCCGTGAAGGTCGTCGCGACGGTCGACGACCAGCCGTGGACCGGCGGCCTCATGCCGACTGGCACGGGAGGCCACATGCTGTCCGTCAGCGCGAAGCTCCGCACGAAGCTCGGCAAGGAGATCGGTGACGAGGTGACGGTCCGCATCACCGAACGACTGACCTGAAGAGCTCTGCCCCGTCAACCGGCGGGACGGCTAAGCCAGATGCTCGAAGGTGTCCTCCCCGGGTCGCCACACGACCCAGCCGAAGTTCGCCGGACCCATGAGCTCCGCGACCTCGACGAATACCTCGTCCGCAGTCGGGTCGAGCACGACCGCCCCACGGTCGAGCTCGATGCGGATCCCTTTCCCAGTCCGCTCGGTCGCCGAGACGACGATCCCCGGCGTGAGGGAGCGCAAGGTATCGGCGTACCCCAGGTCAGGTTCACGCCACTGGCGACCGCGACTCTCGATCATCGGCCAGACGTAGCAGTTCAGCGTCACAGGGCCCGGCACCTCGTCGGCGTCGAAGCGCAGCTGGACGTAGTCGTTGAGGACGAACTCGACGGAGTACATCCGCCGACCTTCCAGCCGGGAGAGCAGCCCACCGCCCCCTCCGTAGACCGGGACCCCAGGCACATTCGGGGCATCCGCCTTCCGGTACGACGTCATCGGGGATGAGCCGCCGCGGTCCCGGTCGAGGCCTTCGGTCATCGATCCTCCTCATCGCCCGTCGTCATGATCTGTGCGCACTCAGGGACGAGCAGCCGAGAACCGCACCCCCGAGGTAGCCGGGAGAGTCGATTGTGCGGGCACCTGCCGCCGGGCGACGCCCACGGCACCCCGCCGACGCCGACGGATGCTCTTTTCACCCGGGCTCTCGAGCGACGCCGGAGCCGTCTCGACCAGGCGGCTCGCGTCCAGCGCTAGACCCCGTCGCCCCGCAGCGACGCGATGCTGCGACCCAGCAGGTCGGCGAAGACCGCCTGCTCGGCACCGTCCATGCCTGACTTCATGCGGTCTTCGACCCCACGCACGGCCGCGCTGGCGGTCGCGAGCTGGCGTCGTCCCGCGTCAGTGAGCTCGGTGGGCAGCGCGCGCCCAGACTCAGGCTGCTCGGCGCGAGTGACGAGGCCGTCGCGCTCGAGAGACTGCAGCAGGACGTTCATCGACTGCCGGGTGACGAAGGTGCCGCGCGCGAGCTCCGAGTTCGACAGCCCCGGGCGCTGCTTGAGCAGCTCGAGGCAGGAGTAGTGGGTGATCGTCATGCCCAGAGGCCGGAGCACAGCCTCCATCGCGCTACGGAGGGCGCTCGACGCCTCCTTGAGCAGATAGCCGACAGAGGTCTCGAGGTGGATACCGGGCCCGTCTTGACTCATGTCAGTAGTCTGACATAGGTTCGCGAGTGTCAGACAACTGACACTCAGCAGCTCGTCCGACGGAGGCGCACCATGACTGCAGCAGCATCAGGCCCAGGATTCATCTCGCTCCAGGTCCGTGACTACGACGCCTCAGCGGCGTTCTACGAGTCCTACCTCGGTCTCACCCGCCAGCCCGGACCGCCCCACGCCGTCGTCTTCGACACGAAGCCCGCGTCCTTCGCCGTGCGCTCACCCCTGCCGGGGGTCGACCTCGACGCCGTCGCCCAGCCCGGCGTCGGTGTGGGGATCTGGCTGCACGCCGCCGACGCGCAGGGCATCCACGACCGCATGGTCGCCGACGGCATCATCATCACGTCGGCCCCCGTCGACGGGCCCTTCGGCCGCACCTTCACCTTCGCCGACCCCGACGGCTACCAGATCACCCTGCACAGCCGCGCCTGACCCCGCGGCACCAGCGGTCGCGGCGCGGGCGGGTCTCGCTCAGACTCGACGAGGAACGCACCGCACGTGACCTCGAGAGGCGAGCACCATGACCCGCATCGGCATCATCCTGGGCAGCACCCGACCCAACCGCAACGGCGAGCAGGTAGCCCGGTGGGTCCTCGACATCGCCTCGCAGCGCGAGGGCGTCGACTACGAGCTCGTCGACCTCCGCGACTTCCCGCTCCCCCACCTCGACGAGCCCGTCCCGCCGTCCATGGGTGAGCACACCCAGGAGCACACCAAGCAGTGGGCAGCGAAGATCGCGTCCTTCGACGGGTACGTGATCGTCACCCCCGAGTACAACCACTCCACCTCCGGGGTGCTCAAGAACGCGATCGACTATCTGTTCCACGAGTGGCACGACAAGGCCGTCGGCTTCGTGTCCTACGGCTCGGTGGGCGGCGCCCGGGCCGTCGAGCACCTGCGGCTCATCGCCGGAGAGCTGAAGATGGCCGACGTCCGTCAGCAGGTCACCCTGCCGCTCGCGTCGGAGTTCAAGGACTACTCGGAGCTCACACCGTCCGACGCGTCGGTCGACGCCCTCGGCACGCTCCTCGACCAGGTGACCGCCTGGAGCGAGGCGCTCGCACCGCTGCGCGCCCAGGCCTGACGGACGACCCCGACGCCCGGCTCCGGGCTACGGACTCCGGGCTCCGGGCTCCGGGCTCCGGCGAGCCTGGCTCCCACAAGCACCCCGCACCACCACGACGAGGCCGGGCATCACCCTGGGGACAACTCCCCAGGGTGGTGGCCGGTCTCGACCCGTAGGCTCGTGACGTGCTCAGACTGATCGCCTTCGCTGCCCTCGGTGCTCTCCTCGGAGGGGTGGTCGTCGCGATCGTCGGCCCGCCCGGGGCGGGGATCGCGATCGCCGGCGTCGCCTTCACGGTGCTGGTCTTCGCGGCGGTCATGACCCGGGTCGCCGGGTCGCTCGGCGGCAGCGTCGCGGCCTCGCCGAAGGCCGTGCAGCAGGCGCGCGACGCACGACGCCTCGGCCTCGCCCGCGTCGACGCGCTGCGCCAGACCGGGACGCAGATCAACGACCAGCCGCTCTGCGACATCGACGTCACCGTGCAGCCGCTCAGCGGCTCTGCCTTCGCGACGACAGTCCGGACCGTCGTGCCGATCACCGACGTCCCGAGGTTCCAGCCCGGCGCAGAGCTCGAGGTGGCGATCTTGCTCGACGGCGGTCCCGAGATCGCCTTCGTCGACGGCGAGCTCTCACCCCGCGAGCGCGAACGGCTCACCGTCCCCGCCCGCAGGTCCGTCCCGGTCCTCAGGGTCGAGCCGCACACCCGCGTCGTCGACGGCCGTCGCAAGGGGCCGCTCCTCGGCGTCGGGCCGAAGGGCCGTCCGCTGCGCCTGGTCCTCTTCGCCGTCGTCACGGTCGCAGCCGCCGCCGTCGTCGTGGCGCCCTACAGGGTCGCGGTCGCCCAGACCGTCGACGCGATCCAGGACGGGCACCTGCGGCCGGACATGCGTCACCCCGACCTCCTCGCCCAGGCCCAGGAGGCCCTCGTCGAGGAGATCGGCCACGACCAGGTGACGTCGATCGTCGTCACGAAGGACTTCGTGACGGTCGACGCACCGCTGCGCGCCGGAGAGACCGCCACAGACCGGTGGACGTACCGCGGGGGCCGGGTCAGCAACGAGGGCGCCGCGACCATCCAGCCCGGTCTCGCGGAGGAGCAGTACGCCTGGTCCGACGTCGCGCTCGACCAGCTGTGGGGCCTCATGGAGACCTCCGCCACGGAGGTCGGCCTGCCCGTCGGCGACGCGAGCGCCTCCGTCCGTCGCTCCGCCGACGGTGACATCGACAGCGAGACCTTCGCCGAGGCTGTCGGCCCGCCGGTCATCACCTTCAGCATCGGTGACGACTACGGCAGCACGTCGTTCAGGTTCGCCGCGGACGGTTCAGAGATCGAGGACTAGGTCAGGACCACGGCCCGGCCGACAGGTCCCCGCGGCCCGAGAGCTGCTCACCGAGCTCGCTCGTGCGGTAGAGGACCGACCGCCCGTGGCGGGCCCGCGTGAGCAGACCCGCGTCGTGCATCACCCGCAGGTGCTGGTTCACGGCGCTCGGGCTCACGCCGTAGCGGGTGGCGAGCTCTGAGGACGACGCCGGCTCGTGCAGGGCGTCGAGCAGACCCGCGCGGGTCGCGCCGAGCAGGTCCGCGAGCGCTCCGCTGCCGCGCACGGGGGCCGGGTCCCAGAGCGTGGCTGCGCCGCGGACGGGGTAGATGACCGACGGGCTGTCGTCGTCGGTCACGGGTGACGACGCGCGCTGGGTGAAGAGGCTGGGGATGAGCGTGAGCCCCGCCCCGGCGACGTCGACAGTGCGGGTCCGCGGGTCGCGCAGCGCGATCGACACCGTGCGCCCGTCGAAGCTCACGGCAGGGGCGAGCCCGGCGAACATCCCGGCCAGGCCGGACCGTCCGATCTCGCGGCCACGGAACACGACGTCGGCCTCGAGGAGGGTCCGCATGCGGGTCCACGTCGACCTGAACGACACGTCCCAGTAGACCCCGACGGCATCGACGACCCGCTTTCGCACGGCCTCAGCCGGTCCCGCGAGCACGACTGGCCGCACGTCGTGCACGGCGTCGAGGTCGCGGTCGAGGCGGCCGAGGTCGATCTGGGCGAGGTCGGCGAGCTCGTCGTCGAAGCGGGTCAGCGGGGTGGTCGGCACAGGGTTGAGGAAGTCGGGCACCCAGCTCCTGGTGTCCACCAGGGCCCGCAGCACCTCCAGCTCTGGCGCAGGAAGGTCGTCGACCACCCGCTGGACCCACCGCAGGTGCGCGGGGTAGAGCGCGGGGTCGCGCAGAGCCCGCAGCGACAGACCGAGCTCGTTGAGCGGAGAGAGCCCGAAACGGATCTCGGAGAGGTCGGCGTCGGACAACCTGTAGCGGAGCATGAAGCCATAGTCTTCATCATTACGCGATCGCCGTCGAGCACGATGAGATCTCTCCCATGCCCACCACCGACGCACCGCGGGTCGAGCGCGCCCGCAGCCGCCGCCTCGTCAGCGAGGTCTCGTCCACCTTCCGCCCAGCAGACCCCGTCGCCCGGGCGCTCACAGCGGCATCCTTGTCGCTGACCGTCGCCAACGGGATGTTCTACGCCGTGTCCGCGCTGCTGTTCACGCGGGCCATGGGCATCCCCGCCGTGACTGTCGGCATCGGGCTCACGGTGTCCGGGGCGGTCGGTGTGCTCACGTCGCTCGGTGCCGGGTACCTCGCGGACCGGGTCGGGGCGCTGCGGCTGCTCACTCTCTGCGTCGTGGCCCAGGGCCTCTCGCTCGCCTCCTTCTCGGTCGTCGACGGCGTCCCCGCCTTCGTGGCCGTCGCCTGCCTCGCGACGGGCGCCCGCCAGGCCGGTGCGTCGGCCCGGTCGGCGCTCGTCGCACGCTCGTTCACAGGCCCGTCCAGGGTCGAGATGCGAGCCCGGCTGCACGTGGTGGTCAACGTCGGCATCGGGCTCGGCACCTGCGTCGCCGCCGCGGCGCTGCTCGTCGACACCGCGGCCGCGTACAGGATCGCGGTCTTCGCGGTCGGGTGCGTGACCACGACAGGGGCGCTGCCGCTCGTCAGGCTCGCGCGCAGCACCGAGGCCGCGCGGCGCCTCGCCGAGCCGGCGGCGTCAGCGGGACAGGAGACGGCGGGGCCGGAGATGGCAGCACAAGGCGCTACGGACGGGTCGGGCAGGCCGACGGCGTCGGTCCCCAGCCCGGACGAGGCGACCCAGGCAGTCAGCCCCGGCCGGTCGCCGTTCCGCGACCCGCAGTACCTCGTCGTCGTCGGCCTGACGAGTGTGTTCGCCGTGCACTTCGGCCTGCAGACCGTCGGCCTGCCGCTGTGGATCGCCAGCCACACCGAGGTGCCCTCCGTGATGATCTCCGTGCTGCTCGTGCTCAACACCGTGCTGGTCGCGCTCTTCCAGGTGCGGTTCGCCCGGGGTGCGACCACGGTCCCGTCGGCCGCGCGCACCATGACGCGGGCCTGCGTCGTGCTCGCGCTCGCCTGCGGCCTCTACGCGGCGGCAGCAGTCGGCAACGTCGCCCTCGCGGTCACTGTGCTCCTCGTGGCGGCCCTCGTCCACGCCGCGGCAGAGCTGTGGGGCGAGGCCGGGTCATGGACGCTGTCCTTCGACCTCGCCGACGAGCGCACCGCAGGCGCCTACCAGGGCCTGAGCACCATGGGCTACGCGGTCGCCACGATGATCGCGCCGCTGCTCGTCACCACGACCGTGATCAGCCACGGGCCAGCCGGCTGGGCGATGCTCGCCGGGCTGTTCGTGCTCGTCGGTCTCGCCTTCGCCCTCGGTGCGCGGCGGTGGGCGCCGCACCCGACGGACCGCGGATAGCGGGCGCCGGGCGGGCGCCGGGACCGCACGGGCTCACGGTCGGCGACGCCTTCGCACCGAGCGACGAGGACCGTAACCTGAAGGCATGAAGCGCATCGGATTCTTGTCCTTCGGCCACTGGACCGACTCGCCGCACTCCCAGACCCGCTCGGCCTCCGACGTGCTGCTCCAGTCGATCGACCTGGCCGTCGCCGCCGAAGAGCTCGGCGCCGACGGCGCGTACTACCGCGTGCACCACTTCGCGCGGCAGCTCGGCTCGCCCTTCCCGCTGCTCGCCGCCGTCGGCGCCCGCACCAGCCGGATCGAGATCGGCACCGGCGTCATCGACATGCGGTACGAGAACCCGCTGTACATGGCGGAAGACGCCGGGGCGGCCGACCTCATCTCGGGCGGCAGGCTCCAGCTCGGCATCAGCCGGGGATCACCCGAGCAGGTCCGCGAGGGCTACAGGTACTTCGGCCACGAGCCTGCGCCGCACGACCGCGACGGCGCCGACATGGCCCGCGAGCACACGGCGGCCTTCCTCCAGGCGATCGGTGGCGAGGGCTTCGCCGAGCCGAGCCCCAACCCGATGTTCCCCAACGAGCCCGGGCTGCTGCGCATCGAGCCGCAGTCCCCCGGCCTGCGGGACCGCATCTGGTGGGGCGCCGGGTCGATGGCGACGGCCGAGTGGACCGCCGAGCAGGGCATGCACCTCATGAGCTCGACGCTGCTCTCCGAGCACACGGGCAAGCCCTTCCACGAGCTCCAGGCCGAGCAGATCGCCCGGTTCCGCGCGCGCTGGGCCGAGGTCGGGCACCCGGGCGAGCCGCGCGTGTCGGTCAGCCGGAGCATCTTCCCGCTCATGGACGACCGCGACCGCGCCTACTTCGGGCGCGACGCCGGCTCCAAGGACCAGGTCGGGTCGCTCGGTGGGACGCTCGCGACCTTCGGCAAGTCCTATGCCGCCGAGCCCGACAGGCTCGTCGAGCAGCTCGCTGCTGACGACGCGATCACCGCCGCGGACACGCTGCTGCTGACCATCCCCAACCAGCTCGGCGTGGACTACTGCGCACACGTGCTCGAGGGGCTGCTCAAGCACGTGGCTCCGGGGTTGGGGTGGCGGTGACCTGACCGAGTGAGGCTCGCGCGTCGTGCTGTCACTGACAGCGCGACGCGCGAGCCCGGTCGAGCGGCACCTAACTTGACAAAATGGGACAGGCGGGGCAGTCTTGATCTCGTTGTTCCCCGCCGTCTCCGGATTGGCGGGGATTTTTTTATCCCAAGGGAGGGTCCCGTGCTGCGCGCCTCTGTGGTCATCGAGCGCGAGCGCCGGGCACGGTTGCAGCTCGCCCGACGACGGGCGTTGCTCATGATCGTCGCCATCGCCGTCATCGTGACAGCGGGGTGGTTGATCGTCAGCCACCAGCACTCGACGGCGGTCGCCGAGGCGCGCGAGCTGCGCGACCTGCGGGCCGCCGAGCTGACCACCACCCACGACCAGCTCTCAGAGGACCTCGACACCGCCAGGAGCGTCCTGGCCAGCTCGGTCGGCATCGCCGAGGTGGGTCGCCTGAGCGACGGCCTCTCCGTCCAGGTCGACTCGATGTCGACCTACGAGATCCTCTACGCCGAGCCCTTCAAGAACCCCTCCGACAGCGACGTCGACGCTCTGCGGCGCCAGGCAGAGCTGCTCACCAGGTACGTCAACAACATCGAGGAGGGTCGACCCGGGCTCGTCGAGGCGACGACCGCGCTCGAGGAAGCACTCGGTGCACCCGGGGTGTCCTGAAGACACCTTCACCTGCACCTTCACCTCACGAGAGCCTCCAGGCTGCCGATATGACATCCAGTCTTGATCCACCCCCTGGAGGTCGTCATGAGCACGTCGCACGGTGCACGTCGGTGGTTCAACGACCGGAGCGTGATGACCCGCGTCTCCGCGATCGTGCTGGTCCTCGTCCTGGGGCTGGTCGTCGTCGCCGCGACGGCCCTCCAGGGCGCTGCGAAGATCTCGTCCCTGCGGGCCGAGGCCGACGCCGCCGTCGAGATCCAGGCCGAGGTCGAGGCCGGGCGCTACGGCATGCTCTGGGCCGCCGACTACCTGGCGATCATGGCGTGGTCCGCGCGCGTCGACGGCGGCGACGTGAGCGCCGCGGAAGACGGCGACAACATGACCGGCTACCAGCAGGGCATCACCGACTTCGAGGAGTCTGTGCTCACCCTCGACCCGTCGACCCTCACCTCCGACGGGAGCGCCGCGGTCGCGGCGATCAACGACGGCTGGTCCACCTACGTCGACGCCGACCAGAAGATCTTCGAGGCGTGGCGCGCGGGCGACCTCGACGCCGGTGACGCGATCTGGGTCGGCGAGCGCTGGGACGCCTACTTCGTGGTCTCCGGTGCGCTCGACGAGCTCCGCACAGCCGTCCAGACGCAGGTCGACGACCTCCGCGCCCAGGTCGCCGACCGCGAGTCCACCAACCGCTGGGTCACCCTCGCAGCGGTGACCCTCGCGATCATCATCGGTGCGGCCCTCGCCTGGGTCGTGGCCCGCGGCATCGTCCGACGACTGCACGCCGTGCGCGACGCCCTGCGAGGCCTCGCCGACGGTGACCTCACCGTCCGCGTCGACGTCGACTCGGCCGACGAGACCGGGCAGATGGGCGAGGCGCTCAACGAGGCCGCCGGCAACGTCGCGGCCCTCGTGCGGGACATCAGCGCGACCACGACGGCCCTGACCAGCGCCAGCCAAGAGCTCGAGACAGTCTCCGCGGCCGTCGCGACAGCCTCCGACAGGGCGTCCCGCCAGGCCGACGAGGTGACCCGCGCCGCCGCTGGCGTCTCGGAGAACGTCTCGACCGTCGCCGCTGGCTCCTACGAGATGGAGACCTCGATCCGCGAGATCTCCCGCAACGCCAACCAGGCCGCCGAGGTCGCCGCGACAGCCGTGGGCGCCGCGCAGAAGACCGACACGGCCGTGGTGAGCCTCGCGGACTCGAGCACCGAGATCAGCAACGTGGTCCGGCTCATCACCGCGATCGCCGACCAGACGAACCTCCTGGCGCTCAACGCGACCATCGAGGCCGCCCGTGCCGGAGAGGCCGGCAAGGGCTTCGCCGTGGTCGCCGGCGAGGTCAAGGAGCTCGCGCAGGAGACCGCCCGGGCCACAGACGAGATCTCCCGGCGCGTCGACGCCATCCGCACCGACTCGCAGGGCGCAGCCGACGCCATCCGCGAGATCGGGCAGATCGTCGCGTCGATCAACGACTACCAGATGTCGATCGCGTCGGCCGTCGAGGAGCAGACCGCGACCACCAACGAGTCCGGCCGCAACATCACCGAGGCCGCGAGCGGGTCGGAGCAGATCGCCGGGCACATCTCCGGCGTCGCCCAGTCGACAGGCGAGGTCGCCCGCGGGATCGCCCAGGCGCGGGAGAGCATCGAAGGCCTCGCGGCGCTCGCGCAGGAGCTCAGCTCGCAGGTGGCGCGGTTCAGGCACTGAGCGCAGCCCGGCTCGCCTGACGAGCCGGGCACGGCACCTCCCCTCCGGACCGGAGGTCGCCACCGCGGGTTGCAACGTTGTAACCTCCGGGGATGGCCACAGGACCAGAGGGGAGGGCAGCCCCGACGCTGCGCGACGTCGCGCGGGTCGCCGGCGTGTCCTTCAAGACCGTCTCCAACGTCCTCAACGACCACCCGCAGGTGCGGGAGTCGACCCGGGCGAAGGTCCTCGCAGCGGTCGACTCGGTCGGCTACAGGCCGAACCTGGCCGCGCGCAACCTCCGGCTCGGGCGCAGCGGCGTCATCGGGCTGGCCGTGCCCGAGCTGAGCCAGGCGTTCTTCGCCCAGCTGGCCGACGAGGTGATCCGCGTCGCCGCCGAGCAAGACCTCGTGGTCCTCGTCGAGCAGACCGGAGGCCTGCGCGAGCGTGAGCTCGAGGCGCTGCGCAACCCGCGCCTGTCGTTGACCGACGGCCTGCTGCTCGCCCCGCTCGGCCTCACCCACGACGACGTCCTGCCCGACCCCGCCGGAAGACCTCTCGTGGTCCTCGGCGAGCCGCTGTTCCCCGGACCCGTCGACCACGTGACGATGCAGCACGAGGCGGCCGCCCGCGCCGCGACCGAGCACCTGCTCGGCCTCGGACGTCGCCGCGTCATGCTCCTCGGGGCGCACGCGACCGAGCGCACGGGGGTCGCAGCGCTGCGGTACGCGGGGTACCGCGAGGCCCTCGAGGCCGCGGGCCTGCCCGTCGACGACGACCTCGTCGTGCCCGTCGAGACCTGGGACCGGAGCAACGGCGCCGAGGCCATGGCCCGGGTGCTCGGCTCCGGCGTGCAGATGGACGCCGTCTTCGCGATGAACGACGACCTCGCCCTCGGGGCCCTGCGGTCCCTCCAGGAGCGCGGCGTCACGGTGCCGGGCGACGTCGCCCTCATGGGCTTCGACGACGTGGCCGACGGGCGGTACACCTACCCGAGCCTGACCACCGTCGAGCCTGGACGGCACGACATCGCCCGTGCCGCGGTGACGATGCTGACCGAGCGGATCGCCGACGGGGCGAGCGGCGCGCTCGCGCCCCGGGTGACGGCCCCGGAGTTCCGGCTGGTCGTCCGGGAGTCGACAGGCGGCTGACCTCCGCCGTCGTCTACGGGTCGACAAGCGGCCGACCAGCAGCATCGTCCGGGGGGCGGCGGAGCGCTGACCCGCGGCGACGTCCGGGAGCCGACAGGGCACCGACCCGCAGCGTCGCCCCCGGCGACCTGCACGAGCACAGGTCTCACCCGAGACAGGGTTGACAAGGTCGTGCCGCGCGCCGCAAGATCTCACTTACAACGTTGTCTTACAACGTTGTAAGTGGGTTCCCTGAAAGGACAACGCAATGAAGCGCATCCCCGCCCTCGTCGCCGCGCCGGTCGCCCTGGCGCTCTTCTCCCTCTCCGCCTGCTCTGGTGACAGCGCCTCCGACTCCGACGGCCCTGTCGAGCTCACCTTCTGGCACGGCTACACCGAGGCCGACGGTGACGTCCTCGAGCAGATCGTGGACGACTTCAACGCCGCGCACGACGGCGAGATCACCATCACCACCCAGGTCAACCCCTGGGACGTCATCGACGACACCTTCCTGCCCGCCCTCTCGGCGGACAACGGCCCCGAGATCGTCGCCATGCCGGCCGAGCGCCTGCCGGTCTACGCCGACCGCGGCGCCTTCGTCGACCTCGACGACTTCTACGACGCCGACGCCTCGACCCCCAACCTCAACACCGGGGCCCTCGACATGGTCACCGTCGACGGCACCCGGTACGGCGTCCCGACGGGCTTCGTGCCGCTGACGATGTTCTACAACAAGGCCCTCTTCGACGCCGCGGGCGTCGAGGTCCCCACCACCTGGGACGAGTGGGTCACCGCCGCCGAGGCGCTCACCGTCGACCAGGACGGCGACGGCACCCCCGAGCAGTACGGGCTCGCCCTCGCCGACCACGCGACCGTCGGCAACGGCGTCTGGCCGTCGCTGTTCTACGGCAACGGCGGCGCCGTCGTCGAGGACGGCAAGGCCGTGATCGACTCCCACGAGAACGCCGAGACACTCGAGTTCTGGCACGACGCGATCACCGCCGGGAAGATCAGCCCCACAGGCGTCGACGGTGTGAGCGGCGACGGCCTCTTCAGCAGCGGTCGTGTCGCGATGTACATCGGCGGACCGTGGATGGCCTCGGTCTCCGAGGAGAACGGCGTCGAATACGGCATCGCGCCGATCCCTGCCGGACCCCAGGAGCAGGCCGCGTCGGCGATCGGCGTCTCGATGGCCCTCACCGAGCAGGCCGACCAGGCCCAGCAGGAGGCCGCGCAGGAGTTCTTCAGCTATTTCCTCTCGCAGGAGCAGGCGACCACCTGGGCCCTCGGCTCCGGCTGGCCCCCGCTGCGCACCGACATCGCCGCCGCGGACGTCGCCGAGAACCCCGTCGTCGCGGCGCTCACCGAGCAGGCTGAGCTCGGCCGCCCGCTGCTGCCGGGGGTCGTCAACAGCACTGACGTGCTCACCGCCGTCGACAACCTCACGCAGCGCGCGATGGCGGGCGAGCCCGTCGACGCGCTGCTCGCCGAGGCCCAGACCGCGATCCAGTCCGCGCTCGACGACTGACCGGGCCGCAGCCCGACCAGCGCAGCCCGCCCCACCCCGGAC
>NZ_JACBYE010000041.1 GCF_013415325.1 Sanguibacter inulinus | reverse complement strand
GGGTGGGCTCGACCTGGGGGCCGATGACTACCTCACCAAGCCCTTCGCATACCCGGAGCTGGTCGCCAGGCTGCGGGCGCTCTCTCGCCGCAGCGACTACGCCGCGTCGTCCATCATCGCCCACGGGGGTGCCCGGCTGGACTGCTCACGACGCACGTTGGAGGTCGACGGGCTGCCGATCGCCCTGACGCTCAAAGAGATCGACGTCCTCGAGGCCCTGATGCGGGAGAGCGGCGGCTCGCTCAGTACCGAGCGCCTCTTGAGGACAGCCTGGGACAACCCTTTCGAGCGGACTCACGGGGCGGTCCGGGTCGTGATCCACTCGCTGCGCAAGAAGCTCGGAGAGGCCGTCCGGATCGAGCACAGCCCAGGCCGCGGCTACTACATCGCGGTCGCGGCGTGAGGGTCGGTGCTCGGCTGGGGCGTGCCTTCTGGGGATTCCGGGGGAAGCTGGCGCTCTCGATCGCTGCGACCTTCATCGTCCTGGGAGCATGCCTCGTCGCGGTCCAGGTCGCCATCCTCTCGCAGAGCATCGCCAGCACGATCGACGTCAGCATCGGTGGGCCGGTAGATGTAGAGGCACCGGTCGTCCTGCCGGACCCTGCGAGCCTGAAGGACACGGTCGAGTGCGTCACGACCGTCGAGACCTCCGACTGCCTGGTGGAGGTCTCCGACGAGACGTCGAGCTATGGACGTCTCGTCGCCGCCGACGTCATGGACAGATACATGATGTGGACGTTGGTCCTCCTCGTGGTCTTCGCGGTCGTGTCGGCCGCCCTGTCCTGGCGTCTCACTCGCAGTCCGGCGAGGAAGATCAGCGACGTGGCCCAGCTCGCGGAACAGATCTCGGAGCGAGATCTGTCGCAGCGCATCGCTCTCGCGGGCCCACGTGACGAGATCACCCGGTTGGCGGACCAGGTCGACACGATGCTCGCGCGGCTCGAAGGAGCCTTCGCGAGTCAGGAGCAGTTCGTCGCCAACGCCTCTCACGAGCTGCGGACGCCGATCACGTCGGTGCGCGCCGCGCTCGAGGCTCCTCTGACCCAAGGCCGTGTGCCGCCCGACCTTCAGCCCTACGTCCACAGGGCACTGCGCTCGGTCCGACGGATGGACGACCTGATCGCCGCCCTCCTGCTGATCGCGCGGAGTCGGCACCTCGACGCAGACCAGCGGAGCCGCGTCGACCTGGCGATGTGCGTACGGGACGAGCTGGAGGCGATCCAGGTCCTCGCACAGGCCCGTGGGCTCCGGGTCGAGTGCTCGGGGATCGAGGACTCGGTCTTCGTCGAGGTGAGTGCAGGGGTGATCGCCATCGCGGTGGGCAACATCCTGCGGAACGCGGTCCAGCACAATCGCGACGACGGATGGATCTCTGTCGACCTCCGTGTGCTCGGAGATCGGGTGGTGCTGGCTGTCGGCAACTCGGGCCCCGTGTACTCCGCGGACGAGGTGACTGGCCTGACAGAAGCCTTCAACCGAGGTGGGCAGACACGTCTCGCCGGTACACCGGGAACAGGACTAGGTCTGACGATCGTCGAGAGCATTGCTGCGGCTCACGACGCGGTGCTCGTGGTCGAGCCGGGATACGTGGACGGTCTGGTCGTCCGTTTGACGTTGCAGGCCTGCTCATCATGACGTGCGACGCCAGGACGCAGCGGCGAACGAGATCGGCACTCCGGAGTGAGATCGATCCTCGCGGGGCACGATCTCGCTCTGAAGTGCCGATCTCGCTGGTGCTGGTCCGGGGGCGATCCTGCTGGGCTCGATCGCAGCCTCAGCTCGCCCGCAGCATCGACCACACCGTCGGGCCGCCGGGGACCTCGATGACGGTCGTCACCGCGAAGCCGAGCCGCTCGTAGAACACGACGTTGCGCTCGTCGCTCGTCTGGAGGGTGCACGAGGCCATCGACTCCTCGAGGTCCGCGAGGCCGGCATCGATCACGGAAGATCCCAGACCGGCGCCTCGGTGGTCCGGGTGCACGCCGACAGTCGCGAGGACCCAGGCCTGCGAGCAGACCTCGCGGGTGTCGTCGGGGATCTCGGTCGCGCGGGCCGCGACGGCGGCGTCGGCCGCGGCCTGACGGGCGAGCCCGTCGTCGCCCTGCAGCGCGGCGATGCGCTCCATGACGGCACCGGGGAGCTCAGGCAGGACGGGCGGGAGGAAGGCGGCGACGGCGGTCACCTCGTCGTCGACCCACACGGTGCCGTGCGGCAGGGCCACGTGCTCGACGTAGAGCCTCTGCAGCTCCGCGACACGGGCCTCGTGGTCGGGCTCGGAGACGGTCCAGCGTGTCCAGGGGTAGTCGCTGAACGCTGCTCCGAGCGTGCTGGCTATTCGGGGGAGGTCGTCGCGCGTGGCGCGCCTGGCCGGAGAGTTCACCGGACCACCGTACGTGAGCCTCCTGGGGTGCGGCACGCCGGGCAGAAGGTGCCCGGCGTGCCATCGGTGTCAGTCGAGGACGGCCGCGACGGCCTCGATCTCCACGAGCTGGTCGTCGTAGCCGAGGACCGTCACGCCGAGCAGGGTGCTCGGGACGTCGTGGTCGCCGAAGGCGTCCCGGACGACCTCCCACGTGGCCACGAGATCGGCCTGCGTGCTCGACGCCACCAGGACACGGGTGCTGATGACGTCGGTGATCGTCGCCCCTGCTTCTGCGAGGGCGATCGTCATGTTCTCGACGCACTTCGCGGCCTGCGCCGCGTAGTCGCCCACGCCGGCCGTCGAGCCGTCGGCCTCGAGCGGGCACGACCCGGCGAGGAAGATCAGACGCGCCTCGGCGGGAGCTGTCGCCGCGTAGGCGTACTCGGCGGTGTCGGAGAGAGCGCTGGAACGGACGAGGGTCACTGCCTGGGGCACGGGTCCACCTTCCGTAGATCTTGGCTGGTCAGGGGCCATCTTCGCAGGTGAGATGACGCGACCGCCTCGTTGTCGCTCAGGCCACTGGCGTATCGAGGTTCGCGTGAGTACGCTGGAAGTGCAGGACGTCGGAAGACCTCCCGCACTGCCTTGGGCCCCATCTACGGATGGGGCCTTCGTGCGTTCAGGGGATCCATGTCGAGGCGACTGCGACCGCAGGTTGGATCTCTGCCCAGACCGTGTCGGTTGCGGCCTGGGCTCTCGCATCAGGTTCTGAGTGGGTCCTGCGCCGGCGGTAGAGGTAGGTCACGAGGTCAGCAGCCTGGAGCAGGCGTGAGTAGTGCGACGGTGCGAAGTGGATCGTGTCTCGGACTCTGTCGAGTCTCCGGCTCTTGTAGCCGGGCGTACCCCACGACCTGTAGTCCCGGAAGTTGCTCCTGTGGCGGTCTTGGGAGTGGATCTCGTCCGCCACCACGAGGATGTGCTCGTCCTCGTCTTGTGCCAGAGCATCGAGGGACTCGAGGAGATGTGCCAGGACTACTTCGTGAGGTGGGAACGGTGTGGCGTACCGAGCCCTGTGTCGCTCGGAATCCATACCGCGGACGACGTATCGGGCACCTGATTCCCGCACGACCTTCATCGCACGCCTGAAGATGGCGATCCTGGCGCGGACAGGGACCCCGTCCCACCCGTCCTGGCCGTGGAAAATCTCCTTGCCGTGCAGCTCGACGTCGGGGGCGACCGGCGCGGCGCCTGACCGTCGGAACTCCTCGACAAGGCGGTCCAGACCGTCCTCGATCGCCTTGGCCTGGGCGCCCGAGCTGATGACGAGAGCCCCTAGGTAGAAGTAGCTGGACGTATACGACTCATCTACGTATCCCAGGAGCATCAGCGCATACTACGCCTTTTCCAGGGCAGGCCGTATATCGGTCCGCGCCGCCGTCGCGATCTCCCGTGCGAGCTCGGCAGGCTTGGAGAACATCGGCCAGTGGCCCGTCGGGAGGTCGACGTAGGTCGCCTGGAGGCTGCCGAGCTCGGTGTGGAAGGGCGGGCCGGGGGTCGCCATCTGACGCAGCATCTCGGACGGCAGGCTCGTGCAGATCACCGTGACGGGGACGTCGAGGCGGGCCGGGTCGGTGAGGTGGACCGTCCCGGTCGCGACACCGGCCGGGTGCGGCACGGCGCGGGCCCGGAACTGGGCGAGCCCTGCCTCGTCGATCCCCTCGACGCTCGACCCCTGCTCAGCCAGCTCCTCCCACGTGGGCAGCGGCAGCTCGACGGTCCCCTCGGGCAGCCCCGGGCGCAGCGAGGCCCCGTCGACGAGCGGCCCGGAGTCCACGTACACGACCCTGCGGATCCGCGAGGGGTCCCTGTCGACGACCTCGTGGACCACGGCCCCGGCGCCGCTGTGCCCGACGAGCACCACCTCGCCCTCGAGCGGCGCCACGGCGTCGAGCACGGCGCGCACGTGGTCGTCGTGGGTGATGCCGGAGCGGTCTGTCGCGACGTCGTCCAGCCCCGGGAGGGTCACGGCGTGCGGGGTCAGGCCGTCGTCCTGCAGGTGCGGGACGACGTCGTCCCAGGCCCAGCCTCCGAGCCAGAAACCGGGGACGAGGACGACGTGGACGGGGTGGACGGGGTGCGTGTGCGGGAGCGAGGCGTGATCAGTCATGAGACAAGCCTCGCAGGCCCTTGGTGACACCTGTCTGTCACCATTGTCGAGAGGCGTCTGGGCCTCCAGGCCGGAGGAGAGACGTGGACAAGACCGAACGGCTCTACGCCGTCGCCGAAGAGCTGCGCCGAGCAGGCCGGACCGGCACCACCGGACCCCGGCTCGCGAGGCTCTTCGAGGTCAGCGAGCGCACGATCAAGCGCGACGTCTCCGCCCTCCAGCAGGCCGGCCTGCCCGTCTGGGCGCAGGCCGGTCCAGGCGGTGGTTACGTCCTCGATGCCTCGGCGACGCTGCCACCTGTGAACTTCACACCCCAGCAGGCCGTCGCCCTCGCCATCGCCCTCGCGGCGCTCCCGCCCGGGAGCCCCTTCGCGGTCGACGCGGCGGCGGCGCAGGACAAGATCTGGGACGCCCTCGGCCCGCAGGCCCGGGAACGGGCGTCCACGCTCGCGGCGAGGGTGTGGGTCGACCGGGGGACGGGCGTGCCCGAGGCGCGCGGCGGACAGCCGGAAGCCCTGGACGCCCCGGCCTCCGTCTCTGCCACCGCGCCGTCCTCCGCGCCCCTCACCACCCCCGCGACCCTGCGCGCGGTCGAGCAGTCCCTCGCCCGCCACCGTGTCCTCGCCCTGCGGTACCGGGACAGCGGGGGCACGGCGACCTCCAGGCACGTCGAGCCCGTCCTGCTCGCCCACACCGGGCAGGCCTGGTACCTCATCGCGTGGTGCCGCACCCGGGAGGCCGTGCGGTGGTTCCGCCTCGACAGGGTCGAACGAGCCGACCTCACGGCGGAGGTCTACGAGCCGCGCCCCGCCGAGGAGGCCGGCGAGCCACCGGCGAGCGCACGGCCCGTCAGGCACCCCGCCTCCTGAGGCAGAATCGTCCTGTGAGCGCAACGACCCCCAGCCCCCGCCTGCCCCGCGTCCGTGCCAGCGAGCTCGTGGGCCGCGGCTGGCTCAACACCGGCGGCGCCGACGTCACCCTCGCGGACCTGCGCGGCAAGATCGTCGTCCTCGACTTCTGGACCTTCTGCTGCGTCAACTGCCTGCACGTCCTCGACGAGCTCCGCGAGCTCGAGGAGGCGCACCGCGACGAGGTCGTGATCGTCGGGGTGCACTCCCCGAAGTTCGTCCACGAGGCCGACCCCGTCGCGCTCGCGGCCGCCGTCGACAGGTACGAGGTGCGCCACCCCGTGCTCGACGACCCGGACCTCGTCACGTGGTCCGCGTACACGGCGCGCGCCTGGCCGACCCTCGTGGTGATCGACCCCGAGGGGTACGTCGTCGCGCACATGGCGGGGGAGGGTCACGCCTCGACCCTCGAGATCTTGGTGCGCGAGCTCGTCGAGGAGCACACGGCCAAGGGCACGCTGCACCGCGGCTCCGGCCCCTACGTGCCGGCCGAGCCGACCCCGGGGACGCTGCGCTTCCCCGCCGCGGTCATCGCGCTCGGATCCGGTAACCTGCTCGTCGCCGACGCCGGGCACCACAGCCTCGCCGAGCTCGCCGCGGACGGCGAGACCCTCGTCCGGCGGATCGGCTCGGGTGAGCGCGGCCTGGCCGACGGCGGTCCGGACGCCGCGGCCTTCAGCGAGCCGAACGGGCTCTGCCTCGTGCCCGAGGGACTCCGCGAGCAGGTCGGGTACGACGTCCTCGTCGCCGACACCGTCAACCACGCGCTCCGCGGTGTGCGGCTCGCCGACGGGCACGTGACGACGGTCGCCGGGACCGGTGAGCAGCTCATGGTCGGTGGCGCCGAGAACGTCGTCCCCGAGTCGGCTGCGCCCGACGCGACCCCTGCTCTGCGTCACAGGCTCACCTCGCCGTGGGACGTCGTCTGGTCGGAGCGGCTCGGGGCCTTCCTCGTCGCGATGGCCGGCAACCACTCGCTGTGGACCTTCGACCCCGTGGCCGGGATCGTCGAGCAGGTCGCCGGGACCCAGAACGAGGGGCTGCTCGACGGTCCGCTCGCGCAGGCGTGGTTCGCGCAGCCCTCGGGTCTGTCGGTCGCCCCCGACGGCTCGGTGTGGCTCGCCGACGCGGAGACCTCCGCGCTGCGCCGTGTCGACGTCGCCGACGACAGGTCTGCGACCATCACCTCCCTCGTCGGGCAGGGGCTCTTCGACTTCGGGCACCGGGACGGTCCCGCCGCGCAGGCGCTGCTCCAGCACCCGCTCGGCGTCGCCGCGCTGCCCGACGGGTCCGTGCTCGTCACCGACACCTACAACGGCGCGCTGCGGCGCTACGACCCGGCGACCGACGAGGTGACGACGCTCGTCGGCGACCTCGCGGAGCCGAGCGACGCCCTCGTGCAGGTGGACGGCGACGAGGTGCACGTGCTCGTCGTCGAGTCGACCGCGCACAGGCTCACGCGCGTCGCGCTCCCGGCGTCGCTCGCCGGTCAGGTGCTCGACTCGGGTGCCCACCGCACGCAGCGCCCCGTGACCGAGGTGCCGCCGGGCGAGATCCGCCTCGACGTGATCTTCACGCCCGCGACAGGTCAGAAGTACGACGACCGCTTCGGCCCGTCCACCCAGCTCACGGTCTCGTCGACCCCGCCCGAGCTGCTGCTCGACGGGGCCGGCCGCGACCTCCCGCTCGTCCGGACGCTGCGCATCAACCCCGAGATCGCCGAGGGAGTCCTGCACGTCACCGCGCAGGCGGCCAGCTGTGACGCCGACCCGGCCGTCGAGTACCCGGCGTGCCACCTGGCCCAGCAGGACTGGGGGGTGCCCGTGCGGGTGGTCGCCGGGACGCCCGAGGTGCTCACGCTGCCGCTGCGGGGGTAGCGGGGTAGCCGGGCCAGGGCAGGTAGCGGCGCCAGCGCGCGTGAGGCTCGCGCCAGCCTGAGAGGATCGACGCATGCGCTACGACCTCGCCCTCGTCGACCTCGACGGCACCCTGACCGACTCCGCACCCGGCATCATCGCCTCGATCGAGCACGCCTACGACGCCCTCGACATCCCGCGCCCCTCCGAGGAGGCCCTCGCCCTGTTCGTCGGGCCGCCGATCGAGGAGAGCGTCGTGCGCAACGGTGTGCCGCTCGAGCGTGTGCCCGAGCTGATCACCGCGTACAGGTCGGCCTTCACCCGCGGCGGCATGTTCGACAACAGCGTGTACCCCGGGATCGTCGACGCCCTCACCGCGCTGCGCGCCGCGGGGCTCCGGTTGTGCGTGGCGACGTCCAAGCCGGAGATCTTCGCGCGGCAGATCGTCGAGCACTTCGAGCTCGACGGGTTCTTCGAGGCCGTGTGCGGCGCGAGCATGGACGGCACCCGCAGCACCAAGGCCGACGTCGTCGCCCACGCCCTCGACACCATGGCCGCGACCGAGCGCGGGCTGCCTGCCCCCGAGCGCATCGTCATGGTCGGCGACCGCGAGCACGACGTCCTCGGCGCACGCCAGCACGGCATCGAGACCGTGAGCGTCGCCTGGGGCTATGCGCCTGCTGGAGAGATCGACGAGGCTGCGCCGCTCGCGGTCGTGCAGACGCCTGAAGAGCTGGTGGGGTTGTTGCTGGGCTGAGGTGCAGCGAGGCTAGCGGCCTGCTGCGGGGAGAGCGCGCGTCTCAGCGCAGCGCGGCCCGCAGCTCGCCCCGGTGACGGAGCACGTAGTCTGCCGCCGACTTCCAGTGCTTGGCGTGCCCGGCCGCGTAGAGGGAGGCCCACGGCTCCGCCCCCGTGCGGCTGCCGTCGACCAGGAGGTCGTACACGCCGCGCGTGTGGTCGGCTGCCGCCTGGACGAGGCTCGGGCGCTGGCCGGCGGTCAGTCCGTATCCGTCGACGAGGGAGCGCAGGCGCTCGCCGTCCCGGTGCGGGTCGCCGTCGGGCTGGAGGGGCAAGAAGGCCTGGCCGACCGAGGCGAGCTCGTCGACGCGAGAGCCCGGACCGGCGCCGTCCCAGTCGAGCAGCACCCAGCGCTCGCCGTCGCGCACGAGGTTCCACGGCGAGATGTCGTTGTGGCACACGAGCTCTGTGCTGGTCGACGGGATGGTCACGTGCCACTGCACGCCCGGCGGCGGCTCGAAGGACTTTGCGGCGTCGTGGAGGTCCCGCACGAGCTCGCCGAGGCGGGTCAGCTCGGCGTGGTCGAAGGGCGCGTCCTCGTCGGCCGTCGACCCCGGGATGTACTCGAGGACGTGACGTTCTTGCTCGTCGACGCCGAAGGACCGAGGTGCACCCGCGAAGCCGACGTTGGTGAGGTGGGTGAGCAGCGCGTGCACCCCGTAGGTGGCGCGGGTCGCGGGCTTGCGGACGGTCAGTCCGAGGACCGGGTCGGCGACGAACTCGACACGGCGCGAGCGGCGCCGTGACCGCGTCCGCCCCGATGTCTGCATGGCTCCAGTCTGCCAGTCTCGCGCCGTTCAGCGGGGGTCCGGCAGACGTGTCGCGGGTGAGGGCTTGACGTTGACGCAGCGTCAAGCCCTAGCGTCGTGGGCATGACGACGCAGAGGGACTGGCCGATCCAGGAGGTGGCCCGCCTCACCGGCACCACGAGCAGGACGCTGCGGCACTACGACGCGATCGGTCTGCTCACGCCGAGCAGGACAGCGCACGGCGGCGCCCGCTGCTACGACGCTGCGGGGCTCGTCAGGCTCCAGCGCATCCTCATGCTCCGCGACCTCGGTCTCGGGCTCCAGGCGATCGCCGAGGCCCTCGACTCCGACCAGGACGAGGCGCACGCGCTGCGCGCCCACCTCGCCTGGCTCGAGTCCGAGAGGCGCAGGATCACCGACCAGATCGGGTCCGTCCGGACCACGATCGACACGCTCACGACGAAGGAGGCCCTCGTGCCCTCACGCATGTTCGCAGGCTTCGACCACACCGCCTACCGCGGCGAGGTCGAGCAGAGATGGGGCAAGGACGCGTACCGCGCCGGGGACGCGTGGTGGTCCGGGATGACCCAGGACGAGAGGACGGCTTTCCTCGCCGAGCAGCGCTCGATCGCCCAGGCCTACGCCGACGCCCGCGCGGCAGGCCTGGCCCCCGACAGCGACGAGGTGCGCGCGGTGACCCGCCGCCAGCACTCCTGGCTGGCGGTGTCGGCCACGGCCACCGGTCAGTCGGGGGTCACGGCCGAGTACTTCACCGGGATCGGCGAGATGTACGTCGCGGACCCGCGCTTCACGGCCGCCTACGACTGGGCGGGGGAGGGGACGGCGGTGTTCGTGCGCGACGCGATGGCGGCGTACGCGCGCGAGGTGCTCTGACGAGAGGGCGCTGGCTGGAGAGGCAGGGCCGGCTGGACGCGCTCCGACGAGGACAGCGCGCAGGGGACGCGTGCCTCAGCAGTGCTGCGCGCCGAGGTCTGCGAAGAGGTCCTGGTTGAGGCGGAACGCGCCCTTCGCCTCGGCGACCGCCTCGGCGAGCTGCTCCTCGTCGAGCTCGAGGCCGTCGAGGCGCTCGCGGTACACGTCCTTGAAGGGCTTGGACTTCGGGATCTCCTCGAAGGAGTAGAACGTGATGCCCTCAGGGCCCAGGCCGTAGTGGCGCTCGAGCATCCGCTTGATGATCTGCCCGCCGGACAGGTCGCCGAGGTACCGCGTGTAGGCGTGCGCGGCGTAGCGGGGGAGCGAGGTGGCGCTCGCCTCGAGAGCCTCGACGTAGCGGACCGTCGCGGGCAGCGGCATGACGATCGCACGCCAGTCGGGGCCGACCAGGTGCTCGAGGTCGCGGGCGATCGACGGGGTGCGGGTCAGCTCGTCGAAGAGCAGCGACGAGCCCTGCGGGAGGGTGCGGACGTCGTCGGCGATCGCCTCGAGGGCCGAGTAGACGAAGAACTGCTGCGAGGCGAGCGCCACGTAGGCGTCGACGCTCAGCCCACCGGACATGAGCCTGCTGATGAACCCGGAGCTCTCGGCGCTCTCGTGCTCTTCACGGGTGCCCTCGCGGAGCCGGCTGGACAGGGTGGGGCGGTCGGTGGCGAGAATCGTCACGTGTCCTCCTCGGTCGGGTACGCGGGCATGCGCTGGCACTGTCGACGACGGCCAGCGGGCCGAGGTGACGCGTTGTCAGGAACGGTACCCCATCGAGGTTAGGGTTGCCTACCCTCTTAGCCTGTCGTCTCAGACCAGCTTCTTCTGCCACAGCGCGACCACGCCCGTGGGCTCGAAGCCGAGAGCCTCGTTGATCGAGAGCATGTGGCGGTTCTCCTCGGCGTTCCACGTGTGCAGCCGCGCGAGCTCGGGGCGCAGCGTGCGGAGCTCGACGAGGTTCTTCGCCTTCATGAGCATGCCGAGCCTGTGGCCCCGGTGAGCCGGGTCCACGAGGGTGTCGTCCTGGAACGCTAGCCAGCGGTACAGCGTGGGCATCGCGATCTCGCTGTACGCCACGAGCCCGCCCGACGGGCGGTGCCGCACCGCTGTCACGAGGGTGTCGTGCCCGGCCTCACGGTTGGTCGCCTCCTGCTGACGGAGCTCTTCGACGGTCCACACGTGCTCGACCAGGTCGAGCCCGGCCACGGGGACGGCGGTCGTCATGAGGGTCGCGAGCGCGGACATCTCCTCGACGAGCTCCTCCGGGCAGGTGTTCTGCCACGTCACGGTCTCGTAGTCGTCACCCGCTGCGGCGAGGGACTCGGTCAAGAACGTGTCGACCACGCTGTCGTCTGGGAGGGGCAGGTGCAGCGTGCTGAACCTCTCGCCCTGCTCGAGCGAGTACCCACGACCACGGGCGAAGGCGACCCCGGCCGCGTCTCCGGCGATCCGCCCGGCTCCGGTCGGCGGCGTGACCACGTCGGGTGCGTCCACGGGCGGCTCGCCCGGGTGCTCGATGTCGAGGATCACCGTCGTGCGTCCCTTGGCCGCGACGGCCGCCTCGGTCGCGTCGGCGAGGGCCGTGCCGATCCCCTCGTGCACCCGCTCCGGGCGGACCAGGACACCCATGCTCGCCGCGTGCGTGTTTCCCGTGCGCTCCATGGTGACGAGCGAGACGCCCAGGACGTCCTCAGGCCCCGGGGTCTGGGGCAGAGGGTCACGGACGGCGACGAAGCCGAGGCGCTCGGTGCGCATCTGGTCGCGCATCACGGCCAGCCGCATCTCGGCCGGGAGGTGCAGGTCCGCGTGCCCCCAGCTCGCCTCGTGGACCTCACGCTGGACGGCGACGAGCCCGTGCAGCACCCAGGCGTCGGGGGAGTCGAGGGAGTCGGGGATCGAGATCGGGCGGACGGTCCAGCCGGGGCGAGAGGTCATGCGGACGATGCTCGTCGGGGGCGCCGACGGCGGTCAACGGATTAAACCTGGTCGGAGAGGGACGATGCCTGCCCGGGCTGCGCCCGCTGACGGGCGGCGGTGTCCTCAGGCGTGCGCGGGCTCGACGCCGACGGCGCGCAGCACGAAGGACTCCGTCGCCAGGATCGCGCGGTCGCGGGCCGGCTGCTCCTCGGGGATCTGCCGGCCGGACAGGCACGCGTTGATGAGCGCGACCGTCGTCGCGATGTCCTGCTCGGGGAAGTCACCGCGGGCGATGCCGGCGACGAGGATCTCCCGCAGGATCTCCTCGACCACGACGGCGTGCTCGCGCAGGCGCTGCTGGGTGCCGCGGGACAGCACAGTGCGCAGGTCTGGTCCTGGTGCCACGTGGAACACACGCTTGAGCCGGGCGTGCGCCTGGACGTAGGTCCGCAGGCGCAGCACGGGGGTCTCGACGTCCTCGAGGGACCTGCGCAGCGTCTCGACGTAGCGCTCGGTCTCGAAGGTGATGAAACCCATGAGCAGGGCTTCTTTGTCCGAGAAGTGGTTGTAGACGGCGGTCCGTCCGACACCGGCTGCTGCGGCGATGTCGGCGAAGGAGATCGCGTCGAAACCACGCTCCGACATGAGGGTGGACAGTGCCGTGAAGAGTCGTTGGCGTGTCTGTTCGCGGTGCTCGTGGAGTGACCCACCGATGATCTTCGGCATTGTGACAGCATCCCACGGAGTGTCAGAACATGCACATCGGCGGGATTCCGCGGCTGCGCGCAGCCCCTGACGTGGCACGACGGTCCGTGCGTCAGCCGTGCCTCCGAGCTGCGTCCGAGCTGCGGCCGAGCTGCGGCAGACGTTCGCGACCCGTTGCACGCCGGAAACCTCCCGGCATTCTGCGCCTCGTAGTGTCCGGGCATGACAGCACTCCTCGACAGGCTCGGCCCTGGCAGCCGCACGGGAGACCACCTCCTCGCCCTGCCCGCCCACGTCGACGTCATGACGCTCGTCCGGGCGTGGTTCCCGGACGCCGACTGGCTGGTCGAGCCCGTCAGCCTCGACACCGCGACCTCGCGGGTCGTGCCGCTGCGCGGCGCTCGGTTCCGCGGCATGGCTGCGCAGCCCGAGGCCACTCCCGGGACGCTCCGGCTCGCCCCGGGCCACGTGCTCACAGGACCCCACCCGCTCACCGCCGAAGACACCGTCACCTACGTGCTCCCACCTCGGCACGTGGAGGGATACGTCGTGCGGCCGACGGGTGAGGGGACGCCCGAGGAGCAGGAGCGCGAGGCCGCCCGGGTCCTCGCCTGGGTGGCTGCCGCCGCGCGTCACGCCCACGGCGCCGTCCTCGAGAGCGGCCGCACGCAGGCCGTCGTGCCCGACGCCGGGCAGTCGGTCGACCGCACGCTCTACAGCGCGCACTCGTTGCCGCCCCAGCACGCCCTCGCGCTCGTCCGCACGGTCCTCGTCCAGGCCGTCGTCTCCGCGCAGTCCGCGCCCACGGACGGTGGGCCTGTCGCCTGGACGATCACGACGCAGACGCCCTACGACGGCACCGTCGAGGTCAGCCTCAGCCGCACCGACGCCCTGCCGCCGGCCCTCCTCCAGCTGCCGTGGCGCGACTCGGGGCCCTTCGCCTACGCGGTCCGCTGGAGGTCCGGGAGCCCAGAGGACGAGGCCTCGGACCATCCGTCCTCGCTGCACGTGGTGGCCCGGAGCCGCATCGCGCCAGTGGTCGAGAAGGTCGCTGCGGTCTTCGAGCGGGCCGTCGCCGGCACTGTGCTCGACGACGCGGGATTTGCTGTCGGGGTCTAGCGCGAGAGTGCCGGCCGGGTCGGTGCTGGCACCACCAGCAGACGAGGTCGTCGCAGGCCGGAGAGTTATCCACAGAATGCGTCCACAGGCTTGTGGGTGATGCGAGGTTTGCGGTGCACAGGCTGTGGACAACCTTGTGGGAAACCCCTTCCACCTGGGCAAGGACACCTCGCGGGCGGCACCCGATACCCTCGCAGCGTGAGCAACCTCGACAGCGCCCCCGACGAGCAGACCTGCGTCGCCCTCCCTGGCCCGACGACGGCCCTCGAGGTCCTCGAGCCGCGCGAGGTGCCGCTCGGCGGAGCCCGGGCGATGACCGTCCGCCGGACCCTCCCGCAGCGGTCGCGGAGCCTCGTGGGCGCCTGGTGCTTCCTCGACCACTTCGGCCCTGACGACGTGACCACAGGCCCGGGGATGCAGGTGCCCCCGCACCCGCACACGGGTCTGCAGACCGTGACGTGGCTGTTCGGCGGCGAGATCGAGCACCACGACTCCGTCGGCTCTGCCTGCCTCGTGCGGCCTGGCGAGCTCAACCTCATGACCGCAGGCCGCGGGATCTCGCACTCCGAGCACTCGCCCGACGACCGGACCACCACGACCCTCCACGGGGTCCAGCTGTGGACAGCGCTCCCGCACGCGAGCGCGGGGGTCGCCCCGGCCTTCGAGCACCACGACGACCTGCCCGTCGTGCAGGTCGACGGGGTCCGGCTGCAGGTGTTCCTCGGCGCGCTCCCCGCGCAGCCGGGCCTCGGCGTCGTCGAGCGCATGGAGTCCCCGGCGACGACGTACTCCGAGATCGTCGGTGCGCAGATCGACCTCGACCCGGGGACCCGCTTCACGCTCGCCGTCGACCCCGAGCACGAGCACGCCTTCCTCGTGGACTCGGGCGACGAGGTCACCGTCGACGGGAGCCCCCTCGCCGCCGACAACCTCGGCTATCTCGCCCCCGGCCGGCACGAGGTCGTGCTGACGACCACGGGCCGCGCCAGGCTCGTGCTCGTCGGTGGCCGGCCGTCGACCGAGGAGATCGTCATGTGGTGGAACTTCGTCGGGCGCAGCCACGACGAGGTCGTCGCCGCCCGGGCAGACTGGCAGCGCCAGATCGGTCGCGCCGACCGCGACACCCTCGAGACGCTCGACACTCTCGGGGCGCCCGGGGCCCGAGCCGGGTCCGGCGGGCAGGAGTCACCATCGACGGGCACCGGCCAGGACGCTAGGTTCGGGACCGTCGTCGGCTACGACGGCGCACCGCTCCCCGCGCCCGTGCTGCCCAACGTGCGCCTCGCACCCCGGAGGAACCCGAGCTGAGCACGACGCCTGAAGCGCCCCACGGACGAGATGCTGTCCCGGCTGCGCCAGCACCGGTCGAGCCCGCGCCGACGTCTCCGGCGGCGAGCTCTCCTGCGCTGACCTCTTCCGCGCAGACCTCCTCCGCCCCGACCTCTCCCGCGCCCCGCGACCGCTTCGCCGACCTGCTGCGCACCCTCGCCCTGGGGGCGGTCGTCGTCGGGCACTGGACGATGGCCGCGATCGGCCGGGACGACGACGGCGGGCTCGCCGTCGACAACATCCTCAACATTGAGCGCTGGATGTGGCCCCTCACCTGGGTCCTGGTGCTCATCCCGCTGTTCTTCTTCGTCGGTGGCTTCTCGAACGCGACCAGCTGGTCGCGCGTCGTCGAGCGCGAGACGGCGCGCACAGGACGCACCCCGTCCTTCGGTCGTCTCTGGGGCGTCTTCCTGCGGCGTCGGCTCAGCGGTCTGTTCCTGCCGCTGATCCCCTTCGTGCTGCTCGTCGCCGTCGCCGTGGGGATCGCACTCGCACTCGGTGCCCCGGCCGGTCTCACCCGGACCGTCGCCGTCGTGGTGGTCATGCCGCTGTGGTTCGTCGCCGTCTTCGCGGCCCTCGCCGCTGTCGCCCCGGTGATGCTCCGCCTGCACGCGCGCTACAGGTGGTGGGTCGTCGTCGCGCTCTCGGTCGCCGTGGTCGTCGTCGAGCTCGTGCGGATCGCGACCGACAGCTCGGCCGTCGGTACCTTCAACTACCTCTTCGTGTGGGGGACGGCCCAGCAGATCGGCTTCGCCTACGCCGACGGGTCGCTCCAGCGGATGCGCAGGTCCACGGTCGCGTGGTGGGCCCTGCTGGCCTTCGTGGCACTCGTCGCCGTGACCGCCTCGCCGATGTGGCCCGAGTCGATGATCGGGCTGTCGGGGGAGCGCTCGAACTTCAGCCCGCCCGGGACGGTCCCGCTGCTCCTCACCCTCGTGCAGATCCCCGTCGCCCTGCTGCTGCGCCCCGTCGTCGCGCCGCTGCTCGAGCGGCCGCGGGTGGCACGGGTGCTCGACGTCGCCTCCGGCGCCTCGATGCGGGCGTTCTTGTGGCACCTGCCCGTCATGGTGGTCGTCACCGGTGTCCTGCTGCTCCTGCACGTGCCCTTCCCCGACCCCGGCAGCGGTGCCTGGTGGGCCTCCCGGCCGCTCTGGTACGCCGTCCTGGGGCTGAGCCTGTGGGGTGTGCTCGCGGGGACGGACAGGGTCCGGCGCAGGGCAGGCAGCGGCAGCCGGCCCCGAGAGGCCCGCGAGCGTGCTGGGAGCCGCTAGGACGGCGGGAGCCACGAGCGCGCTGGGAGCCGCGAGCGCGCTAGGAGCCGCGAGCGTGGTGGGAGCCGCGACCAGACCGCGGACCGCCAGCGCCGACTCCCGTCAGACCGCTCATGCCCGCGGACCCCTGGCCGATGAGTCGTGCGCACGACTCCCAGCCGACGGGACGTGCGCACGAGCGACCAGCAGGAGGAGACCAGTGGACGGGATCGTCGCGATCTCGCAGCGGATGGCTGCGATCCAGGCGACCATGAGCTCCTTCGCGCCTGCCACGCAGCCGGCGACCGGGACGATGGGCACGGGTACCTTCGGCGACGTCCTCGCCCAGGCCGTCGACGAGACCACGGCGACCGAGGCAGCGACGACGGGCACCCCCGCGGCCTCGACGGGCTCGTGGACCTCCGGCGTCCCCTCCGACCTGCTCCCGTACGGCAACGGCAACGTCCCGCGTGAGGCGCTCGCGAGCGTCGGGCAGACGGGGCACAGGCTGTGGGCACCCGCGGCGACGGCCCTCGAGCAGGTGATCGCCGACGCCGCCAAGGACGGCGTGACCATCGGCGTCACCGACTCGTACCGCTCCTACGACGCGCAGGTCGACGTCGCCGAGCGCAAGGGTCTCTACAGCCAGGGTGGCCTCGCAGCCGAGCCCGGGACCAGCCCGCACGGCTGGGGCATCGCCGCAGACCTCGACCTGGACGCCGCGGGCCAGGCCTGGATGCGCGCCAACGGCGGACGTTACGGCTTCGTCGAGGACACCCCACGCGAACCGTGGCACTGGGTGTTCAGGAAGTAGCCTCGGTGCCCGGCGCAGACGGTACGGTGTGTCGCGAACCGACGTCTCCAGGCCGGACAGGCCGTGGCGCGGTGTGCTGGCCGAGGTCGAGCAGGGGGAATGCAGGATGAGTGTGTCCGCACAGCGAGGGCTGCTGCCCGCGAGCGTCGCGAGCCGGTACAGGCACGGGTACGCGGTCGTCGACGTCGAGACCTCGGGCCTGAGCCCGAACCACCACAGGGTGCTCCAGGTCGCGGTGACCCAGGTCGAGCCTGACGGCTCCGTCGGGCGGTCCTGGTCCAGCCTCCTCGACCCAGGGTGCGACCCCGGCCCCGTCCACGTCCATGGGCTCACCCGGGAACGGCTCGCCGGGGCCCCGCAGTATCCCGAGGTGGTCGGCGCGCTCGACGATCTCGTCCGAGGTCGTGTGCTCGTCGCGCACAACGCGCGCTTCGACTGGGGCTTCCTGTCGGCTGAGTCCCACCGTGCGCGTGCGCCCCTCTCGGTCGCCCAGCGGCTCTGCACCCTGGTGCTGAGCCGCAGGCTCGATCTCCCGCTCCCCAACCTCACGCTCGCGAGCGTCGCCGCCTACTGGGGTGTCGCACAGCTGCGGGCGCACGACGCCGAAGACGACGTCCGCGTGCTCGTCGAGATCTTGCGCCACTCCCTGGTCGCGGCCGACAGCCTGGGCATGCCTCTGCCACTCACGGCCTGCGACGGCGACGCACCGGGAGGCGGGCCTGTGCGCCCGGCGCCGGCACCGCGGACCCCCTGCGACTGGGTGTGGCCCGGGCGCTGGGACGGTACGTCCTCGTTGGTCCAGGGCATGAAGGTCGTCTTCACCGGGGCCTCCCCGTCAGGACGAGAGACGCTCGTGCGGATCGCGGGCGACGCCGGTCTGGACGTCATGAACTCGGCCAGCTCGCGGACCTCCGTCGTGGTCTGCGACGAGCCGGGCTCCGGGACGCGCAAGCTGGCCGCGGCGCGTGCGCACGGGATCCCCGTGATCGACGAGCGCAGGTTCCGGGACCTCGTCGCACGCGTCGCACCCGGCACCCGCGTGGCCGACAGGGTGGCTCGTCCCGCAGCAGCACGGGTTCGCCCGGCAGTGGCACCGGGTGCTGCACCCGCCGGGACCGTTCCGCCCGCCTCCACGCCGGAGCCCGACGGGTTGCTCGCGGGCAGACGGGTCCTGGTGGTGGGTGGGACGCATGCCGAGTCATCGGAGGTCAGGGCACGCGTCGTGGGAGCGGGCGGTCGTGCCGCGGTGAACCTCACGGCCGCCGTCACCGACGTCGTCGCGCTCCGGGGCGCGACGTCAGACCCCCGGTGGGCTCGTATCGAGAGCATGGCGGCGATCGACCACCTCGACCCGGCGACGCTGACGGCGACAGAGCCTCGGAGCTCTTCCGAGCCACAGGCCCCCACGAGCGCGACAGCACGGGAGCACCTGCGGACGACGCGGGTGGGGCTGCCAGAGGTGACGTCACTGGGCGGCAGGGGAGCGCCCGTCGCCGTGCCCGGAGGTCTGACCACCGCTCGCGGCGTGGTCACCCCGTCGGACGAGACCGAGGTGACCAGCGCGACGGCCTCCGCCGCGCCTCACGGGGACTCGAGAGCCGTGGAGGTCCCGGTCCTGCCCCGAGGTGGGGTGGTCGACCTCCCTGACCTCGAGCAGTGGTCGCTCAGCGTCCGCCGCGGCGACGGACCAGCGGAGGTCGACGTCGTCGCCTTCCTCACCGACGACTCCGAGCGGGTCCTCGACGACTCGGGACTGGTGTTCTTCAACGCCCCGTCCCACCCGAGCGGGTCGGTCTCGGTGCTGGCAGAGATCCCTGACGAGTCCCTCGTCGACGTCGACCTCGAGATGCTGCCGGAGGGGGTGACCCGCGTCGTCGTCGCCGCGGCGACCTCAGGGGACGTCACCTTCGGGGATATCGGCCCGCTCGAGCTCGTGCTGCGTGGTTCCGACGGGGCTCAGGAGGTCCGGTCGACGCTCGACGCAGGCACCGTCGAGCGGTCGATGGTCTTGGCCGTCCTGTACCGGCGAGGGGACACGTGGAGGTTCCGCGCCGTGGGACAGGGATACGAGACCGGGCTGGCTGAGCTGGTCGGGCTCTTCGGGGTGGAGGTCGACGGGTGAGACACGTCCTGACCTGCTGTGGAGCGGATGACGGGAATCGAACCCGCGCTATCAGCTTGGGAAGCTGAAGTTCTACCATTGAACTACATCCGCACTGCGCAACCTTCGCGCGACGACGATCATACCCATACGACGGGAGCAAACGACAAGTGAGCAGCTCTTCAGGCTACGGGTCGGTCCCGTCAGAGCCCGTGCCCGAGCACGAGCGACCCGAGTGGATGCGGCCTGCCGGGGCCTCCGGGCCGTCGTCGCAGGAGCCCCCGACGGCGCAGTACGGCTACAGCCTCGACAAGCCGTCGACCCCGGCAGAACCGTCGACGCCGTACGCCTCGCCGTACCCCGGGCAGACGGGGGCGCAGGGCCAGCAGGGCGGAAGCTGGTCTGGGTACACGCCCCCGCAGGCCCCGCAGCAGCCGGGCTACCCGCAGAACCAGCCGGGCTACGCGCAGGCGCCCGGCGGCTACCCGCCCGCTGGCCAGCCCTACCCTGCTCAGCCCTACGCTGCGCAGCCTCACCCCGCGCAGCCGTACCCCGGGCAGTGGGTCCAGGAGGACCCGTACGCGAAGTCGCGGGTGGTCGCGGGGCTCCTCGGGATCTTCCTCGGGGCCTTCGGCATCCACCGCTTCTACACGGGGCACACGGGCATCGGGATGATCATGCTGCTGGTCACCGTGCTCTCGCTCGGCATCTTCGCGGCGGTCACGAGCCTCTGGGGACTGATCGAGGGGATCCTCTATCTCGTCTCGAAGACCGGCAGCTACTCGCGCGACGCGAGCGGTCGACCGCTGCGCGGCTGAGGAGCTTCCGCACCACGGAGGCACCACTCCACGGAAGCACCACTCCACAGAGGGGCCTGGCCCTGGAGAGCCAGGTCCCGGCCCCGGTCTGGCCTCGGCATCCGTCACACGGCACCCGGTCCCCGGGCCTCGTCAGGACGCGGCCGTCTGGGCTGCTCACGGCCGCCAGCCCTCAGGTCAGATCGGCTACCGTTGCAGGGTGCTGCTCTCAGACCGTGACATCCGCGCCGAGCTCGACCTCGGACGCGTCAGGCTCGACCCCTACGCGCCGGAGATGATCCAGCCGTCGAGCATCGATGTCCGCCTCGACAAGTTCTTCAGGTTGTTCGACAACCACAAGTACCCCTTCATCGACCCGGCCGCCGACCAGCCCGACCTCACGCGCGCCGTCGAGGTCGAGCAGGGTGAGTCCTTCATCCTGCACCCGGGCGAGTTCGTGCTCGGCTCGACCTACGAGGCCGTCACGCTGCCCGACGACGTCGCGGCGCGCCTCGAGGGCAAGTCGTCCCTCGGACGGCTCGGGCTGCTCACGCACTCGACCGCCGGGTTCATCGACCCCGGGTTCTCCGGGCACGTCACCCTCGAGCTGAGCAACGTCGCGACGCTGCCGATCCTGCTGTGGCCCGGGATGAAGATCGGCCAGCTGTGCTTCTTCAGGCTGTCCTCGCCCGCCGAGCACCCCTACGGCTCCGAGCAGTACGGCTCGCGCTACCAGGGGCAGCGCGGCCCGACAGCCTCGCGGTCCTGGCAGAGCTTCCACCGCACCGAGGTCTGAGCGTGACCGACGAGCAGGACCTGCCCCCCGACGACGGCCCGCGACCCGAGCTGGTGCCGCTGCCCGGGAGCAGCGAGCACCCGATCGCCGACCTCTACGTCCGTCACCTGCTGGCGGTCGACGAGGACGTCGACCCCTCCGAGATCGAGGCCCTCGCCCTGTCGAGGTTCCCCGCGACCCGGTGGGAGACTCCGCCCGAGGTGGTCCAGACGAAGGCCGGCCGCGGGAGCAGGGGCAGCGAGGTGCACGACAGGCTCGTGCCTGGGACGCTGCGCACCTCACGGCACACGACCATCTCCGGGCCCTACGCACCGGCGAGCGACGACGGTATGGCCCTCGGTTTCGACGGACCTGTCGGCATGGTCTACGAGGTGCTCTGCCCGCGGGAGCGCGGTGCTGCGCCCTTCCAGGGCGGCGGCGACAGGGACGGCCTGGCGCGCGTCTACTCCGAGGCCTTCCCGATCCGTGAAGAGGCGCGGGTCGCGTCCTGGCTGGTCGCGGTAGCCCGGCGGCTCTGCGGCGCGGTCCGCTTCGACCTCGGTGCCACGGAGCCCCGCTTCGTCGTGCCCGACCCTGCGGTCTCGGTCGACCTCACCGTGTACTCCGACGTGTGGCTCTCACCCGACGCGGCCCTCGCGGTGTGCGCCCAGGCCGACGGCAGCGCCCGCCTCGCGAGCACAGGCACGCCCTGGCAGGGGCCGCCGCAGACAGCCGGCACGGTCCCGGTCGAGCCTGACGGACCGCTCACGCCCGAGCAGCTCGCGGCCCTGCACGCCCGCGCCGAAGACGCAGACATCGCTGCCCTGACAGGCCCGCGGACGCTGTCCGCCTACGCCGTCGAGGTCGACCTGGGCGACGACGGTCTCGTCTCGGTCGAGGTCAGCGGCGTCGAGCAGCTCCCGCTCGTCCTGCGCGGCCTCGAGTGGGCCGTCGACGGTGCGATCGCCTACCAGGTGCGCTGGACCCCCGACGACCTCGTGGACTGGCAGCGCGAGCTCCCGTCCTTCGAGCACAGGGTGTCCAGGACCCGTGCGGCCGGGGTGGTCGCAGCCCTCACCCGGGCGGTCCACGTCGCCGTCGGCGGCGAGATCGTCGACCAGGACGAGTTCCTCGTCGAACCCGACGACGTCTGAGGGGCATCTAGCCCGAGAACGTCCGCACCGCTGCGGCTTCTGGTCGAGATCTGCGCCTTGTCCTCAGGGCCGCGGCGTGGCGTTCGTCTCGTCTCGCGGTGGGCCCGCGCCGAGGTGCTGCGCCCAGCCCGGGCGCAGAGCCCCTGTGTACCCCAGAATGGAGTCCACCGGAGCCACGGGTGGCTCGGTCCGAGGCCATGCCTTGGTAAACTGATCCCCACAACTCCACCTTGCCCTGGGTGCGCGCTGGCCATCGAGCCCTGCCCGCGTCGTGGGGCCGACCGACCACCCGCCCACAACAGGACGGAGCGGACGTGCTGCTCTTGCTCGTTGCCCACGTCGTCATGGCACTTGCCGCGCCCGCACTGGTCTCCTGGCTGGGCCGCCGGGCCTTCCTCGTCATGGCGCTCGCCCCCGCGTCGGCCGCGGTCTACGCGCTCACCCAGACCAGCCGCGTCATGGACGGCGACCACCCGACCGAGGTCGTGCAGTGGATCCCCGCGCTCGGTGTCGAGCTGTCGTTCCGCCTCGACACCCTCGGCTGGCTCATGCTGCTGCTCGTCGGCGGCGTCGGCGCGCTGGTGCTCGTCTACTGCTCGGCGTACTTCGCCGCCTCGGCCTCGGGCCTGCGCAAGTTCGGCGGGGTCCTCACGGCCTTCGCCGGTGCGATGGTCGGTCTCGTCACCGCCGACGACATGCTCCTGCTCTTCATGTTCTGGGAGCTCACGACAGTCTTCTCCTACCTGCTCATCGGTCACTACCACGACCGCAAGGCGAGCCGCCGGGCCGCGATGCAGGCGATCATCGTCACGACAGCCGGCGGTCTCGCGATGCTGGTCGGCATCGTGATCCTCGGGAACAGCGCCTCGACCGGGTACAGCCTCTCGGGCCTGCTCGCCGACCCGCCCGAGGGCACAGCGGTCACCGCAGCAGTCGTCTGCCTGCTCGTCGGTGCGGCGTCGAAGGCCGCCCTCATCCCCACGCACTTCTGGCTGCCCGCAGCCATGGCCGCCCCGACACCCGTCTCCGCCTACCTGCACGCCGCAGCGATGGTCAAGGCCGGTGTGTACCTCGTCGCGCGCTTCGCGCCGGCGTACTCCCACCTCACCGTGTGGGTCGTCATCGTCGTCGTGCTCGGCTGCGGCACGCTGCTGCTCGGTGGCTACCGCGCGCTGCGGCAGAACGACCTCAAGCTCGTCCTCGCCTACGGCACCGTGAGCCAGCTCGGGCTCATCGTCCTCATGGTCGGCATCGGCTCGCGCGCCGCCGCGCTCGCCGGTCTCGCGATGATCGGCGCCCACGCCATGTTCAAGGCGACGCTGTTCCTCACCGTCGGGATCGTCGACGCCGCGACGGGCACCCGTGACCTGCGGCGCCTGTCCGGCGTCGGCCGAGCCATGCCGCTGACGGCCCTCGCGGGCGGTCTCGCGACAGCCTCGATGATCGGCCTGCCGCCCTTCGCCGGCTACGTCGCCAAGGAGGCGGCCCTCGAGGCCCTCGTGCACGACGAGGCGCCCCTGGGGCTGCCGTGGCTCGGCATCCTCGTCATCGCGGCCGTCGTGATCGGCTCGATGCTCACCGTCGCCTACGGCCTGCGCTTCTTCTGGGGAGCCTTCGCGACCAAGAAGTCCGCACCGGCCATCCCGATCGTCCCCGTCAACGCGGAGGGCCACCCCGTCGAGACCGCGCCGGTCGACCCCGCGAGCATCAAGCGCCAGTCCCTCCTGCTCGTGCTGCCCGCCCTGACCCTCGCGGTCCTGGGTCTGGTCACCGCGCTCAACCCGACCTTCGGTGAGCACCTGCTCGAGCCCCACGCCCAGACCTACCCGACGGGCGAGGCCGGTCACCTGGTCCTCTGGGCCGGCGTCACCCCGGCCTTCGGGCTGACGGCCGCGATCCTCGGGGTCGGTGCGCTGATGTTCTGGGGTCGCCGCCAGGTCGAGTGGTTCCAGGCTGCGATGCCCCGCACCCTCGAGGCCGACAAGGCGTACCGCCGCTCGATGCGAGCCCTCGACGACCTCGCCGCGGACGTCACCGCGATGACCCAGCGCGGTTCGCTGCCCTTCTACCTCGGCGCGATCCTCATCGTGCTGGTCGTCGGACCGGGTGGTGTGCTGCTCACGCAGAACGCCTGGCCTGCCGAGACACGGATCTGGGACAGCGCCGCGCAGCTCGCGCCCGTGCTCGTCATCGTGGTCTCGTCGATCCTCGCCGCGCGCTCCAGGCGCCGCCTCAAGGCCGTGCTGCTCGCCGGTTTTGCCGGCTACTCGGTCGCCTTCCTCTTCATGCTGCACGGCGCGCCGGACCTCGCGCTCACGCAGGTGCTCGTCGAGACCGTCACCCTCGTGGTCATGGTGCTCGTGCTGCGACGCCTGCCCGCGTACTTCTCCGACCGTCCGCTCGCCATCACGCGCTGGGTCCGCCTCGGCATCGCCGTGGCTGTCGGGCTCGTCGTCATGGGCTTCGCGCTCGTCGTGCCCGGCGCGCGCATCCACGAGGCCGTCTCGACCAAGTTCCCCGACGAGGCCTACGAGTTCGGCGGTGGCAAGAACATCGTCAACGTCACCCTGGTCGACATCCGTGCGTGGGACACCATGGGCGAGATCTCGGTCCTGCTGGTGGCCGCGACGGGTGTCGCCTCGCTCGTGTTCCTCAGCCGCCGCGGCGGCGAGATCTTCCGGGCGCAGAACGTCACGACGGACACCGCCAACGCCTACAGGGTGTGGGCCGCACAGACCGAGGCCGAGGCGAGCCCGCAGGTCGCCGCCCTCATGCCCGCCAAGGGTGCCCCCGCCGCGCCTGCGCAGTCCATGCGCCAGCGGGTGTGGCTGCCGGCCGGCAAGACCCTCGCTCCCGTGCGGCGCTCGGTCATCTTCGAGGTCGTCACGCGCCTGCTGTTCCACTCGATGATCGTCTACGCGGTCTACCTGCTCTTCGCCGGGCACAACGCCCCGGGTGGAGGCTTCGCGGCAGGGATCGTCGTCGGCATCGCGCTCGTCGTGAGGTACCTCGCCGGCGGTCGCTACGAGCTCGGCGAGGCCCTCCCGGTCCAGCCCGGTCTGCTGCTCGGCCTCGGTCTGTTCCTCTCGGCAGGGGTCGGCCTCGGTTCGCTGATCTTCGGCGGCGGGGTGCTGCAGAGCGAGATCGTCGAGTTCACGCTGCCGCTCTTCGGGCACGTCAAGCTCGTCACCGCGCTGTTCTTCGACCTCGGGGTGTTCCTCGTGGTCATCGGTCTCATCCTCGACGTCCTGCGGTCCCTGGGAGCCGAGATCGACCGGCAGATCGACCTGGCCATGCCCGCCGCGCAGAGCTCGGCCGAGGCCATCTCGGTCGGGACCGGCACGAGCGTCGTCGAGCACACCCGTGAGAGCGCGGCCGACCGGGTCCGCGACGAGCGCGGTGTCACCCGCTCGGCCGAAGACGGCTCAGAGACCCGCGGTCCCAACGAGCACGAGGAGAGGATCTGATGGACCTCATCGACACCAGCCCCAACCTGCTCCTCGTCCTCGCGATCGGCGTGCTGTTCACGACAGGGGTCTACCTGCTCCTCGAGCGCAGCCTCACCCGTGTGCTCATCGGGTTCATCCTCATCGGCAACGGTGCGAACCTGCTGTTCCTGGTGGCCGGCGGCCGCGCCGGGGGAGCGCCGATCATCGGTGACACCGACCCCGCCGACATGAGCGACCCGCTCCCGCAGGCGATGGTCCTCACCGCGATCGTCATCACCCTCGCCCTCACGGCCTTCGTGCTCGCCATGGCGTACCGCTCGTGGCAGCTGCACGGCCACGACGAGGTGCAGGACGACCTCGAGGACAAGCGCATCGTCCGGATCGCCGCCAAGAACGCCCCGACCTACAACGACACCGACTCCGAGGAAGACAGCGAGAGTGCCGATGAACAGGCCGCCGAGGCACGCGACGAGACCGAGAGGGGCACACCATGAGTGAGTACACCTGGCTCGTGCCGCTCCCCGTCGTCATGCCCCTGTTCGCGGCCGGTCTGACGCTCGCGCTCTACAGGCACCCCCGCGCGCAGCGGGTCATCTCCGTGCTCGCCCTCTCGCTCATGGTCGCCGTCGGGGTGGGGCTGCTGTTCCTCGCCGACTCCGGTCCCGTGGTTGTCGACATCGGCGGCTGGGCCGCGCCCGTCGGCATCGACCTCGTCGCCGACAGGCTCTCCTCGCTCATGCTCACGGTGTCGAGCACCGTGATGCTGTGCGTCCTGCTCTACTCCCTCGGGCAGGGCATCACCGACGGGGACGAGGCCGCACCTGTCTCGATCTACCACCCGACGTACCTCGTCCTGGCGGCCGGCGTCTCGAACGCCTTCCTCGCGGGCGACCTCTTCAACCTCTACGTCGGCTTCGAGATCCTGCTGGCCGCCAGCTACGTGCTGCTGACCCTCGGCGGGACCGGCGAGCGCATCCGCGCCGGTTCGATCTACGTGATCGTCGCGCTGCTGTCGTCGATCATCTTCCTCGTGGCGATCGCGCTCGTCTACGCCGCGACGGGCACGGTCAACCTGGCCCAGCTCGCGCAGCGCCTGCCCGAGATCGACCCCGGGGTGGCCCTCGTGCTGCAGCTGCTGCTGCTGCTCGCCTTCGGGATCAAGGCGGCGATCTTCCCGCTGTCCGCGTGGCTGCCCGACTCCTACCCGACGGCCCCCGCGCCCGTCACCGCGGTCTTCGCCGGGTTGCTCACCAAGGTGGGCGTCTACGCGATCATGCGCACGCAGACGCTGCTGTTCACCGACGGACGCCTCGACACGCTGCTCATGTGGCTCGCCCTGGCGACCATGGTCATCGGGATCCTCGGCGCCGTGGCGCAGAGCGACATCAAACGACTGCTGTCCTTCACGCTCGTCAGCCACATCGGGTACATGCTCTTCGGCATCGCGCTGGCCAGCCAGGCCGGTCTCGGGGCGTCGATCTTCTACGTCGCCCACCACATCACCGTGCAGACGACGCTGTTCCTCGTCGTCGGTCTCGTCGAGCGCCGAGGCGGGTCCACCTCGCTCGACAGGCTGGGCGGTCTCGCGAAGATCGCGCCGGGCCTCGCGATCCTCTTCTTCATCCCGGCGATGAACCTCGCGGGGATCCCGCCGCTCTCCGGGTTCCTCGGCAAGGTCGGGCTGCTCGAGGCCGGTGTCGCGCAGGGCACCACCCTCGCCTACACGCTCGTGGTCGGCAGCGTCGTCACGTCGCTGCTCACCCTCTACGCGATCGTCAAGGCGTGGAACAAGGCCTTCTGGCAGACACCGCCCGAGCCGCTGCCCGACGCGACCCTGCCCGGTTCGATGGTCGGCCCGACGGCTGCCCTCGTCGGTGTGGGGCTCCTGCTCACGGTGGTCGCCGGTCCGCTCTACAGCTATTCCGACCGCGCCGCCGCGACCATGCAGGACACCAGCCAGTACATCGACGCCGTCCTCGGCCCTGACGGCCGCGGCGAGGGGGACTCGACAGACTCGGTGCCCAACCCCGGCATCGACAACACCCCGGTCCCGTCCCCGAGCGGGACGCCGGCCGACGACTCGAGCGAGACCACGGACGGAGGCGACTCATGACGATCCACCGCAGGCGCCGCAAGATCGCCGAGCAGTGGCCCACGGTCCTGTGGCTCGCCGTCGTGTGGGTGATGCTCTGGGGCACGCTCAGCTGGGGCAACGTCTTGGCCGGTCTCGGGATCGCGCTGCTCGTCACGGTCCTCATGCCGCTGCCGACCATCGACTTCCACGGCCGTGTCCGGCCGCTCGGCATCCTCGTCCTGCTGCTGCGCTTCCTGTGGGAGCTCGTCGTGGCGTCGGTCGAGGTCAGCCTCTACGCCTTCAGGTTCGGGAAGGTCCCGCGCGGGGCGGTCGTCGGTGTCAAGCTGCGGAGCTCCTCCGACCTCTACCTGACCCTCGTGGCGGAGATCAGCTCGCTGGTCCCCGGCTCGCTGGTCATCGAGGCGCACCGCAACACCGGCATGCTGTACCTGCACGTCCTCGACATCGAGTCCTACGGCGGTGCGGACAAGGTCCGCGAGCACACGCTCGAGCTCGAGGCCCGGGTCATGCGTGCCCTCGCCTCCGACGACGAGCTCGCGCGCGCGGGTGTCGCCACGACCCGACGCGGCCAGGCGGCGCTCGACGCCGAGCGGTCCGCACAGACCAGCTCGACCACGGAGGCCTCCTCATGACCGTCGTCGCCATCATCTGCGGTGTCATGCTCGTGACAGCCGCGATCCTCGCGCTGATCCGTGCCGAGCGCGGACCGAGCATGCTCGACCGCACCGTCGCCCTCGACGTGTTCGTCACGACCCTCGTCGGAGGGATCGTGCTCGAGTCGGCCCTCTCCGGGCGGCTCGACACCCTGCCGATCCTCATCGTCCTCTCGCTCGTCGGCTTCGTCGGCTCGGTGACCATCGCGCGCTTCGCCGCCGTCGAGCCCGAGGGCGAAGGACGTGTGCGGACCCTCGAGGAGATCGCGCAGGAGGAGGCCGCACGGGTCGAGGCCGACGCGGACCACCCGATCCTCGACGAGCCGCGCGACCTCATCGAGCCGAAGGACCCGAAGGGGTCCGAGCACACCACGACCATCGGCTCGATCCCGCAGGCGGCCAAGGCTGTGCAAGACATCACCGGACCGAAGGAGGAGCGATGAGCTGGACGACCCTCGCCGACGTCGCAGCAGGCTTATGCCTCATCGCCGGTTCCTTCCTCGCCCTCGCGGCCGGGGTCGGTGTGCTGAGGTTCCCCGACCTCCTCGCCCGCATGCACGCGGGCACCAAGCCGCAGGTCCTCGGGCTCATCCTGCTGCTCACCGGTGAGGCGCTGCGCGTGCGCAACATGCAGGTGCTCGGCATGCTCGTGCTCATCATCGTGTTCCAGCTGCTCACGGCCCCCGTTGCGGCGCACATGGTCGGCCGGGCCGGCTACCGCACGGGCAAGGTCCGCAACGACCTGCTGGTCGTCGACGAGCTCACCGAAGACCACTTCCGTGCGCCGGAGAAGCCTGTCCGCTGCGAAGACGACCACGGCCTCGACAACCCCGCCCGCAAGGACAAGCGCGACGTCGAGGCGCCCCCGGCCTGAGCAGCGGCCGTCAGAGGCCCTTCGAGGCCAGCCAGGCGGTGACCTCGTCGAAGAACCGGCTGCGCGCGGGCTCGGGCGAGAGGCTGAGATCGTGGGCTGCGCCCGGGACGGTGACCAGCGTGACGTCACGCCCGAGGCCCGGGGCGAGCCGTGCGGTCTGCTGCACGTCCAGCACGCTGTCGGTCGTGAGGATCGCGTCGTGCCAGCGCTTCGGGTCGCCCGAGGCGTCCGGCGTCAGGACGAGCACCGGGCAGCGGATGTCGAGGCCCCGGGCCACCTGCGCGTGGCCGCGGCGGACGGCCCGCAACCATCCGGCCCGGGCAGGGAAGCCCTCGTGCGGCTTGAGCGTGAGGTCGTAGTCCCACTCGCCGCCGGTGTCCTTGTGCAGCGCCCGGCCGTAGTGCGGACCCAGCCCGCCGACGGGGGTGCGCGGGGCGAGCGGACCGAGCACGTCGATCAGCCGCGTGGCCACCACGCGCGAGAACCACGGCTCGTTGAGGTCGAGCCAGGGGGAGTTGAGGACCAGGGCGTCGATCTGGACGGTGTCGATCTGCACGGTCGAGCCTGCGGCAGTGCCGGAGCCTGTGGCCGTGCTGGTGCCCGACGTCGAACCGGACCCGGAGCCCGACGCCGATCCCGCGCGCGTGCGGGCGTCGGCCCAGAGGGCTGTCACGAGCCCGCCCGTGGAGTGCCCGAGGACCACCAGCTCCTCGTGGCCGAGCTCGTCGCGGACGATCCGTGCCGCGGTGTCGAGCTCTTCGGCGTAGTCGGACAGCCGCGTCACGTAGTTGGGCGTCTGGTGCGGACGCAGCGAGCGTCCGTAGCGACGCAGGTCGAGGGCATAGAAGGTGTAGCCGTGGTCGGCCAGGACGTCGGCCATGTGCGTCTGGAAGAAGTAGTCGACGTAGCCGTGGACGTAGAGGACCGCCCGCTCTGTCCGCGGTCGTGCACCGTCGGCGACGAGCGTGGCGACCACCTCGCCCTCCTCGTCGGGGCGCAGCCGGAGGGTCCGGGCGAGCCAGGAGCCGCCGAGCATGTCGGGTTCCCAGCGGCTGTCCGAGGTGAGGTCTGCGGTCATGGGGTCATCTCCGTCGACGAGAGACGGCGTACGGCTCGCCCTCGGTCGAGGGGAGCCGCACGCCGTCGGGGGTGCTGCGTCTGTGTGCGGCTGTCAGCCGACTGTAGCTGTCGACAGGCCGTCGCTGTCAGGCGACCGCATCTGTCAGCCGACCGTGGCCGTCAGCCAGCCGTGCCTGTCAGCGCCAGGGCTGCTGCCCGGGTGCCGGAGGCTCCTCGCCAGGCTTCCCAGGCTGGCCCCACTGCTGGCCGGTCTGGTCCTGGCCAGGCTGGCCCGGCTGGCCCGTCTGCTGTCCCCACTGCTGCTGACCGGGCTGCTGGGGCTGACCCTGTCCAGGCTGACCCCACTGCTGCTGTCCGGGCTGACCCTGCTGACCCTGCTGCTGGTCCGGCTGGCCCCACTGCTGGCCGGGCTGGCCAGGCTGCTGCTGGCCCTGACCGGGCTGTCCCCACTGCTGCTGACCGGGCTGACCGGGCTGCTGGGGCTGGCCCCACTGCTGACCCTGCTGGCCGGGCTGCTGCGGCTGCTGGCCCCACTGCTGCTGGCCGGGCTGACCCTGCTGCTGGCCCCAGGCGGGAGCGCCTGCTGCGGCGTACGCACCGGGTCCGCCGGGGCCGCCCTGGCCGCCACCCTTGCGGTTGCGAAGGATCAGCCACGTGGCGAGTCCTGCGAGGGCGAGGACGCCCACGCCGATGCCGACCCAGAGGAGCCAGTTGACACCCTCGTCGTCGGAGCTGGAGCTGTCGGCCTCGGGCTCGTCGCTCGCGGAGTCCGAGCTGTCAGGCGTGGACTCGGTGCTGGGGTCCGTCGCGTCGTCCGTGGCGTCGTCGGACGGGTCGACGACCGAGCCGGACCCGCCGGCCGAGCCGCGGGCGTCGAACTCGAGGGGCTCACCGAGGACGTAGGTCCAGGTGACCGTGTTGCCGTCGATCTCTCCGTTGGACTCGGTGACCTCGCCCGGGAACTCGACCGAGAAGGTGATGTCGGGGTCGCCCATCCCCAGGCTCTCCATGTTGGCGAGGTCGTCGTCCGTCAGTCCGGTGTCGGAGCTCTCGAGCGTCCCGCTGACGACGTACTCGTCGCCGTCGCGCGTGAACGACAGCGCCTCGTCCGAGAAGTCCTCGAGCTTTGCGTCTTCGACCGAGTAGAGGTAGCCGGTGTAGCCGTCCTGCTTGTACGACTCGCTCTGGGTGCCCGGCGCGAGGAAGTCGTCGCCGGTCTCGGTCTCCATCTGCTCGAGGAAGTCGTCGGACGTCATGCCGAGCTCTTCGATGGCAGCGTCTTCGACGGCCATGACCATCTGGACGTCCATGGTGTCGTCGTCGTGGAGGACGATGTCGGTCTGCACGCGCATGCAGCCGGTCAGTGTGACAGCGAGTACCGCGCCTGCGGCGAGGGCTGTGAGACGTTTCATGGCCGGTGGGCTCCTTGGGACAGGTCGCGCACCGGGGGGTGACGACGGGTGAGGATCTCGACTGGTGCCAACTCTGGCATGCCGGGTGCCTCTGTGCCCCACGATCTGAGGCTTCCGGGGACTTCTCCCCAGCGCAGAGGGGCTGTGGACGACGGGTTCACCCGCTCGAGGGTTCTGGAGCTGCTCCCGGCAGTGGCGGAGCAGAGTTGAGTGGAATACGCTCAACTTTAGAGGCGTTGTCGTCTACAGACCCGTTCCCTGACCTTGGAGGACTTGCATGGACCTCAACCTCACGACCCTCTCCCGCGACGCTCTCGGCAACGCCGTGCAGTCCGCGGGGGCTGCCAGCAACCCGCAGGTCGAGCCTGTCCACCTGCTCGACGCGCTGCTCGCCCAGCAGACCGGCACGACCCCCGGCCTCCTCGCCCAGGCGGGCGTGGACGCCCAGGCCGTCGGCGCCGCCGCCCGCCGGGCCCTCGTCGCCCTGCCGACCCTCTCGGGGTCCTCGGTCGCCGAGCCCACGCTCTCGGGTGCCATGTCCGCCGTGCTCCAGCGCGCCCGCACCGAGGCCGCCGAGCTGCAGGACGAGTACATCTCGACCGAGCACCTGCTGCTCGGTCTCGCCGCCGCGCCCTCACCGGCCGCCGACATCCTCCAGCGCGCCGGAGCCACGCGTGAGGCGCTCGCCGCAGCGATCCCCGTGGTCCGCGGTGGACGCCGGGTCACCAGCCCCAACCCCGAGGGCACCTACGACTCGCTCGAGAAGTACGGCGTCGACCTCACCGAGGCCGCACGCGACGGCCGGCTCGACCCTGTCATCGGCCGCGACTCCGAGATCCGTCGCGTCGTCCAGGTGCTCTCGCGCCGCACCAAGAACAACCCTGTGCTCATCGGTGAGCCCGGCGTCGGCAAGACCGCCGTCGTCGAAGGCCTCGCCCAGCGCATCGTCGCGGGCGACGTCCCCGACTCGCTCAAGGGCAAGCGGCTCATCTCGCTCGACCTCGCGGCGATGGTCGCCGGTGCCAAGTACCGCGGTGAGTTCGAAGAGCGCCTCAAGGCTGTCCTCGAGGAGATCAAGGGCTCCGACGGCGAGGTCGTCACCTTCATCGACGAGCTGCACACCGTCGTCGGTGCCGGGGGTGGCTCCGAGGGCGCGATGGACGCGGGCAACATGCTCAAGCCCATGCTCGCCCGCGGCGAGCTGCGCCTCGTCGGTGCGACCACGCTCGACGAGTACCGCGAGCACGTCGAGAAGGACCCCGCCCTCGAGCGCCGCTTCCAGCAGGTGTTCGTCGGCGAGCCGACGGTCGAGGACACCGTGGCGATCCTGCGCGGGCTCAAGTCCCGCTACGAGGCTCACCACCGCGTGACCATCTCCGACGCCGCGCTCGTGGCTGCCGCGGCGCTGTCCGACAGGTACATCACCGGTCGCCAGCTCCCCGACAAGGCGATCGACCTCGTCGACGAGGCCGCCGCGCGCCTGCGTATGGAGATGGACTCGTCCCCGGTCGAGATCGACGTGCTCCAGCGCGCCGTGACACGCCTCGAGATGGAAGAGCTCGCCCTGGAGAAGTCCGACGACGAGGCCTCCCGCCAGCGTCTGTCGGTGCTGCGCGCGACCCTCGCCGACCGCAAGGAAGAGCTGGCCTCGCTCACGGCCCGCTGGGCTGCTGAGAAGGGCGGCTTCAACAGGGTCGGTGAGCTCCGTGAGAGGCTCGCCCAGCTCGACGCCCAGGCCGAGAAGGCCGAGCGCGAGGCCGACCTCGAGACCGCGTCGCGGCTGCGCTACGGCGACATCCCCCAGCTCGAGCGCGAGCTCGCCGAGGCCGAGAAGGCCGAGCACGCCGAGGAGACCGTCGACCGCCCTGCCCCGCTCGTCGGGGACAAGGTCGACGCCGACGAGATCGCCGAGGTGGTCTCCGCCTGGACGGGCATCCCCGCCGGACGCATGCTCCAGGGCGAGAGCCAGAAGCTCTTGTCCATGGAGGAGGTCCTCGGGCAGCGGCTCATCGGCCAGAAGGCGGCTGTCGCGACGGTCTCCGACGCTGTGCGCCGCGCGCGGGCAGGGGTCTCCGACCCCGACCGCCCGACGGGGTCGTTCATGTTCCTCGGCCCGACGGGTGTCGGCAAGACCGAGCTCGCCAAGGCTCTCGCCGACTTCCTCTTCGACGACGCCCGGGCGATGGTCCGCATCGACATGTCCGAGTACTCGGAGAAGCACACCGTCGCGCGCCTCGTCGGGGCACCCCCGGGCTACGTCGGCTACGAAGAGGGCGGTCAGCTGACCGAGGCCGTGCGGCGTCGTCCGTACTCGGTCGTGCTCCTCGACGAGGTCGAGAAGGCCCACCCCGAGGTTTTCGACATCCTGCTCCAGGTGCTCGACGACGGACGGCTCACCGACGGTCAGGGCCGGACGGTGGACTTCCGCAACGTGATCCTCGTGATGACGTCGAACCTCGGGTCGCAGTACCTCGTCGACCCGCTGCTCGACGACGGGGCCAAGCGGGCGTCGGTCATGGCCGCCGTGCAGAGCGCCTTCAAGCCGGAGTTCCTCAACAGGCTCGACGACGTGGTGCTCTTCGACCCGCTCGACCTCGACGAGCTCGGGCAGATCGTGGACATCCAGGTCGAGGCCCTGGCGGCGCGCCTGGTCGACCGGCGGATCACGCTGGTCGTCACGGACGCTGCGCGGGAGTGGCTCGCGATCGAGGGCTTCGACCCCGCCTACGGAGCGCGGCCGCTGCGCCGCCTCGTGCAGCGGGAGATCGGCGACAGGCTCGCACGGACGCTCCTCGCGGGTGAGATCGCCGACGGCGACAGGATCCTCGTCGACAGGCCCGAGTCGCCCGAGGGCGGCGCGGGGAACCTGGTGGTCGAGGTGCTCCGCTAGGAGCGCTCCGCCAGGAGCGCCGCACGGTGAGCGCTCCGTCGGGAGTGCCTCGCTCAGAGCGTTCCTGCGAGAGCGCTCTGCGAGGAGCGGGGCCAGCCAGACGACAGCAGCCGCACCGGTCATCCGGTGCGGCTGCTGTGCTGCTGTGCTCGCGCGTCCGGTCTCGGGCGGCTGGAGGTGGTGCGGGGTCAGTCGAGGAGGCTGCCGGAGAGCCCGCCCTCGACGACGGCGATGCACAGACCTGTGCGGTCGTCGTCAGCCCACGAGTCTTCGCTCGGGGTCCACACGACGAGGCTGAGGTCGTCGGCCGGGACGTCGCCGCTCGTCACGAGGTCGGGGGAGCAGATCGCCGTCGTCTGGGTGACGAGCGTGTCCTGGCCGGGGAAGTCACCGTCGGTGAAGGTCGTGCTCCCGACCACCTGAGCGCCGTGGTCGTCGGAGCAGGGCACCACGTCGACCTCGCCGACGGACCCGCTGCCCGAGACGTCTTCGAGGCAGTTGCCGACGACGAGCTGGCTGACCGACGCGCTCGTGCTCGACGACACGTCGGGCTCGAGGGCCTCGGGCGTCGAGTCGGAGAAGAACAGGAAGAACGCCGCGACGGCGAGGCCGATCACGACCACCGCGACGACGATCCCGATGATGAGGCCGCGTGACGACTTCTTCGGGGGCTGCTGTCCCCACTGCGGGTTCTGCTGACCGGGCTGGCCGGGGTAGCCGCCCTGCTGGCCCGGGCCCCACTGCTGCTGCGCGGGCTGCTGACCCCACGGGCCTTGCTGCCCGGGGCTGTGCTGCCCGGGACCTTGCTGGGCGGGTGCGCCAGGCTGACCCCACTGCTGTGCGGGCTGCTGCTGGCCCGGCTGCTGACCAGGCTGACCCCACTGCTGGCCGGGCTGCTGGGGCTGCTGGCCCGGCTGCTGCTGCCACGGCTGCTGTGCCGGCTGCTGGCCATGCTGCGGACCAGCGGGCTGCTGCGGGCTGCCATGCTGCTGCGGACCGCCGGGCTGGCCCCACTGCTGGGTGGGCTGCGGCCACGGCTGACCGGGCTGACCGGGCTGAGACTGCGGCGCGGGCTGTGACGGCTGGCCCTGCTGCCAGGATTCGCCCTGCTGGGCCTGGCCCGGCTGACCGGGCTGACCGGCCTGGCCCTGCTGCTGACCGGGCTGGCTCGGCTGACCTGCGTGACCCGGCTGTCCATAGGACGCCGAGGGGCCCTGCGTGCCCTGCTGGTCGCCCCACCCCGGCTGCGCGCCGAGCTTCTGCGTCTTGGCGTCGCCGGGACCAGGAGCGCCCGCGCCGGGTGGGGGAGGAGGAACGTGGCTCATGGTCAACCGCCTAGGTTCAGGGCGGTCGGACCGCCGGAGTCGTCTCACGGGCAGCCTAGCCGCCGGTCGAGCCGCAGGGGAGGTGAGATCGCAGGTCGGACGTCCGACTGTAGAGTCCTGCTCGCGGAGGGGGCACTGCAGCCCCGTCGAGGAATGGGGTCAGACCGTGACAGAACCTGCGCAGCCGCGCCGCGAGCGGGGGTACGCCAAGGGGCGCGCCACGCGCGTGCAGATCGTCGAGGCCGCGATGGTCTTGTTCGGCGAGGTCGGGTACAGGTCTGCGTCGCTGCGCGAGATCGCGTCACGCGTCGGGATCTCGCACCCCGGCCTGATCCACCACTTCCCGACCAAGGAGGTGCTGCTGGCCGCGGTCCTCGAGCACCGGGACGAGATCGACGACTCAGCGCTGGCCGCAGACCTCGCGTCGGGGACGGCGCTGCTCGACGCGGTCGTCAGGCTCGTGCGCCGCAACGCCGAGAGGCCCGGCATCGTCGAGCTGTTCACCACGCTCGCCGCCGAGGCCACGGCCGCGGACCACCCCGCGCACAGGTACTTCCGCGACAGGTACACCACGACGATCGCGCTGCTCACGCGGGAGCTCGAGGCGCTCCGCGACGCCGGGGCGCTGCGCCCCTCGGTCGACCCAGCCTCGGGCGCCCGCCAGCTCACGGCTCTCATGGACGGGCTCCAGGTCCAGTGGTTGCTCGAGCGCGGCTCCGAGGACCAGGTCGACATGGCCGCCGTCATGCAGGACGCGCTCGCCCTGTACCTCGTGGAGCCGCCCCTCGTGGAGCCGCAGAGGCCTGGGGGCACAGGCGACTGACCCAGCGAGTCCCCCGGGAGCCTGTGCCCCGGCAGACCGACGCAGCACGCCCCCAGGAGCGTGGGCCTCGGCGGACTGACCCAGCACGTCCAGCAGCTCGTCCCCCGGTGCGTGTGCCCCGGGGGACGAGCTCGGGTGTCAGGCGCGGACCGAGCGCTCCTGCGCCTGGTCGAGGAGCCTGGCGAGGCCGTCGCGGTCGAAGAGCATCCCGGCGAAGTTCGCGATCACCCGGACCGGCATGTCGAGCAGCATCTTGGCCATCGTCTCGTCGAGCTCTAGGTTGCCCTGGTCGTCGGCGCCCGCGGTCTCCGGGCGTGCGAGCTCGGCGCGCAGCAGCTCGCCGCCGACGGGGTGGTCGAGCCACTCGCCGAAGGTCGAGTCGTCCGAGAGCGGTGCCGCGAGCGGGGGAGCCGTGACGTCGACGGACACCGTGGCACGCAGGTCGCGCGAGGACGCCCCGACCGAGACGAGGAACTCGCCGCCCTCGAGGGTCCAGGCGCGCAGCGTCGGGTGCCAGTACGAGAGGTCGCGGGCGTCGAGGACCACCTCGACCTCGCGGGACTCACCGGGCTCGAGGGCCACCTTGACAAATCCCTTGAGCTCGCGCTCGGGCCGCAGGACCACAGACTCGGGGTCGCCGACGTACACCTGGACCACCTCGGCACCACGGACGGCGCCGGTGTTGGTGATCCGCGCGCGGACCGTCACCGTCACCTCGTCGCCCTCTCCGGAGACCGTGGCTGTCACGTCCGAGTGCTCGAAGCTCGTGTAGGTCAGCCCGTGACCGAAGGGGTACGAGACCGCCATGCCCTTGGCGTCGTAGTACCTGTAGCCGACCAGCACCCCCTCGCCGTAGCGAACGTGCCCGAGCTCGCCGGGGAAGCTGCCGTAGGCGGGGGTGTCGCGCAGGGAGACGGGGATCGTCTCGGTGAGGCGACCCGAGGGGCTCTGCGCGCCGAAGAGCAGGTCGGCGACGGCGCCGCCGCCGGCCTGGCCGCCGAGCCACGTCTCGAGGACCGCGGGGGTGAGGTGCTCCCAGCCGGAGAGCGCCACGGCGGAGCCGTTGGCGAGCACCACCACGAGGCGCGGGTTCACCTCGGCGAGAGCCTGCAGCAGCGCGACCTGGCTGTCGGGCAGGTCGAGGTGGTCGCGGTCGTAGCCCTCGGACTCGTCGGCGGCGGGCAGCCCGAGGAAGACCACGACTGTCGTCGCAGTCCTGGCGGCCTCGACGGCCTCGTCGCGCAGCTGCTCGTCGGAGCCCTCGGTCACGCCCTCGATCGTGAAGCCCGGGGCGAAGCTCACGTCCGCACCTGTGAGCTCGCCGATCGCCGTCAGCGCGTCGTCGAGCCGGGTCGGGTTGACCTGCGACGATCCTGCCCCCTGGTAGCGGGGAGTCCTGGCGAACTCGCCGACGACGAGCACACCAGCGGCGTCAGCAGCCCGCAGCGGCAGCAGGGGAGCGCCGTCGACGGGTTCGTTCTTCAGCAGGACGGACCCGGCCGCCGCGGCCTCGCGGGCGAGGGCGTGGTGGGCGCCGGCGTCGTAGGACGACGGTTCTGCGGCAGCCGGGAGCGCGCGGGCGAGCAGGGTGAGCAGACGGCGGACGGCCTGGTCGAGGACGGCCTCGTCCATCGCGCCCGACCGGACTGCCTCGACGACCTGGGCGTCGCCGATGTTCCCGGAGTTCGGCATCTCCAGGTCGAGGCCGGCGGCGAGGGAGGGCACACGGTCGGCGACGGCGCCCCAGTCGGAGACGACCACCCCGTCGTAGCCCCACTCGTCGCGCAGCACCTCGGTGAGCAGCCACGGGTGCTCGGAGGCGTAGGTGCCGTTCACCTTGTTGTAGGCGCACATGACGGTCCAGGGCTTCGCGCGGGTCACGGCACGCTCGAAGCCGGTGAGGTAGATCTCGCGCAGGGTGCGCTCGTCCACGTCGGCCGAGACGCGCATGCGGTCGGTCTCCTGGTTGTTGACCGCGAAGTGCTTGAGCGAGGTGCCGACACCCTCGGACTGGATGCCCTCGATGAGCGCGACACCGAGGTCGCCCGAGACGACGGGGTCTTCGGAGAAGTACTCGAAGTTGCGGCCGCACAGCGGTGAGCGCTTGATGTTGATCCCCGGGCCCAGCAGGACGGCGACGTCGTTCGCGCGGGTCTCGCGGCCCAGCGCGCTGCCGACGCGGCGCAAGAGGTCGACGTCCCAGGTGGAGCCCAGGGCGGCAGCCGTCGGGAAGCAGGTGGCCGGGACGGACTCGGCGAGGCCCAGGTGGTCGGCCGAGGTGTCCTGCTTGCGCAGGCCGTGCGGGCCGTCGGTCACCATGACCGAGCCGATGCCGAGGCGCTCGACGGGCTGGGTGTGCCAGAAGTCCAGGCCTGAGGTCAGCGAGGCCTTCTCCTCGAGCGTGAGGTCCTGGATCAGGCGCTCGACGTCGAGCGGGCCTGCCGTGGTGGTGGTTGGTGCAGAAGTCATGCGAGCACTCCCTCGGTGTCGGCGGAGCACGCTCCAGCGCGTGCTCTGGCCAGCCTAGCGCTGAAACCTACCGGGTGGTAGGTGATCTGGAGGAGGCTGTGTGCCTGCCGGGGGCAGGAGCAGCGAGATCGATACCTCGGAGCGAGATCGTGCTGCAGGGGGATCGATCTCGCTCCGAGGTGCCGATCTCGGCGTCTGGTTGGGGTCGCTGGGAGACAGGACAGGGCAGGGGTGCGCGCGCCGTGCGCCGGAAGGAGGG